>JBNKRJ010000072.1:0-15928 GCA_050296515.1 Bacteroidales bacterium | reverse complement strand
TTTTCGGTTGATATATTTTGCAATTACATTCAAACCTGAATATCTTGTTATGTTGCTGCCTGTAAATGAGTGCTTTAGAGTTTTAACTTAATTCTTAAGTTTTTTCTTGTTATTTTTCATCTGAAAAGTGATGTTTTTATACTTCGTTTTTTTCTTAACAAATTAAAAATAAGTATTTTATATCACTTTTCTCCCTTTTTATCTTATTTTTTTAGGTACAACACTAATATTGCCAGCGAAAACCTTTTTGGTATGATTGAATATTATCTGCTCAATTTCTTCTTTATTATGGTTTTTAAGTTTATCCAAGAAGCGGTAAACTGCACTGATTTCAACACAGATACCCTGGTAGCGTTGAAGGTAGTCCACTGTTTTTAGTTTGCTTAAAGGAAATGCTAAACGGGCAATTACAAAATGCCTGAAATATTCATCAGGAATTTGGTTTAAGCCTATAAAATCAAAAATTTTCCCAAATATCAACTCCGGCCCAATTGTTTTAATGTTTGAATTATTCAAAGACTTAAGAAAGTTACTTATTGATTCGTCATGGGAGGAATGAAAAAGCTTTAGTTGGTCTTTATTCTGGAGCTTTTTTATTTCAGTTTTGGCTTGCAAAAGTAATCTGTCAATTTCTTACTGTTGTGTGGCAGAGCCTACTGATTTTAGTACCTTGTACTTGCCTTTATTCTTGCTAATAATCTGAATACTAATACTTCCTGATGCATTTCTCTTTTGCCTGATAAACATAAAAATACCTCCGGGACACCCAAAGATAATAAAATAATATTGAATATCAATGAATTACAAGGGTGTCCCAAAAAGGTGACGAAAACAGGAAAATGTTGAACTTATTTACGTAGAATTGGACTACAACGGAAATTATTGCAGAGTAGCACAAAAACGGAATGAAAAATTTGATATCATTGCTATTGATGGAAGAGATAGAAATAATTGTATCTATAACTCAATATACTCTTTAACTGAAAGAGGGGTAATCATCTTTGACAACTCTGAAAGAGTTAGTTATTCTGAATCAATAGAATTTTTATTAAAAAAAGGATTTAAGAGGGTCTTTTTTAAGGGTTTATTGCCAGCTAGTGTAAATAGTGGAGAAACAACCATATTCTATCGAGAAAATAATTGTTTCAACATTTAATATCCCTATTTATACACAGACTTATCATATATTGTTATGCCATTCAATGCATTTTCAGTCATAATTTTAAGAAGATCAACCGAATGTGCATAAAAATATTTCACCCCGTTTTGTTTTATATCTGCACAAATATTATTTGGAATATATTTCCTGATATAATTAGTTATATTTCTAAAACCAGTATTTGGATGAGATGCTAAAGTTTCCACATCAATCTCATCACCTTCATAGTCTATAACTTTACCGATAAATACTTCATCCATTTGGGTTTTTACGGGAAACTTATCCTTAAGAATGTCTTCCGAACAATGAACAAATGACAGGCATTGTCCTGTTTCAAGTCCAAGACCAATAATTATTCCATTATATTCTGTTATTTTATAATATGGACTCAATTCACCAAAAGGATATATTGACAGATGATGAGATTGTGTTAATTCTTTAGCAAATTTTCCAATTGCAACAACAGATAGGGTCGGGTGCAGGCTTCTAAATGCTTTTTTATGTCTCCGCGCCAATTCAGGAAGCAAACCCATAGTTGTAGGAGTTCCCTTCACATTAAAAACCTTGTTAGAATTCAGAGACTCTTCTGCCCTCTCCCTTAAATGATTACAAGGCATTAAAATGGTTCCTTCTTCACCAACAGCGTCCAATAAGATATTTAATAATTGAGAAGGAGAAAATCTGACATTCAGATTTGTAATACTACTATGAACAAATACAACAGCTCCCTTTGTTAGATGAAGTTTATTCGATAATATTTTGCGAAATTGTTTTTCGGATATTTTAGGTAGAACTGTTTTTCTTATTTTTCGATAGTTTAGTTTTAATTTCCTATAATATTTCTCCGGAAGTAAACTGTTAAGAATATTATCTAAATACATTTTTATTCTTTTTTTAAGAATGCAGCATACATTATTGGAACTTTATATTTTCTAGCTTTCTCAATATCAATATTTTCACTCAAGACAAGTTTCTCTCTCTTTATTGAATAATTTTCCAACACCAATTCTCTAATTTGTTCTTCATGTTCGAAAAGATAAATATGATCAATAGCTGGGGAATTTATTGGAGCAGAAATAAACAGAACACCTCCAGGGTTTAAAAGTGTATGTATTTTAGCTAACAATTCCGATGGAGCTTCAACATGCTCAAGAACCTCCCCCAAAGTTATAAAATCATATTTTTTTGAAGGGATATAGGCAAAAATATTAGAACTAATATAGTTTACTATATTATTATCAATAAACCTCTTGGCTATTTCAATTGATGAAGGACTTATATCAAGCAAGTCAAAATCGCAAAAATCTAGTATCTTTAATGCTTCAGAAACATATAAACCATGCCCTCCACCTACTTCAAGATATCTTTTAGTAATCCCCTGCTGTCCTTTTAAATTATTTATAAAAAACTCAAGGACTTCAAAATGTTGCTTCCATAAAAACTGTGAAATCATTAAACCAATCATATGATATTCCATGACATCCCGGTTATTGTATACTTTTTGAAAAACATCAGAAAATGAATCATTCGAGTATTTTCCTGTTTTTCTGAATTTAAGTTGTTCAAACAACATATCATTAGTCATTTTAAGATAACACTCTATGCCATAATCAATATCTTTATTCTTCTCATTCAAAACACTTTGTAATTTCTTAAAATATGTTTCAGATCTTTCTTTGAAAAAAGGGGCCAATTGTTCAATATTAGCCCTTACCTTTTTACCGTGCCTTGGATTGGTTCCTTCGATCTTTTCTACAATCTGCTCCAGAATAAGTTTCATCTATTTATATTTCCTTACTAAATCTACAATTTGTCTGAAAGATTCAATATTCTGAATCTCTTCAAAATCAAAGCTACAACCAAACTCTTCTTCTAGAGCAGCTAACAAGTTCACATAACCTAATGAATCATAATTTGCAAAATCAGATAAATGTGTATTTTGCGATATTCCTGATACATCCACATCAAAAACGGCTGAAACAACCTCTTTAATTCTATTTTCCATTATTTTATACATATATAATCAATTTTCGAATAAATATACTTACTTAATTCCAACTTATATTTAATTTCGTTGCTTACTTTTTCAATTATATTAAACCCACATCTATCATATAAATTACTCACTTGTTCATTCTTTTTTGTTCTAATATAACTTGAATAAAGTTCCTGAACATTTTTTTTCTTTAAATAATCCACCAAATAATCCAGCATTACAAACTCTATATTACGCCCAATAATCCTGCAACTCATAAGAAATGAATCAATGTTGGCTACTCGATCTAAAGAATATTTAATTACTAATAGCCCGGTAATACCATTATCACCATATTTATCTTTTACTGCGAAGGATAAAAGATCATACTTTGTACTTTCACAAAACAATTCTATTTCTTTCTCAGTATATCTCTTTGTTGTTAAATTAAATTGATTTGTTTTTTGTGTCATTTGAGCCATTCTGGCTATTTGTTTGTCTTCATTAAAAAATATTTCTAGAGTTATTTCTAAAGCACTTAAATAATCAGTAATATTACTAAATTGACTTTTTGCCTCATTTCGCTCCGCTTGTTCTCGATATATTTGATCTCTTTTTTTATCTTCATCACTTAAACTCTTTGAATAAAATAAAGACATTGTATTTCTAATTACTTCAGGATATGAATAAATATCCTTAGGTACTTGAATAGCCTCAACTTCAGGAAGTTTTTCTTTTATTAAGTTAATTTCAAAATCAGAATCATCTATAAAGACAAAACTATCTATTCCAAGATTTAACTCTTTGGCAATCGCTCTTATATTAGTGGCTTTATCTTCCCAATTTACTTTTTTTATAGCAAAATCTGCATTTCGTAGAATCATATCAGGATGATTTTCAAGAATATCGTCAACATCTGTGAGGTTATTTTTACTACAAATACATAATAATACACCTTGCTTCTTTAATTCAAGTGCAAGTGATTGAACCTCAGCAAAAACACAACCAACTTTATCATTTGGTGATACCTTTATCCCACTTAGTCCATCCTCACCAACAATGCCTTTCCATAAGGTATTATCACAATCAAGAATTAGAACTTTTTTTGACTTTCCTTGTACTGACATAACCAAAGGCTTAATATCTTTCACATAGGCTTTTAAAAAGTCCAAAGTATAAGGCATTTTATTATTATAAAAATTTTTCCAATCTACAGATTTTTTAATCGAAACCTCAAAAAAAGGCCTATTCATGTCGATTAATATGAAATTAGTAGGTAGAGACTTAAACAAAAAGCTATTTAGTTCATCTACAACATAATCCAATCTTTTGGCATTAAAATATACACTTTGAAATTTGTTAAAAAAGACTAATGGAGTATCTTTCAAAACATTGATTAGTAGCGAAATATGTGATTCAATCAATTTTATAAAATTTTGCAATTGGGTTTCGGAGAATTTGTAATAATTATAAAAAAAACCATCAACCATGTTAAATATCTCATAAAAAATAATAACCGAATCGTGGTTTTTAAAGGTATCCGCATCCTGCAAAATATTATCATAATTGCCAACATCAACTTGAGCATTTATATTCTCTTTACCGAGAGAGTACTCTAGTATTTCTTTGAGTTGAGAAACAATGCAATTTGACAATAAAGCAATCCTATATGACTTTAAATGAGCATTTTGCTTTAACAGAGCATTGTTTTCTTTTAAAATCTGATAGTATTTTAAGTCATTCATATTCTTTCACTTCTAACATTTCAATAAGCCCAACATTAGGAACTTGATAAAAAGATACATTTTTATTATTAAAAAGAATGGCAGGTTTTGGTTTACTAATGCAGAAAACCTTGTTTTCTCTTTGCAAATACTCTATTGCTTTACTCAAATTATTGGTTTGATAACACTGATGATAAATAATTGTATCTTTATTTTGAAGTAAATTAACAATAGGAGAGTTTTCGTCAAATGGCTTTACAAGTTCAACATTGGGCATTAAATTAGAATAACAAAATACCAACTCTACATTTTGAATTGGATCATAAATTACTTGAGTACAATTATATGCTAAACTTTTATAATAATTAATTGACTTTTCAAATGATTTTACGGCTATTGCAATATGATGAAATCTTAAAAAGTCCAATATATCTATAATCTGATCCTTTTCCGACATATTTTCCCCAATTATAATATTCATTTCAGACTCCGTCTGTAAAAAACATCCTTATAGGTAACAAATTCAACAATTTGCCCATACTTATTTCTAATCAAATCAATAAAATCACTCATCAATTTATATTGATGCTCACCGAAAGCCTTTGGATGTGAGTTTGCACAAAGTATTATTTCTTTTTCATTACTATATTTTCTTAAAGAATATTTCATTATTTGTTCCAAATTATTAACATCTGTTGTCAGATTATCAAAACTCAGAACTAATGGGGCAAAATAAGCATTTCTTAATTTGTTAACAAAATTATCTACTACGAAATTAAACCCTTGTCCTCCATGTTTATAGGCAATATTGGCATAGTGTTTTTTGTTTTTCAGTTTTTTCACAACACGTTCAATCCTATATTTGGGGAAAACAGGCATAGTTGTCACAGGGATTTCCAGAAGACCTTTTTCGACTTCTTTATCTAATCTCCCATCTAAGTTAATAAACCAATTAGATTTACTTGGCATTTTTCTATAATCCTCATTTCTTAAATCACTTTTACTGAATAATCCTTTTACAATTGAGCTATCAATTCTAACACCTTGATTAAATAATGCTTTAAAAATTCGTCCTGTTTCAGGTCTAAGGTTATACCCTCCGCCTCGATATGCTATACACTTATAATTTGTTTCAATATTGCAAAGTTCATTTATAAGCCTAACTGAATCTGAAATTATTGACTCAATACTTTCATCACCCACTGAGTTTTTAAAATCTGAGAGTTTAAATTTTCTAGAAGGTATAAAATTGCCATTCTTGTAACTACTTGCAATCCAATGAGGATGAATATGCAATTGAATATCATGTCCATTAATAAGAGCTTGTCGAACCTGATTTTGAAATGGAAAAGTATAAGCTTCGTCACCCCATTGTTTAAACATTTTATAACTTAAAACGTCAATAAATAAAGCCAAAGGCACTTTTTTTTCAGTTGCCAAATTCAACAATCGTTCAGTAGGAGTGAACAACCCTTTTTTGTAATCGTTGCCCCCCCCTAGAGGTAATTCATAATCAAAAGACAAAATTAAAAAAATCTTTTTCATAACTCAAAATCAAGTTTATGTAATTATTTTAGTTAATATGTTTCATTTAACAAATATACTTATCCATTACCTGATATTATAGTACCATCATTATTGATAACAATAAATTCTATTTTGTTTTCCCACGTATATAAAACCGAAAATAGATCTCTATGCTTTCTAAATAATCGTTTGAAACTATTTGTAAATAGCGAATGAGTCATAAATAAAAATTCTTGGTCTTCCGTATCTCTTTGTTCATCTTCTCCATATTCAATAAAGACTAATTTACTCCCGACTTTATTTATATACCACCTATGAAAATGTTTTAGGCGTGTATAATTAAAAATAGTATCTGACATTTTTGTTGGGACCTCAATAAAACCTCTTTTACCAACTCTTTGTATTTCATTCAAGGCTTTAGCCGGATTATTGGTATGCTCAAGTACATGAGAGCAATAAACATAATCAAACGATTTATCTTCAAATGGCAAATCTTCAACATCAGCTTGTACAAAGGGTAGCCCTTTTGTGTCAAATTTCTCATATCTATGATGAGTTTTTTGCGGAAATTTATCAACTAATTGAGTTGCAAAAGGGAAAGGCGAACCACCACTACCTATATCTAATACTTTCGCCCCTTCTTTTATATTAAAATTAACGAACCTTTTCTGATAATCAATTCTTTTTTCCCCAAATAAAAACTTTCGTGAATATATTTTCACACCTATAGGAGATAAATTAAAAAACTTTCTTAAATAATTCATTATCTATACTTATTTAATAAACTTTTAAAAATATTATTTAAATCATCGGATACTCCAGTTAAAAATACTAATGCAACATATAAGATTGTCACAATTGAGCTTCTTAACAGAATGTCTAAAATATAATTTCCAAATACGGGAATTATCAGTGAAATTATGTAAACAAAAACGCCAATAAATGTAACAAGCAAAAATCTAAGGCTGAATGGCTGAATTTTAAACCTTCTATAAATGAAAATCAATTTCATCAAAGTAAAGGTAATGGTTGTTATGCCTGTAGCCAGTGCAACCCCAGCAACACTAAATATTGGAATAAAAATAAGATTTGATAAAACAGCAATAATTAACATCAAAGCTACGAACCATGTTAAATATTTATAGTATTTTGAGGTACCAATAATATTATTGGCTGCCCCTGTTGCCATTTCAAAGGTATAAGCAAACCCAAGAATTAAAATGACATACTTCCCTTGCAGATAATTTTCACCTAAAACATTAAATATATTGTCAATGTTTGTTAGTAGACCAACAAAAACAAGCAAAGCAATCAAGTATTGATTAAAGCTTGTTTTTACGTAAACTGTTTTAATTTCCTCCAGATCATTTCTTTTCCATGCTTCAGCTATAATTGCTGAAGCAATTTTAAGCATTGCTCTAGAAGGCACCTTAATAAATAAGGCAAACACGGATACAGTGGAATATATTCCAGTTGCACCTAAACCAATCATTGAACTAGTCATTGCTTTGTCAATCTGCA
The DNA here is from genome assembly GCA_050296515.1 of Bacteroidales bacterium. GTDB lineage: Bacteria > Bacteroidota > Bacteroidia > Bacteroidales > NBLH01 > NBLH01. The sequence continues at coordinate 8,022 of JBNKRJ010000072.1, read as the reverse complement.
TATTAGCACTTCCTACCAAGCTTGCAAGAATTCCAAAAACACTTACGCTTAACATAGATTGTCCAACAGTTCTTGAAATAAAATTTAGCTTTGGTTTTATAACAAACTCCCCCTCAAAAATTAAAGTAATAATGAGTATTATGCTTGGTAAACAAACAGCAATTACGTATAAATTAAAAAAGTTCTTTTGGCATATAATTTCTAAATAATAAAAAACTAGTATTCCTAAGATTATTACCCTTTGCACAAGCTCCTTCAAAAAGATTCCTCTAACTGATTTAAATAGAAGTGTATAATAATTATCTAACAGGAAAAAAACTAGAGAAAAAAAAACCAAAGGACCCAAATAATCAATATACTCAACAAATAATGGCGAGTTTTTGATGTTTTGCTCGATAATCGTTGAACGAAAAAAATAAAATATTGCAATAGAAATAACACTTCCAATAACAATTATGGCGAAAACAAAGAAAAAGAAATTATTATGCTTGGTTTCAGAATTTCTAAAATATGCAAAAAATTTAGTGATAACACTGTTAAAACCCAGAGTTCCAAATTGTGCAAATACAATCGAATAAGCCAATAAAGTATTAATCAAGCCAATTTCCTCTTCCTTTAATATTCGAGGGAACAACACAGCTGTAGTTATAAAGCCAATAAACACACCAATATAAAGCAAAATGGTGCCCTGAATGCTTTGTTTTTTTATAATTCCCACTGCTTAAGTTTTGCTTTTAAAAGAGGCGCAAATTTAATATTTTATTGCGAAATTACAGCTTCATTTTATGCAAGGCTTACAATACTTTATGTAAAATACTTTTAACTTACATTGGATATTCTTATATTAGTGCCGATATATCAAAGTTTTAAAATGGCAACCAATTCAAATGAAGTTTCGAAACGTCAGTTAACTGGCTCCTATTTATCAGTAACTATAAGTATTACACTGGTAATATTTATGTTAGGCCTAATCATTCTTTTAGTGATTAATGCCGGAAGATTATCCGATTACGCAAAAGAAAGTATTGGAATTTCAATAATACTCAACTCTGATGAAAATGAAATGAATGTAATTCGTTTGCAAAAGGAACTGGATGTATCTGAGTACGTTCTTGAAACCATTTATATTTCAAAAGAAGAAGCTGCCAGACAATTAAAAGATGAATTGGGTGAAGATTTTGTAGGATTTTTGGGCTATAATCCACTTTTATCATCAATTGACGTAAAACTAAAAGCTGACTATGCAAACATTGACAGCATAAAAGTAATTGAAAGACAGTTAAAGAGGAACGATTTAGTAAAAGAGGTTTATTATCAGAAATCATTGGTAAATCTCGTAAATGACAATGTAAAAAAAATAAGTTTAGTTTTGCTAATTTTCAGCGTACTTTTCCTTATTATTTCAATTGCATTAATCAATAACTCAATTCGCCTGGCCTTTTACTCCAAAAGATTTATAATCAACACCATGCAACTGGTCGGAGCAACTTCATCTTTCATTCGTAAACCATTTGTTCTTAAAAGCTCCTTTTTTGGTGCTTTAGGTGCCCTATTTGCCATTTTGTTTATGATTATTGTAATTTACTTTATCCAGTCAACACTTGAAGATATTATAATTATTCGAGATAAATTCCTGATATTTTCCATCATGTTATTTTTAGGAATTCTATTATCAGCAATATCAACCTACTTTGCCGTTAATAGGTATTTAAGACTAAAGTCTAACCAACTTTATTATTAAATCCTGGGCATAACAAAATTAAAAGTCAGTGTTATAAAAAAACTTCTTATTTTTGTCCTTTCAAAATCAAAAATGATTTAATATGTCCAAAAAAGAAAGCGAAAACAAACTGGAATTTGCACTTGGCAAAGAAAACTACATTTATCTTACTGTTGGATTTGTAATAATCATTATAGGATTCCTTCTAATGGTAGGAGGAGGTTCAAAAGATCCAAATGTATTTAATGGCGAAGAACTTTTTAGCTTTCGAAGAATCGTACTTGCACCATTAGTAGTATTGTTCGGATTTATTTTTGAGATCTGGGCAATTATGAAAAAACCAAAAGAGTAATTTTCTAAATCTTTTACTTTCTAAAATCAAACCTAAATGGATTGGATCGAAGCAGTTATCTTAGGCCTTATTCAAGGCCTTACAGAATTTTTACCTGTAAGCAGCAGTGGCCACCTTGAACTAGCCAAAGCTTTTTTTGGAAGCCACCAAATCCCGGCAGAAAGTGCATTAATGACTGTTGTTCTGCACTTTGCAACTGCACTTAGTACAATAATTGTGTTTCGTAAAGAGGTTTTAACAATCATCAGAGGACTTTTCAAGTTTAGAAACAACGAAGAATTCAGGTTTAGTATTTACATTATCATTTCAATGGTACCAGCTGTGATTGTAGGGCTAAAATATGAAGATTTTATCGATTCATTATTTAGTGAGCAGGTGCTACTAGTTGGTCTGATGTTATTTGTGACCGCAGCCCTGCTTGTTGCTGCCGACAAGGCAAAAAAAACAAAGAAAAGTGTAAATCTTACAAGTGCATTTATTATAGGCATTGCCCAAATGGTAGCTATTATGCCGGGTATTTCAAGGTCTGGAGCAACAATTTCCACTTCAGTTTTATTAGGAATTGACAGGACAAAAGCCGCCCGCTTCTCATTTTTAATGGTCGTGCCTCTTATTTTAGGAAAAATGGCCAAGGAATTTATAGATGGAAATGTCGTTTTTAGTACCTCAGAAACCATTCCCGTTGCAGCTGGTTTTAGTGCTGCGTTTGTTACTGGTCTGATAGCCTGCACCTGGATGATTGCATTAGTAAAAAAGGCAAAACTAAAATACTTTGCACTTTATTGTTTTTTAGTTGGACTAATAGCAGTACTATTTTCTTTGTAATTGAAAAAATTCTTAAACGAAATCAAGCCAAAAATTGGTTCAAAACGATCTTTAGCCGAATATTCAAAGGATTTATCTGCATCTATAGTTAAAAAAAACTAAAAACACCAATTTTTTTCAGGTTTTAAGATAAATTTCCTATCTTTGCACGCTAAATTTTAGGGATAATTTACTGATTATCGGAGAATTTGCCCAAAATCCAAAACTTAGGTGCATTTATGACAAACAAAACTCTTTCAGATTTAAATTTCGTTGAAGGAGAAGTTTTATTATTTGACAAACCTTTTAAATGGACTTCATTTGATTTGGTTAGAAAGGTTAGAGCAAAAATAAGACGGCACCTGGGAAAATCAAAAATCAAAGTTGGCCATGCAGGAACCCTTGATCCAAGAGCTACTGGCCTAATGATAATCTGCACAGGAAAAAAAACAAAAGAAATTGAAAAATTTCAGGCAACAAAAAAAGAATATGTTGCTGATATTTTTATTGGCGCAACAACTCCTTCCTTTGATTTAGAAACTACCGTTGACAAAACATTTCCAACAGAGCATATCACCAAGGAATTGGTTATTGAAACACTTAATGGTTTTATTGGTGAGCAGGAACAAATTCCACCTGCACATTCTGCGAAGTGGGTCAATGGTGAAAGAGCTTATAAAAAAGCAAGACAAGGAATTGAGGTAGAAATGAAACCATCAATCATTCAGATTCATGAACTGGAAATTCTTGAATATCAGCTACCTGAATTAAAAATAAGAATTAATTGCAGTAAAGGCACTTACATAAGATCTTTAGCCAATGATATTGGAAAGGCATTAAATTCTGGTGCTTATTTATCGGGTTTACGAAGGACGAAAATTGGGGATTTTGATGTAAATGAAGCCTTAAAAATTGAAGAATTTAATATTAGCGAAGCTGAAACTCAGTTAGCATAAAGAAATAAAGTTTAATATAAAAAATAAACGTAAATGAAGCTGTCAAAGTTCAAGTTTGACTTACCACGGGATTTAATTGCCCAGTATCCGGCAACAGAAAGAGATGAATCAAGATTAATGGTTATTAACCGAGCTGAGAAAAAAATAGAGCACAAAGTATTTAAAGACATCCTGGATTATTTCAACGACAAAGACGTTTTTGTTTTTAATGACACAAAAGTATTTCCTGCCAGGCTTTATGGAAATAAAGAAAAAACAGGAGCAAAAATTGAAGTTTTCTTGTTACGAGAATTAAACAAAGAGCAACGACTTTGGGACGTTTTAGTTGATCCTGCAAGAAAAATACGTATCGGCAATAAACTATACTTTGGTGATAATGACTTACTTGTAGCTGAGGTAATTGACAATACAACTTCGAGAGGACGAACTTTAAGATTTTTGTACGATGGTCCTTACGATGAATTTAAAGAGGTGCTTTACAATCTTGGGGAAACTCCGCTTCCTAAGTTTATCAATAGAAAAGTTGAGCCAGAAGATAGCGACCGCTACCAAACAATTTTTGCAAAACATATTGGTGCAGTTGCGGCCCCAACAGCAGGTTTACATTTCAGCAAACAACTTCTGAAACGCCTTGAAATAAAAGGTGTTGATTTTGCATATATTACATTGCACGCAGGACTTGGTAACTTTAGAGGTGTTGATGTTGAAGATCTGACCAAGCACAAAATGGATTCGGAAGAAATCAGTATTACTCAAGAAGCTGTTGAAATTGTAAACAGTGCACGAACTCATCGAAGACAGATTTGTGCCGTAGGAACAACAGTTATTCGCACACTTGAAAGCTCAGTTTCAACACAAGGAGAGTTAAAACCATTTGAAGGATGGACCAATAAATTCATATTCCCTCCTTATGATTTTAGCGTACCAACAAGCATGATTACCAACTTTCATTTACCATTAACCACTTTGGTAATGACAGTTGCTGCTTTTGCCGGTTATGATTTCTTGTTTGAGGCATACGATGAAGCTATCAAAGAAAAGTACAAATTTGGTACTTATGGTGATGCCATGTTAATTTTATAATCCTAAAAATTATATATTTCAAGAACGCTGGTTTCACTATAAAACCGGCGTTTTTTTTATGGTATAAAGCTTGTATATAAATGCTCAAATAAAATATTCTAATTAATAAATCGTTAATAAAGCAACCTATCAACCTATTTTTACATCGTATTTTATAGTATAGTAAAATTCAATAAATTAACTAATATGTTTTTAGCCGCTGTCCCAAAGTTTGTCACTAAAGCTTTTCCTTCATTGGTTTGGAAAATACCAGAAAAAGAAAAGGTGCTTTACCTCACTTTTGATGATGGCCCTGTACCGGAGGCTACACCATGGGTATTAGAAACCTTAAAGAAATACGATGCGAAAGCCACATTTTTTTGTGTGGGCGATAACGTAAGAAAATATCCTCATCTTTATAAACAAATTTTGGAAAGTGGTCATTCTGTTGGGAATCACACTTTTAATCATTTAAATGGCTGGATAACACCACCAGAAGAGTACATTGAGAATATAGAAAAAGCAGCAGGATATATTAACTCAAACCTTTTCAGACCACCAAGAGGACTTTTGCGAAACCCTCATTTTCAATTAATTAAGTCGAAATACAAAGTAATCATGTGGAATGTTTTGAGCATTGATTACGAAAAAAAATTAAGTCCTCAGCAATGTCTTAAAAACGTTGTAAATAATGCAAAATCAGGTTCAATCATTGTTTTTCACGATTCAATAAAAGCATGGAAAAATATGAGCAATGCTCTTCCACATGTATTAGAACATTTTGCTGAGCAAGGATACCAGTTTAAACCAATTAAATTTAAACAACTTTCACAACCTAAACCTAGCCTTATTGAAATGTGGTTTAATTATTCTTATCAAAGAAAGAGGGCATAATAAAACCACTTCATTACCGTTTATTACTTGCAAAAATATATTTTACATTTTGCCTGACTGGTTTGTAAACAATTTTTAAATTTATAGCCTAATGTTCCGTTAATGATTTCCCCATTATCTGAACAATACTCTACTTACAACTAAAGGTAGATATAACTCCCGGGGTGTAGCTTTGGGAGTTTTTTTATAGAACTTTTGCCAGTTAATTTTAGAACCGCACTTCTTACAGAATTCAGCATCATGATCGTGTTCTTCAAACAAACATTCAGGGCAGACCTGAGTACTAATCTTTTTCCTTTTGTGCATTGCAAATTCAGCAGTCACTATCCCTGTTGGCACCGCAATAATACCGTATCCAAGAACCATTACAAAGCTGGCAATAAATCGGCCTAATGTAGTTGCTGGTGCAATGTCGCCATAGCCAACAGTTGTGAGTGTAACTATTGCCCAGTAAATACCCTCTGGAATACTATCAAAGCCATTCTTCTCCCCCTCAACAAGATACATAACAGTACCAATGATAATAACAATTAAAATAACCGCATATAAAAACACACTAATTTTTGTTCTGCTAGCTTTTAAAGCTGCAATAATCATTGCACTGTCCTGTACGTATCGCGAAAGCTTTAAAATTCTAAAAATCCTTAGTAATCGCAAGGCTCTAATTACAATAAGTCCTTGTGCGCCGGAAAAGAAAATTCCGATATAACCTGGCAAAACTGACAACAAATCGATTAGGCCGTAGTAGCTAAGGATGTAAGCAAGTTTTTTTCTAATTATATAAATGCGAAGGAAATATTCGAGGGTAAAAAAGATAGTTACACCCCATTCAAGATAAAAAAGAAGAGTTCCATACTTTTCATCAATACTTTTAACACTTTCAAGGGTAACAAATAAAATGCTTAGGAGTATTAAAATAAGCAAAACTATATCAAAGGCCCTCCCCGCTTTGGTATCAGCCTCAAACACAATTTCGTACAATTCATCTTTCAATGAACTATTCTCGTGCGGAGCACAATTACTCATTTAGATTTAAACGGGTTTTGAGGAGTAGCCAATTATAATTACACAACTCCTCAGTAATTTTCAGAAAATATCGGATGAGCGTAAACTTTTATCGTTTGCAAACAGGTTTTGGTAAAATAAAAAGGTTTTTCAATCAGATTACTACTCTACATCATCATTATCAAGTTGGAATATTTCTTCAAGCTTAACCTTAAAAAACTTAGCAATTTTTAAAGCCAATACTGTCGAAGGAACAAATTTTCCTGTTTCAATTGCATGAATGGTTTGCCTTGAAACGTCAACTTTTTCAGCGAGTTCTGCCTGAGTAATCTTATACCTTGCACGCTCTACTCTTATCGTATTGTTCATTTTATAAAAATTTAAGTTATTTTCTTAATCCTGCATTTCAACTTCGTCTTCAGAAAGTTGAAAAATTTCACTAAACTCAACATCAAAATATTTGGCAATTTTTAATGCCAATACAGTAGATGGAACAAACTTGCCTGTTTCAATTGAATGAATGGTTTGACGAGAAACTTTTAGTTCCTCAGCAAGTTCTGCCTGAGTGATTCTTTTTTTGGCACGTTCTACTCGAATTGAGTTAACCATCTTTGTATTTTCCATTTTATTTATTTTACGAGTTTATTGATATTCGATTGTTTATTTCAAAAGTTTCAAAAAGTGTACCAAAATCAATTTTTGTATTCATCGTGTATCCTATTCTTGCATATTTTAAAACTCAGTGTTCTTTTTTCTATTAAAGTTGTATTTAAAACTACCTCTGTTTTAATCTGTAATATGCCAAGTTTAAACAACTTACGTACATCAAACTTGAAAATTTGAAATAAATACTTATCAATTTATATGCCAAAGTCGCTCGAATGCAAAGTATTCTTTTCATTGACAAAACCTTGCTGGCGACAGAGCAACCAGCTGACAATAAAACAATTACACACTTTAAGTGTTTTTCGCATTGCAAAAAATCAAAAGCATTTCTTTCACCTACAATTAATTCAGTGATCTGGATTGAAAATCACTTAAATTTTTTTATCTTCGAAAAACTTTGTAAATTTCATCTGTGAATAAAATTTAATGATTCTAAGGTAGTTTATACCAATCGCAAATTAATTTTCTTCATTTACCCCAGCCCTAAAGGGAGTGAAGAAAATCAATTTGCTCCCTTTAGGGCTGGGGTAAACAAATTGATTTTCAGAACGGAGCCTCAATTT
>JBNKRJ010000071.1:0-25506 GCA_050296515.1 Bacteroidales bacterium | reverse complement strand
GAGGGATTAGCTTACGCTGAGCCCTTCGGGGTTTATAGAGAAACTTAACTTAACGAAGTGATCTCATGAGCGAAGCGAATAATCGCTCTACAAAAGAATATGTTTAACCTTGCGAAGCAAGCTCATGAACTCCATATAAATAGTTTAAGAAAAGTGAATAAATATCAATTACTTAACTAAAATTTAAACAAGTGAAAAAGTTGTATCATCCCTTGAGTAACCACTCCACTTGCTCTGTCTAGCTCTGAACCAAACATTGAATGCGGAATTGAATATACAAGTAAACCAATTATTGCAGCGATAATTGACAAGTAGGGTCTCCGATGCTTTTTTCGGTTTCCTAAAACAGCCGCCAACCAAAAAAGAAAAGCAATAAGTGTCTTATTATCAGTCAAATCCCAACCAAAAGGAACACCTGTCCACAAATCGCCAAAAGCATATAACTGAACAATTGGGCCTAAAATCATACCTCCTATTGTAAGACAAATAAACGTGAGGTTTGTATATCGAACAAATTGATCAACCCTGGTAGCTGCAAATAATCCTGCAACATTGGCCAAGAGCATTGAGAAAAACATAAAGAATACATGAGGCCATAAAATAAAATCGGGAACCCCACCTTTAAATCTTATAACAACAGGTTCGTCTTTCTGTATGCTGATTGTTTCCGATGCGGTTGAAATATCAACATAATACATTAATTTTCCTGCTGGTGGCTGATTTGGCAAATCAGCTACTAATTTTTCACCTTCTTTATTAAAATCAACAATCTTCCAATCCTCATCTTCAAGATTAGGAAAAAACTTATAGTATAGCTTTGCAGTGTATTTCCCGGGGATTGCTAATTCTATTGGTGCATCGTCAGTGCCTCCATGGCTTCTAAGTAGACGAAGTTTATATTCTTTACCATCCAGTACAATTTTCACCCTTTTTGGATAAGTAGGTCCTGTAAGTTTTTGATAAATTACTGCTGTCAGGGTAATAATCACAGCTAATATCCATAATAATACTTTCTTCATAATACTCTATAAATCAACTATAAATACTTTTTTCTTTTCTTCCCTGATAACATCTACAGAAATCCTGTCACCCGGGCTATACTTCTTTAACCTGTTCATGTAATCATAGATATTTTGAATTTTTTCTCCGTTAATGGCAATGATTAAATCACCTTTTAATAAACCTGCTTTTTCAGCAGGGCCATCATTTGACACACCTTCGACCTTTAACCCATTATTTTCGGTGGAAGCAAAACCTGGCATTATACCCAATCGAACTTTAAGTCCACCACGCGATGATGTTCTTTTTTTAGGACCGGCTTCCTGAAAATGCAAATTTTCGTTGCGGTTAGCCAAATTAAAAACGATATCAGATCCTATTTTTGTCACTTTCTCCTGCCCTTGAGAATTAATAAACTGAACATCATCATTCGGTGTATGATAATCGTTGTGTAAATTAGTGAAGAAAAATAGCACCGGAATATCCTGAGCATAAAAACTTGCATGATCTGATGGCCCAAACCCTTCTTTCGAGAAAGCCATCCTTACACCATTATTACCCTGATAATCAGCCAGTATGTCTTCCCATTCAACGGAGGTACCTGTTCCACTAACTGAAAGTTGACCAGTCTCTTTGTCCATTCGTCCAACCATGTCAAAATTCAGCATGGCTTTTATTTGTTTCAATTCAATCAAAGGATGTTTTACAAAATACTGAGAGCCCAACAAACCTTCCTCTTCCGCTCCAAAGGCAATAAATAGGATACTTCTTTTTATCTTTTTTGATTGTGATGCCAGTTTCTCTGCTATTTCCAGAATGGAAGCAACACCAGATGCATTATCATCAGCGCCATTGTGCACAGCCAATGTATCAGGTTTTCGGGAGCCACTGCCTGGACCACCATAGCCTAAATGATCATAATGAGCCCCAACCACAATGCATTCATCCTTTAACTTAGGATCATTACCTTCTATGAGGCCCACTACATTTTGTGTTTGCAGCATTTTATAATCAACACTTGTTTTTATTTTAGCTTTCGTTTTACAATCAAATGAATTTGCTTTTCTTTCAGTATCTAATTTTTCTTCAAGCCCATCAACAGAGACTCCTGCATTTTTCAGCAATAAATCAGCCACTGCTCTTTTAACCTGAATCACAGGCAAACCAGATTTAACATCACCACGCCCTATTTGTAATTGAATTAACTCATCCTGTTTATCCATTTTTAAAGGACTCACAAAAATTACGCCCAGCGCTCCTTTGTCTTTTGCAGTTAAAACTTTTGTTCTTTCATCAGCATAGGTAGAAAAAACACTCATTCTTTGGTCAAGCTCCGGATGTCCCCTAAAAATCAAAACCCACTTTCCATTGACAACAATATCCTGATAATCATTCCATTTCAGCTTATCAGTATCAATATCAAAACCATAACCAACAAACACAACATTCGCCTCATTTTCAACATTTTCGGAATAAGACAACGCGGTGAAATCTTTGCCAGAATCAAAGTTTTTTCCATTAACAATTAATTGATTATCTCCAGTTTGTAAACCTGCCTTTATTTCAAAATACTGAAACCCATTCTTGCCCAATAATTTCAGTCCATATTTTTTAAACTCATCAGCAATGTATTGTGCCGCCATTTTAGACTCCTCCGTTCCGGGTTTCCTCCCTTTCAAAGAATCAGAAGCCAAAAATTCAATATGTTTATACAGTTGTTCTGAATTAATTTCTGTCTGAGCATGTAAAAAAGAGCCAGACCAAATTATCAAGAGTGTAAAAAACAGAAATAATTGTTTCTTCATAGATAAGAGTTTTAGAAGGTTAATAGTCAACAGATAATGAACAGACTACAAATCATTCAGGCTCTGGTTTAATTTTGTAATGATTTATTAGGATAGGATCCTTGAAATGAGATATAAGTCATTAGTCAATGGTCAATAGTCATTTGTTTTCGACAATTAATGACTAATGTCTAATGACAAATGACCTTAGTATTAAGCTGATAGAATCTATATAAATAAATCATTACTATTTTGAACTATAGCTATCATTCACTATAGAAATATCCCTAATAATATACACCAAGTAATCTCCCAGATATTTGAATCCAAACTTTTCGTAAAGATTTATTGCTTTTATATTATCCTTATGTACCTCAAGTTTAACTTGTTGCCCAAGTTCATTAATAAAATCCATAGATGTTTTCATTAATGGTTTACTTAATCCCTGACCCTGAAAATCAGGATGTATTCCAAAATGATGAATGTAAACTCGTCTTCCATCTGAGCTTATCCAGGAACAACCGATCAATCTGGCACTACTTAATTGGGTCATTACCAGCAGCTTCCCACCCAACTCAATTGTCCTGTTTATAACTGTTTTATCATCACCTCGTACAGGACTACCTAAATCGGTTAATTCCCATAATTCAATCAATTCTTTGTAATCAGCATCCTTGTAATCTCTTATTTCAAAATCATTTTTGTCTACTATCATTTTTCTATTCATTTCCAGAAGCAACTACATACAATTGTGCCATTTCATATTTTACTACTTTTACCGGCTTCCCCTCTTCAATAAATCCAGTTAAAGCCTTTGCATCATATATTTCGCCATCAATTTCTACCTTACCACCAGGACGCAGCATTGTGTAAGCAGTCCCGGTTTTACCAACCATGTTGATATTTTCTTTCTTAACTCCAAGGTACCCTTCATCGATCTGTTGCGTTTTATTTAAAGCAATGGTGCTAAACAAACTTGTTTTTACCAACTGCTGGCTAAAAATCAGCGATAGTGTAATCGATAAAAACACTGATAATAAAACAATTAAAAGAGAGTTCATTAAAGGACCCAGGTTTAAGGTTAACTCATCATCCCAATTAAACACATCGCCTTCTGACATGCTTAACGCCAAACCCAAGATAGCTAAAATAATTCCGGATATTCCGGCAACTCCAAAGCCCGGAATAGCAAAAATCTCTACCAGTAGCAATATTATTCCAATTACAAAAATCAATATTTCCCAATTCTCAGCCAGTCCTTCAAGATAAAGTGGTGCAAAGTACAGGATGGCTGCCAATATAGCTGCTCCTAAAGGAAAACCAACCCCTGGTGTTTGTAATTCAAAGTAAATGCCACCAATAATTATCATAATCAAAATACCCTGCAAATAAGGACTTACCAATATGCCCATTACTTTTTCGAGGCTGGAAGGATGGTATTCCTTTATTTCATATTCTTTTATTCCTGCCTTTTTTATAACACCCTCTATATCTTCGGCAATTCCTTCGCAGTAACCATGCATCATAGCTTCATTAGCTGTAAATGTCAACACTTCTCCCGAATCGGAAACTCCTTCTACATATTTTCTTGGATCAACCATTGCTTCGGCAATTTTAGGATCACGAACCCAGCGATAAGTAGTATCACGGCCCACAATAATGGTATCTTTACCATGGGCCTCGGCGGTTGCCCTCATGGTTGAGCGCATATACGACTGATATTTATCGGGCACAGCTTCACCAGTTTGGTTAACAACCGTTGCAGCTCCAATATTAGCACCTGGGCGCATATAAATACTATCACAGGCAATAGATATTAATGCCCCTGCTGATGCAGCATTGTTATCAATAAAGACCATTACAGGAATTTCACTGTTAAGGATTTTAGTTCGGATAGAATCAGCTGCATCAACAAGTCCACCGTAGGTATTCATGTGAATTAAAACGTAATCGGCATTTACCTCATTTGCCATATTAAAGGCTTGCATCGTTTGTCGCCAAACAGCTGGACCTATTTCCTTTTTTATATCATACTTCAGAATAATTTTCTTTGATTTTATGCTATCCGTAGATTGGGCAAAAACACTTTCTGCAAAAGAAAAGCTAATTGCTACCAGCAAAATACTTAATATACCTTTTTTAATCATTTTATGGATTTTTATTTGGATAAAACATTCAAATCACTATAATTTGTGATTGACTCTCTCAATAATTAAATATCCTGTAAGATAAAAATATTTGAGCAATCTGTTACATTAATTTAGCTCCATTTTGTAGTTTCTGATCAGGTACAGCTAAAACAATTTGTCCTTTTTCATTTGCAAAACCTGTTACCAAACATTCCGAGATAAATGGGCCGATTTGCTTTGGCGGAAAATTAATGACAGCTATCACCTGGCGTCCAACAAGTTTATTTACAGCATATAATTCTGTTATTTGCGCACTTGATTTTTTAATACCTTCATCTCCAAAATCAATCTTTAATTTATAGGCCGGTTTCCGGGCTTCAGGAAAAAGCTGTGCATCAATGATTGTTCCTACCCGAAGTTCTACTTTTTCAAAATCAGGCCAGGATATATTTTCCATATTCTTAGATTTAATCAAAAAAAAACACCTACCTGAAAACTCAGGCAGGTGTTAAAATTATAAAATCTTAGACTATTTACATCTTAATCATCTTTTTTGCTACTCTTTGCCCATCAACATCAAGTGTATAAAAATACACCCCGTTTTTATCCAACGAAACCGGAACCTGATGTGTACCTTTGCTTTGATTACTATCAACTAAAACAGTTATTAATTGTCCTGCTTCGTTCCATACGGATAATTTCACCTTTGCATTCCCTATTAATTGATATTCAATCAATGTTCCGTCAGTAAAAGGGTTTGGATAGTTTTTCAGGCTCTTTTGTATTTCAGGCTTTTGAATATAAACTGAAGTAGGCGTTTGTCCTCCCTCCCAGCCTGCCAAAACAGCCCACATCCACCAGGCTGCATGACCTTTTAAAACACAATTTAAACGAGCATCATCAGAATTATCTTTCCCATCAGAATGTTCACAAACATCACAATAAGTTGGACTGGTCATTTTAGCAAAGTCACTACTTGAATTTGCACTTACCCATTCTATGCCCCAATTGCCTCTACTAGAACCGTTTTTATAGGATAAATCATCCCCCAATAAGCGAGCAGTTGTGTAGTTACCACTTTCATCAGCATCTCCAAAATACTGTCCATCAGGATTATAGCACTCCAAATCATTAAAGTCAAAAAGGATTCGACCATGCGAATTACAGTGCTCTCTTATAATCTTATTACCATTAAAAACTAATTCATTTCTTTCTCCAGATTTTTGCCCACATGCAGTTTGGAATATAAACGTTACTGGAACTGCTCTGCCCTTAGTTCCACCAGGGCCATATTCGCTTATTAACGTTTCCATATCGTTAACATATTCAGTAGCACTGCAAAGGTAAAAATTACTACTCCATGCCCACATCACTACGTTTATGTCAGCATTTGTTGGATCATCCAAATAATTTCTGGTAATAGCCACCCATGTATCATTTTCAAAGTCAAGGCTATTCCATTCGGTTGCTCCTTGTGTTGATAAAAGCAATGCTCCACTTGATCCTGTTTTATTAAAGATGTATTTTGATGAAGCTCCACCAGTATATAACGCCAATGCAGTCATTCCACCAACATCAAGCTGACTGCCATGAGAACGACGAAAATACCTGATTTTTAAATTTTGTTTGGCTGCAGTGATATACTCATCAGGTATTTGACTTAAATCAGTATGCCTATGATCAACAACAAATCCCTGAGCAAATACAAATTCCGCTGTAATCAGGATTAAAATTAAGGTGATGATTTTCATAATAATAAGTTTTTATTACAAATTTATGGTTTTGATACAAATTACAAGCAAAGTTTTGATAAATTCATTCCTACTTTGTGCTAACTCCATCCCAACCTGCTAATCGCGCGCAAAGCCACCAGCCAGCCTGACCTTTTAAGATACAATGCAATCTCGAATTATCTTTTTTCTCCCCTTCATGAAAACCCATGGAATGTTCACAAGTAACACAATACTTATCAGCAGCTAATTTTGATAGTTCAGAGTTTGGATTCTTTTTTATCCATTGAATGCCCCAGTTTGCTCGCCCTCCATTAATTCTATAAGACAAATCATCTCCCAATAAATGCTTCCCTGTGTATTTCCCGTTGGTATCTCCATCACCAAAATACTCACCATCAGGATTATAACATTCAATATCGTTAAAATCAAACAAAATTCTGTTGAACTTTTTACAGTGCACTCTTATTTTTTGATTTTTTAAAAACAACTCTTTATTTCTGTCTGGAGAAGCTTGATTACAAGCAGTTTGAAATATAAAAATAACGGGGGTTTTTCTTTCACCCGCTTTTATTTTGTTTCCTCCAGGGCCATAATCAGCAATTAAGCCCTCCATATCCTTTAAATACTGTTCAACATCTGCTTTATACAGATAACTGCTCCAAGCCCACATTAGCACATTAATACGACTATTTTCAGGATTGTCCAAAAAATCCCTTGTAATTTTCAGCCACTTATCATGCTCAAAATCAAGGCTGTACCATTTTGCGGATAAATACAGTTCTCCGTTTGCACCACTGGCATTATATCCATATTTTTTTGCATATTCTGCAGAATATCTTTTCAATGCAGCCATACCTCCAACGTCAATATGACTTCCGTGCGACCTTCGGAAATAATGTATTTTCAAGTTTTTCTTAGCTGCATTGATATATTTATCAGGTATTTTTGAGATATCAGTATGCCTGTGATCGATTACAAAACCGCTTTGTGCCAACATATTCATCGAATAAATAATCGAAAAGAAAATAATAACCCCTTTCATATAAAATTCAAGTTTAATACTTTCACTTATTTAAATCTTAGTTAAGTTGTTGAAATTTATTCACTTTTCTTAAACTATTTATATGGAGTTCATGAGCTTGCTTCGCAAGGTTAAACATATTCTTTTGTAAAGCGATTAAATTCTATATAAACCCCGAAGGGCTCAGCGTAAGCTAATCCCTCTATGAGGGTTTCATCTGTTTATTTTTTATTACTCCATTTTGTCAGATGGAACATCCACCAGACTTAACTCACATGTTACCAGGCTGTTTCTATTAATAATCATGCTTGTATGTGATTAAAATTAATCATGGATGTTTCATTATTTAATGATGAAAGCTTTGACAAAACGTCTGTTTTCGGAGGTTAGATTAAACAAATAACTTCCTGGCTTAAGATTCGGCAAGTTAAAATCAAACTTGTCATCTGATGAAACGTTAAAGTTTCTTTCAAAAAGAACCGCTCCTGCTAAATTTATTATTTTTATATTCACTTTACTCTTAAAGCTTTGGCCAATTTCAACTGAGAATTTTCCATCATTTGGATTTGGATAAAGCTTAATGGATTCTGCAAATTGTTCAAACTCCACAGACTGAACAACATCAGTCTTTATGGTTAAACTATTAGTAGCCATATCATTGGCACCACTTAACATGTCTTTACTAATAAACACATTGAAATTAGTACTATCGCTATCAAAGTTAGTTCCATCAAATGCCAGTTCAATAGTTGCTTCAGTGCCTGATGTAAAATAGGAAGTATCTATTGACAAACCAACAGGGGCATTCTGTAAAATAAATCCGCCACCATCTCTGCCTCCTGTTACAAAGGTTTCTTCTGATAGTGTAATATAGATGATTGCTCCATTTAATCCTGATTCTGTCAACTCTTCATTCGCTGACAACTCTGCTACAGGGCCTTCTGCAATTGCACTGATAACCAATACATTGCTTTTTACATTTTGATTATTTTTTAGTTCATCACCCAGAACATCAATTCTAAAATCCGGGACATTTTCATCAAAATCAGTATTGTCGAATATTAGAAAGATATTGCATGTGGTATCAGTTAAATAATCTACGGAATCAATTTCAAGCCCTGCTGGTGCATTAATCAAGTCAAAATTCGACTTGGAAAGATTTTCATCTAAAAATGTATCATTAATAACTTTAAAATGGATGAACTCATCATTAAGGTTATTTTCCGCTAATGGATTGGTTGTGCTAATTTGCGCATAAGGAGCATTTTCAATAATTGCTGTAATTGTTACTGCATTACTTTGCAAATTATTCAGGCTTGTCAACTCAGTAGCCCCTATGCCAATTCTAAAATTAGAAATATTTGAATCAAAATCTGTATTATCAAATGAAAGCGTAATGTTACAAGTAGTGGCAGAGATATAGTTAACAGTGTTAATCAGGCATCCTGCCGGAGCATTCACTAATCCAAAATTTGCTGTAGAAAGAGTTGCATCAGCAAACTCAGTATTAAACAATTCAACATGAATAGTTTCCCCATTAAGATTATTTTCTGATAATGCAATATCAGTTGTAATTTTTATAGATGGAGCATTCTCATCTACGGCATCAACAGTCAATGCGTTACTAGTCAGGTTCTCATTTCCTGAAAGTTCTGCTGCTGAAACTGTTATCGAAATATCCTGGTTTGTGTCAAAATCAGTTCCATCGAAGGATAAAGTTGCTGTTGCAACCTGATTGCCTGAGTATGAAACAGAAGCAATTGACAATCCAACAGGAGCTCCGTTTAATTGAAAATTTGAGACAAGTAAATTATCATCAGCAAATGTGTTACCTGATAGACTTATACTTACAACTGCTCCATCCAGGTTAGTTTCGGAAAGCTGAGTTGATGAACTTAATGATGCATTTGCAGTCTGCTGCCATCCTGCTAATCTTGCCCACAACCACCAGGCTGCACGTCCTTTCAACACACAATGCAGACGAGAATTATCTTTCGTTTCTCCCTCATGAATCCCCATTGAATGAGCACAATCAAGACAATAGTTATCTCCTGCCAAAGTAGTCAATTCTGTTCCAGGATTGTTACTCATCCAATCAATCCCCCAATTCCTTCTATCAGAATAAACAGATCCTCCTGGATTATTAGAAAGATAAGCACAGTCATCACCAAGTTTTCTTACAGTGGTATAGGAACCATCCGGATTACCATCGCCAAAATAGTTACCATCAGGATCATAACACTCTAAGTCATTGAAATCAAAGAGAATACGATCATGACTAATACAATGTTCTCTAATAGTATCATTTTTAAAATATACCAACCTATTTCTTTCTGTTGTTTTTTGGCCACATGCTGTCTGAAAAACAAATGTAACAGGAACTGTTCTGGCACCAGATATAATCTTAGACCCGCCCGGACCATATTCTCCAATAAGCATCTCCATATCATTTATATATTGAGTCGCACTACATAAATAAAAAGCACTACTCCAGGCCCACATCACAACATTTACGTCAGTATTTGCTGGATCATCCAGGTAATCCCTTGTAATTTGCACCCATATGTCATTTTCAAAATCAAGGCTATTCCATTCATTGGAGGCTTGGGTAGAGAGATATAGGACTCCATTATCAGCTTTAGCTGATTCCAACTTACTAAATGCATACTTATCGCCAAAAGAGGCATATCTTGTTAAAGATGTCATTCCGCCCAAATCAAGCTGGCTTCCATGTGATCGCCGGAAATATCTTATTTTTAAATTGGCTTTTGCAGCGTTAATGTATTCATCAGGAATTTGTGTAAGATCTATGTGGTTATGATCAACCACAAAACCTTGCTGTGCTTTCAATGGTAAAATAAATAGTAGTCCAAGAAACAAGCTTGCGAGTGTTTTCATTTTGATGTAATAGTTTAGTTTGTTTTAAGTAGTTGCTTTATCGACTCAATTATAGATAAAAGAGTTGCACGTCTGTTTTGCGAAATTAGTTAATTCATTTTAATTAAACTTGAATTTAGAAGAGGCTAAAGTTGAAATCAGCACCAAACTTCTAAAAAAAGTGAGTAACTGTCAAAGAGTTAAAACTGTTGACCAAAATGCTTTTAGAAAGCAATTCAATAAATTTACATTTGCTTAAAACTATTTTGGAACCAATATAAAATTAGAATTCAATCAACATTTAAGTATATATTTGCTCAATATATTTAACCAAAACTTAAAACAGTAAAGCTTAACGTAATGATAATCCAACGAACATTTTTATTTGTAGCTTTTATAACTGCACTATCTTTTTTAAGCTGTAACAATTCTAATCAAAATACTGAACAAATGACAAGAGAACATAAAGCAATATTTTTACACCATAGCACCGGACAAACCGTATGGAGGGGGAATGTTTCAAAAATATCATGGAAGCTATTTAAAGAAGGGACCTTTATTAAATGGTGGAAAGATTTTAACAAAAAGAACAAAACAAACTATTATATCGAAGATTTAGCTTTTCCAAAAAAGGAACCTTATGGATGGAGAAATCAGCCATATGACTATTATAATATTTGGGTTAAAAATGGAGGAGATAGACCTTATATGGAAGAGCCAACTCTTGAAATGTTAACAAAAAAGTTTGGTGTTATTATTTTTAAACATTGCTATCCTATTAGTGCAATTGAAGCAGATAAAGATTCTGCAGATATAGAGTCACAGGAAAAGCAATTACAACATTACAAACTTCAGTATTTGGCTATTAAAGAAAAACTTAAAGAGTTTCCTGATACAAAATTCATTGTTTGGACTGGAGCAACACATATTGCTGCAAACACAAATGAAGAAAATGCCAAAAGGATGAAAGAATGGGTGAACTGGGTGAAAAATGAATGGGATGAGAAAGGCGATAATATTTATTTATGGGATTTCTACGAATTGGAAACTGAAGGTGGCCTGTATTTTAAAGATGAATACTGTTTAAAACCAGGTGATTCACATCCAAGCAAAGAATTTGCTGCGAGTCTTGTTCCTTATTTTGGAAAGCGCATCATTGATGTAATGACAGGTAAGGGAGATGAAACTTCGTTAACAGGAAAATAAAAAAAGCTAAGAACCTCTTATTAATGACTAAAGGGATAATAAAAAAAATCAAAAACGGCTTGCTCAAAATGAGAGTAAAGTCGGGTAGCAACAAACTCAGAATAAAATACTTAAGAGCTAAAGGTGTGAAAATAGGCGAAAATTGTCTGATATTTACAATTGCTTTTTCAACAGAACCCTATTTGATTGAAATAGGCGATCATGTAGTAGTAAGTAGTGGTACTACATTTATTACCCATGATGGTGCTGTTTGGTTGTTCCGGGACAAATACCCTGACCTGACTATTTTTGGGAAGATTACTATTGGCAACAATACGTTTGTTGGAATGAATTGTACTATACTGGCGGGTGCTGAAATTGGCTCGAACTGCATTATAGGAGGAGGTTCTGTAGTAAGAGGGAAAATACCTGATAACTCGGTAGTTATGGGTAACCCTGCAAAGGTTATTATGAAAACAAATGTTGCCGAAATGTTCATGACCAAAAGTAAAAACAGGGTAGATACTAAACACATGACACCACAACAACGTAAAGAGGTTTTATTAAAACACTTTTATCCTGAAAAATACGAAGCAAAAGGATAGCACTTAAATTTCAAGATTTATAAACTTCACTAAACTAACTTAAAAATATAATGGGAGTAAAAAATAAAGTTAAGGAAAAGCTAAAAAATCAATTTTTCCCGATACCCCAGGAACTTAAAAAGAATCATTTGTATCCATCTAAAGAACAAATGAAAAAGCTTGAAAATTCAATTCGGACAAACTTTCATGTTGGATGGAGAAGCGAGGATAAATTTACACCAGAGGCCTATAAAGAGGACTTACAGGCACACATAATTAACCGCCTTGAAGATGACAGACGAAGAATTATTCCGTGGCTAAATGATGCAAGTCCTTTAAAAGGAAAAACAGTACTGGAAATTGGATGCGGAACAGGATCGTCTTCCGTTGCAATTGCTGAACAAGGAGCTAAAGTAATTGGCGTTGATTTGGATGCCGATGCATTGAAAGTAGCTGAAGATAGAAAGCGAATTTACAATTTAGACATTGAGTTTCACTACCTAAATGCAACAGAAGTTCAAAACAAGTTTAAAAATATCAAATTTGATTTTATCATCTTTTTTGCGACCATAGAGCATATGATCCATGAGGAGAGAATGATTGGTATGAAAGAAACCTGGAACATGTTGCAACCTGGTGGACTTTGGGTGGTTCTGGAAACCCCTAACAGACTTTGGTATTTTGATGGCCACACATCAGGGTTGCCATTTTTCCAGTGGTTACCAGATGATTTAGCTTTTAAATATTCGAAGTACAGCCCAAGAAAGGAATTCTCGGGAATTTACAGGGAATACAATGATGAAACAGCACTTCACTTTTTAAGAAGAGGCCGAGGTTTGAGCTTCCATGAATTTGACTTAACCATGAACGACAGTGCAAAATTAAATGTTGTTAGTAGTAAAATTCAATTCGAAAAGTACCAATGGCTGAGAATGTCAAAGCTTGAGAAAAAGTTTAAAAAGATGATGAAGAAAGCCCATCCGGGACTACATGACGGGTTTTATGACAAAAGTATGGATTTGATTATAAGAAAATAGGCAGAAGTCGCACGGGGAACACAAACAGCCCCTGTGCGCACCACAAAATTTATACCGAACCGCTGTTAGTATTTAGTTTGCTTCGCAAGCTCTAAAACCAAAACTGCCAGTCGATCGGCATATACAAAGCCATTATAGAATTCCGTTTTACAATATTCCATACTGGCTTAGTATAAAACGTCTGTCCCCTATTCAATTATTTCCTTCTTAGGAATCACAAATGTTGTTACAATGGCTACTACGCCAGCCACAACAAAAGTCAACAACCTTGAACTGACAATTTTATCCATACCCGTACTAATCCAGATAATAGTAAAAGTTAAACCAGTTATCATCGTTAATAAGGCTGGTATACCATGGAATCTTCTCCAAAATAAAGTAAGTAAGATAACAATTGAAAAAGTAGAGCCTATTCCCGCCCAAACATAGCCAACAATTGTGTAAATATATTCGCTTGGAGAAAAATAAGCCAACAATAATGCAATAGCAGATAATGCAGCTGTAACCACTCTTGATTGAAGCAATGCTTTTTCTGCTTTCTTTTTACGTATTGGCTGAATTAAGTTTTCGGAAAGCTCTGTTGCAGAAAGAATTAGCAGAGAGTTTGCCGTTGAAACAATCACAGCCAACACACCTGTAATCAGTATCCCTGCCAGCCACGGATTAATTAAGGTTGTTAATACTTCCGGCATTACAGTTTCTTTATCCTCCAGACCATTAGGGCCAAACATTGCAATTCCAATCCATCCAATCATCAATGCACCTATATAAGCAATGATAGTCCATGCTACTCCAATATTTCGTCCTCTTTTTGCCTGCTTTGCGTCAGAAATAGCCATAAACCTGGTTGTAAGCTGAGGCATTCCGCCTAAATACCCAAAAAACCATGAAAACGCACCGGCAATTATTATCCCTGCACCCAGCCCTTTGGCGATATCCGGAAAGTTATTCATGCAAAAGTCATAAAGTGGTGTATCCTGAGTTAAAATAGCACCTCCCATCATCGTACTATAAGATGGTCCGGCCTTCTCAAGAGCCTCACCAATACTACTTGCAAATAATGTTCCTTCTGGTTGATTTGATAAATAGATAACACCTGCTATAGGTGCCACAATTAATGTTAGAATCATTACAATGGCCTGAATCACATCAGTATAAGTAACACTTCTGAAACCACCATAAATGGTATATGGAACAACCACTACCACAACAAGTAACATCCCATATAATTCATCAATTCAAAAAAGGTTTTTCAGGGTTTTTCCACCTCCCAGAAACTGTGCACCCACATAGAAAAAGAAAAAGAAAACAATTGTAAAACTACCTACAATCCGTATCCATTTTCCTACTTCTCCATGCCTTTTGGCAATGTATTCGGTAAATGTATCTGTTTGATATTTAGCAGCTTCATCTCTTAATCGCCAGGCAAGCAATACCCAGGCCATAATGATACCCAGCACGCACCCAATGGCAGTCCACACTTCCATCAATCCGGTGGCATAAGCAGCTCCGGGCAAACCTAACAACGCCCATGAAGATTCTCCCGTAGCCCTCTCACTTAATGCCGCGACCCAACCAGGCAAATCCCGGCCAGCAATTGCAAAATCAGAGCTGGTTTTCACTTTTCGTCCCTGGTATATACCCCAGGCAATTAATAAGGTCATATAAACGACCATTACCACTATGATCTGTAGTTGATTTTCCATAATAAACTCAGGCTTTGAGGTTTTGGAGTGTGAAAATAGTATTTTTTCAGCTTAATTTCAAGATGGGAAATGTAAGTAAAGTACCGAATCATTTTTTTTGACAAATACTTTTATCTATAAGAACATATAAATTCGCTGTCGTTGCGAGCATTAGCAAAGCAATACGACCATATACCTTTCGGGTTTTTGAAACCCGGAAGGTTTGCAGGTTACTGGTTAATTTTCCATCCTCAGGGGCATTGTCGGTGAATTGTACCTACTACTCTTTTTGTAATTCTAATTCAGGTAAAATTATTTTCACTTCTTTATCTGTGTCTTCTTTTTGCCAATAAACAATATAATTAATTCTTGCACTTTTTAGTTTATAGCCTCTGTTTTCAAAAGTATTAAGTCTTTCTTTAAAACTTTTGGAAAATTTAACAACATAGTTCCCGTTATTATCAATGCAGCCCCCATTATTAAAAGACAATTTGTCCCCACTTTGAAGATTGGAAAGCAGGTATTGTTTTGAGATATGATAATCCAGCCAAATATCTTTGTGCATTAAATGCAGTACCAACAGGCTGGGATTTTTATAAACATTGCTGTCAAATTTTCTTTCCAAATCTACACAGGAAATATCATCCAGATAATGTCCGTTTAAATGAATTGACAAGTCACTTTCAGCCCTGGTCATCGCTACATAGAGTTCTCTTTTTCTTTCATCCGTTTCCGGCCTGAAACCATCCAGCATTATAAAAACATTATCGAACTCTTTACCTTTTGCTTTATGAATTGTTGAAACAAATATTGTTTCCCCATTGGTACTAATGAAATCCTCAAGTTTGGATTCTCTTATAAACACCTCAAAATCAGATTGATATTTTTTCTTTGGATTACTTAGCTCAAATTCCTTTCAAGTTTTATACAATATCAAATCTTATAAACAATTCTCAAAGTATCATTTATCCTATCAGTTAATAATTCTACCAATTCCACATCCATGAATTCGTAATCATCTGGTATATCAAGAATTTCAATCAGTGGTAATTCCATGTGTCTATACTGTACCCAAATCCTTGCTCTGTACCCAGTTTCCATAACAAAAACAAGGTCTGCCCAATTCAAGTCTTTTTCAGAAATCTTTCTGTCGCTTTTAGAACTTAATCCAACTGAACGAATACTGAATCGATTTTCGTTTTTAAATATGGACTCAGCTGTCCGACTTCGTTTTTTATTTCGTCCACAAACTACTAATATATGTTGGTATAACTGTCATTGTTGCATGGTCGTTCTAAGTTAATACTAACGTCAAAACATATGTATTGCTACGTATAAAATAACCCCAAATTTAGGCTAATAACTAAACTTTGTAAAATAACCTAAACATTAGGTTAATAACCTGACAAGCAATAGCATATATGCAATGTTAGGTACAGTTATTTTTTTAATTCTAATTCTAAATATTTATCACTACCAATAGTTATATAATATAAAGGGTACAACAATATAATTCCTGAAATTATTAAAAAAGCAATACTTTTAGTAAACATAAAAAGCATTACAAAAAGCATCATTATTGCTCTTGTTAAGTCTTCATATTTAAAACTATGCAATGTAAAAGTTATTTTTTCATTTTCTTCAAGAATTATTTTTACTTTTTGACTTCTACACCACGCAGACTTTGCGTAAATTTCGTGGTCTCCATTTTCTAGTTCATATTCTTTGATCTCTTTTTTTATTACTCCAAATTCATTTCCGTCAATATAAACTTTTGCTGGTTTATTACTAATTATTTCTATTTTTCCCACTTGTATTTTTTAGAAAATTAATTTTGTTCTTCTTTTTTTTTCCATATTGCATAACATATGATTGCCCATAATATATTCACTATTATAATTCCATAAAAGAATATATCTCCTCCTGTTTCTAATGTATAACCTGTAATTCCTAATACATAATAAGCAACTAATCCAAACGATATTATTAATCCTATGAAATATGCTATTTTTCCTTTCTTTGTTAAATGTTTTAATAATAATCTTTCTAACATAATTTTTATTTATTTCGGTTATTGCACCTAACGGACAAGCATATGCAAATGTGGGCGATTGCGGGCTTCAATTGTATCAAATCGCGAAAATTTAAAGCGGGCTACAACCCTTGAATTTACTACTATCTCGTCCATTTTGTATATACAGTGTTACCCAACGTAATTATTCAAGTTGCCAATCTAATTATATCTAACAATCATTTTACATATACTAATCGAAAACCAAAACTATCATTTGAAATAGTAGGGTCTCCAAATCCACGGTTGGCACTTCTACAAATCCTTGCAAGTGTGCGCCAACTTCCTCCACGTGCAACACGAAACAACCCTGTTTCTGCTCCTTTAGGATTTATTTGTTTCTCTTCTGGATAATCCCCATACCAATCGCTACAATACTCCATAACATTACCATGCATATCATACAATCCCCAATCATTTGGTTTAAAGCTCCCTACAGGTAATGTTTTATTTTGCATTTTTCCTTTTTCACACCAATCCATTGGTTTATTTCCATTATAGTTGGCTTGGTCAGTATTTAAGCAAATACCTGTATTAAAATGAGTAGTTGTCCCCGCTCGGCAGGCATATTCCCATTCTGCCTCTGTTGGTAGGCGACATCCCATCCAATCGGCAAATGCTTTTGTATCGTTCCAATTTATATTAATAACAGGTCTTTTACCACGCCCCCAACCTGCATCATCAGGTTTTTCTCGACCTGTCTCCTCGCAAAAGATGTCATATTGCTCAAAAGTTATTTCGTACTTACTCATTTTAAATTTGCTCAATTTAACTGAATGTTGTACTTCTTCAGCATATCTGTCTTTCTCGTTTTCAGGGCTTCCCATATCAAACGTACCAGCAGGAATCGAAACCCATTCAATAGTCGGGCGTTCTTTTTCCGTTTCTTCCTCTGAATTAGTCTGAGCAAAAATCAGCGTTACTGATAAAATTGTTAATATAATCGTCAATAGTCTAATCATAAAATTGGTTCATTATTAAATTCATAATAATCTGTTTCTTATGGCACTCGCTCTCGTCCTTTACTCAATATACCGTTAAATGTATGACTAGCAAGGGTTACGGGCTTAAAACCTATCAAGCTACCACCCAAAATTGATGCGGGTGATGCTGCTCGAAAACCTCTGAAACCCTTATGCACTATACACATTGTTGTAGGTAGTGTTATTTTACTTTAAATCATTAGTGTTTTCAAAAATAATATCTGAGACACACTGTGATGGTGACCAGATACCAGACTCAGCACGAACAAATGTTTTACATAAAGAAACAATTTTATTCTCTTCGGAAAGACGTATTTTCGTTCTTTCTACTTCACTAAGAGCTTCAATTGCATTTGATGCATATCCGTAAGTTGAGATAAATAAACCTTTTGATGCAAATTCATTTAGCACAACCCGAACAAAGTCTTTTAGATATGCACCACTAACCTTCTGTCCACTTGTCCAATGTTTAATTTCTATTAAATATCTGTGTTTGGTACCGTCTACAATTGTTTCAATAATAATATCCTTGCCTCCATCTTTTGCTGAAGGAGTGAGTTCCGCTTTTAATCCAAACGAATCGAAAATATTGTATAGAAGTCTTTCTAAATCACGCCACTCAATTTCATCAAGGCTTCTAGGATTAACAGCAATAAGTTTTGCTAATTCAGTACAGAAGTTCCGAACAACCTTTACTATGGAAGAAATATTAGTTGAATTACTTCGTTCAATTCTTCTAAGCCAAGAACGAAGTCCATTTAAGTTCATTAGCTGAAATTGAATTGGCAAATCTCTTAAGAGTATTTCTTCTGAAGCTTTTGAAAATTTGGAATTTGCAAGTAATATACCTCTGTCATAGCCACCCAGTACTATTGTTCCAAGTAAGTCTCGAACTATTGAAGAACCTATTACTCTAGTCGGTTTATAATGTTTATATTGAACTACCGTTTTTAATGGAGAACTATTATTCTGTTCTAGTTTTTCAGCCAAATAATCTCCCCCTCCATCACCTGAGCCTCCTGTATGTTTAAAGTCGTAACCATCAGCTTTGAACAGTGGTGACAAAATATCAATTAATTCCTTTTCCGCTTCCATTGGCGAAAGACTTGAGTGTCTTTGCTCGAAAGAATCAATCTTTTTATGTAAGTCCTCTATATTCAATCTTTTCAGTTTGTTAATTTGTAGCTGTTTTTACATTACCTACAACGGTTGCTGTATGAAACTGTTGCGCATTTCGAAGCACAAACTTATCAGCCCGCTAAGCCTTTGATTAAATGTTATTTTGCTCAAATATACCACTATCCGCGCAATGTTTTATGACCGCGTATTGTAGGCTGGTGTTTATTACAACCTTTAATCTATTAAACTTATTTCTTAATCATGCCCGTTTCTATAACCTAATCAAACAAATGAAACAATTCACTAAATATAATTGGTATTCAATTGATTTTCAATAAAATTACTCAATTTCAAAATCTGAATCAGCAACAATTAACTCATATACTCCATTTGTCTCTTTCTTGTCAGTTGTATAAAATTCCCATGAATCAAGGCTGAGATAATCTATATTTGATTCTAGCGAATCCTTTTGAATAGATTTTATCCACATATCATTTATGTCGATGTTTTCAGAATTATTGTAAATCGCAGTTGCTGTCGCCCTTCCTCCAGTCCCATGACCATCAACGATTGCCAAAACTTTCTCACTATCCATTCTAATCCATATTGAATCGGGACCGGAAAACGAGTTAGTCCATTTTACATATATCGAATCGCTAGTTTTGTTTGTCACCTTATAAGTCTCTGTAACAGCCCTATCACATGAAATTAACAAAGTGATTAATCCACTAAGTATTACTACATTTTTTATCATATTTATCAATTTCCACTGATTCTTGCTACCCACTTTTACGTTCGCAACAGTAATTAATTCGCCCTGGAAGGATAAATATCTTAATCTTCAATTTATCCTGGAGGTGCTCATGTGGGGAATGCATTACAACGACCGGCTAAACAGCGTGCGCCTTTCAACCGACATACTTTAGGCTGCAAGTAGCCAAATTTTTAATTTTGTTTTTAACTTCATTTTTCCAAAAGCCAAATTAATAATTTGGCGGTGTTTCGAAATGCACTAAGCCTTACATCATACTGATAATCAGTATGATGTTTCAGGCAATGTTGTATACTGGCTTATCCTATGTATCTGTTGTCACATTATCCCAATCTTGATTCATGTATTTTATCAGCCAATTCAAAGAATAATGTCTTTCATAGACTACACTTGAATTAAGTCCCCTAGGAGCTTCCTCTTGTTTAACTCTTGCGTTAACACATGCCCAGTCAAGTCTTAAAATCAGATCTGCTTGGTCAAGGATTTCCGTTTTGCTTCTTAAATTTGCTTGTTCTCTAAATCCTTTTTCTCCTAATTCATATATTATTTTGACATCTTCGGAAACATTGCACATTTGATCGGGATAGCTTAAACTATCAATATATCCTAAAGCCCACAGTAAAACATGTAAGCTTTCATATCTCCAGTTTGCGTCTATTTTTTGCTGTTCACTTGGCTGAGCAGCAAAAGCGTAAGCTTTTTCTGTTTCAGTAAGTTTAGATGAAATATTATAATTTTTATCCATTTTGTCCAGATGCACTTGCTCAAGTCCTTCACTTTTAAGTCCTAGATAGCAAAGTGCGAATGCTCTGTCAACTATTTCATCCTTCGTGCGAAGAACAACACTAGCTTCAGGTTCAACAAATAAGGAATTGGGATTCTCATAAACTGGTATGTTCCTGGATTGACAATATTCTTCAGACTTTGCTCTTCTTGCTTTTTGGTCAGGAGTAGCATTGATGTTTTCTACAGGTTTAGTTATTGCTTGATTAGCCTTTTCATTATCAGTTTTTGAATTCTTGTTTTGTTGATCACAACCAAAAAGTGTTGAAAATAACCCCATAATTATAAGTACATTTATATATTTCATTATACTTTTATTTTTTGCTCGCATACAACGTTTTAAATATGGAGCGTTTGGCATTTTGAAACACCAACCTATCAAACCACTATATATTTTATTGAATGTTACCATACTCAAAATTAGCACTATCCGCCAAATGACCTATATTTTTTGTGTGTGCCCTGCATGGGTAGCAGTACCCACACCTGTAAGGTCTGAATAAATCCGAAAAATGCAAATTTATTCTAAGAAGGCCAAACGGATGTGGGCATTATTTTGTTCCAGAAGGTGCAAGTCCTTTATACGCGGGGGTCGTGCCCCGAAGTATTAGCAAGTGGCAAGCTTGTTTATCACGAGATAGGCAGTGCAGGAAGCCAAACGGCAAAATCTGGAGTAGTTAACTTTGCGTAGAACCTGGTCAGGCCTATGCATGGAGCAGGACAAGAATGGCTGGCTGGGCTGTCGCCCAAAGCCCAATCCGGGTAACTACGCTGACTATCGAAAGATTGGCCAAACGTGGATATGAACCTTTGCTCACATGGTATATGAAAGTCGCACCGAAATACAAAAGCTCACCGCTATTTCCCATTGTTTGATGAACCGCCCTGTACGAGGCCCGTACGCAGGGTGGTGTGAGAGGTGCTCCGGTAGTCATTGGCTACCGGCCATCTACTCGATTGTGTGGCGTTATTCTATCTTTTTTTCAATCAACTCTTTAGTTTGTTTTGCAAATCCATTATTCGGATTTATTAATAAAGCATTGTCATTAAATCTCTTTGCATTCTGCAAATCTCCAATCATGTAATATGTTCGTCCTAAGTATGCATCTGCATTGTCGGCTTTTGGATAATATTCCTTGCATTTTGTTAGCAATTTAATTTTTTCGTCAATATGTTTTCTTGAATCAAGAATGTAAGCCAATAAATAGAAATCAAATTCGGGAGGTACTATTTCTAAGCCAGTTTTTTGAGACAAATGCTCATAATGTTCTATAAATTGTTCAGTTGTTTTTTTAGGACTTGATTCTGGAATATTAAAGTGCCAATCTTTATAAACAAAAAGCAGCGCATCAGTTATTAAATCAGGGAAAATTGTATGGTGAGTATCAGATGTTTTAATTGATGACTGGAATAAAAAGGTCCCTTTGCCAACTTTATTAAAGGCTTCGATAAGCTTTATATTCTCAGAATAGAAATAGTCCTGCTCACTTGCTCCTAAAAACAAAGTCTTTTTTGATTTTTGAAGTAAGGCTTTTGTTTCTTGGTTGCTTAATCGATTTATAAAATAGTCTGAATTTGTTGGAGCTGTGCAATAATAACCCTGAAATGGAGAATCATTACTGAATAAATCATGCAAAACAAATTCACCATCAGAGGAATGTCCAATTAGTGATTTGTAATTTGTCTTTCTGCATTTTGTTTCAATGCGGGGAATAACTTCATAAATTATAAATTTTCTGAAATTGTCAAAATCATTCCGTGGAGCCGTACTAAGTCCAACAATAATTGATTCAGGTATGGTGTGTAATTGGTTTAAATCTTGTATTTGGTAAGTTTTACTTAAGTATTCGTTCATTGAATAATATAGCCTTGTTCTCGAATAGCCCCCCAATACTATTTGTAAAGGATAATTATCATTGGAATTACAATAATCAGGAGGCAAATAAATCTGTATAATTTGACTTTTATCGAAATATTTAGATTGAATTGTATCGACAAAAACAAATTCATT
Organism: Bacteroidales bacterium; assembly: GCA_050296515.1. GTDB lineage: Bacteria > Bacteroidota > Bacteroidia > Bacteroidales > NBLH01 > NBLH01. Next base: position 2,733 of record JBNKRJ010000071.1, on the reverse strand, counting down.
GTCTGTTTCCTGACCAAATGAATTTAATTGAATTGCGATAAATATTAAAAGAAGAATCTTTTTCATTAAATAATTATTATTTGATGTTTATCTGCGTATTCATTAGGGCTAATGCCACACAACGATGGCTATAAACCCAGTGCGTATTGATTACCTTAAAGTTTGCGGTTTTATTCATAGCCAAAATAAATTTTTGTGTCTGCAATTTAGTGAAATTAACCATAGCCGAAAATTTATTTTCGGCGGGGTTAATTAGTACGAACACGCTTAAAATAAACAAGTTGCAGCATTGAGTTTATAGCGGGTTAGTGGCTGGTTATTGTTCATTTCATATCCCTCGTTTTATAATAATCCAATACCGCCAATTTTATACTTTCAATTATTAATTCAGGGTCATCATATTGTACATAATGTCCAGCTTTTGAACTATAAAACAATCTACCAAATGGTGATTTATTTGCAACGTATGTCCAGTTCACAATCCAGTGTTTTGTCCTTGCTCGAAACAAAGATTCTTGGTCATAATCTTTAGACTGATATTGTGGAGGTACTGAAAATCGACCTCCGATAATGAAATGTACTGGAATTGATGGCAATTCATTCTCATTTAACTCCTTGAAATCAGACACTCTCAATTTTCTTAACATTTCACTCTCTTGTTGAATTTTAATATTTCTTGAGGAATCAATTGCGCTAATATTTTCAAATTTAGCTATCATCATTGAGTCAATATATTTATCAGTAACTCCAATTTCTCGATATGGAGTTTCGAAATCAACAAGTTTTTGGGTAAAATCGGCAGGGTCAATAAAAATTAAACCTGCTAAATCATCTGGATAGTAATTTGCAAATCCGCGTATATAAACACCACCTAAAGAATGTCCGACTAGTATATATGGTGGTTTAATATTTAGTGTATCCAAAATCTTTTTTAATTTTTTCGAATTGTACTCAATTGATGGAATCTCGTTATCAGATTCTGATTCACCTGTCCCACACCTATCATATAGTACAATAGGAGAAATAGAACTGACAGAATCAATTATTTTATTCCATGTTTTGATGGTCTCTCCGTGTCCATTTTCAAATACAATCACCGGCTGTCCCTCTGCTCGATTTTCCAGTCCAATCACATTTACTTTAATATTTGTGTTATTTACCGTAATAAATTGAGTTTGGGCGAAAGTATTAAAAGTAATTAATGTAAAAATGGTAGTAATTTTAATTCTCATTTTATCTTATGTTTATTATATGTAGGATGTTTCTTTACAACTTGCCACACAACGTTGAGTATAAGAATAGTAGCCGATTGCGGGCTTCAAACCTGTCAAGTTACAAGAAAATTGAAGCAGGCTAAAGCCCTTGAATTTACTACTGAACCGACTATTATTTTTATACATTGTTGTGTTTTCGTACGTCTCTTCAAGAAGCGACTAATCTATTGAATAACCATAAGTTACAACATCCTTCATGACTTCATCTTTTTCTGCATAAGATGATAAGAAAAGTGCATGTGCCCTAACGGCATAGTGATTAGATATACTCATTAATACATCTATTTTACCATCATTGTCCAAATCTCCAAACCAAGTAAATCCATAGATTTGACTCTCAAGTTCAAAGCTCTCTACTTCATTAATTAATTGACGTTTACCATTTTCTGAACTAACAAAAAGTCTGTATGGCTCATCTAAAGTAATATAATCTTTATTAAAATTTTCAAGATTTCCTTCTGCGGTGAATTTAATATTATCATCATTATAACTGACATTCAATTCTTCAGTAGGTTTTATAAATGCAATTACAGATGTATATTCAAAATTATCTTTATATCGATCTAAAATTTTGGTCTCCTTAATTTTTACTGATGAAATTTTCTTTTCCTGTATACCTTTTACTCCACTAACTAAGAAAAGAGGCTTTTCTTTTTCCATTACTACAAGTTCTCTACCGCTAACATCTTCGCTTTCTTCTGGTAAATCAGAATCAAATATAGGGTGATGATATTTTTTAATGCTAATTTTCACTTTTCTTATTTCGGAAGAATCCTCTTTTGTAAATATACCATACCATTGAAGATTAGCAAACTCATCTTCTGGTGGATCTTCATTCATTAAAATTTTCACCTTATACTCATTTGGTATCTCTTCTGCAGAAACCTCTGTTTCCATTTCGTTTGGTTTTGATTGTACTTCTAAATGCACAAGATTCTCTTTTTGTTTCTTATATCCTGTTTTATCTTTATTTGAGCCTTCAGTTTTACAACTAAGTACTATTGAAATTAATATTCCAATCAATATTTTTAATTTACTTTTAATTATCATATGGTTGTTTTTTTTGGATGAAACACAACGCTAGCCTATAAATAGTATGGGATTTAAAAGTACATATTTCCCGTTTACCAAGTAGCCAAATCGTTGATTTTGGTTTTAAATTTTCATTCATAAAAGCCAAATCAAGGATTTGGCAGGGTTTCGCAAAGCGCAACTCTTTCAATTTACCTTGTAGCCCATATTAAGTATAGGCATTGTTGAACTAAACCTCCCTTTCGGGAGGTAGCCTGAGCGCAGTACCATTTTTGCAAGTACCTATTCATAATTTTAATTAAAATAAATATTATGAGTAAAAGTACATTTTATTTGCAGGCTTGCAAAAGTGTCCCAGGTTTTCGTACTATGGGAGAAGAATTTATGCGTAAACTGGTTATTAATGGCCGGGCAAAATCCACCCATG
>JBNKRJ010000070.1:0-30767 GCA_050296515.1 Bacteroidales bacterium | reverse complement strand
ATCTTCATTAAAAACCTTTTCGTTAAGTACTTTTCCTCTTGCTGGTGATAGACTCGTTGATTTTGCTGCACGCCTCCATTTGTACAGACGTTCTACATTTATCCCAAGCTTCCCTGCCAATTCCTTTAAATTCTCTCGCTGTTAACTTAGCTACACAGCTTTCTCTTTAAATTCTTTGCTGTAAAATCTTTTCTTGTTTTCCATAATTCTAAGGTATTTATTTTATTGTTTTCTGCCTTAGAAATTTGTCTACGCAAAGTTAACTACTCCAATTTGCTCCTATTTGGGTTGGGGTAAACAAATTGATTTTCAGACGGAAGAATCCATTTAGGTGTAAACTAGCTGATAATCGTATTATTTATTTCATTAAAACTCTTTCAAAATATAAGTGTAATTTGATTTGCCTGGATAAAATCAAACCCACATACTTTTAATTATAAGGTCAATTAAACATGAAATTATCAGGAACTTTTCTTATAATACATCCTCATCCCAATACAAAAATATTTGATTTTAGCTTCGTTGATATTACCAGGAGGAACTGAAATTTCTATAATCATCTTTTTAGTTTCGTCAACCTGAAGTTCTAATACTTTGCTCAATTCGTTAATTGCATTATCGTACAAAACTTCCTGTTTTTCATTATCTTCTCTTAGTTTTATGTGAATGTCTTTCTTATAATCTATGGAACATACTGAAACATAATACTGCCTACCTTTCATGAATGTCAGTACATATTGCTTGGTTTGTCCTTTTCTGAAGGACTTGCTCCAACTGAACTTATGCTCGAAACTTGAATCATCGGGATACGCACACTGCTTGAAAGCTTTTGAATTAGCACAATCTTGAGCAAAAAGATTCGATGAAAGGAATATTGCGACTACTAAAAAACAGGTTTTGTAAAACATGAATCCTTAATTTAAGATTTAGTGATTAATTATCCTTGTAATAAATAAGCATGCCAATACAAACTGGTTTATTCCCAATATCGTTGCCAAAAACTGCAGGCAAGGTAATCTCAAATAATATTTTATTTGTAAATAGCATTGAAAATTCAACATTTTGTTGCTCATCAAAATCTTTTGTGTTGTCAAAAATTACTTCATCCTGATTAACTGCACTTTTAATTTTGAATTTTAACTTGGTCCCATTTTCAGAACATACAGCAAAATAATAATCCTTTTTCCCTGGTAAAGTCATCACTAATTTTTGAGTTTTACCAGTTATCATTGGAAAACTCATCGATTTTCCGGTGTCTTCATAATCAAGATCGAAAGGTTCTTTACAAAGTCCTGAATGGATATTTTTATCATTGCAATTCTGACCTGGCAAAGTAACAGGTAGATAAAGAATTAAAAATGATATGATTGTTATTGTCTTTTTCATAATTGATGTTTTTTTTCTAAATAAAAAGGTTTGGATGATAATTCAGATAATAGCCAGTTTTTATTGTTTCTTCTTATGAAAAGCATTTAACTATAATTCTATATATCTATTTCGTATTTCGGTAACAACAGATTTTAGTTTTTCATATTGTTCTTGATTGATTGTTAGGTTGTTACTGCCTCCGATTACAATTTTTCCATTATTTTTTTCCACGTTTGTTTTTGTAGTCTTTGTGGGGGAAATAGTTTCAAAAACTTTATCAAGTTTCTCAATATCACCAAGTACCTCTTCAATAAGTTTATTCCCGGTTAGTTGATGTGCAAAGTCTCTTAATACTTCAAAGGAAAGCTTCTGTTCTGCAATAGCTTTGGCAATTGCACTTTCAGGGTCAACTTTTTCTATACTGTTCAGGGCTAAATACAGACTCTCAACAAGTCCACCTATTGAAATCAAAGTTAACATACCTTTCTTATTATTTTCAACAAAATGACTGAATATCATTCTATTGTATTCTTTGGCCAAATTTCTCACAGAGTCTGCATTATGCAGGTTTTTTTTAACTCTACTGTGTTGGATGTTATTTAATAAGTAGCTTACTTCCAGCTTGTTACTCAGTTCCTGGATCGCGAAAAACAGATTTGCTGCACAACTTAATTCATCATAATAAGCACAATAGCCTAAGTCTGCAGTATAGATACCAAGGTTAATTGCCTGAGACGACTGAACAACATAATTCTCATACTTAGTAAAGTCATTGACAAGACCTGCTTTATATTTCAGGTCTGCTTCATTTAATACTTCAATAATCTCACCAGGAGATGATACAAAGTAGATTACCTCATCAGACTCATCAATAAGCACTATACCTGTATCCAAATTTTCCAGATCAACAGAATCTTGCCCATTATTGCTATTATTCTCGCCAGAACAAGACAAAAACAACATTATAAATGCCGTATAAATTAAAAGGAGAAGGATTTTCATAATATTACAGATTTAGTTTTTAATTTATTAAAAAAAGTATAAAATTTTTGAAATGAATTGTTTTGCAGAATTATGTAAAGAACTATCCACATTAGCCAAAGAACAATCAGATTGAACCAATAGGTATCCATTAAAAAGGTGCCAATTTTCTTTTGAGGAGCGTAGAAATGAGATCTCCCAAAAGGGTTGTCTGGTGTATGAAAAACAGGCTCACTCTTTCTTATAAGTTGATTTTTGTGGATTTTAATCTGAGCGGAATAAACATTTTCTTTCTTAACTGTTCTTGAAATAGCCTCATTTACATGTTTATTCTTAAATTGAATAAAGTCTTTCTTTGTAGCAAACTTATCAATCATTTGTTGTATTATTTGATCTTTTTCATCTACTAATGTTCTTATCTCTCCGGCTAAATATTCTTTTGTTTTCTTTGTGAAGTTAATTGCTCTATCAATTTCCTGTATATTCGAAAGATCTTTAAAATTGGGAACTTTTAATTTCGTCAGGTTAGAAATATGAACCAATCCATTCTTAATTATAGACTCGTTACTGGAATTGTAGGACGATTTACATTCGGTAAGTTTATTGTTTACAATTGGAATTAAATGGTAATTAATATAAGAATAGTCGCTTATTTGCTTTTCAATGGGATACAAATTTTTTTCGTACTCGTTATTTCTGAATTGTTCAATCATTAGTGCTTCCAAACCCCATCTTGATGCCATTAAATCGCCTGCAACAGGCGTGTACTTTGGCGATGAAATTGAATAATGTAAATCTTCATAATCAACTACAACTCCACTCAATAATAATTGTGGGATTAAAATTAATGGAATTGTGATATAAATTGCAATTACAGAACGCATGAACCCTGAAATTACTAATCCTAAGATATTTGCAAAGCAGGAAAGTGAGAACAATATCAAAAATAGTTTTATACCTATATCAGGTATTTTCAAAATAATTATGCTAAAAACAACGTATAATGATGTTTGAATAAGGCTTAACATAAACAGGAATAGTATTTTAGAATGTAGATAGGCACTTTTACTCAAACCAAGAAACGATTCGCGCAATAAAAGTTTTTTATCATCAATTATTTCTTCTGCACTCACAATAAGTCCAATAAAAAGAGAAACAATAACACTGATAAAGAAAAAAGAGGGAATGTTTTCGTTTGATGAGAACAAATAGTCAGCTTTTCCTGCTTCAGATAATTGCGTATTTTTTGTAAAGTATCCCAGAATGACTGCCAGAACTGGTGCAATCAACAACGAAATAAGCATATACTGATGGTCTCCGAGTTTGGTTTTGAAATTTCTGCTAAAATAGATTACTGTTTGTTTTAGCCTGTTGGGTTTTTGTAAATTAGTCCCAGGCAGTTCTTTAAGAATTATTTTCTCTTTATCTTTTCTTTTTTCTCTTATCTCATCTAAATAGTATTGATGCCATTCTTCGGGCTTTCTAATACGCTCATTTACAGCCTCTCCATAATCATCCAGTTTTTTTTCTTCCAGTAGCCTGAAAATTTCCTCAGGAATAAAATATCCATGTTTTGTAAAGTTTTTGAAAACATCAATTCTCTCTGTTTTTTGCCTGAAATATTCAAAAACTTCTACAGGAGAACCAACATAAACCGGATAACCACCTTTATCAAGAAGAATTAGTTTGTCAAATAGCTTAAAAATATCCGAAGATGGTTGGTGGATGTTAGTAATCACCAGTCGTCCCTTTGTAACTTGTTCTGCAAGCAGGTAGATTATTCTTTCTGCATCTGCCGATGACAGACCTGATGTTGGTTCATCAACCAATAATATTTGTGGTTCCCGAATTAATTCCAAGGCTATATTTAGCCTTTTTCTTTGCCCTCCACTTATAAACTTATTAAGAATAGAACCCACTTTTAAATCTTTTACTTCAAAAAGGTCTATTTCAATTAACAGGTTATTAACAAGTTCTTGATGTTCTGATTTTGTAAGGCCTGAATAACAAAACCTTGACATGTAGTAAAGGTTTTCAAATATTGTCAGTTCCTCAATTAACGAATCATCTTGTGGTACATAACCTATTATACTTTTGATTTCTTTACTTGAGTTACAAAAACTTTTTCCATTAATCAATAATTCGCCTTTTTGAGGTTCAATATTTCCGTTGAGAATATTTAACAGGGTGGTTTTTCCGGAACCACTCCCCCCCATAATGCCAATAAACTGGAATGAACCGGCTTCAAAACTTAAATGATGAATTCCGTTGGTACTATTGCGAAAAGCAAACTCAACTTCTTTTGCTTCAAATAATATTCTTTCTAAATCTTCCCTGTCAGAAGAAAATGCGCCAAGTAATTCGCTATAATAAATTGGGGGAATATCTTCAGAGCTAATTACTGAATTGTGAGTGAAGATATACAAATGCCTGTTAAGCAGAATGTTTCCATTAAACAGAAGTTCTTTTTCTCCATTACAAGTAAAAAGATAAAGTGCAACGCTTTTTATGTAAAGAAAGGTTATTTTCCCGTACATGTTTTTACGTTCAATGAAATGAACTCCCTTTGGGATTAGTTTATTGGATGAAACAAATAATAAATGGCTTTTATTTCTTACTTTATGTAACATGTCTGATACAAAAGCAGCAGAGTCGATATACTCATCTTCAGCTATATTAAACCTTTCGGCAATAATTTTGGCAGCAATATTTTCATCATTTTCTAAAAACAGGCTGTTTTGAACACTCCCCGAAAATTTCAGGAACTGCATCACGTGCAAAAGGATAAGAACACGCATCTTTTTAGGCAAACTCTCTTTTATATCTTCACAAATAGAAATTAAAGCTGTATTATTATCGTTATTCGAGTTTTGGTAATTAAGTATATTTATTTCAATCTTATCATAATAATCAATTACATTTTCTAAGTGGTATTCTGTTTCAAGAAAAATTTCGATAAAACTTAAAGACTCTTCTTTCGACAATTTTTTATATAAAACTGAAATTATAGAAAACAACTTTATTAATGCTTCTAAAATTTCTTTTTTCATAAACTATTGGTTTGGTATTCTAAATATAATAACAAATTGAGAGAAATAAAACTAAAACGAACAAGGTTTTATCCACTATATTTTAAAATGAAAGCAAACTTTAGCACCTGTGTTTAGGTTTTCAACTTTAAGATAGCCCATGTGTTTCTCAAGAACCTTTTTTACTATTGTCAAACTAATACCTAAACAGTTATCTGAACGAAAAGATTGCTCCAGGTTATTCAAAGCCTCGTCAGAAAACCCGTCACCACTATCTACTATCTCACATATAATTTCATTTTCATCCGACCTTGAACTAATCTTTATTTCAGAATTGGCTTTACTAAAATCAATTGCATTTTCAATTACAAATTCAAAGCTTTTAAAAAGGTAGTTGTCATCACCTTTTATTTTCAAATCATCAGATAATTTGTCAACATTAATTATAATTCCTTTGTTTCCGATTTTTCCTGTTAAGTTGTTAACTACAAACAGGATAAGTTCTCTGATGTTTAATTCTTTCATCTCTATATCTTCATTCTTCAAAGAGGATATTTCGGTAAGCATTTGTGCTTTATTTGTAAAATTCTCAAGCTTCTGAACAGAAAGATCCAGTGGGTTGATGTACTTGTCGAGCCCTTCTATTTTGTTTTGCTTTTTTAATAAATATAGAAAGCTCGTTATTCCATTCAGTGGCGTTCTTATTTCCTGACTTATTAAGGAAAGAATATTCGTCTTAGCCATATCCATTTTGGTTAATTCAGTATTTGCTCTTTCAAGATCTTCCTTAGCAAGCATAAGCTCTTTAGTTCTTTCTTCAACTTGTTTTTCAAGCCACAGGTTCACTTCTTTTAGCTTTTCTTTGCTTTTCTTTAATTCGAGATGAGTTTGTACTCTTTTTAGTAATTCTCTATCGTTAAAAGGTTTGGTTATATAATCAACCCCACCTAGCTCAAACCCCTTTGCAATACTCTCGATATCAGTTTTTGCTGTAATAAATATTACAGGTATATCCTGTTTCCCTTCAATCTTCTTTAAAGCAACGCAAGTGTCAAACCCATCCAATTCTGGCATCATAATGTCCAGTAATATCAATTCAAAATCTTCAGATTTGACTATTTCTATTGCATCCTTCCCTCTCAAAGCATACTCAACTTCATAATTATTTTTAGCAAGTACTGTAGCCAATACCTGAATATTTTTTGAGTTATCGTCTACAATTAGAATCCTATCCATAAGCATAATAGATTAATATTAATGTAGTTTCTCTCTTATAATTTAGTAAATATAGACCTAAGTTCATCCTGAATATATTTAGCTCTTTCAATATCAAAGTTGTTCAAGGCCATTTCCAAAGCTCTGCCTTTGTCCGATATAAATTTATTTTCGAATAATTCTCCTGCATTTTTTAAAGAAGTGGCAAATTCTTTTTCAAGCTTGCTAGTTCTTACTGATTTAAGTTGATTCCAGATTTCAATTACATTGCTCTTCAAATAATCGGTCAATCCAGTATTTTTTTCGATTGTTAAAATCTCATCTTGTAAGCTTTTCTTATTTACCTTTTTTACTTTTTTTGTTTTAAAGGAAATAAAGCGTCCAAGCTCTTTTAATAAATTTTTTCTTTCAACAGGTTTTGCAAGATATCCTGAGAAATGACACTCTTCAAGCAGGTCTTTGTTGAACCCTAATACAGAGGCTGTTAATGCAATTATTGGAATATCTCTTGTATGTTCTTTATACCGTAAGAATTTGGTTGCCTCATAACCGTCCATTTCGGGCATCTTTAAATCCATAAAAATCAAGTCAGGATGCTCTTTCACAGCAAGATCCACTGCTTCCAAACCATTACGTGCAAAAATCAGCTCAAACCCATAAGGGGCAAGAAAACCTTCGATTACTTTAATATTGTTTTCTCTATCCTCTGCAATAAGCAATTTAGCTTTTTCAAAATAAACATTCTCTGAATCAATTTCATCTTGAACACTAATAGATTCTTCTAAACTATGAACCCTAACCTTTGGTATTTCAACTATAAAAGTTGAGCCTTTCCCAGGCTTACTTTTTACACGAATTGTACCTGCAAGCAGTTCAATGATTTTATGAGTAATGGCCAATCCTAACCCTGTTCCTTCGTAATTTCTTGAATCGTAATGCTCTAGTTGCCCAAAAGCTTCAAAGATTTTCGTTTGTTCACTCTCTTTAATTCCAATACCTGTATCCTCTACAAAAATCAATAGAGTGATCTTTTCCTTCTCTTTTTTAAATTCAGCCTTAACTCTAACATATCCATGTTTAGTAAACTTAATTGCATTACCAACCAGGTTTATCAATACTTGTCTTAATCTTAACTCATCTAATTCTATGTAATTCGGAAGTTCTCTGTCAATAATTACTGAAAAGTTGAGTCCCTTTTTTTCAGCTTCATTAGTAAATATCTGTTCAAGATCTGCAAATAGATTTCTAATATTAAGAATGTCATTTTTTAAAATCATCCGCCCGGCCTCAATTTTAGACAAATCCAGAATATCATTTATCAACGACAGTAAGGCTTTAGAGCTAGCTTTGATAGAGTCTAAATAACCAGCATGCTGTTCGTTAGCAATTTGTTCGAGTAATATCTCAGAAAAACCAATAATCGAATTCATTGGGGTTCTAATTTCATGACTCATATTTGCAAGAAACGCACTTTTAGCTCTATTGGCTGATTCTGCAGCCTCTTTTGCTTTAGCAAGGTTGGCTTGTACTTTCTTCCTTTCAGTAAAATCAAAAAGAATACAGTGAGTGTGTTCCATTTTACCAAATTGATTATACTGTATTTTGCAAGTTATAATCAAATCCAACTTTGAGTATTTACCTATAACTGAGCATTCTGTAGAAATTTGTCCGTGACTGGTCAGGTGCCTGAATTTTGCGGAAAATAGTTCAGCCTCTCCCTTGGCCATAAAATCGCTAAACTTCTTATTTATTAGTTCTTCTTCAGAATAGCCCATCATTTTTGAAAATTCAGGGTTAAAATCAATAATTCTTGATTCACTATTTAACGACATATAGCCCACTGGTGAATTTTCAAACAATTCTCTAAATCTCTTTTCACTGGCTATTATCGCTTCTTCAGCTTTTTTTCTTTCTGTAATATCATTTCCAAGACCTAATAGAAAATTGACATTTCCATTGATATCGTGCAAGGGGATTTTTATAGTGTGAACAATTCTTTCACCTTTTGGAGTGTTCACGACCTCTTCAGGGATCTCAACTATTTCATTGCTTTTAATTACATGCCAATCCACCTTTGCATATAATTCTGCGTCATCTTTCCTGTATAAATCATAGTCATTCTTATTTAGCACTTGCTCCGGCAAAAAGCCCCAGTTTTTTGTGTAAGCTTTATTAATTTTAACTGTATTTAAATTTACAGGTTCTTTTATATATACAGACAGGGGTAGATTATCAATGATGTTTTCAAGTAACTCTTCGCGTTCTTTAATTTCCGATTCATGTACTTTTTGCCTGGTAATATCTGTAATCATAGCTGCATACAGAAACCTTTTATCATTGCTGTCTTTTAACCCATAGAAACTGGAGATTACCGGAACTTCCCGCCCCGATAAAGAAATGAGACTTAACTCCCCATTCCACGAACCCTTTTTAAGAAGCTGTGGAAGCACTACATCTCCAATAATTTCATTTGATCTGGCCGAATAAATACAAGCAAAATTGGCATTAATAAACCTTTCCATAGTTTCTTCACCAAGCATGTTAAGAAGTGAATTATTCATATAAAGAATGGTTCCATTTAATGACATCATCTGAAAACCCTGGATTGAAAAATCTATCAGTTTCTTATACACTCGTAAATTTTCACGTGTAGCAAATTCCTGGGTAATATCTCTTATAATAAGTATTGCGCCTGTGAGTTCTTCATTTTCATTTTTTATTGGTGAAACTGTACTTTCAATATTTAATTCGACCCCATACCTATCGATCAATACTGTTGGGCTTTCTTTATTTAGATACATTTCTCCGTTGAAGTATTCATCAATAGGGTTTTGCCTTTTTTGTTTCGTATAGGCGTCAATGATATTCAGTATTTTATCAACACTTTTCCCTTTTGATTCAACAACTGACCAGCCTGTGACAAATTCGGCAATTTGATTCATTTGTTCAACATTTCCATCCTTGTCAGTAGCAATTATGGCATGTTCAACAGTATCAAATATCACTTTTAATTGTTGTTCGCCATTACCGTTTATTTTACCGGTTAAATCTGGTGATTTTTTTTCGCTATAGAATCCCAGGAGCTTTTTAGGGTTGCCATTTATACCAGTTTCTGATACTACCCCATTTATATATAAATAGATAATCCCGTTTTTTTTGTGTTCATATCGGATTTTAGTTTCAAAGTTTCCCTTTGGTAGACTTAAAAATTTTTGGACTTCCTTATTAAACCTAATAATATCAATGGAATGAATTCTGTTAATCCACTTTTTGTAGTCAATTATTTCACCCTGGACAATAGAATTTGTATAATCAGACCAATTGTTGAACAGCTTAATTGTTTCAGCTTCAACATCGAATTCAAATAGTTCAAACTTTTTTGAACCATAGATTAACTTGAGAAGACTCTTTTCTCTTTTCATTTATTGGTTTGATGTTCAGATTAGTGTTAATTTACTTCCATGCTTCTAAAACAAAGCTGACTGGACATAAATTTAAATTATTAATCCGCTAAATCCAACGAATTAAAATTTCCATCAATAAATTTATAAAAAAAATGCGACTTCACATTGTTCAAATTAAATTAAGATGCCTGCAAATGAATAACCTTTTGAAAACAAAGAGAGCTGATATAATCTACATTCGTGCAAGAATTTATAATTAATATAGACGAGTGTCAAGTTCAGTATCCTGGTAATTAGCCAGGTGGCAACACATGGCTGGTGCACTTGTCAGGTGTTGTCACCTGACAAATTAGCCCTGACATGACACCAGGAGTTTGCATGCACTTGAAAGTGAGAAATATTGTTCATTCTTAATCAAAGGCAATTTTAAATATCCCGGATACCGAAAAAGTCAGCCAAGGCTTTGTCCTTTGAATATATTTATTGTAAATTAGATAAACCCATTGCGGTGAATTCTTTGCACTTTTCAGATGAGGATATTGCCGATTTATCAAATAAAAATACTAATAAACCAAATAGAAGTCTATGATATCACAAATTAACATCCCCAATTGGCAGAAAAAATACGAAACTGGCATTCCTGATATTGATTTTCAGCACCAATATTTTTTGCACCTTATCAAAAGGTTTTATAAAAGGGCAAATGAAGGAATGGAAATGGAATTAATTGTCAGTCATATAAATGAAATAATTCACTATGCCAGTTTTCATTTTTGCAGCGAAGAAAACCTTATGAGAATGCATAACTACCTTGCATTTGAAGAACATCAAAAAATGCATGTGGAAATCATTCAACGGGTATCTAATAAAATTAGCCTGTTTGAACTTAATGAATTAAGTTGTAATGAAATAGTGCAATTTTTAATTGATTGGTTCATAGAACACACTGTACAAGAAGATGTCAAGATTGCTGCACACATAAAATAACATAATTATTTCAAGCAAAATAGAGGGGTATGAAAATTGACTCACATCTGCACGATTCTGTTTTTATTATTTCAGAAAAAGCACAAAACCTTGAAGTACTTGAGAAAATTCTGAAAAAAGAAGGGTATTGTGTTAAATCTGCACAGAATACAAGAAAAGTAATTCAGGATATCGAAAACAATGTTCCAAACTTGATTATACTTGACTTTTCTGGTAATGAAACGGGTTATTTTGAAACATGTGAAAAGCTAAAAAACAGGCAAAATACAAAGAATATTCCAATAATTGTCATCTCTGCTTCCACAAGTGCTCAGTTTAAAGCTGCTGCATTTAAGGCCGGAGCGGTTGATTATATTACAAAACCTTTTCATGCGATTGAAATTATTGTCAGGGTAAAAAATCAATTAGAGTTATACAAAGCAAAAAGAATTTTGAATAGTGAAATTGAATCAAAAACAAATCTATTAAATGAGACAATAGAACATCTTAGGTTAAAAGAAAAAAGACTTAGAACAACACAGCGAATGGCTCAATTAGGTAATTGGGAATGGGATATTACAACAGGTGATGTTAACTGGTCAGAGGAGGTTTACCGGATTTTCAGATTACAACCGAGTGAATTTGTTCCTCAAATAGATTCAATTTTGGAGCTTTCCCCATGGCCGGAAGATCATGCCCGGGATAAAGAATTAATACAAAAAGCAATTGATAGTAAGGAACAAGGCAGTTATGAACAACGATTTCTTCGCCCTGATGGTAGTATCGGGTATTACTTTTCAACTTTCCAGGGTATTTATGATGAGGAGGACAATTTGATAGAAATGCAGGGAGTTGTGCAGGATATTACTGAGCGTAAACTTGCTGAAAGTGCATTAAAAAAAAGCGAAATTAAATATCGTCGTCTAGTTGAATCGCTAAAAAATGAATACTTTTTTTATTCTCACAATCCTGAAGGAGTTTTTACCTACATAAGTCCGTCCATAAAAAATATACTCGGATATGAAGTCAGTGAATCTCTGGCTCATTTTTCAGTATATATGACTGAAAGCGAGATTAATATGAAAGCGAGTGAATATACTGGTATGAGTATAAAGGGAATTGAGCAGGAACCATATGAAGTTGAAGTCTATTATAAAAATGGAGGAATATGCACATTGGAGGTGAAAGAGGTACCTGTTGTGGATGAAAAAGGGGTAGTAATAGCTGTTGAGGGCATAGCACGAGATATCACTGAGAAAAAAACTGCTCGGGAAAAGTTGAAATTAAGCGAAGAAAGATACAGGATGTTATTTGAAAATATGAATGAGGGTTTTGCTTTACATGAAATGATTTTTGATAGTAAAGGAGCTCCATATGACTATAGATATCTGGATCTCAACCCTTCATTTACTAAGCTTACAGGTTTATCAAAAAACACTGCAGTAGGTAAAACTATACGCGAACTAATACCAGAGACAGTTAATGACCCTGCAGATTGGATTAACAGGTTTGGGAATGTAGTTATTAAAGAAAATGATGTTGTAATTGAAGATTATTCAGTTGCTTTAAAAAAATGGTTTAAAGTTCATGTTTTTAAGGTACAAAAAAATCAGTTTGCGGTCACTGTTAGTGATATATCAAGCAAAATAAGAAATGAACAAAGAATAAAAAACTTAAATGAAAGCCTTGAAAATAAAGTAGATGAAAGAACAAAAGAACTGAGTAAAATAAATAAACTACTTAAAGAAGAAAAGGACAGAGCTCAAATGTATCTTGATGTAGCTGATGTGATTATACTAACACTTGATTTAGACCAAAATGTCACCATGATAAATAAGAAAGGCTGTAATGTATTTGGCTACACCGAATCTGAAATGATTGGAAAAAACTGGTACAAACATTTTAGGGACAAAGCCGGTAAAAAAGAAGGAATTAAAGAATTTGCAAAAGTCGTTCATAAAAAAAACAGGGAAATTATCAGAAATGAAAACTACATCGTTACTAAAAGTGGAGAAAGAAGGCTAATAGCATGGAGTGATATAAACATCCAGGATAAAAACGGAGCTCCGGTAGGTATGTTGAGTTCTGGTGAAGACATTACCGAAAGGAAAGAGTTGGAAAATCATTTAATAAAAGCAAAAATAGAAGCAAACGAGGCCAATAAAGCCAAAAGTGATTTTTTGGCAAATATGAGTCACGAAATCCGAACTCCAATGAATTCAATTCTAGGCTTTACAGAATTGCTGTCAAACCTCATTAACGACAGGGTCCAACTCAATTACCTGGCCTCAATTAAATCGAGCGGTCAAAGTTTAATGGCACTAATAAATGATATTCTTGACCTTTCAAAAATTGAGGCTGGAAAATTAGAAATACAATACAACTACATAAACCTGTATACAGTTTTCCAGGATGTCAGTTCGTTTTTTTCGCTCAATGCAGCAGAAAAAGGCATTGAATTTATCCTTAATATTGACTCTACTGTGCAACCTGTTGTTATAATTGATGACGTCAGATTGCGTCAGATAATGACTAATTTATTAAGTAATGCAATAAAATTTACCAAAAGAGGTTATGTTAAACTTTCGGCCTCAAGCACCGGTATTGTTAATAAAAGCGATAAAAATAAATATTGTAACTTAATAATTGAAGTAGAGGACTCTGGAATAGGTATTACAAAAAAAGCTCATAATAAGATATTTGAACCCTTTATACAACAAGATGGACAAAGTGTAAAAAGATATGGAGGCACAGGGCTTGGATTAGCGATAACAAAGACACTTGTAGAATTAATGAATGGAACAATTTCATTAGAGAGTGTGGAAGGTAAAGGAAGTTGTTTTAAAGTTATATTTTACGAAGTAAAAGTTGCTAAAGAAACTACCAAATTAAAGAGCACCTCAGTTACAAATCCTAAATCAATTGATTTTACTGGTTCTAAAATATTAGTTGTTGATGATATTGATAACAACAAGGAGTACCTGTCTCTGGCACTAAGTAATTACAATCTTCAGGTTCACGAAGCTTCTGACGGAATAGAAGCTCTAAACATAATTAAAATAGATCCTCCGGATTTAATAATCACAGATTTGTGGATGCCTGATTTAGACGGAATAGAACTAAAAAAGAGGCTTCAAAATGATCCAAAACTGAAAGAAATTCCTATAATTGGAATATCGGCATCTGTAATGAAAGAAACACTAAAAAAAGTCGAAGAAAATAACTTTTCAGGATTTTTAAAAAAGCCTTTTAAAATTGGTGAGCTTTTAAGCGAAATGATAAAGCACATACCGTATAAGTTGTTGAAGAAAAATAATGAAGAAATGAACCAGGCAGAGATGATTTCCCGGATTAAAATTGACAATATTGATTCTTTTTTGAATGAAATAAATGCACTAAGCAAATTACACCAGCCTTTAATTACCCGCCAGCCTATAAAAGAAGTGAAAAATTTCGCTGACAAGTGCCTGGCTATTGCAAAAAAGTTCAATATTCAAGTCTTAGAAAATTACGGAAGCTCACTGCATTCTGCTGCAAGCAATTTTGATATTGATGCGTTACTCAAATATGTTGATTCTTACAAACCATTAGTAAATAAAATAATAGAACGAATAAGAAAGTGAAAATTAACCAATCATGCGAATAATGTCTTGCGCTTCGGCTCCGCTCAGCATCCGACCAATTGGATACTGAGCGGAGCCGAAGCCTGATGAATCTGATTAAATCTTTCTTAACTAAACAACATTGAGACACTGCCAGGTGCATAAACGCTGTCAGGTCAGGTAAAACCTGTTAGTGTGCAAAGCATCTGACAGTGTTTAAATGATTATACAGCATTGAACAACACAAAAACTTTATAAGTAACATTCTACACATCTGTAAAAATGAGTTTTATAAATGCCCCTCCATTCATTTGGTTACTAATTTCAATATCGCCATCATGTGCTTCCATAATTAATTTTACAAGAGCCAGTTCAACACCCATATTTTTATTAATATGCTTTTCGCCGGGCATAAATAGTTTAAACCGGTTTTTTATAGCTTCTTCAGAGAAACCACCCCCCTGATCTGAAAATTCACAGGTTACATGTTTATTGCTTTGTTTTATTCGTATGGTTATATTTCCATTTTTAGGGGAATATTTAACTGCATTGTTTAATATACTTTCAAAGCAGATAGTAATTAATGTCCAATCAGCAATAATTTTTGTATTTGCTACATCTTCACTGATTTCTATTGCAAGATTTTTTAATTCGAACGATTGTTTTAGTTTATTAGCTGCCTCCTGAGCTATACCTCTTACTATTAACTCATTTTTTTCAATTACTCTCTGCTTCGATCTTAATTCCGTAATCAGCAATCCCAAATAGGAGAACTTTTCTAATCTTTTGACCGATACATCTAAAATTTCGAGTAATGTAGCCCTCTCCTTATTATGCTCCTCAGCCTTAAGTATTCCTACTGGTCCAATTATTCCATTCAGCGGGGTTCTTATCTCGTGGCTCAGTAATTCAAGAAAATCAGCTTTTAGTTTATCCAGCGACAATAACTCTTTGTTGGCCAGTGTAAGTTTTTCGTTAGAAATTTTAAGCTCCCTGGTCTTTTCTTTCACTTTTTGTTCCAGCCATTGGTTTACCTCTTTTAACTTCTCCCTGCTGGTTTTTAACTCCAAATGTGTCCGCACCCTTGCTAATAGTTCCCTGGCATCAAAAGGCTTGGTAATATAATCCTGCCCGCCCAAATCAAACCCTCTTAAAATGGTATCTTTATCAGTGTTGGCGCTCAAAAAAATAATAGGTATCTCCCTGAATTTATTTTTTTTTCTTATTTTCTCACATACTTCCAGTCCCGACATGCCTGGCATCATAATATCAAGTATAATCAGATCAAAGTTTTTTTCATTTATCCAGGATAACGCATGTTTGCCGTCTGTTGCAAATTCAAGCTGATAATTCTGGGTCATTAATATACTGCCTAAAACCTGAAGGTTTTTTGGGTTATCATCGACAATTAAGATATTTAAATTATCTACTGTAGTTTCCATTTTTTCATATTTCAAAATTTTCTGGCAGACATCCAACAAGTTTCTTATAAAAGCATTTTCCGCAAAAATCAGCCCTTATGTATTCATACTATTTTTGGATGTCTATTATATAGTTTATTCTACGTATTGCACCTTGCGCATTTGGTGCACTTGCCAGGTATTATCTCCTGACAAATTAGTACTGGCACGTCACAAGCTCATTTAACCTAAGCAATTGCACGTTGTATGTTTTCTACTATTTCAGGGAACTTTTTCAGCAAGCCCAGTAGTTTATCTATATTAAAACTTTCTGTTGTGCTTATTAGCTCTGCACCATATTGTTGCAACAATTTGGTACGATGGAGCTCTCCCAGATCTTTCATATTTACACCAAATTCTTTCACTTTATTTATGGGCTGTCTTTTTTCAAGTTCTTTCCATTTTTTTGAACAAATGCCCAGTTTATTTAACAGTTCCTTGCCATTTATAATCTCTCCATTAATTATATCCTCTTCCTGAGCCTGTATTTTCATTTCGTCTATCGGTTCCGTTAAGACCCATGGAAGATATTTACATAAACTGCCATACAATTCCTTAATAAGTACAGGTTTCACTAATAATCCTACAAACCCGCCGTTATAAATACGCTTCTTTTGTTCCTTCATTACCGAAGCCGAATAGGCCAAAACAGGAATCTTGCAAAGATGTTTTTTGCTTTTTACTTTTTCCAAAAAATCAAAACCATCCATCCCTGGCATTTTTATATCGCAAATAATTAAGTCAGGTTTTTGTTTTGCTAGTATTTTCAGCCCCTGTTCGCCACCTGATGCTTCAACAACTTTAATTTTTGTATTTTTTAGCGCATCTTTTATATATTTTCGATTTATTTCCACATCGTCAATAAGAAGGATTATAGATTGTTCAAATTCTACATTTTGGGGATCTATCTGGTTTACATCTGAACTATTTTCAACATTCCGGGTAAATGCTACCTCAGTAAGATGTATTCGAAAAATACTACCCTTGTCTAAAGCTGACTTAACACTAACAGAACCACCCATTATCCTCACTAATCGCCGGGTAATTGCCAATCCTAAACCCGTTCCCTGGATCTTGCTTCTATCTTCCTGCACAAACTCATCAAATATTCTTTTTTGAAATTCTTTTGATATTCCCATTCCTGTGTCTTCAACTTCTACAACCAAATCTATAAATTCTTCAACTTTATCGGCAGTATAATTAACCACTTTATGATTTTCGGAATATACTTTTAATTTTATATATCCCTTTTCAGTAAATTTTACAGCATTACTAATTAAATTCATCAGTATTTGTCTTAACCTGTTCCCGTCAAGGTATAAATATGAAGGTGTACCTGATGCGACATCCAATATCCAGTTGATTCCTTTTTCCTGCAATTTTAACAAAAACACTTTCTCAAATTCCGAGAAAAAATCAATTGTATTTATATAATCAAAAACAAGTTCAAGCTTACCTGCCTCTATTTTAGAAAGATCAAGCACATCGTTTATAATGGTCAACAAACCTCTTCCACTCGATTTAATTGATTCCAGGTATTCTTTTTGTACCTCATCCTTTATTTCAGAAGCTAAAATATCGGCATACCCCAGAACTGCATTCATGGGGGTACGTATCTCGTGACTCATATTGGCCAAAAAATCACTAATGGCTTTGTTTGCTGCTTCAAGCTGAGCAGTTCTTAAAGCTACTTTTTTCTCAAGTGTTTGATTTAGCTTTCTAATTTTATTTTCTTGCTCTTTTCTTTTAGTAATATCGTTTAAAATAATGTGAATGGCTGTTTTATCGCCGATAAGGAATGGTGCTGCTATCACCTCTACATCAATTTCTTTTCCATCGAGTCGGATAATTTTTTGTTCAAACTGCTCAGCTCCTTCAATTTCACCTTTATTTATAGATTGCAAGCGCTCTTTTATCCTTGAATGATAATCGGGATGTACTAGTTCAAAAGGGCTTATGCCTATTATTTCCTCTTCTTTATTGGCACCAAACAATTTTATACCTGCCTGATTGATAAAAATAACTTGTCCGTTAAGGTTCACTAAAATTGCATAAGGCGAATAAGTAAACAGGTTTTTATATCTTTTTTCGCTTTCCACCAATGCCAATTCGGCTTCTACCTTTGCTGTAATGTCATTAATCGTAACCATCCTGGCATTTTTACCTTCATATTCAATCGAATGCGAATTTATTTCAACATAAATAATATCTCCGCTCTTTAATTTGTGTTTCCAAATACCACTATGTTGGAATGTTTGGTCCTTATATATTGATATATTTTCAAAAAGTTTTTGCAACTCGTCAGTTGGCCTGATATCTTCTAATGTCATTGTTTTAAACTCATCCTGCGTGTATCCGTATTTATGGCAGGCAGTGCTGTTTACTTTCAGAAATTTTAGTGTCTTAACATCATAGACCCACATGGGCAACGGATTGTTGTCAAATAGCAATTTATGGATGGCTTCACTTTCCTGCAGAGCCAACTTTGCATTCATTTTTTCGGTAACATCGCTTGATAAGATAAATACTCCTTCGCTAACAGGTTCCATTTTAAGCTCAAACCATGCGCTTACCCCATTCCCGTAATCAAATTCATTTTCCATTGTTACAGGAACTCTTTCATTCATACACTTTTCGAGATTTTTAAACATCTGCGTATGTTCAATTCCCTGATATACTTCCATCATGATGGATCCAATCAATTCTTTTTTAGTTAACCTGGAGTGTTTAATGGCTTCCTTATTTAAGTAAACATACTTAAATTCGAAGTCAATAATCTGGCAACCTTCCATCATGTTTTCAAGGGTATTTCGGAAACGTTCTTCCCTTTCTGAAAGCTCTTCGGTTCGTTCTAATACCTTATACTCTAAATCATCATTTAGTTGAATCATTTTAGCCTCAATGCTCTTTCGGGTTTTAATATATTTAATCAAGAAGGAAAGAATTACTATCATTAAAATTGTCTGAACGCCGTAATTAACATTCATAATTAAGTTTCTTTTACGATCACTTTCAAATTCACTTTTGGATAAATCTATTAATATCCGGTTTTCTTCTATGTGCATATCATCAAGAACTTGTCTTATACTATCAGTTAAAATTTCACCTCGCTGTGAATTAAATTTTAGAGTGGCAGCATCTAATCCTTCTGTTTCAAATGTTTGGTAAAATTCTTCTGCATAGTCAATTTTTCTCTCTATTAACTTCATCAATGTGTTTAAGTAGCTTAATTGCAGTTTATTATCTGGCACCAGTTGTTTTATTTTGGCAATTTCTTCAGGAATCTCGGTCCTGGCTTTAATAATAGGTTCATAATAACTTTGTTTATCACCAGGAATATATTCTCTGCTTTTGGTTTCAATATCTAAAGCTTTTTTGTGGATAGAATTTATAGTAGACTTAATGGATGCTGTCAATTCTATCCTTTTATGAATTTCTGCTTTTACATTTATAGCAGATTTATTTAAAAGGTTTGTAAATATCAGAATTGTAAACACAAATGTTAGCCCGGCCACTGTTATTTCTTCAACCTTGATTTTAAATTTTCTATTTCTTTTTAAAAGAGTGTATGAAGCACTGGCAGTTAATAGTAATAAAATAGTGGATGAAACTGCCATTCTGCTATACCCTGTCGCTCCCGCAAACGATGACAGTCCAAATATAAACCCTATAATCCCTACAATTCCTATTGAAATATCAATAAATATGAACCATTGCAACAGAAAGTTTAATTTAAACTTGCTATGTGCAGTAAAGAACAATACAATAGCCACTAAGGTGGCACTTAGCGCAGCGTTAAAAGCCATTCTCCACTCCGGGATACTGCCTGAAACAGTAATATACTCAGGCACTAACATCTTATCAATTCCAGGGGCAACTGAAAAAACACATTCCAACATTGTAATCAAGCCAATTAATATCGCCGCAATGCTTAAAGTTTTTGCAAAAAGTTTAGAAAATTTAAAAGAGTAGTTAGTGATTATTAAAACCAACCCTGTTAATATGTAGATTAAGCCCAGGTTTGGTTTCATCGGGACAAATCCAAGCGCAAATGTCTTCAAAACATTTATTCCCCACAACCATCCCAAAATGACCAACAACCCGGAAAACAGACTTATAAGTCCTATAAGCAAAGGAACCTGCTTAATAAACGTTTGGTTTTTCATCGAGATTAGTATTTAAACAAAAGCATATTAAATTTAGGGAAAATATAGCGTAATAACAAGATGCTTTTCTAACATAGTAAACAGAAGACCTGTTGAATGTTTCGACATATTGAGGTATTTTCTTTGAAACTTATTTATAGCAGTTATCCCATTTCAAGATATACTGGTGTTGTATCAACCAAGATTTGTCAGGACTTTTCTTGCAAGTTTTATATATATTCAATTAGTTATTAGCACTTTAATAAATATAAACCTAACATCAATTGACATTTGACTTAACCTTAGTGTCAAGTCAAGTATGATATTCCTGGTAATTGGGGCTGTATCAAAAGTCTAATTCAATGCAATTTTACTTTCATTTCAACAAGATTGAAAGCAGATTGATTGGATTGATGCAAGATTGAAAGAAAAATTTATGGCAAAACTAGTTTTGATACAGCCCCGGTGCACTTGTCAGGTGTTGTCACCTGACAAATTAGCCTAGACATGACACCAGGTAACAAAGTTTTGGGAGACCGCATTGTTTATTGATGCTTGGATTTGTTTAAGTGGAGGTGTCACTGGATTTTCAATTCCTCTCATTCATTTATACTAAGCCAGTATGGAATATTGTAAAACGGAATTCTATAATGGCTTTGTATAAATAATCCTTCTAAAACCTTTAACATTTTTTCATAAACGTTAAAAATATCCTTAATATTTAACCAAAATAACCTTAACTGTTAATGTTGTTTAAATAATTCCATGTTTCGAAACAATGTATTATGGGATATCGTATAAACAAGTAAATCAAGTTGATTTTGAGTCAATTAGATTAAATTATTAATACATCTATTAAAACTGCCAGCCATGAAAAAACAAATTTTTATATTGTTGATAACCCTGGGAATAGGTACTCCAATTATATCCGTTTTAGGTAATTCACCGAAATCATTTGCTCCAAATTCGATTACAGGAACATCCTATTATGCTACAATACAGGATGGTTATTGGCACCAAACAGCCAGTTGGGATGGTGCAGGCATTCCTCCTACATCAGGCTCAAACAATCTTTATATTACAGTAAATCATTATATTACATATGACGGAGCTACTTCAGGTGACCCAATGGATTTCCAAAACAAATTTACACTCACTGTAAAAGCTGGTGCTACACTTGAAATTTATGCTGATGTTACCATAAATAACAATTTTACTTTTCTTGTTGAAGAAGGTGGCAACCTTATTATTCATGGAGACATGTCAATGGGGAATGTAATAGAAGGTACAATTGACGGCGCAGTTGTAATTGATAATGATCTCACAATTAGCGGAGGTGGAAGTAGCAGTGCTATCACAGGTACCGGAACACTTGAAGTTGGTGGAACAACAACCGACCCAAATGGAATAGTTCTACCTGCCCTTATCAACAACGAAAGATACCTGGTAGTTGATGGTGGAGATTGGACAAACCAGTTGAGCTGGTCAACCACATCAGGTGGGGCAGCCGGGGCTACAATACCATCAGATCAGTCAAAAGTATTTATTGAATCCGGCTATGATGTTAGCATACCTTTGACTGTAATGCTACAGGAACTTAACATTTCTTCAGGTAGTGTTGTCACTGTTAATCCTGGCATAACACTTGAAGTTACAAATAATATAAATAATAGTGGCGAGATCGTTTTATCTGCATCAGGAGCTGGTTCGGGAGCATTGCTTTACAATGGGACGTCTCCTGGTAAAGTCTCTTTTTACAGATATATTTCAGCTAATGCATATCAATATGTTGCTTCCCCTTATACTAATGCACCTTACACCGATTTTTTCACAACCCCGTATGACTCTAAAAACTACAACTTTTATGAATACAATGAAACTATTATAGGCCCTTCTGCTTACGGATGGATTTATAAAACAAGTGGAAATCTTGAATCAGGAAAAGGTTACGCTCTTTACTATAACAGAAATTACGCTTATCCTTTAACGGGCGATACTTTAAGAACAGGTGACTATTCAATAAATGTTACAAATACAAATTCAGGAACGGCGAGTGACGACGGATGGAATTTAATAGGAAATCCATATGCTTCCAATATTGATGCGAATGCCTTTTTAAATGCCAATAACAGTGGCGTTATTGATGGAACAATTTACTATTGGGATGATGATGGTAGTGAGGGTGCCGGCTATTCAACAAGTGATTATTCAACGTACACATTAGCAGGCGGAGTTGCTGGTGACAACGGAACTGTACCTAATGGTTACATTGCTCCAGGGCAAGCATTTTTTATACAAGCCAACAATAGTGGCACACTTACTTTCAACAATTCAATGAAGGCAAAAACAGCAGGAACTACGTTTAAAAGCACCTCTGTAGTGGCTGTTAACGAAGGTAGTTCGGATTTAAGACTAAGTATCACCAGTCAAAATAATGATTACAGTGAAACACTTATTACTTTTGACGATGGATATACCTCTGAGTATGACAATTTTTACGATGGCAAGAAAAAACTGCAAAGTGGAAAGACTGCATTGTATTCAATTTCGGGGGATAACAGACTTGCAATTCAGGCTCTTCCAACAAATCAAATATCAGAAATAAAGCTTGGTTTTAGTGTTGGTACACCCGGAACTTTCACACTTAATGCAAAAGAAATCAAGAATTTTGACATTCTTACTTCAATTAATCTGTATGACAAGTTGCTGGATGTAACCATTGATCTTAAAAAAGAAAACTACACTTTTGATGCTGAGGGAACAAATGAGGAACGATTTGTCATTAAAATTGAAGTGCAGGAACAAATCTTTACTACCTGGCAAGGCAAAATAGATGATGATTTCTTTGACGCTGGAAAATGGGATAATGGTTTGCCGAGTGCTGAAAAGTCTGTAATCATTCCTACAGGTAAAACAGCTTCAGTTAAAACAAGCGTTCAATGCCGAGATTTAATCATAGAAGCAGGTGCAGCAATGATTCTTGAGAATGCAAGCTATCTTGAAGTAAGCCGCGATTTAGAAATTTATACAGGATCGAATGGTAATTGGGGGATTTTAATTAACAAAGCAAATTTAGACACAAAAGCAGTGCTAAATATAAATCTTGATTTAAATAATTATACAGCATTCTCATCTCCTGTAAGTGAAGGAAATATGAGGGAGCTGATAGGCGAAAATATGGGGCAGGTAAATACTTACTCGACAATTCAAGGGCAATGGACAGACATTTCATCTAAGTCTCAAGCCTTTGAAGCTGGTACAGGGTATATGATAATCCCAGATGTTTATAATAATGAAACAGCAACCATTACTGGTAAATTAACTACAGGGACTCAGGAAATGTATCTAAATAGCGGGTTTAATTTTGTTGGCAATCCATATTTATCATATCTTGACTGGGGAAGCTCAGAGTCTAACGAGGGATGGAATTTGGGAAACGACTTTAATCCATCTATTTGGGTGGCAACAAATAAATCAGGTACATTAAACAGTAATGCCTTTGGTGTGTATAACAGGTATGCTAATATTGGAACAAATGGTGTAACAAGAAATATTAACCCAATGCAGGCTTTCTGGGTTTATTCGAATAATGAAACAACAGTTAGCGTAAACAATGATGCAAGAAAGATATCAGAAATTGAAAACGGTACCCCAACAATTAATGGAATAATGCTAACTGTTTCAGGGTATTCCTACAGTGACGAAGCAATTATTGGTTTTTCAGAGAAAGCGACTGATGGATATGACAATTATGATTCGTACAAAATGATGGCAACAGATCATAATTATCCTCAACTTTACATCAATAAAGACAATAGCAAATATGCCATTAACTCAGTTGCCAATGTTGAATGGACAGAGGGAACAGCAAAAGAATTTGACATGATTTTTACCTCAGGAATAGATGGTACTTATACCCTTTATCCAACCGATATTGGAAACTTTAGTAAAGACTTAACTATTAGCGTTATAGATGAAGATGGAGAGATTACTGAATTTAACAGTGAAATACCCTATACATTTACTTATAACACACCTTTTACCGATAAATCTTTTAAGGTTAGAATTGAAAAGAAAGCACAATCCATAACAAGTATTGATGAAGAAATTAGCCTGCAAAACACGCAGATTTACAGCCACCAAAAGGAGGTTTACATCAACATCCCTCAAAAGGTTAATGGTGCTAAAGCTTTTATTTTCGATGCAATTGGAAGACTAGTTAAAAGTGAGGATTTGAAACCTGGCAGCAATACCTTTGAATTGGATAAAAACGGCTTTTTTATCATAAAAGTGGTAAACCCTACGGAGATAAACACCCGGAAAGTAATGATTTGGTAGAATGAGTTTGATTATTAACCAATAAAAAGCAGGGAATACAGCTGAAACATTAAAGGCCTGGATTACTCCCCTGCTTTACAGGTATTATAAAGATTTTGCTTAGCCTTTTAATTTCCTAAAGAATAGAGTTAACAACCCCAGGATTTCTCCTGATTTTTCAATGTCGTAGATTTCCAGACTTCGTATGAGTAATTCTCCTTGTTCTGTAAAGAAAGCTAAATTGTTTTCTTGACCAAACCTGACAAGTTTTTTTGCAAATTCGAGTTGCTCTTTCAACGTTTTTTTCAGGTTCAGCTTTTCCCATGAATCAAGCAAATTGTTTGTCAACAGATTTTTGTTCGTTTCATCTCTTAATACTTTTATGGCCTCATTAAAAAGTGGTGATTGCTTTGTAGAATCTACTTGTTTGTAATTTAAAAACCGGCATAAAACTTTAACTGTTTTTGTAAATGTAACCGGCTTACTTAAAAAATCGCGAAAACCTAATTTAAGCAACTTTTCTCTTGTTATTCCTTTTTCGCGAGAGGAAAATGCTATTATTGGAATATCTGCTGTTTTAGGACTTTTTTTCAACCCTTTTAAAGCAGTATATCCATCCATTTCAGGCATTTTTAAATCCAATATGATTAGTGTCGGATTAAATTTCTCTGCCAGTAAAACAGCCTCATTCCCATTCGCCACCTCAATTATTTCAAAATCATATTGTGATAGTATGTGCCTTAATATTTCTTTATTAAATTCCTGATCATCAGCCACCAGGATACTTGCTTTTTCAAACTTCAGGTTCTTAATCTTAAGATTATCTTTCCATAAATACTTTTGAGCACCAGAGTAGGTTTTTATGTTCTCAAAGTTTAAAATAAAAATTGACCCTTTATTTAAAACACTGTGTAATTTAATTGTCCCTTTAAGTAAATCTACATTTCTTTTTGTAATGTACAAGCCCAACCCTGCACCCTCATAATTACGCTTTGATGAGTTTTCAATCTGTGAAAACGAATCAAAAATCTTATCCTGGTCTTTTTCAGCTATACCAATGCCTGTGTCTTCAATATAAATGGTTAAATTATATATATCCTTATATATCGTGGCTTTCCCTTCAAATCTAACCGACACATAACCCTTTTCGGTAAATTTGAGACTATTGCTAATGAGACTACTCAAAATCTGTTTTATCCTGGATTCATCAATGAAAATATAACCGGGGATCTCTTTGTTTATTTCAATGCTAAATCCAACTCCTTTTTTTCTGAATTTTTGTTCAAATATTTTGTGTATTTCATTTACCAGTTTCCTTACATTAACTCTATTTTCCTTTATTCTAATATTTCCCTTTTCTGCTTTTGAAATATCAATTATATCCTCTATCAATGATAATAGTGATTCTCCGCTTGATTTTATAGAATAGAAATAATCTTGTTGGACTTTGTTGGTTGAGCTTTCAAGCAAAATATTAGTATAACCTAAAATAGCATTTAAAGGAGTTCTCATTTCATGACTAATATTCGAAAAAATGTTGTCCATTGCAATGTTATAATCCTCTGCAGCTTCTTTTGCACTGGACAGACTTTGCTCAAGCCAGGCTTGCCGGGTAATATCTTGCGTAATTCCCCAAATAAATTGAGGTTTTGATTCGTTACTCTGTGATTCGATAATAGTTTTTAAGTAGTATACATCGCCTTTTTTATTTAAAACCCTATACTTTAACTCCCTGCTTCTATTTTCTTCCCCTCTGATTACTTTTTTCAAAGATTTTTTAACTACTTTAACATCATCGGAATGAACCACTGACAAAAAGCTCTTTATTGACTTATGCACAAGCAATCCTTCACACATTTCCAGAAATGAATCTGAATACTTAAATTCCTCAATATGTGAATCATATGTCCAGCTTCCGAGTAAGGCTATACGATGAGCTCTATCAAGATCTTTTTTCTGAGAAATCAATAATTGTTCAGCATGCTTTTGCTGCGAAATATCCCTAAAACTCCATACCCTTCCAGAAATCATGTTGTCAATCCATCTTGGAACAGTGTAGCATTCTATTATACTTCCATTTTTATGAGCGATTTCATCAAATACTGCTTCAAACTTATTGTCTTTTAAATAATCAATCTTCTTTTTTAAAAAAAAATCTCCTTCTATTTTGGTATCTAAATAAGCAAATATTTTTTCTTTTTCATTTGATTCAATTATGGCTTTAGGAATTTGCCACAGTTGAATAAATGTATTATTAAATAGCAATACTTCGTCATCTTCACCTGTTATTATTAGTGCAGAAGGAATTGAATCAATTATGCTATAGATAATAGATTCGAGTTTGCGCCTATCGGTAATCCTGCTTAAACCAGTTGTTTTATTTATCATAAAACGCTTTGTTTGATGTTTTGTCATTTATTTGTTCTTTTCATCCGAATCTCTATACATTCTTAGTTCGAGATGATTTTTTATTCTGGCTTTCACAAGCGGTCCGCTGAATGGCTTTGAAATATAGTCAACCGCACCTAATTCCAATCCTTTACCCTCATCTTCGTCAGTAGAAAGTGCAGATATAAAAATAACAGGTATTCGTTTATATTTGTCCTCTTTTTTCAATTCCCTGCATAGTTCATATCCGCTCATTCCTGGCATAATTATATCTAACAATATAATATCAGGAAGATAGCCCGATTCAAACATAGAAAATGCAATTTCTGCATTTAAAGCAACCTGTGTTGCAAAGGTTTCTGACAGGATTTCAACAAGCACTCTAATATTGCTGGCATCATCATCAACTATTAAAACTTTAGGCTTGCGCTTTGTTTCCATTTCGATTAATTAAATAAATATATTTTATAAAATGGTTAAGATGCATATTTTTTAATAAAACCATTTATAACACTCTTTATGTCTTCTATTTGAAAGCTATAAGCAATAGCAGCTATCTTACTTACTTCATTATAAAAGTGAGAGCTTTTACTTTCTTCTACTAAACTATCTATTATACTTATGGTCTGTCCGACATCGTAATCCAAACATTCGTTAGCTTTTTCTAAAACTGCAACAATTTTTTTGATTTCTTTAGTGGATACAATGCCAATATTTTTATTTTCCTCAATTTCCCCAAGATAAGAAAGGTTGTTCAAAAAACTTTCTAATTCATTAAAAAAACTTCTCTTACTTATTCGATGATCCTGGTCGTTTTTCAGATCAGTTTCAAGTTCTTTAGCCAAAATTGACAATTTCGAAGCACCCAGTGTCCCGCTTGCTCCTTTCACTGTATGAACCAACCTTTTAGCTTCATCTATTTGTCCTGTTTTGAATAATCTTTCAAAATCGTCACGTAATCCGAAATAACTCTTTCTGAAATTATTTAATAAACTTTCGTAAACACTTGTTTTGCCATTTACTCTTTTAAGCCCACCATCAATATCAATCCCCAGAGATTTAAGCCGGTTTAAATTAGGAGAAAAATAATCACTTTTTGCAAATTCATTAACAGGTTTATATTTAAGATCTTTTCTCCTTGAAACCCATTTCATTATTTTAAAACACAATTCTTCTGATTCAAAAGGTTTGATAATGTAATCAACAATTCCTGTTGCAAATTGTTCATTTTTGATATTTTCATGAGCTGTAATGGCAATAATAGGAACATTTTGATTGTTTCGGCTGATTTCCAAAGAAGCCTCAATACCACTGATTCCTGGCATATTA
This sequence comes from Bacteroidales bacterium, assembly GCA_050296515.1. GTDB lineage: Bacteria > Bacteroidota > Bacteroidia > Bacteroidales > NBLH01 > NBLH01. The sequence goes on along the minus strand of JBNKRJ010000070.1, from coordinate 2,563 downwards.
ATATCCATTAAAATAAGATCAAACCTTCCAGAAACAGCCGTTTCAATTGCTTTCTTACCATCATCAACAACAGTAAGGTTTACCCCTTTACTGCCTAGTAGCTCAGACACAAGCTCCTGATTAACAGTACTATCATCTGCCAATAAAACCTTCAGCCCAACGAGATCAAATTCACTTTTTTCCAGATCATAAATATTATTATTGCTGTCCGTGGTAATTCTTTCATTAAATATATTTGCAACTATTTTTAACAGTGCTTCTTGCGAAACAGGTTTGTTAATAAAGGCATCGAAATAATCAGTATAATCAACAAGTTCTTCATCATGATTATATGCGCTGATTATTATTATTTTAGTATCACCAATTAACAAATCCTGTTTAATTAGTTTTGCAGTTTGTGCACCATTAAGTCCAAATGGCATATCGTAATTGATAATTGCTAAATCAACGGGCTGTTTATTTTCAGCATTTTTTTTAAGCAACTCAATCGCATTTTGACAAAACAACACTGATTCACTTTTAAAACCAATTCGTGTTAATGTTTCAGAAATAGCCTCATTACCAATCTGGTAGGAATCAACAATAATTGCTTTAAGTCCATAAAAGTTTGACTCCGCTTTTTCGTCATTGAAATTAGGGTCAACTTTATACGGAAGCACAAAACTAAATTCCGATCCCTTCCCGGGCTCACTTTTAACTTCAATTACACCCCCTAATAGCTCAATGAGCTGTTTGCAAATAAACAATCCAAGTCCGGTTCCTCCAAACCTTCTGGATATTTTATCATCTGCCTGAATGTATGGCGAAAATAGCTTTCCAATTACTTCCTTTCTTATTCCAATTCCTGTATCTTTTACTATAAAGCTCAGGTTTTCAAATTGTTCATTTTCTTCTGTGCTTTCTACACTAACTTTTACATATCCTTCATTCGTGAATTTTACAGCATTATTAATAAGATTAATAAGCACCTGTTTAAGTCGTAAAGGGTCACCTACGAAAAAAGTTTTTCGCTTTAAATGCATGTCAATTATAAAATCAAGCCCTTTATTTTCTGCCTGAACTGAAAAATGTTCGTTAATTTCTTCCATTATTTTCGAAAGATTAAATCTAACATTTTCAACATTCAGCTTTCCAGCCTCTAATTTAGAAAAGTCTAGAATATCGTTAACCAGGTTTAATAGATCATTACCAGAAGTTTTTATTTTATTCAGGAAATCAATTCGCTTGCTTTCGTTTTCTTCCCTGGATAAGATGTCGGCAAATCCAAGTATTCCGTTCATAGGTATTCGTATCTCATGACTTAGGTAAGCCAAAAACATTGATCTGGTTTCGAGTTTTGTTTCCAGCATCTCTCTTTCTTTTCCCACTCGAATTAATCTTTGTCTTAACTTGTTGTTTTCTTCTTCAAGCTCCCTCACCATTTCATCCGGAGATAATTGATTTAATATAAACTCAGCATGTTTAAGAATTTTTATGCCGGGGTAAAAATCTGAACTGGTCAGTTGAATTGAGATTAGCATATGCTTTTTAGAGTCAATAGCAGAATTGACCAGGTCTACTTTATCAAACTTGTTCTTATTTTTATCAATATAAAGAAAAGCCTGTGGAGTAAAAATCTTAAATACAAGGCAATAACCTTCATTCTCTTCCTCAATTGAAACGTCAATTCTCACCTCATTTTCATCTAATAATTCATTGTAAGAGATCTCAAGTATACTTTTAACAATAGTATTTACTTTCTCTGCTTTAAACTTTAGAAATTCCAAAAATAAATACAGTTTATCTTTTAATAAGGAAAGTTCTGTTTTTGTCGACAGGTATATCTCGGCCAGTTTACTCATTCGTATTTTTAGTTATAAAACACAGGGTTAAAGCAGGTTGTTATAAGTGCTATTGATTATAAATTGGTTTGGTTTTTATAAAGTTAATAAAAAAAGCAAGTGGTTGGATGATTTTATTGTATTTCTCTAATTTAAGTGAGGGAAAGTGCGTTATCCAGCTTACTTTGTAATCCTGATACTGCCTTAAAAGTTTAAAAAAGCTTGCCCGTAGTTAAAAACCAGTTTTGCCCTACCCTAAGTAGACGCCTGATCTTCAGCAACTTCCCTTTAGGGAACAAAAGGGATGCAAAAGGCCTGATTGGTAACTGACTTATTTAGAATCAATAAAAATTACACAAAAGAGAGCTAACGATTACAATAAACCATCTGTTTTACGCAACAGAGATTGGCCTGGAAATTGATAAATGCATGAAATCAATTGTTAATCAGCAGAATATAAGGGAAGTCCTGTTTTTTTTCTGCACCCTAACTTAACATTTTCGACTTTGTTATTCCTAACAGGAATTATTTTATAGCGCACACCGCTTGGAAGTTATAAAAATATAAAATAGTTTTAAACATTCTCTGGGAAAACCCAGGGCCCCCTCCCCTCGCTGCCGCACGAATCTTTCGTGTGGCAATGAAGCAAAGAAAGCAAAGCCAGGCAGTTTAATAAACAAGGAGGTTTAGCAGTGAGATAAGAATTTTGAAGTATAAAAAAAATAAGAACGGCATTTATAATA
>JBNKRJ010000069.1:0-43484 GCA_050296515.1 Bacteroidales bacterium | reverse complement strand
TTATTCCGCAGCATATTTTTTAGTTTTTGATTCACCCTTAATTTACTAATAATTAAGGTATTAACAAAATAATATGCTGCATTTTTTTATTCTACTTTTCTGTTTATCAGTACTTTAATTTAGTGCTAAACTTGAGTATTTATTTCATCAAGCAGCTCTTTTATTTTTTTAATCTGATCTTTCATTTAGTATTTTCTTAAATGCTAAAAATAACTTGTATCACCTGATTTTTACCTCAACTTATCCATAATCTCCAATATTGCATTCAATACAGATCTTCCAAATCGCATTGATCGTTGAGGTGACCACCCATAAATTGGATCAGGCATGGTTTTATTGTCTTTAAAAGGCATTTCTACAGTTAATGAAAGGCAATCGAAACGTTGGCCGATATGTTTGGCGCAAATGGTCATGTTTGCCTGCCCTGGTTTGCTTTTAGGATAACCATATTCAGTCTGAAAATCAGGGCTTAAGCGCAACCATGAGTCAATAAATTGTTGTTCAAGGTTTTTAAGCCTTTCGGTATATTTTGGTATGCCTTCGTTTCTTGAAATAAAATTGTAAGGCAATTCTTCATCTCCATGTATATCAAGGCACATATCAACGCCGGTTTCATCCATTAAGTTTCGGATATGAAATACTTCAGGACTTTTTTCTAAGCTTGGATTTTCCCACTCACGATTGTAATTGACTCCTAATGAGTTAGTTCTAAGGTTGCCGTGAATACTTCCATCAATATTCATATTGGGCACAACATAAAAAACTACTTTATCCAATAACTTTCTCGAAACCGGATCATTTTCATCAATCAACCGCTCTATAACACCTTGCATAAACCATTCTGCCATGCTTTCGCCCGGGTGTTGCCGTGCAATAATCCAGATCTTTTTCTTGGAATCGTCTGGCTCACCAATAATTAAGGTGTCAATGTTTCGTCCTTCAACTGTTTCGCCAACGTATTTTAAAACACATAAGTCTGATTCCTGGGCGCTGCTCACCAGGTTGAGGTGGCGATTATAAGAGTAAGGTGCAAAATATGCATAAAATACAGAGTTGTAAAGAGGCATGTGATCAATAACCAATTGCCCGTTTTCAAAAGTTGTCGGGACTCTAAACCAGTTTTTCTTGTCATATGATGCAACCGCATGATAGTCGCTCCAATATGGATAAGCGGATTCTGCAGCATTGACAATTTTCATTTGGCATGGATAGCCCGAGGCTCCAACCAATCTGAAACAAAACCACTGGAAGTATTCTGAATTTGTATCTTTTCTTATTTTTAGCTGTATGTCTTTGGGTTTGTCTATTGAGATAACTTCAATATTTCCACTATCAAAATTTGAAGAGATTTTCATAACGATTGTTTCAATGATTTAATTTCATTTTTAATTACTTAGCCTGTATTGACCCAGAGCCAGAAACATCTGTTTTTACCTTTTTAGGATTGCCCTTGTAATAAAGTTTTCCGCTGCCACTTACATCTCCATCAAATTTTTCTGTTACATTAATTTTACAGGTACCAGCTCCTTTTACTTCTGCATCAATCTCTTTGGCCTGTAATCTAAAAGCATCAAGAGAACCAGCCCCTGCTAGTTCAATATCAAATTGTTTGGCATATCCCAATAACTTTACCTCGCCTGAACCTTTTGTAATGACTTCTAAATCATCCACTTCGAGACTTAATTCAACCTCCGCAGCATCATTGGTTTTTATTAACAATTTCTCCGATTTTATGGTTGTTTCACCTTTTATTTTTGCAGAACCGCCTACTGTTAATCTCGATAAATTGGTTGTAGTTATGTAAACATTAAATTCAGTTAATTCTTCAATGCATTTGTTCTCTTCAATTTCCAATCTCATCCCTGAAACCTCAGTTTTAATAAATTCAACAAGGTTGCTGTCAATTTCAATTTTAACAGAAGGAGAGGAGCCTTGCTCCAAAAATACATTTGCCTGACCATCAATTTCTATTTCATCAAATTCAGATACAGTTCTATTTTCTGTAATTAATTCACCATTGCCTTTTTTGCAAAACATCGAACATGAGTTTGTAAACAATATGGTTGAAAAGGCCATTAAGGTAGTGATTATGAATGATGTGCGCATGATTTTATTTTGTTTGGTTAATAAATAAGTTTTACAAATATATTTAATAGAACGTATTTATTGGAATCGAATTAGAAAAGACAAAGTAAATCTCAAATAACACTTTGTTTCTAAGTACTATAATTGCTTGTAAGGGAGTTCATACGAAAAATAAACTCGTCTTTCTTATTCCTTGATAACGGAACTTGAGTTCCATCTTTCAATTCAATATAATTACCTTCAGCTTTTATAAACATTCTTACAAAGTTAAGATTGATATAATGGGACTTGTGTGGTCTGAAAAATGATAGACTGTCAATAATTTCTATTAGCTCACTTAACAATTTGGTTACAGTAATAGTTCTTGAGTTTTTAAGAAATATTACAGAGTACCTGCCATCAGCTTCAATCCGCATTATTTCATTAATGTTTACATATTCATACCCTTTATTACTTGGAATTGATATTTTAAACGGTTGCTGTGCCTTTAGATTTTCAAGAAGTACATTAAACTTGCTCAAATTAATATCTTCTGAATTTTTCTTTTCCAAAACCCTGTTAACAGCACCAGTAAACTCATCAATATCAATAGGTTTTAAAATATAATCTATTGCACTGTATTTAAATGCTTTAATTGCATATTTATCGTAAGCTGTTATAAAAATAGTTTCGAATTTTCGTTTGGGTAAGGCCTCAAGAATATCAAAACCAGTTGCCTCAGGCATTTCAACATCAAGAAAAACTAAATCAGGCTGTAGTTGATTAATCATTTTTATGCCTTGAAATGGGGATTGAGTTGTTCCTAAAATGTTTGCCTGTGGAAAATTATCTGTTAAAATAGCACCTGTCAGCTCAATTGAATTCATTTCATCATCTATAATTATAACATCTAACATATCCATTTAATTTAAGTTCTTATTGTTAATTTTAGGAATTTCTATTTCAACTCTAGTACCAGTGGCAATTGACTTATCATATAAATCAATATAAGTAATATTCATTTTTTTTCCACAATGGTTATTTAGCAACTCTAATCTTTTTTCGGTAATTTGAGTCCCTAAAGATTTATGCGCACTTCTTTTTTTATCCAGTATCTCTTTAGCTCTTTTACGTCCCACTCCATCATCTTCAATTACACATAAAAAGCAATCTTCACACTCCTCAAGCAACACTTTTACATGTCCATTCCCTTGCTTATGTACAATACCATGCCAAATTGAATTTTCAACAAAAGGTTGAATTAGCAATGGTGGAACAGTAAAATAACTGGTGTTAATCTTTTTATCAATTTGCACAGCAAAACTCATTTTCCCTTGCAACCTCATTTCCTCCAATTCCAAATAAAGAACCAATGCTTCAAACTCTCTTTGAAAAGATATTGCCTGATGTTGCGAGTTATCAAGGATTATCCTAATTAATCCTGAAAATTTTGATAAATATTTGCTTGAAAGCTTTTTATCTTCTTTATAAACAAATAACTGTATTGAGTTTAAGGAATTAAAAATGAAATGTGGATTCATTTGTTGCGTGAGAGCTTGCTGTCTATACTTTTCAATTTCCTTCTGAAGCTTGTTTTTATTTATAAGAAATTCTTTTTCCAGTTCGTTTCTAACTTTAATTTCCTTGAGCCTTCTTCTTAGATAAAATATAATAAGGCTAAATACGCTAATAAATGATATGGTTATGAACCACCATGTTCTCCAAAAGGGCGGTTTTATTACAATACTAAAACTGACGGATTTATCACTTTCAATACTTCCAATAACAGCCTTTGCCTGAAACATATATTCACCATAATGTAAATAAGCCAATCGAACTTCACGGCTGTTTGTCATTATCCATTCACCTTTATTTGCTTTCTCAATGAGTCTATATTTATACTGTACACCTGCTTGTTTAAAAGCAATACCAGTAAGCCTGATATCAATAGAATTTTGCTTGTAGTTTAGAATATAATTATCAAGTAATATGGTGTCCTTGTTATTTATTTTAACTTGCTCAATGTATATAGGCGGAGTCACACTACTCTCCTTATAATCAGAATAACAAACAACATTCAACCCTTGATTTGTTGCTAAAAAAGCCGCAGTATCATTAACTCCAATATCATTAATCTCATTAGATAGCAAACCTTCTGTAACAGACCACTTTTTTATCACAAAATCTACAAGCGAACTATCCTTAAAAGTTAGACTATAAGCTCCGCCACCTTTAGTTCCAAACCAAACCGAATTTTTGTATGGATAAATACAGCTTATGAAATTACTGCTAGTAACATTCTTATTTAAAATGTTTACTACTTTATTATTCTTAAGCGCAATAATTCCATTCTTTTTTGTCCCAATCCAGATATAATTTCCATTCCCTTTTTCTATGCATAAAATCCTGTCGTTCAGCTTGGGATGAATTTGGTTAAGGTGAGTAAATTGCCTGGTTGAAATAATGTACTTCCACAAACCGTTACTTGCCCCAATTAAAAAAGTATCCTGATCAAGCATTAATAAAGAATGAATAGTGATATCCCTTGATACCTCTATTTGAATTGTTATTGATCTTGAGTTTTCAGATGCTTTATAAACAGCCAAACGAGAAGCTATCCAATACTCAGAATTACCACAATATTCTATTTTGTGCCCACCAGAAGCACATAATAAATCTAATTTGTTTAAAGACTGTTCTTTACCATGCACGTTTTCGGAAAACAAATAAGATTTACAGAAAGACATTGCAATAAGTTGCCCTTTTTCATTATTAATAATATCAATAATGGAAGAGCAAGATTTAGTATTTTGTATTTCGAAAACTTGATTTAAAACATCTTCTTTTAAAAAGCCTATTTTACCACCTAGTGTTCCATACCAAATTTTATTATTAAACTCATGTAAGCACATGATTTTTTGATTGGCAATCTCAACGTTTTTAGGTTTAAATGATTTAATGCTCAATTCAGGCAGGTAAAAAACCCCACTTTCAAGAGTAGTAAACCAAATACCTCCTTCTTTATCTATTAAAACAGATGAAACTGAATAGTTATGTAGTAAATGATATTTAGGAACAGAATTTAGGTTCCCATTTTCAAAACAATAAACACCACAGGTAGTTCCAACCCATAATTGGTTATTATATGATGAAGTCCAGATAATTTTATTTTTGAAAGTACGCTCTTGAACTAATCGACCTTTATCAACCTTGTATAAATTGGTGTAGATAGAGAAATATAAAAAGTTGTTTGATATAACGGCTGTCTTAAAAACACTACGCAATGGTATTTCTATTTTATTTCTCCATTCTTTGTTCTTAAAATAATAAATTAAGCTATCATTAGTGCCTACTTCTAATTTGTTCAACAATGGGGTGTTATCCAACACATATATAAAATATCGATTATCTAATAGTGATGCTTTCCCACTATCATCAATTTTGATAATCCCATTGTTTCTATCGCTAAAATATACTGTATTATTTCTGTCAACATAAAACGATTTTTTATAAGAAACAGGATAGTGACTAAGCTTTTTAGCTATTGAATCATTAAATTGATAACACTGTATTGAATCATTATAAAAGTAAGATAGTCTGGCAGAAAAAGAGATGAACCATATTCGTCCTTTCCAATCTTCATAAATCTCAAATATAGTGTTGTCAGGTAAGCCTTCATTAGCTGAATAATTTTTAAACTCGTAACCATCATATCTGCAAACACCATTGTCAGTGGCAAACCAGATATAGCCTTTCGAATCTTGAAATGCATGATAAACCTCAGAGCTGGGAAGGCCATCCTCTGGGGTAAAGCACCTATAAGAATAGGCTTGACCTGATAAATACTCTAGTGAAATTACAAACAAAAAAAAAAGAAATAAAACTCTAATCATTAAACACTTTTAAAACAGTCAATTATGTGAAATTTAACTAATTAAGCACTTTTGATACAGTACAAATATCAAATTAATAAATGGCAATTATACTGTAATAAATAACAAGTGCATAGAAATCCTAAATATTGCCCCAATTAATTGACAGTTCCATTTAAAGCATATTACTAAAATAAACACGTTACTACACAAAACTAACATTTTATTACATAAAGTGTCCATTACACAACAAAAGACAGTCAATGTCATTAATTATGTTTTCTTTTGCAAAGGAACATCTAGTCTTAAACAATACCGAAAATAAAAAAAACTCTAGTTGGTGTGAATTTAGTGCACATTTGCTATAGTAAATAATTAAAATGAAAAAAAACGATGAGAAAAATGAAAAGTGCATTTGTAAGTTTTTTACTTCAAATAAGACTACAATGGTTTGTCATATATCAAAACATTTAAAAGAAGTTCCAATGGTTAACAAGAATGGGTCGATTGTAATTAGTCGATAATTATGATTGTTAAAACATGATTATAATGAGTCAATGAAACAGAATGTTGGCTTATCTAAAAACAAATCATTCTTGAATACTAAGCTTTACTTTCGGATACTTAACCCACCCTATTCATACAAAACATAGTGCATTGTATGAAAATATTCCTGTTAAAGGAATACAATGTGGGGAACCCCGATTTAGTAATGCTCAAATTTGGGCTATTGAAAATGCACAAAATTGTTCGTATTACTTAATCGTTGAAAAATTCATGAATTTTTCCGGGTTAAAACTCAGCATCAGTTCATAATCTATTACACATTTAATACACTAATTATGAGGGATTTAAGTTTAATTATTTTATTACACATTTAATACACTAATTATGAGAGATTTAAGTTTAATTGTTTTATTACTCCTTTTTATTAATTATTCTTTCGGACAAAAATACAAAGATGATGGTTTCACTAGTGAGATTCACAAAAAGTTGAAAGGAAAAATTGTTTTTGCTAACAATAAGATACAACTGAGTAATGAAGATGAAAATGCCTTTATAACAGAATACAAAGCAGGTGAGACTCTTTATATGAGAGCATATTTTGATGAAAGTCCGGCAAACAAACAAGCAAAGCTGATTCAAAAAGCAAAACTAGGTACTATTGATCTCAAATACAACTTCTTTATTAATGATAAGTTGGTATATTCAGATCTTGGGGGCTACACTCCTAAAGTATCAGCATTTAATGCAAGCGAAACATTAGCTAAACTAAAAAAAGGAAGAGAACTATTAAAAGTTCTGACGACCATTAATTCCCCATTACTGGTTGAAACTAAGCCTCAATATACTATTGAAACTATAATACTATATGCTCTAAGAAATGGAGCAGAGACTACATTTAAAAAAGGGAGTTTTAAGCTTAAATTAAGTATAGAACTTTATGATAAAAAACAAAACAAACCTTTGGAAGTATTGAGCGAAGGAGAAATAACTGTAATCGTTAATGATGTTAAAGACTGGTTAAAAAACGAAAACGTAAGCAAATATATTTCTAAAGATATTGAACTTGAAAATAAAATGAAGATAGTAGCACAAAACCATTCAATAACAAACAACTGGGACGAAACTTACACAAAAGTGGTTGTAGCTGAACCTAATTGGTGGACTGTAAAAAACTCAGTTACTGGGCAAATTGTATCTAGACAAATTGCGGCATATGCTTTCCTTAAATATCCTGATGGAAGTTGCTCTGAAAGGGAAATAGTATTTGCTCAATCGTACTTGGGAAATGGAAAATATAGTGACGAAGTTTATTTCAGCCATTTCAGAGATTATTTTAAAAAAACTTCTTGTAACTGTTATCATAAATAAAAATCAAATCTGGCAGGTTTTTAGTAGATTACGATGAAAGCAGTTCCCTACAGAGGGGGGAGCTGCTTTCTAATAACCTCTCCTTCATCAAATCAAGATTTAGCAATTCCTTTGAAGCTGACAGTAAATTCATTGTAAGCATTCATTTTATCCCGACCGGTTAAAAGAATGAATACTTTTTCTATTTGAGTTGCTTTAAGAGTGTGTTTTTACCTTCTTAATTTTTTAAAATAACATAACCCTGCTTTTCACTGAAAGTAGGGTTATACGGTGGCAAAAAAGCCTGTGAGTGCAATTCAAAACAAAAAATAACAGAAAATAAGAAAGTGAAGGGCATTTTTAAATTGATAAAATAGCTTTTTTTTAAGATTTAGGTTTCATAGGGCTTTTTTTAGAAGTTGTATAGTAAAACATATTCAATCACGTAAAGTTATGGAATTTAGTAATTGAATGTCTTTTTGTACACAAATTATTGAGTTAAGCTATAATTTGAAGTTTATACCCCCCCCCCACCTACTTATGCAATAAGAATGCTGTAAAATGTGCCAAAATTTATGAAAATAAACTACTAATTTGAACATTGATTTACAAAAACTAATAAATTACCAAAATTAATGGAATTAATTATCAATGTGCTTATTATGTAACGATGGCTCCGTCAAGCCCTGGCTGGACTAGCATTAGAGCTTGCGGAGATGGTAGATTGGGATCTGACTATGATGGACCACAAAGAATAATCGGTTATTTGCCTTATTGGGTGCCCAATTATGATTTGGTTAATGACTTCGATCCTTCAGTTGTTGCTCGCTTAAACATTGAATTTAATTTATTGTCTTATTAGTGGTTAAAACCCTGCAATTTATTGCAGTTACTTTACTTTCTGTAAACTTCTTCTTTAAGGAAATAGGCGGAAGACTGAATCTCAGAGTCTGAAGTTTAGAAATACACACTGAGTTTTTTCTTATGTCTTCAGACTTCCATCTTCCAGCCAATTCTCAGTTATTTTATCGAATTTCGTTCGAGACTAAAACCTATGTATTTTCAATGCACAGTGGTTTAGTTCAAATAATCACAATAGCTGCTTTAACATTGTTATTTGGTAAACCCCTCAATTTTCTCCCTGCAAATACGCCCGGTAAGTTCTTTAAGCAGCTCCACCCTTTGGCCAAGATATTCCAGTTCTTCTTTCTTTATAGAATATTCGGGCTTGTAGCGGGCATCAATGTAAGCTTTTTGCAGTAGTTCAAACAGGTGTTTTTCCTCTTTGGTGCTGTTGGGGAACACTTTGGCAAACTCCGCATCAAGGGTTTTGGCTTGGCGGCCAAGCTCTTCTATATCGTGGGTTTTGGGTTTATAGCCGGTAAATACTAATAAAATAGCATGGTAAAACCGCTCTGTTGCCTGGTGGAGTTCAAAAGCTGCTTTGTTAAGTTTGTCACGTCCAAAATCAAATCCAAACGTTTCCAAAAAATCGGTGGCACTTTCAAACCAGTAATCAAAATCCTCTTGTGCATGTTTTTGCCGTTCGTGCCTGTTTAGTTTTTTTCGTCTGGACAGTTGGTGATTCCCTGCATTGTATAGCATAATGCCTTCTTTTTTAATGTCGGCAAAAAAGTAATTATTGTGCGCTATTTTTTTGTTTACAAAAGCAATGGAATGCAGTATTAACGAAAAATAGGTTTCAGTACCTGCTTCCCTGATAAGCTTTTCCAGCTTTAGTTTTAATGAGAGGTTGTTGGCTTCTTTTTCGGTATCAAAAACCAGCAGCAGGTCGTAATCGCTTTTGTATTCGTAAGTAATGTGGCCTTCGTGGTAGGTGTCTTCCACCCAGTCGCCCCGTGCATAGCTGCCAAACAAAATAAGCATTTCAATTCCCGGGCAAAATTCCAGAATAGTTTGTTTTATAAGGTTTAGCTCAAACCGTTTATTTTGGGGTAAATGCCTTACAGATGTTTTCAAGCGTTTTGTATTTTTAGTGTTAAAGTAGCAAATATAAATACTTTTAGGGCATTACGGGAATTAATTGGAGAAGATGAACCTAGGCAATTGGGTCTGGCTTTTACTTTTAAATAAATTTTAGGTTTATCATTCATTTGTACCTGGAGACATCCTACATTTAACCCACCCTATTCATACAAAAACATAGTGCATTGTATGAAAATATTCCTGTTAAAGGAATACAATGTGGGGAACCCCGATTTAGTAATGCTCAAATTTGGGCTATTAGAAATGCACAAAATTGTTCGTATTACTTAATCGTTGAAAAATTCATGAATTTTTCAACGATTAAGAAGTGATCAAAATTATAGAGGTTATCGATTATCGTCGTGCCAAGCTAATGTCAAGTCAAGTATGATATTACTGGTAATTAGCCAGGTGACAACACCTGGCTGGTGCACTTGGGGCTGTATCAAAACTAGTTTTGCCATAAATTTTTCTTTCAATCTTGCATCAATCCAATCAATCTGCTTTCAATCTTGTTGAAATACGCTCTTTTGCTGTTGAAATGAAAGTAAAATTGCATTGAATTAGACTTTTGATACAGCCCCAAATTAGCATTGACATGACACCAGCACACTGTTATTGTAGAGCCTATATTTGATAATTCATAAACTTTTTCACTTCTTTTACATAGGCTTTTCTTAACGCAAAATCACCAAATCGTTCATTCTTTTGCCTGTTTTGAGCATAATCAGGAATAATTTTATTTAATTCTGCAAGTATTTGCTCTTCGTTAAGCATTTCTTTGTAAAGAAAGTTTAATCGATCTCCGGCAAAGCCTGCACCAAGGTACATATTGTAACGTCCGGGAGCCCTGCCAACAAAACCAATTTCACCCAGGAAAGGACGACCGCAACCATTGGGGCAACCTGTCATTCGGATACTGATTTCATCTTTTTCAAGATTGTTCTCTTTCAATAAATCATCAATTTTATCAATTAATGATGGCAGGTATCTTTCTGCTTCAGAGAAAGCCATGGGGCACACATTTAATGCCACACAGGCAATTGAATTCAAACGTAGTCCTGATTTGTTTTCATTAATCAAACCATTCTCTTTCAAGACTTTATCAACCAATTCTTTATCCTTATCATTCAGGCCTGAAATAACAAGGTTCTGATTTCCGGTTAAAATAAAGTTGGGTTTGTATTTTTGTGCGATTTCCTTAAGAGTTGTTTTGGCTTTTAGTTTATCATCATCTCGCACTCGTCCTCCTTCAACAAACAAGGTATAATGCCACTTGTCATCCTCTCCTTTTTTCCATCCAAATTCATCTCCATTTCGCTTAAACTCGTATTTCTTTTCTGCATCAATAAAGAAACCAAGCCTTTCCTGCAATTCCCTGATAAAAGCCACTAATCCCATTCGGTCAATTGTGTATTTTAACCTTGCATTTTTCCGATCCTGCCTGTTTCCTTTATCTCGTTGAATCAGAATGATTTTCTCAAGTACATTAATGATCTTTTCCTTTGGAACAAAACCAATAATGGTTCCTAAACGAGGATAGGTTTTTGTCTCGCCAAAAGTCATTCCCATGCCTCCACCAACTGCAATGTTAAAGCCGATTAAGTGTCCTTTCTCTACGATGGCAATCAGACCAACATCATTGGCGAAAATATCCGTATCATTTACCGGAGGGACTGCAATCGCAATTTTAAACTTACGCGGAAGATAAGTTTTTCCATAAATTGGCTCCTCATCTTGTTTATCCTCGGTCAATAACTGCTTATCCAGCCAGATTTCATGATAAGCAGTGGTTTTAGGTGTAAAGTACCTGCTAATTTCATTTGAGATTTCATGAATTTCGGTATGAATAGCAGATAAAGCCGGGTTTGCACTGGCCATTACATTCCTGTTTACATCACCACAAGCGGCAATGGTATCCATTAAATGATTATTAATTTCTTTAATGGTTGTTTTTAAGTTGCGTTTTAAAACTCCATGTAATTCATAAGCTTGTCGGGTGGTTAGCTTAATGGTATTGGAACCATATTGTTTCGCCAGCTTATCCACTGCAAGCCATTGTTCCGCCGTTGAAACACCTGCCGGGAGCCGTACCCTAATCATGAAAGAATATAGCGGTTCTAACATTTGTTTTTTACGTTCGCTTTCCAGCTCGCGATCCGATTGCATGTAGGTTCCATGCAGTTTTATTATTTGCTGATCGCTTTCTGAAATGGCTCCTGTTAGTTCATCGAGTAGCCCTTCTTTTAATGTTCCTCTTAGGAAATTGCTATTTTCTTTAATTCCCTCAAGTGGGGATAGATTATTGCTATTATTTGACATTTTTCGTTATTTCTTAAATTTATTTACTCAATTCAACATATATTAGAACTCAGAAATTAGTGTATTAGAACCTAGAAACTAATCGCTGACTGTTTGAATTTAGTCCTATCTAAAAGATACTAAGTTCGAGCTTCCAATTTCTAACTTCTTTTAATAAACGTCCTCCTGGTAATGCCCTTTTCGCTTTAGGTTTTTTAGGTATTCAAGGGCCTCATCTTTATTTAATGTTGCTTCTTTTTGAATAACATCAGCAAAAGCGTTGTAAACATCAGCAGCCATGTGATTTTTATCGCCACACACATAAACAGATGCCCCATTTTCAAGCCATTGCCAAATTTCTTTGCTATGCTGCAAAACCTTATGCTGCACATACACCTTCTCTTCCTGATCACGAGAGAAAGCCACATTCATTTTTGCTAATCCACCTGACTTCAAATGTTTCTGCCATTCTGTTTGATAAAGAAAATCAGTGGCAAAATGCTGATTACCAAATATTAGCCAGTTTAACCCAGGTTCGTCCGAAGCTGCTCTTTCGTCTACGAAGGCCCGGTAAGGAGCTATTCCGGTACCTGCACCAATCATAATTACAGGAGCCTTGGTATCTGTCGGTAGCCTAAAACCTTCATTTGGTTTTATGTAAATTGCCACCTTATCACCTTCCTCTAATCGATCGGCAAAAAATGTTGAGCAGACTCCTCCTTTGTCGCGTCCATTGTTATTGTAACGAACCGCTCCTACTGTAATATGCAACTCATCTTCATAGGTTTGTAAGCTTGATGAAATAGAATAAAGACGGGCTGATAATGGTCTCAGAATGTTAATCAACTCATCCGCACGATATTCAACCGGGTATTTTTGTAATAAATCAAGAACATCATTCGTAGAAACAAAATCTTTAAATGTATCAGCATCTTTAATGATCTCATCCAACTCTTTGCTATCAGCCTTTTCAGCATGTTTTCTTACCGTATCAGAGCTTAAAACAGTCAGTTCGAAATCTTTTTTCAAAGCTTCTTTTAAATCAACCCGTCCTTTTTTAGTTTGAACTTTTTCGTTACCCGTAAGTACAGCTACTTCAAGTACTTTTTTGACCAATTCATCAGAATTTGAAGCTTTTACACCAACAGCATCACCCGGTTTGTATTGAATACCAGAACCTTCAATTGAAAGTTCAATGTGATAGGTTTCCTGGTTTGAGCCCCTTCCATTCAACTTCACTTTTTTAATGATCTCTGCTTCAAAAGGATGGTCCTCATCATAAGTTCCGGATTCTGCCAACTCATTGCCTTGCTCAAAGACTTCCTCATTTTCAACACCTTGACTTGAGTAAAGCCCATCAAAAGCTTGCAAGCTTCCTGCCAGCCAATTTCCAGCATCATGTTTAAAATTCACATCACAATCAACTCGTTTGTAAACGCGAGCCCCCCCTAATTCTTCAAGTCGGGTATCGAAATCGAGTCCTGTTTTACAGAAATGAAAATAACTTTTATCACCAAGCGCCAGTACAGAATACTGTAATTCTGAAAGTTTTGGAGCCCTGTCACTGTGAATGAACTCATAAAGTTCCTCTGCTGCAAAAGGAGGCACTCCTTCACCATACGTACTGACAATAATGAGCAGGTTCTTTTCCTTTTTTAAATCGCGAGGTTTATACTCAGCCATGCTCTTAAGCTTAATCTCATAGCCCTTCTTTTCGGCTATTTCCTTTGCCTGCCTGGCAAAACCAGCACCATTTCCTGAATGCGAACCATAAAGAATCGTCAATGTTTTTTCTTCAACTACTTTTGGTTTTGATTCAACTTTAACAGGAGTACTTACTGTAGGCAAAACATCTGTTAACTGACCATTTCCATTCAAACTTCCAAATAAATCGGCCAGCTTTTGGTTGACTTCTGCCTGACCCGAGAAATAGCCAGCCAACCAGGCAATTCGCTCCTTAGGCAAATCAGTACCCAGTTTTTTTAAAACTTCATTGGTTTGAGCTGTTTGCACTTCTAATTCATTTTCTAGTTTCGACATTGTTTTTGTTTTTATCTGTTATAGATTTAGCAGTCATTATTCATTTATCTCTTAATTATCCTGCAACTGCCTGAATTACATACGGTAAAAAGGCTTCTTTATGTTCTTCAAATCCGATTGAATTACCTGCACGATTATTGGCACCTGCCACATCCCCAATTATTGCAACCATTGGAGAAGCCAATTTTGTTTTCCCTTCACTAATTTCCAACAAATTGGTAATAACAATTTCCTGGCTGTTTAGTGTGGCATTTCGAACCAAAGCCACAGGAGTACTTGTATTCCGTCCTTCTAAAATTAGAGTTGTGGCAGTTTGTTTCAGATTTGATGCCGACATGTAAAACACCAAAGTATCAGCCTCAGGGATCTTTTTATTGCTTTTAGGAAATCCAGTACAGAAGGCTACTGATGATGATATCCCCCTGCTAGTTAGTGAAATACCTGACGTTGCTGCAGCACCAAAAGCAGCAGTAATCCCTGGAATAACTTCAACATCAATACCATGCTCTTTTAAATATTCATATTCTTCACCACCTCGTCCAAAAATGAACGGATCACCACCTTTAAGCCTTACTGTAATATTCCCTTTCAGGGCTGCCTGGTAAAGAAACTCATTGATTTGTTCCTGGCTATAGCTATGATTCCCTTTGCGCTTTCCCACATAGATTTTCTCTGCCTGGTAGTCCTTTAAAAATTTATGATCAATTAAGTCATCGAAAAATATCACATCTGCTTTTTCAATAGCCTTTACTGCTTTTATTGTAATAAGTTCCGGATCACCTGGACCAAAACCTGTTATATACACTTTTCCTGGTTGTTTTATTCTTTGTTCTATCATTTTTTTAGTTATTTTTTAGTTGAAGGGCAGCAAAAAGCCATCATGCTGAAAAATCTGACGGATCGAATTCCTTACCCTGATTGAATTAAAAACATCTTGTCCATTGGAACTTACTGCAATGCTCATGTTTGACTTTCGAAATATGGCTGGCGAGACAAAATCGCATAATGCCGGATTATCCACCACATTTACTAACTTACCAGCTTCTTCACAATCCTTTCGTATTTGATCATTTAATTCTCGAATATTTGTACTTGCATACACCAGGAAACTGTCACTGATATCCGACTTTTCGTACTCTTTTTCAATAAATTTTATCCCTGCGTCTTTGATTTCGGGATGAACCTCTTTAGCCAGAACTACAATGTTTGCAGCGTAGTTTTTGAGACTTTCAATTTTATGGAGTGCCACTTTTCCCCCACCTACCAGTAAAATCTTTTTATCTTTTACATCTATTGATATTGGCATAAAATCCTTTGTATTTTTCATTATTCAGAAATTAGACATTCGTATTTGTATATCAGCTTGTTACATATTTAAATTAAATAATCATCAGAAGAGGGTTTGTGCAGCCCAAATTTGACTTTTGACCATGCCCTTTCATGCACATAGTAAAGGGTCATTTTGGTAACGACTTCAATAGCGCCAATTGATACGGCTAAATCAATCCTCCCAATAATTAGCCATGAAACCAAAATTGTATCAAGCGAGCCTGTAACTCTCCATGTAATAGCTTTAATAAAGCTTCTACGCTTTTTCTCCATTTCGTTGTAATGTATGTATGATTGATAATTTGTAGCCCGTTTTGCGGAAGACATAAAAAAATGCCTATACCGAAATGGAATTCGGCTCAAGAGTTTTCAGAGCACAGTTCGCTAAACGGGAAAAAAGTAGATTTGTGCCTGATGCATTAACAGCAACAACAACAGCACATAGAACGGAAAGCAGTGGTTTTAGATAAAGCAAGTGCAGAAAAGGTTTTGGTAAACCCTTTGTTTTCTAATACTTGTGATGAATAGTTTGCTTTCATTTCATTTAGATTATCGCCAATTGCCTGGCTTTAATTTGTAAAATCAAAGTAAAACACAATTATTTTCTTAACAAAACCCGGAATTAAAATTAATTAGCTTTTAAAAACACATCACAAACAACAATTACATGTTAATCTGTTAGTTAAAAATAGTATTCTAAATTATTTCCAGATAATAAAACCTATTCATTCATACCATTAATTATTTGAAAACAACCTGTCTTGCAGCTAACACTTTGCCATTATTCATTGCTTTTGCTGAATTTATTCTTATTATTTTCTTCATATCAAAGGTTACTTAATTTAGGTTATGACCTAAAAGTAGAAATAATTTCCAAATCAAAATTATTAATGAAACTATGTGGAACAAATACGAACAAAAATGAGATGTAACCTAATAAGAATCACTTACCATGTGTAATTCAAAGCATTTTATTTAGGGCTCGCTGAAAAACGCTTAAGCCTATTAAAATTAAATATTTACATGAAAAAAGTTGTAAAAAAGTGCAAAGAGTTTTAAAAAAACAGTAATTTTTCCTTGCATTAACTTTATCTTCAAGTAACAAAAAACTAATGATTATTACGCTAGCCAGAGGCACATCATCTACTTCATTAGCTTCAGTTCGAAGTATTCTTATACATCTTCGCTTTGCTAATTTGTAGCTAATGCACCTCTGACTTTTTCAGCAGGCCCTATTTAGATTCACTTTTTCCTAAAAAAGTAACCACATAGACGATGTACATTAAATTTAGGAAAATAATTAGTCGATTCTTAACAAAAATATGGAGTAACCGCCTAAAAGTAAAGGGTCGTTCTATAGGAACTTTGGCATACCACATTCCACCATAATTACAGGGCATAATTAACTGTAGAGTATCGTTTTTAATCAATGTGGCTACTTTTTTATATTGTTTGGTTATAAAATCGGGTTCACCCACACTATCATTTTGCCGAATTTCATATAATCTGGAATAATTGTTTAATGCCCCCAAATGATAAGGTTCTTCGTTAGAAAAGTTACAATTACCCCACGACCAAATAACCTGTTCTCCAAAAGCACACTTTTCAGTGCCTACTCCAATCTGTATCCCCTCTCGCCCCAATGAATAATAATGCGTTTTATCCAGCCAACCAACATCTTCAATTGCCTTAATAAAGTAGTAGTTTGATGGAAGTTTGTTTTTTCCAATAAATGCATTGTTATTGATAATATTCATGTTGCAATGGTGGTTATCAGGCAATAAAGTATCTGCCAGGTTCCAGTCCTGAAAAATAACCGAATCCGTTTGGCTCCAGTTTTCACCAAAATCTTCAGATTTCCAATATGCAATTTCCCTATTGTCTTTGAATCCTCCTGAAAAACCAGCATTTGTGCTGGATGCAATTAAAAGATGTTCCGGATCATCCTTATCCTGGATAAAATAATGAACAACAGGCCTGCTAATTCCTTCACTTTTCTCTTCCCACACATTTCCGGTTGTATCTTTATAGTAAATTACCCCCCTATCTATCAACCAGTTGCTGGCTACAAACATCAAATTACTAATCATAACCGGTTTGGCTTTTAAATCCTCATACTCCCTGATTTTTACTTCCGGTTCGTTTTTCAGGTTCCAATCCAACCAGGCATAAAAGATTGTTTTTTCTTTATCATCCCTATTACCTTTTAGCCAAAGTTTCTTGTCATCACCTAAACCTATAATTTCAGCCGGATAAGTCATCGGTTTTTGATTCCAGATATTTCCATCTTCAGACCAATACAAACTACTTTCAATAGTTGTTATCATTCGTCCTTCAAAATCCCAGTAAATATTAGGAGCCCTTCCAGATAATTCGCCTGCGTATTTATAATTACCAACCTTAAGCAGGCCCCAATTTTTGCCATTATCATTTGTGAAATAGTTCCCTGAAGGGCCTTTGGCAATCAACTCATTTGGCTTGAAAGGATGTTGTATGATATGTTTAAGGCAGGCACCTTTTAACCCGTTGTTTCTTTCTTTAAGTATTATACCTTCGGTATAAACCGATGAATTAATCATCAAGTCAAATTTGATTTCTTTATTGTAGGTTAAAATAGTTAAAGTTACCAACCCAAGAGTGGCAATTATGTTTAGGATTACTTTAAACATTAAATGTTATTTTTTATCAACACCCTTAGTTATCAGAGCTCAATGGAACAAAAATATCGATTATAGAATTTGCATTATTCCAATTAAACTGACTGTTATATAATTCATAATGAAGGATTTTCCTATTCTTGTCAATATTCAAATTCATGTCAGGTATTGCTTTTTTATAAATATGATAATAAAAATCTTTTAACGCATGCATGGCTCCCTGATGCATGAAACTGGCATAAGCTCCTCCAGGTAACTTTACATTTTCAAAGTCAACGAAATTTTCCAAACAATTTACACCTGCAAGATAAAAATAGGTATTTTCTAAGCGAAAAGCTACTCCAAATTTTCTCCAATTTCGTCCAAGTTTTACTTTTTTAACAGCCAATTCTTTATTAAAATTTTGCCACAGTTCTCGAATACTTAAATAATTCGTAATCTGAGAGTTACTAAGTTTAATAGAAAAACCATGAATAACTAAAGCTTCTTGCAATGCTATTCCCTGAAACATCTTAGATTAATCATATATGGTCAAATTGAAAAAATGTAACTATTCATCACGATTACAAACCGGACTTTCAAAGTTAGGGATAAATAGATTGATAGAATCGTTTATAATAAAAACTTTGCAACTTTTGGTAAATAAACTATTTTTGGATTCAACCTATTCACCTGATTAAATATTCTATTTTGTTTTAATTTACTTAAACTTACTCGATGAAAAAGAAAATTCTTTTATTGGGGTTGATTTCTTGTTTCATATCAGGAATTCTTGCCCAGGAAAACCCATTGTGGTTGCGCTACCCAGCTATTTCTCCAGATGGTAAAACCATTGTTTTTAATTACAAAGGAGATATTTATAAAGTACCTACTGCCGGAGGAACTGCAGTTCCTTTGACGACAAATGAGGCCTACGATTACAATCCTGTTTGGTCTCCTGATGGAAAGCAAATTGCCTTTGCTTCGAACAGGCATGGAAATTTTGATGTTTTTATAGTTAGTTCTGAAGGAGGAAAACCTCAGAGACTAACATATTACTCAAATAATGAGGTTCCGTCAAGTTTCACGCCAGATGGTAAATATGTTACTTTTTCAGCTTTGATTCAGGATGTGAATACTTCTATTCTATTTCCATCGGGTGTTTTAAGTGAATTATACAAGGTTCCTGCAAATGGCGGACGAACAGAGCAGATACTTTCAACACCGGCAATAGACGCAACCTACAGCAATGATGGAAACACGATTTATTATACAGATAGAAAAGGATACGAAGATATTTGGAGAAAACATCATACATCGTCTGTAGCCAGAGATATCTGGAAGTATGATATAGCTTTAAAAAAACATACAAAAATTACTAGCTTTAACGGAGAAGACAGGAATGCGGTTGTGTCAAAGGATGGAAAAAGTTTATACTACTTAAGTGAACAATTTAATTCAACTTTTAATGTTTGTAAACTTGATTTAAATAACCCATCCAGCATTCAACAAATATCAAAAAAAGAACATCACCCTGTCAGGTTTTTAACAAAATCATCTGAAGATATTTTGTGCTTTAGCTATGATGGAGAAATTTATACTCAAAAAGAAGGTGAAGAGCCTAAAAAAGTAAGTATTAAAATATTTACAGATAATCAGTATAATGATAATCAGTATACAAACCTTAGCAGTAGCTCAAGAGAATTAGCTGTTTCGCCAGATGGGGATGAAGTTGCTTTCATTATGCGTGGTGAAGTATTTGTTACATCGGTTAAATACAATACAACAAAACGTATAACCAATACCCCGGAACAAGAACGTTCGGTAAGTTTTAGTCCGGATGGTAAAGCAATTCTGTATGCAGGGGAAAGAAACGGTAGCTGGAATTTGTATCAGACAAAACTGATAAGAGAGGAAGAAAAAAACTTTGCCAACTCAACAATTTTAAAAGAAGAAACAATTCTGGCAAATGAAGAAGAAACCTTTCAGCCGGCCTATTCTCCTGATGGAAAGGAAGTTGCCTTTTTATCCAACAGAACATCTTTAAAGGTAATCAACCTAGCTTCAAAACAAGTAAGAACAATCACAGATGGAGCAACTTCTTATTCCTATGCCGATGGAGATCAATGGTATCAGTGGTCTCCTGATAATAAATGGTTTGTGATTCAATATTCAGATAATCATCTATTCAGAGGAGATATTGCCGTTATTGAAGCTAGTGGTAAAGGAAAACTTAAAAGACTGGCAGCCAGTGGTTATGATGATGGATCTCCAAAATGGGGAATGGACGGACAGGTAATTTATTGGTTTTCAGACAGATTAGGGTATAGAAGCCATGGAAGCTGGGGATCAGAAAATGATGTATATGCCATTTTTCTTACTCAGGAGGCTTATGATAAGTTTAAATTAAGCGAAGAAGATTTTTCACTCCTGGAAGACGAAAAAAAGGATGATGATGAGAAAAAGGAAGAATCTTCGAATAAGAAAAAAGGAAAAGACGAAGACAAAGATAAAAAAGAAGACAAAGTAAAACCAATTGTAATTGAATGGGATGGAATTGATGATAGAATAGTCCGCCTGACTGTAAATTCATCTAATTTATCGGATGCCTGGCTGGACAAAAAAGGTGAAAAGCTTTTCTACTTGAGTCGATTTGAAAAAGGGTTTGATTTATGGGAAGCTAATCTTCGAAAAAAAGAGGTAAAAAAAGTATTGCAGCTTTCAGGGTATGGAAGTAATTTACAAGCTGATAAAGATGGAAAAAGCTTATTCTTAATCTCAGGTGGCAAACTTGTTAAAGTTGAAACAAAAGATGCAAAAAAAAGCATGATTTCGTATAAGGCTGAGTTCATGTTAAATAAACCAGGAGAATATGCTTATTTCTTCGAACATATATGGCGACAGGTTTCAGAAAAATGGTACAATGCTGATCTTCACGGAGTTGATTGGAAATTTTACAAAGACGCATATAAAAAGTTTCTTCCATACATAAATAACCATTTTGATTTCTCAGAAATGATGAGTGAATTGCTTGGTGAATTGAATGGTTCACATACAGGTTGCAGGTATTACCCTACTATTCAAAATAGTGACCAGACTGCTAAGCTTGGCATTTTAATCGACTGGAATTATCAGGGAGATGGTATAAAAATAGCAGAAATACTAGACAAAGGTCCTTTAAAGAAAGCTAAAACAAAGGCAAAAGAAGGAATCATTATTGAAAAAGTAAATGGCCAGCTACTTAATGCTACCGATGATATATGGAAATTCTTTAATCATCTGAATGATAAACCCACCTTATTGTCTTATTTTGACCCATCCAATAAACAGCGATGGGACGAAGTTGTTAAACCCATCACAATAGGTGAAGAGTACCAACTCTTATATGAGCGATGGGTGAAAAATTGTGAAAAAACAGTGGAAAAACTATCAAATGGAGAAATAGGATACACCCATGTTCGAGGGATGAACAGTTCCAGTTTTAGAAAAGTGTATAGTGATGTACTTGGGAAAAATGCTCACAAAAAAGCATTGATAGTTGATACCCGATTTAATGGAGGAGGTTGGTTGCATGATGATTTAGCAACTTTGCTCAGTGGTCATGTTTATGTAACTTACTGGCCAAGAGGCGTTAAAATGGGATGGGATCCAATGGGTCGATGGACTAAGCCATCTGCAGTTCTTATGAGTGAAAGCAATTATTCTGATGCCCATGCTTTCCCATATGTGTATAAGGCTTTGAAAATTGGGAAGTTAATAGGAATGCCTGTTCCTGGAACTATGACGGCTGTTTGGTGGGAACAACTTCATGATGGAGAATTAGTATTTGGAATTCCTGAAGTAGGTTCGAAAGGTGTTGATGGCAAATATCTTGAAAATCAACAACTTGAACCTGATGTTAAACAGCCAAACGAATACGAAAAAGCTGTTGCAGGAGAAGACCAGCAACTTGAAAAAGCTGTTGAGGAGTTGATGAAATAAAAAGTAAAAAGCTGAATCCCACAAATCAGATTAATTTAATCATCTTTTCGTGGGATTCAGTTTTACTTAGCTTTAGTCCACTTTAAGGATTCAATTAAATCATCCAATTTAGAAATTAAAGACTTAAGTTTTTTCGGAATATTATCATACACTTTAATTCTTTTTTCCAATCCTCCTTTTCGATAAGTTACAAACTTTGTTTGCAAATCCATCATGTTTGATTTATATGAATCTTCAAATTCAAAAAAACCTACACTGTCAAATTCTCTGATAATCCCATCTAACTGTTCATCATTCAGCATACTCTTGTAGGTTCCAAGCATTTCAACATTTTCTGTACCCAAATAATATGCTCTTCCATTAGATAATATTTTAAATGTAAAAACTTGGCAGGAGCCCCCACACTTCATTTTTTCAAATTCTATTATAGTATTCTGTTTATTTGAAACAATTGTCTTACATTGACAAAATACAACTATTAAAATAAAAGATATCAAAATTTTTGTTATTCTCATAATTGTTAAGTTTTTCATGTCAATCAAATGATAAATATCGGTTATTATAGAAGTAATTTTTCTTAAATTGCGCCAAATTATAATTATTAACTTATTATTCGGTACTTTATGAAAAAAATTTTACATTTATTTATTGTATGCTTATCCGTTTTATTGATTTGTAACAATAAAATGATAGCGCAAGACGGTATTTCATTTCCTGCTAGCAAGAAACTTCCAGAAGTAAAAATATATAGTAGTGGGAAATATGAACCTTTCATTATTAAAGCTAGAAATAGGAAAAAAGCTGGTGCAGAACCAACTGCTAAATTTGAAGTAACCTATCACAATTTTAGTAATGAAGCTAAAGAGGCTTTTGCTAAAGCTGTTGAAAACTGGTCATATCTCGTATCCTCAACTGTAACAATAAAAATTGATGCAACATGGGAAGCTCTTGACCAAGGAGTGCTTGGCTCTGCAAGTGCAAGTTCGTATAGGAGAGATTTTAAAAATGCAACTGAAAAATTAACTTGGTATCCAATAGCAATTGCAAACAAACTAGCTGGATACGATCTTGAACCTGACAATCAAGATATTACAGCAAGATTTAGCAACGAAATAAATTGGTATCTTGGTACCGATGGTAATTGTACGGCTTATCAATATGATTTTATTTCTGTTGTTATGCATGAAATAGGACATGGACTTGGTTTTATTGGTTCTGCAAATGTTGAAAACAATTTAGGATCATGGGGAGGTGGAACCAAAATACCGTTTATATTTGATAGGTTTGTTTATAATGGTAGCGATGACTTACTTATGGACACATTAACCTTTGAAAACCCGTCAACTGAACTGGAAACCCAATACACATCTGGCAATGTATATTTTCACAGCTTTTTAAGTGATGAAGCTTCTGGTGGACATGCTAAGTTATATGCACCATCCTCTTGGAATGATGGTTCAAGTTATTCACATTTAGATGAAATTTATAATGGAACTGATGATGCAATGATGACCTATTCTGCAGGAACAGGTGAAGTTACGCATCACCCTGGTAGTATAACATTGGGAATGTTTGCCGAAATGGGTTGGATTAGTGTCTTGTTTAAACATCACAAAATCAAAGATATTGAGACGATGCCAAACCCAATTACAGTTGAAGCTGAGATATTTAGTGATTCTTTACTAATAGACGGCTCTGTGTATTTACATTATTCGATTGATAATTTTGCAACAAAGACAACAGTTGCTATGTCAACATCAAATGACACCCTATATACTGCATCAATACCAGTTCAAGCAGCAGACACTGTAAAGTATTATTTTGAAGCAACAACAAAGCTCAATAGAACATATTATTATCCTGTACAGAAAGAACCATCTCCTACTCCAGATACAACTCTTTATTTTGCAATTGGTTCAGATAATATCAAGCCAATCGTTAAACATGAACCTCCAAAAAGTATCTTTAATTTCAACAAAACTCTCGATCTCATTATTTATGCAGACGATAATCAAGGTATTAACTCTGTTGCAATCGACTATAGAGTTAATAATGGTTCACTCCAAGCTCTAAGCTGTTCATTAAAAGAATTTTCTGAAGTTGAAAACCTTTTTGTTTATGAAACTTCCATTGATATTGAAAGCTTAAACGATGGCGACACAATCTATTACTCAGTTAAAGCTAATGATATTGCTTCAACACCAAATGATACAGTTTTGCCCTCAGAAGGATTTTTTAAAGTGGCGATACTCGACCTAGGAACACCAACACAAGACTTAACAATTGATTTTGATGATGCTTCACACCCTTCAATGTTTTATGAACAAGGTCTTGCAATCTCCCAACCAGAAGAAGGTGGATTTACATCAAAAGCCATACATAGTCCTCACCCATATGACGAAGGAAAAAACCATACTGGTAATGAAATAGAGTACAGCATAATGCTAAAAACTCCAATAATTATTAAAAATGAGGATGCCTTTATGCGTTTTGATGAAATAGTAATTGTTGAACCGGGAGAAACGAATGCTGCATTTGGTAGTGCAGACTTTTATGATTATGTGGTAATTGAAGGCTCATTAGATAGTGGAAAAACCTGGCATGCATTTGAAGATGGTTACGATTGTGGAGTAGCTACGACATTTACAACGGCCTATAATGGTGGAAGTGATGGGACTGAAAGCATGTATATATCCAATTTAATAAATTTGCTAGGAAATTCAAATATTAAGGGTGGTGATAAAGTTTTAATTCGTTTTCGTTTGTGGTCTGATTATGGAGCCAGCGGATGGGGATGGGCTATAGATAACCTTGAAATTCAAGGAGAAGTTACAAGTACCAAAACAACATCTATTAATCCACAAAGCTTTAAAGTTTATCCAAGTCCATCAGATGGCAACTTTGAAATAGAGTTATCTACCAAAGAACCAATAAATGAATACAAAATAGCTGTTTATAACTTAATTGGTGAAAACATTTATGAGTCAATAAAAAAGACTTCATCAAACTTATTAAAGCAACAGATCAATATTTCCAATGCTCCTTCAGGAGTATACTTCTTAAAGGTAAATTACAACGACCAATTGATAACTAAGAAAATAATTAAAAAGTAATTCGGTAAAACCCAAATATGGTATAATAGAAGTGCAACCTTCTATTATACCATAAATAAGCTCATCTTAGTCAAACAAGCTCATTTGCACATTCTTAGATCCAACATCTTCCAACTCAAGTAATTTCTTTTTTGCCTGTAATCCTCCAGCATAACCAACCAACTTACCATCACTGCCAATAATTCTATGACAAGGAATAATAATAGATATGACATTTGCACCATTGGCTGAAGCAACTGCGCGAATAGCTTTCTCATTTCCTAATTTTCTCGAAAGACCAAGATAGGTTTCAGTTTTTCCAAAAGGTATTTTTAAGAGCTCCTCCCAAACACTCTTCTGAAAGTCTGTACCTACCAGCTTCAATGGAATATCAAACTCTTTTCTTTCACCAGCAAAATACTCAGTAAGCTGATTAATAGCTACTTGAATGATAGGTGAATTTTCTTCAACGTATTCGCTTTTCAGTCCGTTTTGAATTCTGGAGTCTATTTCTGCTCGCATTTTTCTATATCTCCAGTCGGCAATACATAGTTGTTCATTATATGTTCCTAAAATCAATTCTCCAACTGGGGATTTAAAATATTGAATGCTTATCTTATCCATTAATTATCTGTTTATTAAAACCAACCCTTGTTTAACCAATAGTTCACCAACTTTATTATCCAGTTTTAAGTCAACAAACTCAAAATGAGTATATTTTCTAAATTGGGTATGAAGAGCCTCCAGCAAATTATCCATAAATCCTTCATTGTTATTTTCCAATTTATAACCTAAAGTAAAAAAGGGAGCCTCACCATTTTCTGTATTGATAAACACTCCAGCCACTAATGTCCGAACATTAAAATCTCTTTCAAATTTTCTCAATAACGCTTTATTAAACGCTTTTTGATCCCATTTCCCTGGCTTCATAAATAATTGATTAGTAACCTTTAATTCAATTTCACAACTTTTTAAACTATGCTCATCAATATTTAACATGATATCCTCAGTCACATCTACACCTCCTGCTCTATTTAGATTGATGCTTTTAATTGTGTATACTGGTCCCCAGGGTATGCCCCACCAACCAAAAACCAGTGACAAAATATTGTACTTTTTAGCATACTTATTTGTAGAATCAAACTTTTCTACAAAATAGGCTTTTGAAAATCTTTTTAGCGAGATCGCAAAGATTAATGAAATACAATACTGAAAAACAACAAATCTAGCACCTTGATTAATTTTAAGCTTTAAATCACTTAGATTAATATTAGGATCTATTTTAATTAATTGATTCATAACAAAATAAAACAAGATTTTGGTTAACGAAAACATTTCTAATGTAGTAATAAAAGCCTATATAAAAAGCGCCGAAAGATTCCAGGAACTTTCGACGCTATTTAAATAACTCAATTATTTTACTTGCAATTTTTCTCAACTCCCTTCAAAAGATGAGAAGCTTGCAGTAATTCTTCTCCTGCCTCTTTTGATTTGTTGTAGCTAACATTTTTTGCATGCTTGACCATTTCGCAATAATTTTTTTCACATTTTTCAACCTGTGCTTTTGTGCTTTTCATAAAACTTTGTATCAAACTTGTGTTTGGCTCCTCTCCCTCCCACTGATCGTTTAATTTTTTAGCTTCTTCAATCAAAAAAGTAGTTAATAGGTCTTGCGACAACAATGATTTTCCTAGTTTGTAATTCGCCCATGCACTGAGAGAGGGACTAGTAGAACTGACCCGCTCCGCTAAATATGACATGGTTATTTTTTGCTGCGGCTGTTTCAATGAAAGAGTGTATTCTTCGGCTTGATCAAACATTTTATTATTGGCATAGGCCGAAACGATTGCTTCATCTTGCTTATTACCATAAATATTCACATCAGCCATAAACTTCTTAATGAAATCCATATTTTCCCCAACCTCAATCATCTTATCAAACACACTTCCCTGAATGTGCATTTTATAATCTCCTTCAAGGTAGTTCTGCAATTTATAAACAGTCTTATACTCCTTTTTTTGATACAAATAATTCAGAATTTTATCATTGTCAAACTTCTGGCCTTTTACCTTTGCTTTTTTATAAAACATCATAGCTTCATCAATCTTGCCTTTATCAAAAAGAATGTCACCATATTTCATATTCTCGGTTGGTGAAGGACTAATTTTTGCAGCTTCTTCATATTTCTCTTCGTTGAATAACAGTTCTGCTCCTTTTTCAAACTTTTCAGCCTTTACATAGAGCTTTCCAGCCATTGTATTATCTTTACCATCAAATTCTTTAGCAAGTTTTTCTGCC
The DNA here is from genome assembly GCA_050296515.1 of Bacteroidales bacterium. Classification (GTDB taxonomy): domain Bacteria; phylum Bacteroidota; class Bacteroidia; order Bacteroidales; family NBLH01; genus NBLH01. The sequence goes on along the minus strand of JBNKRJ010000069.1, from coordinate 16,031 downwards.
AGTTTTTTATCTTCAGATAACAGCACCGCATCGGCAGCTTTTTCGTAGTCCTTATCATTATAATAACCTAAAGCCAGATAACCATAAAACCGTGCAGCTTTTTTCTCGGAAATTCCGGCAGTAACTTTTTCGCAATAGGCCTGAGCCTTATCCATTTTTCCTTTTGAGATAAGTCCTTTGAGCTTATCCAACTCCTTTTGCTGACCAAAAATTGTTGTAGAAAAAGTTATAAAAACAAATAAGCAACTAATTAGATAAACAAGTTTCTTCATTTTGATATTTTTTGTTGGATTTTTAAATTATTGAAACTTTAAATTACACTTTTTTATGGAGTTTTGAAAGAAATTTTCAAAAAGAAATTGGCCTAATTGTTATCCATATATTTATCTAACAAGTAGTTTGTTTGTAATTGAAGGTTCTTTTTAAAAAAGTAGGTCCAGCCTAATAAAGCTCCCTTGAAACCAAGAGCCTGACCAGCCCACTTTCTTAAATTAAACTTATCGGAATGCTTAATAATTTTTCCATCCTTAAATTCAAAACTGGCAACTATTTTATTATGAACTTTTCTTCCTGTTTTTCCAAAAGTATACCAAGCCTGCCAATTTGCTCCTCCTGTCATACCATCAGCCCTAACATCCGAAAACTTGATTGCTAAATCAGTTGCGTTACCACATAGCATTTCCCACATAGCTTTTGCTCTCTTTCCTTGTAGTTTTCCAAATGCAGGGTCAGAAAATTCAATATCATCATGATAACAAGAAATCATTTCCTGTGCATCTTTTTTCTGAAATGCTTTATAGAACTTCTCAATAAGTGTCTTATTATTCATTTATGTGTTTTTTTTAATTATAAAATACGATTATGAGGTAGTTTACACCGACCGCAAATTGACTTTCTTCATTTACCCCGACCCTAAAGGGTGTGAAGAACTTTCTCACGAGCTTGCGAGTAAAATCAATGCTCCCTTCAGGATCGGGTTAAACAAATTGATTTTCAAGTCATTTCCTGGTTTTGGTGTAAACTATTTGCTATTCGTTTTATAAAAATAGTGTTTTTTAAACATTAGGATATTAGAAAATTAAGCTGTATCTTAAAGAATAGAAAACTTGCTAAAATCAAAGAAAATGTATAAGCTCTTTTTATTCATTATGTTACCAGCATTTTTCGCTCTTGACGGTGTTGAAAACAAAATAGAACAAATAAAAAATAACAATAGTGAAACAGAGAAAGTAATGGCATTTTCAGAACTTACCCTCAAACAGAAAGAAGAAGCAATCGCATATTTTAAAGCAACTGGTGATTGTGAATGGAATGGTATTAAACTATATGGAAAAGTACAATTTGTCTCCTCTTTCCCTGACATTAAGATTGAATATGTAGAAAGCTTCCCGGACATAAAGGTAAAATTTGTTACATCTTTCCCTGATGATTGTGGCGAATGGCAGGTGGTTGAAAGTTTTCCTGACTTCAAAGTGCAGATAGTTGAGAACTTTCCAGATATTAAGGTGAAAATTGTTGAAAGTTTTCCTGGAATTGATTAGCATCTTCTACCGGTTCCACACAGGCAAAGTAAAATAGAAAGTACTCCCCTTTTGTGGTTCACTTTCAACCCATATTTTGCCTCCACCTCTTTCAATAAAATCTTTGCAAATGGCCAGACCAAGACCAGTTCCGGCTTCACCTTCAGTTCCGTCCTTACTAATTTGCAAATATGGATTAAACAACTTTTTTTGAGTTTCTTTATCTATTCCAATTCCTGTGTCAATTACTTTTACCTGCACAAAGTCGTTGATTACCTCAGAGTTAATTGAAATGTAACCACCATAATTTGTAAATTTCACTGCATTGTTTAGCAGGTTTAAGATAATAATGTTTAATTGTGTTGAATCAAAATAGACAAATACATTGCTTTTAATATCGTTTTGAACATTTAATTTTTTCATCTCGATGGTTTTATTCAAAAGCAAAATATTTTGTTCTGCAACTTCGTATAAGTTAAGTGATACAGGCTTTGCAAATATTCCGTCCCTTTGACTACTTGCCCATTGTAATAAATTATTAAGAAGAAAAAGGATGTTATCTACCTTAGCATTAAATTTTTCCAAGAGTTTTTTGAAATTCTCTTCATCCATATTACCACTAGATACGAGATCTAAAAATAGTTTTAACTGACCAACTGGAGCTTTCAAATCATGCCCGATAATTGACAGTAATTTGTCTTTAGTTTTATTTAGCTCTGCAAGATTTTCTGCCTGAGCCATTAGCTCTGAATTTGCTGCTTCAACTTCTTCCAGAGCATTTTCGAGTTCTTCAGTTCTTTCAGAAACAATATTGGCTAAAGACTCATTCTTTGACTCTACTAACTCAATATACTTTCTCTGGGCATCCTCTTTCTCTTTTCTAATCAAATTTATTCTGTCACCTAAAGCAAGTGAAAACATCCAAACTTCAAGTCCAACACCAATATATAATGAATTTCGAGTAAAATGATTAAAAGAAAGAAACCCATTTACAGTAGCAAAAAAGATAAATACATGGACTATCATAAATGTCCAGCCAAGAGCATAATATCTTGCATATTTATGTCCTTTAAACATCAAATAGTAGGCTGAAAATAGACAGGTTAAATAAAGCAATAATACAACGACCTGAAAAATGTTTATTATTTGAACCAATTTAACTACAAAAACCAGAAGTAAAGGTGAAACTACAACTAAAAAGATAATCTCAGCCCAAATGATCTTGTAAACTAATGGAAACTGATCTTTTAGGTTCAAATATTTTATGCAAAACATTCCAACGAAAAGATAAACGGGTGCGTGCCAAACCAGAAAGTAATTATTCCACCATTCTTTATCTATAAACCAGAACTCAACATTTTGAATAAAAGGATGGGAATTCGCATATGGCATGCTAAGACCCATTAAAAACAAATATCCCAGGTACCAGATGTAAACCTTATCTTTGGTTGAGATAAAAATAAATAAACTATATAGAAAAATTATAGCAATTAGTCCAATAAAGCCTGCAGTTAAATAACTACTTATCCGACTATTTCTTGATAATGCTCTTATTGTTCCAACATGTAAAGGCAACTCTAAGGGCAATGAAGCTGATACTTTCAAGTAATAAACCTCAGCTTTAGATTGATTTGCTTTATTTAGAGGCAGCCAAAAAAGATTGTGCTTATAAAACTTTGAGCTTTCAGCTCTCATGGTTCCAGTTTCTGCTATTTTTTTATAGGTTCTTAAACTATCAGATTTGAATAAATCAATGTACCAGGCGTAGGTACTGCCCACTTCAAGCCAGATATCTTCATTACAATTATTACTTACTGTAAAGCGAAACCAAAAAGCAGAGTTGGTAGCTGGTCTTGCAAAGATATCCTTGGTTCCTATAGTAAATTTTGATTGAATTTCCTTCTTTTGAATATCATCAACTGTTAAATCACCACTGCTATCTTCAAAGTATTCGATGCTTTTACCTATAAGTAGTAACTCATTAATACTATCAATTTCAACAATACTTGCACTTTCTTTCTGTGAATAAATTGGTGCACAACCAATAAAAGAAAAAAGTAAAAGCCAGTTAAACCACCTCATTGTAAAAAAGTATGTTCCCTTTTTCAAGAATATATGATTAATTTGATGTTGGTACGGTGTTGGCAAAATCAATTGCCAAGCATTTCAAAACAATACATTAAGATAATCATTATTCTAAAAATTACCATAAGAATTTATCGGATTGATAAGACTCCAAGAACAATTTTCGTCTGCAAACTCATTATCTGGAACCTAATTCAACTCAAATTATACAACAATCCAAACAATATTGCCCCAATCAAGGAAAAAGAAAGGTATAAGAAAAAAACTTTCTTTTTAGTAATGCCCCATACTGCAACCATTGCAGGCAAAGTAGTTGTTGGGCCTGCTATTAGAAATGCCAGTGCTGCTCCTTTATTCATTCCCAGGGCAATTAATCCGCTTATCAAAGGCAAAGCTGTTAGATTACGTGTGTAAGTTGGTATGCCAACCAAAGCAGCGGTTACAACAGAAAATGCTCCATTTCCTCCTAAAAGGTTCGAAATAAATTCCCGAGGTACATAAAAGGTTATTAAAGCATTGATGAAAAATGCCAATGCCATAAACTTTACAACCATAATTGTAGCTGCCCAGGTTTCTTGCATTAGTTTTTTACGAAAAGAGACCTTTGGTTTTTCCTCAATTGAACATGTACTGCAAGGTTCATCGGAATTTTTGCGAGCTGGTTTTAAGTTTACTTGCAGCTGGTCAGTAGAAACACAACAGTTTACTTTACCTGCACCTGTTAGTCCTTTCACTATCATCAGGTTGGCATGAGTTTTTTGCACAGGTGGTATAGATTTTACCAGGAACTTGATTCCTGCAATAGTTTTTGTCCAGACTAATCGCCAAGTACTGCTAACTGGGGCAACCTGCTTTTTACTCAAAATATCTTTACCAATAAATCCTTTTATAACTGCCCAATGAGTAATATAACCCGATGATAAACTGATGATAAAAGTGGATACCAACCTCCATACAGAAAATTCCCAACCAACAGTTGCTACACTTAAAAAGAAAATTTCAGGATCCATTGAAGGGGAAGCTATCCAGAACGACATAACTGGTGCTAGTGGAACACCACTTATTAATAATGTTGCAATTACAGGTATCACTCCACATGAACAAAACGGGCTAAAAGCCCCGACAATTGTTGCCAAAAGAATTGCCACAATTGGCTTTTTGCTTAATGCTTTGTTGATGAATTTAGCAGCACCGGATACTTGTACAAGAACCGCCAGAGGAATAGAAACAAGCAAGTAATACCAATTGTATTTATATTTTAGTCTAAAGTCAAAATATAAACGCAATTGGTATTAAAGAAAGGATAAGATGGGTACTTGTAAATACTTGCACCTTAAGATTGTCAGGCTTTTGATAAACTTTATCTGCATTACGATTAAATCTACAAGGTGGAGCATTAAAGACTAATGACTTAATGACCAATGTCTTATTTATTTCCTCAGCAAAAAGCTAACTAAAGAGGGTGTCAATTTGGGTGGCAGCAGCAACATTTTACCGGTTGAATATTAAACATCGTACCATATTTATCGAACTGATAATGACAGCATTTCATTAAATTATCTCTAAGCATTACTTTAGCACGTTGAACACGCGATTTGGCTCTGGAATAGGATATTCCGATTTTTTCAGTATAGGCCTTTTGGCTCATCCCATCCAGTTCGGTTAAGCAGAGCGCTTCGCAATATTTGGGTGGTAAATCATCCATCATTTTTATCATGTCTCTTATGGCCTCTGTCATAAAGCCGTCATCAAGTTCCTCGTCTTCATTCTCAAAATTATGCTGCGATAAGTTATTTTCCTTCTTAACAATCCTGAAATAATCAACAATTGAATTTCGGGTAATCTGGTAAATCCATGACTGAACTTTGGTTTCATCTCTAAGCTGGTCAATACTGCCATGAATTTTTATAAACACATCCTGCAGAATATCCTCAGCGATTTGTTCACTCCGAACCTTACTAATAATGAAGGATTTAAGCTTTCCTGCAAAGTCAACCCAAATATGTTCAAGCCTCAGTTCCATTAAAATATTGTTTTACTATGAAAATATCAAAGATAGGCTCTTTGGGTACTATCCATACTAATTATCTTTAATTTTCCCTTCGAAATAGTGATGATTCTTATCCTGTGCTGAATACCTGTCAATTTGATAGGGAACATGGAAAGTTGCAGGATCTGCTTCGGGTATCACCTTTGCCTGGAAATAAGCATGATTCTTATCTTTTGCATACTGTGAGCCAAGCACTTTAAATGTTTTATAATCAAAATTTTCTATAACCTTAACTTCTTTTCTTTCATAAAAATAGGCGTTATTCCTGTCGTAGGCATAGTATTGATAATTAACAATACTTTCAAATTCCGGGCAGGTAAAAGTTGCAGGGTCGGCTCCTTTCAAAACATGAAACTCATCAGAATAATAAACATGGTTTTTGTCTCGTGAATAAGGTTCAGGGAGAAGTTCAAAACTATAAGCATCAATTTCTCCTCCTATGCGCTTATACCTAACAATTAAACCATATTTATCAGCAGCATATGGTTGCTTTCGATTGTTTTCAATGACAAAAAAACTTTCAGCATCAACCTTGGGAATAAAAGAATCGAGATAAAAAACATTAGCTTCGTCCTTTGAGTAGCCATACTTTAACACCTCAAAGCTTTTAAGATCCGCCATCTTGATGATTTCGTCTCTATAAAACACATGTTTTTCATCTTTGGCAAACATGTCTCCACCCTGACAAGCTCCTTCTCTTGATCCTTCAATAAATTTAAAGGTTTTTGCATCAGCTCCATCAACTTTTAACATAACTTCCTTTGCCCTGGGGTAGCCACCATAATATCTTAGGTATACCTGATCGCCCTTAATTCGGTAACACGATTCATTACCGGTATCAATTAGCATACAGGATGAAACAAAGGTTAAAACCAGAAATAGTGCAAGTATTTTCATCTAAACTAAATTACTTTTTTTCATATCAAACTCAAAACAATAAAAAAAATACAACGGCAGCAGCAAAAAGAACTTTGCCAGGCCTACTATTCTATTTTTTTTCTTCTTCAAGTTTTTGTTTTGCTTTTTTATAAAAATCACTTAAATTCAACTTTACTTCCTCGTATTCCATTCGCCTAACTATTCCTTTGTAAAGATCCATGGCTTGCTCCTGTTTTTCATGTTGTTCGAGGATTTCACCAGCATAAAAGGCTGATTCAATAGAGTATGCAGCCTCCGCAGGAGCGTTGGTAGTATACCTGTAGTCACTTACACTTGAAACAATTTTCAGGTAAACCTCTAATGCCTCTTCGGGTTTTCCTTCTTTTCTGGCTTTTTCGGCCTTTTCGAATAATTGTTTATTGGTTTTAAACAAACTGTCACTTGCATAATTAACAAGTAAGAGATTTAAATCCTCTAGCTGTGGAGCTTTAAGCCGATTGGTTATCTTAAAAAATAGTTGCTGTTTACAGAATGATTCATTAAGCTGGTTGCTGTTTGTAGTAAAATTATTTTTGTCGTTATTCAGAATGGCCTTATCATAGAAATAAACTGAGAATTCGCTTTTAACAAAGGCTGTTTTTGCTAACACTTCACTCAATTTTACAAAACAATCCAAACCTTGCTCACCGGCTTTCGGCATGCCTGCTATTCTTATTGATAAATGTAATACCGGAAGTTCAATATTCGAAATCATTTCATGATAATCGGGATAAAATTCCAAATTAGAATTTACAAATATGATAGATCCATTTTTTGATAGCCGCGAATCAAACTCTAACAACTTATATTTATCTGAAATAATTGGCCTTAATTCCTGCTCAATTTGATATTCCCAAAAGACTTTTTTATAATCATCGCGAGCAACTATTCTGTTTTTGGCATCGTATCGAATCCAGAACTTTAACAATTCATTATCTGTTGGAGCTGCTTCCAAATCAGTTTCATACTTCCAGATTCCTCCATGAAAAAATTGCTTGAATTGAAGAATTTCAAACTCTTTGCTGTACTTATTTTTAAGATAATCTTTACATTTTTTCCTGACCACGGCCTCTTTTTCAAGCTTTGTATTTATGCAGCATTGAAATAAAAACACCACAATAAGCAGAACTACCGTTAATATAATTAGTATAGGTTTCATCAATCACTTATTTTATAATCATTTAATTTTAATATCATGAAAAGCAGCTCTTTTCCAACCAGTCTCTTTCCTTTTCCCACAAAGTAGTTATTCTGAATTCATTTTCAAAAAAATCAGTACCACGAAGCCCTGTTGATTTCATTTCTTTTTAAAATTAGAAGATATAAGCTTTATACCTCGCTAAAATGTTTATGGTTAACATCTGCTTTTTAATACAATATCTAAGGTACTATTTTATCTCTAAATTTCAGAGCTTTGGTTTCTAAAGTAATCATACCCAATAACTTTTGAATAATCTGCCTCATAACGACATTTCTATTAATTATCTGTATTTAAATAATTTAGCAAGAGGTCCATCAAATCATAATCTAATTCGGCAGAATTATGATACAACTTGTGTGTATTAAGATTTATACCTATTTCACTGGTTTTATTACGAAAAAGTGGAAACATTAAACCTTTTGTTAAATCTGCATCAAGCATTTTTTCAATTGATTGTTCAACATTAGATAAAGCAAATTTTTCACCATCAAAGTAAAACCATTTAACTTCATTCTTCTGACCATTAGTTTGATAGTATATTTTATTTACCATTGCTGGCAAATCTAAGTTCAAACTTGCAAAAAAATCATTGCCAAGTTTGCTTTTAATTGCCTTTCTAATCATTACTCGCAAATAGGATTCTATTTTCTCTCCAAAGCAAATTTGAGGATATTCATGCTTAGCTTTTTCCAGTACGTTATTCCATAATTCCTTGGCTGTGAGACCTGTCATGTAGCCGTATTTTCCAATAATAAAACGCCCGGTTGTTACATTTTTTGCAACTGTATTTAAAAAATCAGCAAAATTGTCGAATATTTTACCACTTCCTCCGTCGTGCGATTGAAAATACAAATTTCCGGTTTCTGAATTGAGTAAACTGTGATCACCGGTAGAAAACCACAGCACCGGAATATCATTTTCTGAGAAGTGCTGTTCGTCTTCATCTTCAGCCATTTCTTTCTTAAGTTCGCTAGCAAATTTGAATCTGTAATCGTATTCTTTTTTAATCTCAGCTATCGGCAAAAGTCGTGAAACATCATAACCATCGTATAAAAAAATACGTGAGCTGCCATTGTATAAAAGTAAAGAGGCTCGCAAATCTTCAGGCAATCTTCGTCCTATATGACTCTCTAAGTCAGCAATTTCTGATTCTTTAGCGCCTTCATTAAGATACGCCAGCAATTCAGGTTTTGTTTTCTCAAACCAATTAATAATAGTTTTCCATGCTTCTTCAACTGTTCTCATAACTTACTTATTTGTTTTTTCAAAACGGTCAATTTCAATTAAAACTTCTCCTTTAGAGTTCTTGCTGGTGAAGTATTGACCATTTTTTAAATATTCAAGATGTTTTTCTAAATAATTTTCAAATGATTGCCAGGTTTTTTCCCTAAACGGGCCTATTCTATCCTGAATATCCATGGTAATTATTTGTCCATGCTTTCCGTTACTTCCCGGATCCAGATCGATACAAATCATGTTTCCACAGCTATCTTCAGATACAGGTATCCATTTTATATTCCACCAGGCAACTTTTAAAAAATCGCCATCCCAGTTGCCGATATTTGTTTGTTGGTTTCTTTCTACCCTACCATCATCAAATACGCCTTCTTCCAATAATTTACACATTCTGCTTCTTGTACGTACAACACCATCCAAATCTAAACTTGCATAGTTGGCATGAAAATCAATCTGAAAATCGTTATACATCAGAAAAAACTTATAGGATTCAGGAAGCTTTTCATCAATATCATTTTCAAAATTTTCAATTTCTTCAGGTTTAGCTTTTCTGAACTTATTTGTTAAATGCCTATCTGCATTCTTTGCATAGAACAATTTGATTTCAGTAAGTACTTTTTTGATTTTTTCTTCCATTTTAAATCATTTTTCTAATTAAAACTACAGGCAATATTACCAGCAACAGATTTAATAATACAAAGTACCAAATTGCACGTGTTTTATAACTACTCATCGTACTTTCAAAATCATCACGATATTCTAAAATTATAAGTGAATCTTCTACATTTAAAGCTCTATAATCCAGAGACTTTTCGATGGCTATTTTGTAATCTTTTAAGCGGTTTTTATCCTGCACAACTATTCCCGCAAGGCTACCATGTTGATTTACAATAAAATACGGAGGACTTTTGTCATCTTCACTTGCATTTTTGGTGTAAGAAGAATAATCACATATCCATACTTTAAAATCTGAGCCAGAAACAGGAACTGCGTAGTAATCGTAATAGGTTGTTGTGTAGTTTTCACCGCTTTTTACTTTGCTGATTTCTTTATAAACTCCTTTTTTATCTGTTAACAAAGCAGCATCTGTTATGGTTATAAAGGCTGCATCTTTTACACCCTTTTGGGTTAAATTCTCAATATTTGTAACCAGGGGTGTTTTATAGGTTTTAAGTTGAATAAAATGTTTTAAATCCATAAATGAAGCAGGCATTATTGCCAACCACATCACTAAACCCAAAATCATAGTTGTTTTAAAAAAAATATTTTCAGAAAAAGGAATGGATTTATTCAGCAATCTTCCGCCAATAGAACCAGTTATGTATGCAAATGCCATTGGTAAAATAAAATATAAGACTATAGTATTGAGAATGAATGGCAAGAAGTCGAATAAAAGCAAAATTGCAATTACTGAAGTATTAACATAAAAACTTAATAGTATTATAGATATGATTATCTTTTTAATTTTCAACATGTTACCTAATTTTTATTACCAAAATTTCCACCAGCTTCTATTTTGTTCCTTTTTTCGTTTATATATAGCCAAAGCTTCGGCATTGAGCTTATATTTAGTTAATTGCTTTTCCACTTCAATTATCCAGGCATTAAAATCAGGGGCAATTTTAACATCATCTTCATCCGGAGCTTCATGATTCAAAAAATAAACGGAAGGATTTTCCTTTTCGGACAGGTTGATATAAAAACAGTTTCCGTTTCCATCTTCGCCTATTACAAAATAATTTTTATTCCACTCCTTCTTCCACCAAAAAAATTCTGAAGGACTTTCACGGGCAAATAAATTCTGTTCAACCAACCAGTCTATATCATCAATTAAATGCAATTCTTTAGCACCCAACTTTTCCAACTCCCGAGGGTAATTTAACAAAAGCTGCTTATAATCAGCAGGCAACTTAACCCCAAGGTTTTGTTCTAAGAGGACTATATCTAATTCATTCATTTTATTTGTAATTTGAAAACAACCTGGTTTCTGATTATTAGATTATTAGCCAGGTGACAACACCTGGCTGGTATACTTGTCTGTTGTTGTCAGCTGACAAATTATCTTTGACATAACACTATCTTTGAAACACAAGTAAAATTTGCTAAAAATCTAAATTTACTAAAGCTACCACATCGCTTGTAGGAATGGATTCAACCACCGATTGAGTCCTTAGGTTTTCCACGCATACTGCCAGTGTATTGGTGTCTACCAGATCTGCATGTTGAAAATACCTGCTCGGAAATTCATCCAATGGCAATATTTCCCCATCTTCATTACCTAAAGAATAAATGCCTACAGCTTGTGAGAGGAACGAAACCACAAACTTTTCCCCATCACCTGTCCATCCGATATAAATTGGTTTGCTATAATAAGGATTCGAATATTGAGTCTTTGCATTGGCTTCTAAATCAACAGAGTACAAGTTTGCCCGGTCATCGCCATACACCAGGATTTTATCATCAGGTGAGAAGGACATGCTGATTGGAAGCACCTCAACATCAAGCTCTTTTATTACTTCTAATGAAGAAGAATCAATTATTTTTATCCCTTTTTCTCCTCCGCTTGCTATTTTTTCACCATTCGATGACACAGCCATCGCATATTGTGCGTCGTTAAACCTGAAAGATTTTACCTCATCATTTTTTACAACAATCAAATCTTCATAAGCAGAAAGGGCGATGGTCTCACCCCTTTTAGAGGTATTTAAGATTCTTGGAGAACAGTCTTCTATTTGGAACTCTTTGATTACTTTAACATTACCATCTTGAAAGGTGGCCAGGGCGATGCTTTCATATCCGGTGACAATAAATGAAGAATCATCAATACATTTTATTTTTAAAACTTCATCAAAGTACTCAATTTCAGCTAATTCACTTGTTTGCAGATTCAAAGAATAAAGGCTCTCATTTGAAATATACAAGGCCCAAACAGTTCCTTCAAAACAAGAAAAACCTCGTATGGCGGTTTCGATTGGTAAATATTTTTTGTTGCTGTTTCGTAATAAATCATTCATAGTTCAATTGTTAGTTGATGAAATACGATAATTCTCAAACCTTCTCTATTTTAGAGACAAATTACTGGCTGATAGAAGGAAGACCGAAGCAAAAGAAAGGTAAAATGGATATTAGACGCATTTTATTCTTTAGACTTCAGACTTCCTGTCATCATGAGAACTCAAAACTATTGCTACTCTTTCGTATAGCAAACAGTATTATATTTTGAATATTAATGTTTTGCTCCATTTTTTATTAAAAGTTTACGTAGACTTTCTGCTCTTTTCCCTTTTGCAAATTCAATTACATACATGGCTGGCATGACCTCATTTTTATAATTCACCCTTTCAGGAACCCGATAGTTTACTTCGGCGCCATGTTCAATAAGCACTTTACTCGCATTTACAAAGCCAGCCGTGACAGCAAAAACCAAAGGTGGCATTCCCTTAAAAGCAGAATACATTCCATTTCCATTGTGCTTTGCATTTACATCGGCCCCGTTTTCGCAAAGTGTTTTTATCAATTGCTGGTTTCCGTTTTCGGCTGCCACCATTAATGGCGTATACCCTGCATTCCCTCTGTAATCTGGCTCTGTGCCTGCCTTTATTAACAATTCCACCGATTCGGAACAACCAAAATTTGCAGCCAGGTTAATCGCTTTTCTATCATCATAAATCTTTGCATGAACATCTGCTCCATGTTGAATTAGAAATTTAACTGCTTCTGCCATCCCCGAACTTGCAGCAGCACATAGTGGGGTTGAACCATGGTCGTCAGGCACATCAATCGCAGCTCCCTTTTGCCATAAATACTCCATCATTTCAATATTTCCGTGATTGGCTGCCCACCACATTGGTGTTTGTCCCCTATCCTGATTTGGTATTTTTTTGGAACCTCGTTTATAATTAACATCGGCCCCCTTTGCAACTAGTAATTTTGCTACTTCAAATTCCTTGCTACATAAAGCCACCATTAAGGCCGACATTCTTTCCAAATTACCGTTGCCAACTTTAACATTTACATCTGCTCCTAATCGAAGTGCTTCAGTTGCCTGGAACATTTCACCATTATAAGCGCCGTTTACAAGGTTCTGTGCCGGTGATAGGTTTTCATCGTAAAACCTGTTTTCTGCATCGCTAGCAGAACCAGGAGAAATCTCACTTTCAATCAATTTTAATCCACTCTTAGATAGCATTTTAGCAACATCTTCGTGTAAAAGTTCTCTATTGTTATAATAAGTCATAAATTGATCATACTCTTCTCCAAGAAAGCCAAGTGCTACTGCCTTAGTCAGTTCTATGTCATCAATTTCACCTGAATAGGGCGCCCTCAAAAAGTCAAGCATAATGCTTTCAATGCCTTTTTGATAATCATCCTGAACCAGGTTTATCAGGTTTCGCTTTTCATCCCAACTGGTTAGTTTTCCATAATGATGAATAAGGTAAGGAAAATCCTCTTTCCTGACAATATCTCTTGCACCTTCAACATCTTCAAAATCGCCGTTAGCAATAATGTTATAAAGTGTATTGAGTCGATGTTCCTGTTCTTTATTCATAAAATTTTGAAAATACTTCTAATTTTTGAGTTTTCAATGTAATACATGTATAACAACGCTTTCAATCAATAACTAATCCCAATCTTCCTCCCCATCAGTTTCTTCAAGCCACTCAAAAACCTGTTGCCTTTTTTCAGCAATATTCCTTATCGAATCTTTTTTGAAGTAATTTAATTTACTGAAGCTTACTCCATCAAAGCCAATATCACCTTCAATTACCTCATCAATAATTCCATCAGCCTTTAATTCATTTACTTTTTTGCTGACAATTTCCTCATTCATTTTCTTGTCACCAGTTCGTCCCATTCTTTGGAAAAACTCAAGATAAAAACGCCAATTCACAGTTTTAAGGTACTCTTTATATTGCTCAAGTTCATTATCACTACGCATAACAACTTTATTATCAATACCAGTCATCACTTTTAAGGTATCTTCTCCAAATTGTTCCCATATTGGTGGTACAGAATTATTTAACTTAAGCACCCAAAGCAGAACACCTAATTCCTCAAGCTTCCACATACCACGATTTATCCATCCTGTTTCAGGTTTTTCTAATAGCTTTTCAATTATTCTAATCTCTGAACTATCAAGTTTAAAAGCCTCAGCATCGTTTTTCAATTTGCTTAATAGTCGAATAGCCCTTTCATTCAGCATTTTTTCGTTTGCCATAATATCCAAAGCCGCATAACAGATTGAAAAAAGTCCTTTACAACGTGCTTTAATAGTTTCAATTGACTGAGTTATTTTCATATTGCGTAATCCATTTTATCATACCAGTATTTGTAATTCGGGTCTTGCTCCTTTTATCTTTTTAATCATTTTCGAATCCAATTTTGCATTCATCCTTACATCGAGTATTTCTAAGTTAGTCATTTTTTCAATTGCTTCTATGGGCAAATCCATAAGTTTATTAGCATAAAGACTCAGCTTTTTAAGTTTTGATAACTGTTCTATCTTTTTATCCAGTCTTCTTAGTTTATTATATGCTAAATCAACCACTTCGAGGTTACATAAATGAGTTATTGGAGGAAGTTCTTTAAAATTATTTTGCTTTAGATGAATTTCTTTCAAACTTACTATAAAGGGTAACTCTAAAATGAAAGAAAATTTTGGCTGCACTTCAGCATGATACATAAATTCCTTACCTATATTATTTGAGACATATAAGCATTTTAGATTCTTTAGCTGATGCGCTTTAAATCCAAAATAAGTCAGTTGATTACTACTAACATCAAGAAATTCAAGACTTTCTGACATTGTCCAGTTAATACCCAGTTTAGTTGGACGCTCATAATACCAATATCCAAAATCATTATTGGCAAGGTTCAATTTTTTAAGGTTTTTCATTTTCGAAATGTCCATTGCCAAAAAGTCATTTTTATTGTGTTGTAAGTTTATTTCTTCTAAACAAGCAAGTTGCTCAATGGCCTGCCCTTCGGGTGAATTAATTGCCCAAATTCCCCATTTTAATTTTCGCTTGCTTAAATCAAGCTTTTTTATGTTTTGGGGCAGTGTTTTTATTTCATCTAGCAAAGACTTCAACTTATCTATTTTATTAGTTTAACAATTACCATTATTATTTCGAAAGTAAAGGCTCCAAGAAAATAAAGCTTTTGCTTTCTTGTTATCAGGTTCACAGTAACTTCTTCGAACCAAATCCAACAGGCTCCCAGGTAAAAGAGCAAATAAATTACAGTAGTATAAAAAAGCATGAAAACAGCACTTGACTTTGAAAAGTCAATTTCAAAATTACCACTATAAACAAATGATTGCCAGCTAACTATAAAAATAAGATAAGCATAAAGCAATAGAATTACATCGGAAATAATTTCTTTCTTTCTATCGAGGATTTTTCGTGGATTTTCTCTTATTTTTTTTATTTGAAATAACAAAAAGGGTTCTTTTACTAAGGCAAGAATAACAAGAATTGGAATTAATATGGCTTCAATACCAAAAAAGGAGCCGAGCAGCATACCTATTGCCCCAGCCATAGTTAATGAAGTGAATACATGAATGTACCCGTATCCCCCAATTAGAGAAACTCCTTTTTTTTCTTGTTCAGTTCTTTTTAAATAAATAAGATTTGCACGATATTTTGAAGCCCAGAAATCACCTATCCAAACAAGTAAAAAAATTAATCCTACAACAAATATAAATACAGAACTGGTATCACCATTAGATAATTCGTTAGGGCCTCCCATTGTTGTATTAGCAAAGGCGATGTACTTGACTGGAGTTATTGCAATCAACAGTCCCAAAATGATGTTTAGAACAGTTAATCGATTTAATTTTAAAACTTTATCAAAAAATTCATGCATGCTGTTTTATTCTTTATGCGAATTAAGTGTTAAATATATTATGTAAAATCAATATAAATTACTGATTATCAATAATTTAATCGATTAAAAATTTTATTATGTGCCTGATTATCAGTATATTAATAGGTTATTTTCGATAATTTATTAATACAAA
>JBNKRJ010000068.1:0-44418 GCA_050296515.1 Bacteroidales bacterium | reverse complement strand
CTGATTTCTTCGGCCTGAAAATCAACAAAAACAGCTTTGTTCCCTTTGAAAAAGATGGCATCTTTATAGCTCATAATTGGGTGTGAAGATTAGTTGAAATTGTTTCTAACTAATTCAAATTTAATAATTTGCACCCTTTTTTGCAATATTCTTATGAATTATTGAGGGTAATTATTTATTATAAAACATAGCTTATAAGTTTGAAAGGAACTTCTAGTATCTCTTTATAACCCATTCCAGCCTCTTCCATATTCTCGTCTTCTTCTGCAAAGTGCCAGTGAATTTCAACATCTTTACCATTTTTATATAAGTTATCAAATTGTGAAAGGATATCATATAAAAATTTAGAAGATGCGGTGTCATAATAGTCCATTTTAAAAACCACAACAGTTTTATCGTTAGGGTTTTCAGAATAATTATCAATCCATTCTAAAATTGGGATGTAAAATTCATTTGCTTTATTAGGCAGTGAACATCCTGAAAATTCGAATAATCTTTCCTGTTTATTTAGTATAATTTGGGGCGTTTGCTTTGTCGCATCTAAAATGACGGGTTCCATTTCAAAAGTTTTATTAAAGCAGTGAAGTTAATGATAAAAAAGGAGTAGCGAGGCTACTCCTATACAATATGTTAATAAATACTGAGTTTCTATTCTTCTTCTTGCTCAGCTTCGTAAGCTTTCAGTAATGCATCTTGTACATCACCTGGAACAGCACTGTATTCAGCAAATTTCATAGTGAATGTAGCACGTCCGCTGGTTAGTGAACTAAGTGCAGTGGAGTATTTACCCATTTCAGCTAAAGGTACCTTCGCTTTTAGTTTTTCAAAACCTTTTTCACTACTCATTCCTTCAATCATTGCTCTACGCCCCTGTAAATCGCTCATAACATCACCCATAGATTCACTTGGAACAAGTACTTCAACATCATAAACAGGTTCCATAATTTTGGGTCCCGCTTTTTTAAATGCATCAGAGAAAGCTTTAGCTCCCGCCAATTTAAATGAGATTTCATTTGAATCAACAGGGTGCATTTTACCATCATAAACATAAACTCTGATTCCTCGTGCGTATGAACCTGTTAACGGACCATTCTCCATTTTTTCCATTACACCTTTTAATATAGCAGGCATAAATCTGGCATCAATAACACCACCAACAATACAGTTGAAGAATACAAGTTTACCACCCCATTTCATTTCGTGTTCTTCTTTACCTCTTAACTGTAGGTTGTATTCACTGCCACCTAACTTAAATTTGTTTGTGTCAGGTTTATTATCATCATGTGGCTCAATAATAAGGTGAACCTCACCAAATTGACCTGAACCTCCTGATTGCTTTTTATGGCGATAATCTGCTTGAGCTGCCTTGGTAATAGTTTCGCGATAAGGGATCTTAGGAGCGATAAAAGTAGTTTCAATTTTATGAATGTTGTCTAAATGCCATTTCACCATATTAAGATGGAATTCACCTTGACCATGAAGAATCAATTGTTTTAGCTCTTTAGAATACTCCATAATAACAGTAGGATCCTGTTGGCTTATTTGATTAAGCACTTCTCCTAACTTCTCGTCATCAGATTCATTTACTGGTTTAATTGCAGTTCTGAATTTAGGATCAGGGAATTGCATTGCAGGGAATTTCCAATCAGCACCTTTTTCATTAATGGTGTGATTTGTTTTAGTTTCTTTAAGCTTAACTGTAGCACCAATGTCCCCAGCAACAAATTTTGCCATTTTTTCACGGTTTTTTCCCGCAACTGCATATAATTGAGATAATCTTTCTTTGCCTTGTTTGTTGGTGTTAATTAAATCATCGCCTTCATTAACAGTACCAGACATCATTTTAAAGAACAATACCTCTCCTAAATGCTGTTCTATAGAATTTTTAAATACAAACAATGAAGTTTTTCCTGCTGGATCGCATTTAATCTCATTGCCATCAGTATCAACTGGCGCTGGCATCTCATTTGGAGCGGGTACAACATTACCTAAGAATTCCATTAACCTTCTAACACCCATATTTTTCTTGGCAGAAATACAGAAAACAGGGAACATTCCACGAGAAATGATACCTTTTTTGATACCTTCTCTCATTTCATCTTCTGTCAAACTTTCTTTTTCAAAGAAAATCTCCATTAAGTTTTCATCATTTTCTGCAGCAGCTTCTACCAATTGATTATGTAAATCACTAGCTTTTTCCCTTTCGCCATCAGGAATATCCACAATCTCTGGTTTTCCACCATCAGCACCCCATTTGTACATTTTCATTAATAGTACATCAACTACTGCATTAAAATCAGTACCTTGATTAACAGGATATTGTATAATAGTTACTTTACTTCCGAAAGCGTTTTTTGCATCCTCAATGCATTTATCGTAGTTTGCATTGTCTGTATCTAATTGATTAATAGCAAAAACGATAGGCTTTTTTAGGCGTTCTGCATGCCTCATAATAATTTCTGTACCAGTTTCAACACTGTTTTGAGCATTGATTAATAGTAATCCGGTATCAGTAACATGCAAAGATGAAATTACACCACCAATAAAATCATCAGCTCCTGGAGTATCAATAATATTTAATTTCTTTCCTAGCCATTCTGTATATAATACTGTTGAAAAAACAGAACATTCACGATCGTGCTCAATTTCACGGTAATCTGATACTGTGTTTTTCTGACCAACTTCTCCTCGTCTGTTAATTACACCACCTTCGAAAAGCATCGCTTCAGCCAAAGTGGTTTTTCCTAAACCAGCATTGCCCAAAAGAGATAAATTTCGAATATCCTTCGTTTCGTATATTTTCATTTTATCCTTTTTAAGTAGTTAATATATTTAGTATAAACAATAGTTTAATTTTATATTATTTTTAAGTCGGTCAAAATTAATAAAATTTTGAATAGATCCAAGTTTTCATCCATCCTATTCATTTCCTTTTTAAAGCGTTGATTTGAAAGAATTTTAGCAACAAAATATCGAAAAATAATCGCAATAAATTGAGTGAATTCCGGTTTTGTTTTTTCCGTGCATAATGGTAAGGTATAAACCTGGTACTTCCTAAAATTCTCAAATTTTAAAAATCCTTCATTTTCAACCTGTAAAGAAAAATCGAAATTTCTTAATTGTCGAAAAAAAAAAGCATTGCAAATAATCGTTAACATACTTGTAGTCAGGTTTTTAACTTGACGTGTGATATCGGTTTATGAAAATATCAATAAAATCTTTACGCTTCCTATTGTATTAAAGAAAATATCTTTTACCTTTGCAGACCGATTTTAAAGGATAAATTTAACAAAATATATAGTCTTTATGCCTACTATTCAGCAATTAGTAAGAAAAGGAAGAGCGAAAATTGAAGATAAAAGTAAAGCTCCTGCCTTAGATAATTGTCCTCAACGCCGGGGTGTTTGTGTTAGGGTATATACTACTACACCAAAAAAACCTAACTCAGCAATGAGAAAGGTAGCGAGGGTAAGGTTAACCAACGGAAAAGAGGTTAACGCATATATTCCTGGTGAAGGACATAACTTGCAAGAACACTCAATTGTTCTTATCAGAGGCGGTCGTGTGAAAGATTTACCAGGTGTAAGATATCACATCATCAGAGGTGCATTAGATACTTCAGGTGTTGAAGGAAGAACGCAGCGTCGTTCAAAATATGGAACTAAAAGACCAAAGAAATAAGTAGTTTAATCGTTGAATTAGCACAAAATGAGAAAAAGAAAGCCAAAAAAGAGGATCTTATTGCCAGATCCAAAATTTAACGATACTCTGGTTACCAGGTTTGTTAATGACCTAATGATAGCTGGAAAAAAGAACATCTCATACAATATCTTTTATAATGCATTAGATGTTGTTAAAGAGAAATCTCCAAATGCTGAGAAAACGCCATTAGAAATTTGGAAAAAAGCATTAGAGAATATTACACCAATGGTTGAGGTGAAGAGCCGAAGAATTGGTGGTGCAACTTTTCAGGTACCAATGGAAATTCGTCAAGAAAGAAAAGTTTCTATTAGTATTAAAAACATGATTGTTTTTGCCAGAAAACGCAGTGGACGTTCGATGGGCGAAAAGTTAGCAGCTGAGATTATTGCAGCTTATAATGAAGAAGGTGGTGCTTATAAAAGAAAAGAAGATATGCACCGAATGGCGGAAGCTAATAAAGCATTTGCATTTTTTAAATTCTAGTAGCTAAAAAGTAGATGGGTCAAGATTTAAGATATACAAGAAATATTGGTATCATGGCACACATTGATGCCGGGAAAACCACGACTACTGAGCGTATTCTTTTTTATACAGGAATAACTCATAAGATTGGGGAGGTACATGACGGGGCTGCTACCATGGACTGGATGGTTCAGGAGCAAGAACGTGGTATTACCATTACTTCTGCTGCTACTACTACTTATTGGAATTATAAAGATAATCAATATAAGGTTAATATAATTGACACCCCTGGACACGTTGACTTCACAGTGGAAGTTGAGCGTTCTTTAAGAGTTCTTGATGGAGCTGTTGCTCTGTTTTGTGCTGTTGGGGGTGTTGAACCGCAGAGTGAAACAGTTTGGCGTCAAGCTGATAAATACAAGGTTCCAAGAATGGCATTTGTAAATAAAATGGACCGTACCGGAGCTGATTTCTTTGATGTTGTTTCACAAATACAAGATAAATTAGGGGCTAATCCAGTTCCTCTTCAAATACCAATTGGTTCAGAAGAGAATTTTAAAGGGGTAGTTGACTTAATTGAAAGAAAAGCTATCGTTTGGGTTGAAGACGGGGCTATGGGAGTGAAATACGAGTATGTTGATATTCCTGAAGACTTAAAAGATACTGTTGAAGAGTGGAGAGAAAAGTTAGTTGAAGCAGTTGCTGAATCTGACGATGAATTCTTAGAGCGATTTTTTGAAGACAGAGATTCTATTACGGTTGAAGAGTTCATGGCAGTAACTCGTAAGGCTGTTATAGATATGAAAATAGTTCCAGTTTTATGTGGATCTGCTTTCAAAAATAAGGGCGTTCAGCGATTACTTGATGCTGTTGCAGCATTATTACCAAGCCCACTTGACATCGAAGCTATCGATGGTTACAACCCTAAAAATGACGAGCCAATATCTCGTAACCCCTCTGAAGACGAACCTCTTTCAGCATTAGCATTTAAAATTGCAACAGATCCATTTGTTGGCAGACTTGCTTACATTAGGGTTTATTCAGGTGTATTAAAATCTGGTTCATATGTATATAACCCACGAACCAGAAAAAAAGAAAGAATTTCAAGATTATACCAAATGCATGCAAATAAGCAAAATCCAATGGAAGAAATTGGTGCAGGTGATATTTGTTCAGCAGTTGGTTTTAAAGATATTCGCACAGGAGATACTTTGTGTTCCGAAGGACAACAGATTGTTCTTGAATCAATGACCTTCCCAGATCCTGTAATTGGGATAGCAGTAGAGCCAAAAACTCAGAAGGATTTGGATAAATTAGGTGTTGCCCTTAGCAAATTAGCGGAGGAGGATCCTACTTTCCAGGTGAAAACTGATGAGGCTACTGGTCAGACTGTTATTAGTGGAATGGGCGAACTTCACTTAGAAATATTAATCGATAGATTAAAAAGAGAGTTTAAGGTTGAATGTAATCAGGGAGCACCACAAGTTGCTTATAAAGAGGCTATTACTAAAACAGTTGAACATCGTGAAGTATTCAAGAAGCAAACTGGAGGACGTGGTAAATTTGCTGATATCATTGTTAAGATTGGTCCTGCAGATGAAGGTCATGTTGGGTTACAATTTATCGATGAAGTAAAAGGTGGTAACATACCTCGTGAATACATTCCATCTGTAGCAAAGGGATTCAAAGAAGCCATGTCAAATGGTCCATTAGCTGGTTATCCTGTTGATAGTCTTAAGGTTACATTAGTTGATGGTTCTTATCATGCCGTTGACTCTGATCAACTTTCATTTGAATTGGCAGCTAAATTAGCATTTAAAGCTGCCGGGGCAAAGGCAAAACCAATTTTATTGGAGCCAATTATGTCGGCTGAAGTTGTTACTCCTGAAGAATATATGGGCGATATTATATCTGATTTTAATAAGCGAAGAGGTCAGATAGAAGGTATGGAAACGAAAGGGAATGCTCGAGTAGTTAAAGCTAAAGTACCATTATCAGAAAAATTTGGTTATGTGACAGTTTTAAGAACACTATCATCAGGTCGAGCTACTTCATCAATGGAGTTTTCACACTATGAAGCTGTACCAGAAGGTATTGCAAAAGAAGTTATTGAATCAAATACGGGTAAAACAGAATAATAGATAATCTCATGAGTCAGAAGATTCGCATAAAGTTAAAATCTTACGATCACAATTTGGTTGATAATTCAGCCGAGAAAATTGTGAAGACTGTGAAGGCGACAGGAGCAGTTGTTAGCGGTCCTATACCATTACCTACTCATAAAAGAGTATTTACAGTATTACGATCGACTTTCGTGAATAAAAAGTCACGTGAGCAATTTCAACTATCATCATTCAAAAGGTTAATTGACATTTATAGCTCAACACCAAAAACGATTGATGCATTGATGAAATTAGAGCTGCCAAGTGGAGTTGAAGTAGAAATTAAAGTGTAAAAGCATTTAAATTAATTAAAGATGCCAGGTTTAATAGGGAAAAAAATCGGGATGACATCCGTTTTCAGTGCCGAGGGAAAAAATATTCCATGCACTGTTATTGAAGTCGGACCTTGTACTGTAACCCAAATCAAAACTGAAGAGGTTGATGGTTACAATGCAGTTCAGCTTGCATTCGAAGAGAAAAAGGAGAAACATGCAACAAAAGCTGAAGTAGGTCATTTTAAAAAGGCCAATACCACTCCGAAGAGAAAAGTTATTGAGCTAAAAGGTTTCGTAAAGGATTGGAAACCAGGTGATGTAATCACTGTTGATTATTTTAAAGATGATATCTGGTTAGACGTTGTTGGAATCAGTAAAGGAAAAGGATTCCAGGGAGTTGTTAAACGTCATGGTTTTGGTGGGGTAGGTGATATGACTCACGGTCAGCACAACAGAGGTAGAGCTCCAGGTTCATTAGGTGCATCTTCTTATCCCTCAAGAGTATTCAAAGGTATGAGAATGGCGGGTAGAACTGGTGGTGACAGAGTTAAGGTTCTCAACTTGAAAGTGATGAAACTTATACCTGAGAATAATTTATTAGTAGTTAAAGGTTCCGTACCGGGACCGAAAGGTTCATATTTAATTGTTGAGAAGTAATGGAACTGAAAGTATACAATATAAAAGGTGAAGATACAGGCCGACAAGTTAATCTTGACGATTCAATTTTTGGAATTGAACCTAATGATCACGCCATCTATTTGGATGTAAAACAATACATGGCTAATAACCGTCAGGGTACACACAAAGCAAAAGAACGTGCCGAAGTATCAGGAAGTACCAAAAAATTAAAGAAACAAAAAGGTACAGGAACTGCTCGATTTGGTAGCATTAAAAACCCTCTTTTTAGAGGTGGAGGCCGAGTATTTGGTCCACGTCCAAGAAATTATGGTTTTAAGCTAAACAAAAAGTTAAAGCAATTGGCAAGAAAATCTGCTTTAGCATATAAAGTGCAAGCAGAAAGTTTATATATCGTTGAAGATTTTAATTTCGAAGCACCAAAAACTAAAGATTTTAAAGCAATTAAAGATAATTTGAAAATTGCTGATAAAAAGTCACTTTTAGTTTTAGGGGAAGCAAATAAAAATATATATTTGTCGTCCAGGAATTTACAGGGTGCTAAGACTGTAACGGTTTCAGAATTAACAACTTATGACATCCTTGACGCAAAAGCACTTATCCTTGCTGAAGGCTCAATTGATGTTCTTGTAAAAACATTTTAGTGATGGATATTTTAATAAGGCCAATTATAACTGAAAAGATGACCGAACAAGGCGAAAAATTAAATCGTTTTGGTTTCATGGTCGAAAAAAATGCGAACAAAATTCAGATTAAGAAAGCTGTTGAAAGTTTGTATAATGTTACTGTTGATTCTGTAAATACTATGGTATATGCTGGTAAAACAAAATCACGATATACTAAAACTGGTATCGTTCATGGTCGCACCAAAGCGTATAAAAAAGCGATAGTGACATTGAAAGAGGGAGATACAATTGATTTTTATAGCAATATTTAAGAGAAATGGCTGTACGAAAAATTAAACCGACCACTCCGGGACAAAGAGGGAAAATAGCAGGAAGTTTTGATGATGTCACAACTCAAAAGCCTGAAAAGTCATTGTTGCGTTCAAAGAAAAGAAATGGCGGACGTAATAACTCTGGTAAAATGACTGTTCGTAACGTTGGTGGCGGGCACAAAAAGAAATACAGAGTTATTGATTTTACAAGAGAGAAAGAAGGCATACCTGCAACAGTAAAGTCGATTGAGTATGATCCAAACAGATCTGCTAGAATTGCACTTTTAGTATATGCTGATGGTGAAAAAAGATACATTATTGCTCCAAACGGATTAGCTGTCGGGCAAGAAGTAAATGCCGGGAAAGAAATTGCACCTGAGATAGGAAACGCATTGTATCTTTCAGATATACCATTAGGTACAGTTATACATAATATTGAAATGAGACCAGGAGCAGGTGGTGTTATTGCACGTAGTGCAGGTTCTTATGCTCAATTGACATCAAGAGATGGTAAATATGCAATTATAAAAATGCCATCCGGAGAAACAAGGATGATACTTATTACATGTAAAGCAACAATTGGTTCAGTATCTAACTCTGACCATGCTTTGGAGAGATCTGGTAAAGCTGGTAGAAGCAGATGGTTAGGACGTCGACCAAGAGTACGTGGTGTAGCAATGAACCCTGTAGATCACCCAATGGGTGGTGGTGAAGGTCGTTCATCGGGTGGTCACCCAAGATCTAGAAAAGGCTTATTAGCAAAAGGTTACAAAACCAGAGCTAAGAAGAAAGCATCTAATAAGTATATTGTAGAAAGAAGAAAAAAATAATCCTTTGATACGTTGAATTATGAGTCGTTCACTAAAAAAAGGCCCATTTATACATTATAAGCTTGAGAAAAGAGTTCTTGCAATGAACGAAAGCGGGAAGAAATCAGTTATCAAAACTTGGTCAAGAAGTTCAATGATATCTCCTGATTTTGTAGGACACACCATTGCTGTACATAATGGAAATAAATTTATTCCAGTGTATGTTACTGAAAATATGGTAGGTCACAAATTGGGTGAGTTTTCTCCAACCAGGATGTTTAGAGGGCATGCAGGAAACAAAAAGAAATAAAGAAGGTTCCAAAAGAAAATGATTTAAGCAATGGGAGCAAGAAAACATAACCGAGCAGAAGCTATAAAAGAGGCTAAGAAAGCAAAATATTACGCAGTTTTAAAGAACTGCCCTACATCTCCACGAAAAATGAGGCTTGTTGCTGATTTAGTTCGAGGTGTAGGAGTGAAACGTGCACTGGATGTACTTAAGTTCAGCCCCAAAGATGCTTCCCGAAAAATGGAGAAATTGTTATTATCGGCGATTTCTAACTGGGAAAACAAAAATGAAGGAGTTCGAATGGAAGATGCTAATCTTTTTGTTAAAGAAGTCTTTGTTGATTCAGCAAGAGTTCTAAAAAGATTAAGACCAGCTCCACAGGGCCGAGCACATAGAATTCGAAAAAGATCGAATCATGTTACAATTATTTTAGAAAGCAAACAAATTTCAGAGTAGATGGGACAAAA
This sequence comes from Bacteroidales bacterium, assembly GCA_050296515.1. Taxonomy (GTDB): domain Bacteria; phylum Bacteroidota; class Bacteroidia; order Bacteroidales; family NBLH01; genus NBLH01. Next base: position 34,679 of record JBNKRJ010000068.1, on the reverse strand, counting down.
GGTTAATCCGATAAGCAATAGGCTAGGAATCATTAAAGGATGGGATTCTAACTGGTTTGGAGGAAACGATTATTCTAACAAGCTTGTAGAAGATACCAAAATCAGAAAGTACCTAAAAGTACGTTTAGCAAAAGCTAGCGTATCTAAAATAGTTATCGAGCGTACTTTAAAGCTGATTACAGTTACTGTTCATACTTCACGTCCCGGTATTATTATTGGAAAAAGTGGTCAGGAAGTTGATAAACTGAAAGAAGAGTTAAAGAAAATAACTAAGAAAGAGGTCCAAATCAACATCTTTGAAATTAAGCGTCCGGAACTTGATGCAACATTAGTAGGAGCAAATATAGCAAGGCAAATCGAAGGTAACATCGCTTATCGTAGAGCTGTTAAAATGGCTATTGCCTCATCAATGAGAATGGGTGCCGAAGGTATAAAAGTTTTGGTTTCTGGTAGGTTAAACGGAGCTGAAATGGCTCGTTCTGAGAGCTATAAAGAAGGACGAATTCCATTGCATACTTTTAGGGCAGATATTGATTATCATTTAGCTGAAGCTTTAACAAAGGTTGGCCTTATTGGAATCAAAGTTTGGATTTTCAAAGGAGAAGTTTACGGAAAACGTGATTTATCGCCAAATTTTGGTGTAAAAAATCAAAGACAACAAAAAAGCGGTGGCTTTAAAAAGCGTAGCAGGAAATAGATTTTAATTTTAGTGTGTTATGTTACAACCAAGAAAAACAAAATACAGAAAGCAGCAAAAAGGGCGTATGAAGGGAAATGCTCAACGTGGAAACACTTTGGCATTTGGCTCTTTCGGAATCAAAGCTATGGAAAGTACATGGATTACTGCAAGACAAATTGAGGCTGCCCGACAAGCTGTTACTAGATATATGAAGAGGGAAGGTCAAATCTGGATTCGAATTTTTCCTGATAAGCCTGTTACCAAGAAACCTGCTGAGGTTCGAATGGGTAAAGGTAAAGGTGCCCCCGAATTGTGGGTTGCCAGGGTTACACCAGGAAGAATTTTATTCGAAGCAGAAGGTGTACCTTATCACATTGCTAAAGAAGCATTGCGTTTGGCAGCACAAAAATTGCCTATTACTACAAAGTTTGTAGTTCGTCACGATTTTGATGAAGCTTTAATTGATTAAGGCAATACCTAACTGTAATGTGCCAATGTCCTGGGTGTTAAGATTGTAGATACTCCCTCTGGCAGTTGAAATTTAATAAAAGTGTACAGATGAAAAATTCTGAAATAAGAGAGTTAACAACGAAAGAATTGATTGAAAAGCTCGAAGACGAGAAATCATTATTGGTTCGTATGAGGTTAAACCATGCAGTATCTCCGCTTGATAATCCAAACAAACTTGGTGAATCAAAAAAATTGATTGCTAGGTTGAAAACTGAAGTACGTAAGAGAGAATTGGAAAACAAAGAAAGTTAATTACTGATCATGGAAAAAAGAAATCTACGTAAAGAACGTTTGGGTACTGTGGTGAGCAATAAAATGGATAAATCCATTGTGGTATTGGTAAATAGAAGGATGAAGCACCCTATTTATGGAAAATTCATCAACAAGACCAAGAAGTTCATGGCACACGACGAAGAGAATACATGCAATGTTGGTGATTTCGTAAGAATAATGGAAACCAGACATTTGAGTAAAAGAAAAAGTTGGAGACTTGTCGAAATTATTGAAAGGGCTAAATAGTTATGATACAGCAAGAAACAAGAACAGCAGTTGCTGATAATAGCGGAGCAAAAGAAGTTTTAGTAATTCGTGTTTTAGGAGGAACTAAAAAAAGATATGCTTCTTTAGGAGATAACGTAATCGTATCTGTAAAGAGTGCTATTCCTTCAAGCGACATAAAGAAAGGTACTGTTAGCAAGGCTATTGTAGTTAGAACAAAAAAAGAAGTTAGAAGAGCCGATGGTTCTTATATCCGATTTGATGACAATGCAGTAGTTTTATTAAACAATGCTGGTGAAATGCGTGGAACAAGGATTTTTGGCCCGGTTGCAAGAGAGTTGAGAGCAAAGAATATGAAAATTATTTCTTTGGCACCTGAAGTTCTTTAATTTGAAAAATTAATTCCTATGCAAAAGAAGTTACATATAAAGAAAGGCGACATGGTCATTGTTATCACAGGTGAGGACAAGGACAAAAAAGGCCGGGTGTTGGAAGTCGATAGAAAAAAAAATAAAGCCATAGTTGAAGGTGTTAATATGGTTTCACGTCATACAAAGCCAAATTCAGAAAACCCTAATGGCGGTATCGTAAAAAAAGAAGCACCTATACATATCTCAAATCTTGCTGTTGTTGATCCATCCAATGGTGAAGCTACCAGAATTGGAAGAAGATTAAATGATAGTGGAAAATTGGTGCGATATTCTAAAAAATCAAATGAGGAGATTAAGTAATGAACTACACGCCTAATCTTAGAAAGAAGTATAAAGAAGAAATTATACCAAGCTTACAGAAGGAGTTTGGATATAAGAGTGTTATGCAGGTTCCAAAACTTGAAAAGATTGTATTAAATCAAGGAATAGGACTGGCTGTAGCTGACAAAAAGTTGTTAGATACAGCTATTGCTGAGTTAACTGATATTGCTGGTCAACAAGCAGTTGCAACGATGTCAAAGAAAGATATCTCCAACTTTAAGCTTAGGAAGAAAATGCCTATTGGAGCTAAAGTTACTTTGCGAAGAGATCGAATGTATGAATTTTTGGAGCGTTTGGTTGCTGTTTCATTACCACGAGTAAGAGACTTCCAGGGAATCAATTCTAAGTTCGATGGAAAAGGTAATTATACTTTAGGTATTGAGGAGCAAATTATATTTCCTGAAATAAATATCGATAAGGTAAGTAAAATTCTGGGAATGAATATTACTTTTGTGACTTCAGCAGAATCTGACGAAGAAGGATATGCGTTGTTAAGAGAATTTGGTTTACCTTTTAAAAATAAGAAATAAGATGGCAAAAGAATCAATGAAAGCCCGCGAGGTAAAAAGGCAAAAACTGGTTGATAGATTTGCAGAGAAAAGGGCTAAACTAAAAGCAGAAGGTGATTATATTGCATTACAAAAATTACCTAAAAATGCATCTCCAGTTCGTTTACACAACAGATGTAAATTAACAGGTCGTCCGAAAGGATATATTAGACAATTTGGAATTAGCAGGATTACTTTCCGAGAAATGGCTGCGAATGGTTTAATTCCTGGTGTTAAAAAAGCGAGTTGGTAATATTTAAATTGAAAAGAAATGACAGATCCTATTGCAGATTATCTTACTCGGATTGGAAACGGTGTGATGGCAGGACATAAAGTCGTAGAAGTACCTGCTTCAAATTTGAAGAAAGAAATAACTAAAATATTACACGATAAAGGATATATTCTTAGTTACAAGTTTGTGGATGATGAAAAGCAAGGCGTTATAAAGATAGCTTTGAAATACCATCCAAAGAGTAAAATTTCAGCTATTAAGAAAATTGAACGAATTAGTCGTCCTGGATTAAGAAAATATGCAGGTGCTGATGAACTTCCACGTGTTCTTAATGGACTTGGAATTGCGATTTTATCAACCTCTAGAGGTGTGATAACAGATAAAGAAGCCCGTAACTTGAACGTGGGTGGTGAAGTTTTATGTTATGTTTATTAATAGAAAAAAGGAATGTCACGAATAGGAAAATTACCAATAGAAATTCCGACAGGAGTTACGGTTAACATAACAAAGGAGAATATAGTTGAAGCCAAAGGTCCTGTAGGTCAATTAACGCAAAAGGTTGATCCTGATATCGAAATTAAGGTTGAGGACAATAAAATGGTTTTAACTAGACCTACTGAACAAAAAAGACACAAAGCAATGCACGGCTTGTACCGTTCATTACTTAATAATATGATCGAAGGGGTTTCAAAAGGTTTTGAAGTTAAACAAGAGCTTGTTGGTGTTGGTTACAGAGCTACTTCTAATGGACAAATATTAGAAATAGCTGTTGGTTATTCACATGCTATCTTTTTAGAAGTACCACAAGAGGTAAAAGTAGAAGCAGTTACCGAAAAGCGTCAAAATCCAATTATTACTTTAAAAAGTGCTGATAAACAGTTGCTTGGACAAGTAGCCGCAAAGATTAGGTCATTTAGAAAACCGGAACCTTACAAAGGAAAAGGTATTAAGTTTGTTGGTGAACAGTTACGTAGAAAAGCTGGTAAAGCTGCAGCTAGTAAATAGTTAAAATATTGAGTCATGGCATTAGCGAAACAGGAAAGAAGAATTAAGATAAAGAGACGAATTAGGAAGAAGATCTCTGGAACATCTGAAAAGCCTAGGATGTCAGTTTTCCGTAGTAATAAAAACATCTTTGTTCAAGTGATAGATGATGTTAACGGTAAAACTTTGGCTGCAGCTTCATCTCTTATTAAAGAGATTGCTGAAAAGAAGGATATTAATAAGAAAGAGCAGGCTGCTCTGGTTGGAAAAGCTGTTGCTGAAAAAGCTGTTGCAGCTGGTATCAACGAAGTTGTATTTGATAGAGGTGGATACTTGTATCATGGTAGAGTTAAATCATTAGCTGACGCAGCCAGAGAAAACGGACTAAAATTTTAAAGCATTATGTCTACAAATATAAGAAAAGTTAGAACCAGCGATTTAGAATTAAAAGATAGATTAGTTGCTATTAAAAGGGTTACCAAAGTAACAAAAGGAGGTAGAACATTCAGTTTTTCTGCTATTGTTGTGGTTGGTGATGAAAATGGAATCGTTGGCTATGGTTTAGGAAAAGCTAATGAGGTAACTACTGCAATTGCTAAAGGCGTTGAAGATGCTAAAAAGAATTTAGTGAAAGTTCCTATTTATAAAGGTACAATCCCTCATGAGCAAACAGCAAAATATTGTGGTGCTAAAGTTTTATTAAAACCTGCTTCTCATGGTACAGGTGTTAAAGCTGGTGGTGCTATGCGGGCGGTGTTAGAGAGCGTTGGAATAACTGATGTTTTGGCAAAATCAAAAGGTTCTTCAAACCCTCACAACCTGGTAAAAGCTACAATGAATGCTTTATTAGAGATGAGAGATGCGTTAACTGTTGCTCAGCATCGTAATGTAGCTCTTGAAAAAGTTTTTAATGGTTAACTGTATTGAAAGATGACAAAGCTGAGAATAAAACAAGTAAAAAGTAAAATCGGAAGTACCAAAAGGCAAAAGCAAACTTTAGAGGCTTTAGGTCTGAAGAAAATGAATGCCGTTGTTGAGCATGAGGCAACACCTCAGATTCAAGGTATGATTCAGAAAGTTAACCACTTGGTAGTTGTCGAAGAAGTATAACAAAGATAATTTGATTTACAATGGATTTAAGTAATTTAAAACCGGCTGAAGGTTCAGTAAAAAATCGTAAGAGAATTGGCAGGGGAGAAGGCTCAGGACATGGTGGTACTTCTACAAGAGGTCACAAAGGAGCTAAGTCTCGTTCAGGATACTCAAAGAAAGTTGGTTTCGAAGGTGGACAGATGCCATTACAACGTCGGGTACCTAAGTTTGGTTTCAAAAATATAAACAGAAAAGAATACAAAGCTATCAATGTTGGTGTTCTTCAGGAATTAGCTGAGAAGAAAGGTGTTGATACTATTGATGTTCAATTTCTTGTAGAGGCAGGTGTTGCTAAGAAAAATGATTTAATTAAAATTCTTGGTAATGGAACTCTAACAAAAAAATTAGAAGTTAAAGCTCATGCTTTTTCCAAATCTGCAATAGTAGCTATTGAAGAAGCTAAAGGTTCAGCCGTAAAATTGTAATCTAATGAAGGGATTAATCGAAACATTAAAGAATATTTATAAAATTGAAGATCTTCGAAATCGGATCTTTACTACAATAGGTTTTATTCTTATCTATCGTTTGGGGTCACATATTGTTCTCCCAGGCATAGATCCAAATGCTTTAGCAGGTTTAAAAGGGCAGTCTCAAGGAGGGATAATGTCTCTTTTAGATATGTTTTCTGGTGGTGCATTTTCAAAAGCTTCGATTTTTGCCCTAGGAATCATGCCTTACATTTCTGCTTCAATTGTTATTCAACTATTAGGAATGGCAATACCTTATTTTCAGAGGTTGCAACGTGAAGGGGAAAGTGGCAGAAAGAAAATAAATCAAATTACCAGGTATTTAACAGTAATTATTACTGCAGGTCAGGCTCCTGGTTATTTGGCAAATGTTTATGCGCAATCACCAGCAGCAATTGTGAATAATAGTACATTCTTTTGGTTAACTTCAATTATTATCCTTGTATCTGGTACTATGTTTGTGATGTGGCTTGGTGAGAAAATTACGGATAAGGGAATAGGAAATGGTATCTCATTAATCATTATGATTGGTATCATTGCTAGACTTCCATTTGCTGTGTTTGCCGAATTCGGTGCAAGAATTGAACAATCTGGTGGTGGTTTAGTTGCTTTCTTGGTTGAGATAGTAATGATGTTCTTTGTTTTTACTGCAACCATACTTCTTGTTCAGGGAACCCGAAGAATTCCTGTTCAATATGCGAAAAGGATTGTTGGAAATAAGCAGTATGGAGGAGTAAGACAATATATTCCATTAAAAGTAAATGCTGCTGGTGTTATGCCAATTATCTTTGCGCAGGCGTTGATGTTTATTCCTTTAATGTTCGCCCAATTTAATACAGAAGCAACTCAAGGATTTGCAGCAGCCTTTGCCGATATTACCGGATTCTGGTATAATTTTGTATTTGGTGTGATGGTTGTTCTATTCACTTATTTTTATACAGCTATTACAATCAATCCGACACAAATGGCAGATGATATGAAGAAAAATGGTGGATTTATTCCTGGAGTAAAACCTGGAAAGAAAACTGTTGAATATTTGGATGCAGTAATGTCTAGAATTACTCTACCAGGATCTATTTTTCTTGCATTTGTAGCTATTATGCCTGCTTTTGCAATGATAGCGGGAGTAAACAATCAGTTTGCACACTTTTTCGGAGGTACTTCTCTTCTAATATTAGTTGGAGTTGTACTAGATACATTGCAGCAAATTGAGAGTCATTTATTAATGCGTCATTACGATGGATTAATGAAGTCTGGAAGAATCAAAGGCCGTGCTGGTGGTGCTGTTTCTTCTATCTAATTTTAATTTGAAACGTTCTTTGTTTAATGATATATTATAAGACAGCCGACGAGATCGAATTATTACGTAAAAGTAATATGTTGGTAGCCAGGACACATGGCGAAATGGCCAAACTAATAAAGCCTGGCGTGTCTACATTAAAACTTGATAAAGTAGCCGAAGAGTTTATTAGAGATAATGGTGGTATCCCTGGTTTCCTGGGTTATCAAGGTTATCCAAATACACTTTGTATTTCAATCAATGATACAGTAGTTCATGGAATACCATCGACATACGAGTTAAAGGATGGGGATATAGTTTCGGTTGATTGTGGAGTTTTAATGAATGATTATTATGGTGATTCTGCATATACTTTCACTGTAGGTGAAGTAAAGCCGGAAGTATTGAAACTTTTGGAAATAACAAAAGAATCATTGTATAAAGGAATTGAAAAAGCCGTAGCTGGTAGCAGACTTGGTGATATTGGATTTGCAGTTCAGGAGCATTGCGAGAGTAATGGATATTCTGTTGTAAGAGAGATGGTTGGTCACGGAGTAGGGAAGAAGCTACATGAAAAACCTGAGGTTCCTAATTATGGTAGAAGAGGATCTGGGATTAAGCTAAAAAAAGGTTTGGTTTTAGCTATTGAACCAATGATTAATCTTGGGAAAAAGGAAATCTACCAATTAGAAGATGGTTGGACAATTAAAACAAGAGATGGAAAACCATCAGCTCATTTTGAACATACTGTTGCAGTAGATAATGGTAAAGCTGATATTTTATCTTCCTTCGAATTTGTTGAAGAAGTACTTAGAAACAAATAGATTTTTATGGCTAAACAAGCATCTATTGAGCAAGATGGAGTTATAAAAGAAGCATTGTCGAATGCAATGTTTCGAGTTGAACTTGAGAATGGACACATTATTATTGCCCATATCTCAGGAAAAATGAGAATGCATTATATTAAAATCTTACCCGGAGACAAGGTGAAAGTTGAGATGTCGCCTTATGATTTAACTAAAGGTAGGATTACATTTAGATATAAATAAATTATTAGAAAATGAAAGTAAGGGCATCAGTTAAAAAGCGTTCAGCTGATTGTAAAGTTGTTAAGAGAAAAGGGAGACTTTATGTAATTAACAAAAAGAATCCTAAATTTAAGCAACGCCAGGGTTAATTTTTAATATTAAACTTTTTAGATTATATGGCAAGAATAGTTGGAGTTGATATTCCAGATAATAAAAGAGGAGCAATTGCTTTGACCTATATTTTTGGTATTGGAAGAAGCACAGCCGAAAAGGTTTTAGAAAAAGCAGGTGTTGACAAAAACATCAAGGTAAAAGAATGGACTGATGATCAGAAAGCCGAGATCAGAAATGTCATCAATGATGAATTCAAGGTTGAAGGGGAACTTCGTTCTGAAGTACAGATGAACATAAAAAGGCTTATGGATATTGGTTGTTACCGTGGTATTCGTCATAGAATTGGCCTTCCATTACGTGGACAATCGACTAAAAACAACGCCCGAACAAGAAAAGGACGTAGAAAAACTATTGCAAATAAGAAAAAAGCGACTAAATAATTAGTGATCATGGCGAAAAAAACAAAAGCTTCTAAAAAACGTGTTGTTAAGATAGAACCATTAGGACAGGCGCACATACATTCGTCGTTTAATAATATTATTATATCTTTAACAAATAATGTTGGACAAGTAATTTCTTGGTCATCAGCAGGTAAAATGGGTTTCAGAGGTTCTAAAAAGAACACTCCTTATGCTGCTCAGGTTGCTGCAGAAGAATGTGCAAAAACCGCATACGATCTTGGATTAAGAAAAGTTAAAGTTTATGTAAAAGGTCCAGGAAACGGAAGGGAATCAGCTATTAGAGCTATTAGCGGAGCAGGTATTGAAGTTACTGAAATAATGGATGTTACTCCGTTACCACACAATGGTTGTAGACCTCCAAAAAGAAGAAGAGTTTAATATTAATTATAGAAATTAAGTAGCAATGGCAAGATATATTGGACCAAAATCAAAGATTGCAAGAAAGTTTGGTGAAGCTATCTATGGAGCAGATAAGTATTTGGATAAAAAGAATTATCCTCCAGGGATACATGGTGCAAATAAAAGAAGAAGGAAGGTATCGGAATATGCCCTTCAATTAAAAGAAAAGCAAAAGGCAAAATATACATACGGTGTTTTAGAAAGACAATTTGCAAACCTTTTTGATAAAGCATCACGAAGTAAAGGTATTACTGGTGAAGTGTTATTGCAATTGTTAGAAAGAAGATTGGATAATGTTGTTTACCGATTAGGTTTGTCTCCAACAAGAGCTGGTGCACGTCAATTAGTATCTCATCGTCACATTACTGTGAATGGAGAAATTGTAAATGTACCATCTTTTTCGGTTAGACCTGGCGATATCATTAGCATTCGCGAAAAGTCTAAATCACTTGAAAGCATTACTGACTCTTTAGCTTCTTCAAGAAGCAGCCAGTATTCATGGTTAGAGTGGGATAATGGCTTGTTGACAGGGAAGTTTATGAATGTTCCTGAGCGTTCTGAAATACCCGAAAACATTAAAGAACAATTGATCGTAGAACTTTATTCTAAATAAAAATTAACTAATATTATATGGCAATCTTAGCTTTTCAGAAACCTGATAAGGTTATAATGCTGGAAGCGGATGATTTTAAGGGATCATTCGAATTCAGACCACTTGAACCAGGCTACGGAATTACAATTGGTAATTCTTTAAGGAGAATTTTACTATCATCACTTGAAGGGTTTGCCATAACTTCGCTAAAAATTGAAGGCGTTGATCACGAGTTTTCAACTATAACAGGTGTTGTTGAAGATGTTACTGAAATTATTCTTAATTTGAAACAAGTACGTCTTAAACAAAAAATTGAAGGTGAAAATAGTGAGGTAGTTTCTTTGACCATTTCAGGACAAGAAACTTTCAAAGCAGATGATATTAATAGGTTTTTAACAAACTTTGAAGTACTTAACCCTGAGCTTGTTATTTGCAAAATGGAACCAGATGTCAAACTGCAAATGACATTGACAATTGAAAAAGGGAGAGGTTATGTACCTGCTGAAGAAAATAAGAGGCATGATTCTGAACTTGGTGTAATAGCTATAGATTCTATATTTACACCTATGAAAAATGTAACGTATTCAGTTGAAAACTACAGGGTAGAGCAAAAAACTGACTACGAAAAACTAATTTTGGATATTCAGAGTGATGGTTCAATTCACCCCAAAGATGCTTTAAAAGAAGCCGCTAAAATATTGATTTATCATTTTATGTTATTCTCAGATGAAAAAATCACAATTGATTCTGAAGAGAGTTACGAAAATGAAGAATTTGATGAAGAAGTACTGCATATGCGCCAAATGTTAAAGACTAAATTGGTGGATATGGATCTGTCGGTGAGAGCGTTAAATTGTCTTAAAGCTGCAGATGTTGATACACTGGGAGATTTAGTGGTTTATAACAAGACTGATTTATTAAAATTCAGAAATTTCGGAAAGAAATCCTTAACAGAGTTAGATGACCTGCTTGATGGTTTAAACCTGACTTTCGGTATGGATATTAGTAAGTATAAATTAGACAAAGAGTAATCGGAATGAGACATAGAAAGAAATTCAATCATTTAGGCAGGAAAAGTGAGCATAGAAAGGCTATGTTGGCTAATATGGCTTCTTCTTTGATATTGCATAAAAGAATTGAAACAACGCTTGCTAAAGCTAAAGCATTAAGAGTGTATGTTGAGCCACTTATTACAAAATCAAAGGATGATTCTACACACTCAAGGAGAACTGTTTTTAGCTATTTGAAAAATAAATATGCCGTTACTGAACTTTTTAGAGAGGTTGCCGCAAAAGTTGCTGATCGTCCAGGTGGTTATACCAGAATTTTAAAAACTGGTACGAGATTAGGTGATAGCGCTGAAATGTGTTTTATTGAGTTGGTTGACTTTAATGAAAACATGTTAATTGAAAAAGACGCTAAGGCTAAAAAATCTCGTCGTTCTCGTAGTAGAAAGAAAACTTCTGATGAAACAACTGCAAAGGTTGAAACAACTAAAAAAGTTGTTGAAGAAGAAGTGAAAGACGAAGTTATAACTGAAGAGGTTGTTGAAAGCACTGAAGAAGTTAAAGATGAAGCAGAAGAAACTACGGAAGAAAAAGATGAAACTTCGGACGAAGAAGAAAAGAAAGAAGAATAATTGTTAAAATATTTTAAGATTACAAAAGGCTGTCTGTTTTAGGCAGCCTTTTGTTTTGTTATTGCATCAAACTTGAGTAGATTTGTCTGCAATTTTTAACTTGGGTATACATTGAATATCTAATCCACGACAGTTTTTTTACTGTCGCATCGTTAATAAATATGAATTAATGAGGAAAACATTACTGCTTTTTTCATTGCTTATTGGTTTTAACTTCTTTGTTTTAGCGCAGGAAGATACTACAAAAAATGAGCTTTATGGTTGGCAATTAGTTGATGGTTTTTTAGTTGAACCATATGAGTTTGATACAATAATTGACAACTTTCAGAATTATATTCCTGTTGAAAGATATAGTATTTCGAATAGCTGGCTAGGAAATATTGGTAGTGCATCCAGATCAAATATTCAGTTTACTCAGCATGAGGAAAATAGATCTGACTTTATTTTCGATAATAATTATAGACCGTACGTGTTTTCGAAGGAAAACCAGGTGTTTTATCACTCCCAATCACCTTTTTTTAATATTCATTGGACTACTTCATCAAAATCCAGAGATGAGAATCAGTTGTATGCATTGTATACCCAGAATATTAATAAAAAGCTGAACATTGGAATGAGATATAAGTTAATTTCTTCTAAAGGCGAATTTGACAACTCATTGATCTCGGAGCATTCAATAAATCCATTTATAAGTTACACTGGTGAAAGATATTCATTACATGTTTCTTTTATTAGAAATAAGTTTAAATCGCAGGAGAATGGAGGAATTAACCATTTAGGTGCTGATAATACACCTGTTGAACCTGAGTTTGCTACACCGCTTCTTACAACTGCAAACTCTGTTTATTATGATCGTAGTTTTTTTGCTTCTCAAGAATATAAGTTTGGATTTACCAAAAAAATTATGATTAATGATACAACGGAAGAATCTACATTTCGTGAATTGGGCAGGATAAACCATGTTTTTAGCTATGATGATAATTATAGGGTCTTTGCTGATGATAACCCCATAAAGAAAACAATAACCGATGGTGTGCAAACAGGCTATTATGATACTATATTTTATCAACTGGATAAGCTTAATAAAACGAGGGACTCCATAAATTATGCAAAAATTGAGAACTCATTGTATTGGACTTTTAAAGAAATACAAAAACCTAACTTCAACGGGCGATTGACTGTTGGTGGTACAATGGAAAATATCCAATGGGCTAATACTGTGCTGCAGCCTCTTCCTGATTCTACAGATGCGGATAATGTTACATATTATTCTATGCATGAGAATAAAACTTTTGTAACAAAATATGACAATATAAAATTATCCGCAAGTTTAGATGCCAGAACAAAAATGTTCATTTTTGATGCAGGTGCATACTATTATCTTGACAAAGTGATAGGGACGACAAATAAAGCTAATAATTACGGCCTTGATTTACTCATTAGCAAAGGAATTATTATAGGGAAGCGTCAAAGTGACTTTTATTTCAAATTAAAGCTTAGAGGTGAGAGTCCTTATATTTTTCAAGAGCATTATGAATCAAACCATTTTAGTTGGGAGAATACTTTTAAAATTAGTAATGTTCAAGAAATCAGAGCAGGGTTAAGTATTCCTTCTATCAGAGTAAAAGGTGAATTTGCAACCAAGCTAATAACCAATTACATTTATTGTGATGAAAACTTGTCATTTCAACAGATTGATAATGACGTTTTAAGTCTTACTTCTGTTAGGTTGCATAAAGATTTTAAACTGGGTAGATTCTTTATTAAAAATAAAGTAGTTTATCAGTTACCACCTAATTTCGAAGAAGATATTATTAGTATCCCAGAATGGAGCTTTTATAATACTACTTATTTCGATCTTAACCATTTCCTTGATAAAATAAGTGTTGAAGCTCAGGTAGGTTTTGACATAACCTATTATTCTAAGTTCAAAGCTTTAGGATATAATCCTGTGGTTGGGCAATTCCATCAATCAGGCTCAGATGTTTATGCAGGTGAGTATCCTATTATCAATGTTTTCATAAATATGCGAATAAAAACAGTGTTATTATTCTTTAAATATGAGAATATGGTTAACATGTTCAGAAAGGATAAGTACTATTTTATTCTTGATAAATATGCGATGAATGTTACAGCATTTCGTTTTGGCGTTTCATGGCGTTTTAAAAGCTAAGCTTTTATTTAAGCATGAACAAGCAAATATTAAACCTTGCTACTCCAAATATTATAAGCAATATTACCATTCCATTGCTTGGGATGGTCGATTTGGCTATAATGGGCCATCTTGATTCAGAAAAGTACCTTGGAGCCATTTCCTTGGGTAGCATGATCTTTAACTTCATTTACATCAGCTTTAATTTTTTAAGAATGGGCACTGGCGGATTTACGGCTCAGGCTTTTGGTAAAGGAGACAAAAATGAATTATTGCATTTGTTGGCACGTTCACTTTTTATTGGCCTTTTATGTGGATTATTTTTGATTATTATTCAGGTGCCTATCGAGAGAATAGGTTTTTATTTGATTGAGGGGAGCCAGGAAGTTGAAGAACTTGCTGCGAATTATTTTTATATACGTATTTATGCTGCTCCTGCAACTATTGGCCTCTTTGCTCTTACAGGATGGTTTATTGGGATGCAGGATGCTAAAACTCCCATGTTTATTGCTATTCTAATAAATGTGATTAACATTCTACTTAACCTTTTATTTGTTTATAAGTTTAACATGACCTCAAATGGTGTTGCTCTTGGAACGCTTATATCACAGTATACTGGTTTTTTTACAGCTTGTTTTATAATTCTGCATAAACATAAAGAGCTATTTTGCAGATTTTCTTTGAAAGAAGTTCTGGATAAAATTGCTTTAAAGCGTTTTTTTGTTGTAAATCGCGATATTTTTATACGGACAGTGGTATTGATTTCTGTTTTTTCATTTTTTACTGCTGAAAGTGCTAAGAATAGTGATAATATATTAGCTGTAAATACACTTTTGCTTCAGTATTTAATGATGTTTTCATTTATCATGGATGGTTTTGCACATGCTGCAGAGGCTTTAAGTGGAAAATACCTGGGAATGAATAATAAAGAACTTCTAAAAAAAACTGTGAAATATGTTTTTTTATTGGGTACGGTGCTCAGTACTATTTTTTCAATAGTCTATCTTACATTAGGCGAGTTTGTTTTAGTTATATTTACTGATAATGAAGAAATAATCCAAGGGGCAAAGCCATTCTTAATTTGGATTGCGATTGTTCCATTACTTAGCTTTGCTTCATACTTGTGGGATGGGATTTATATTGGGGTAACTGCCTCAAGAGCCATGCGTGATACCATGCTACTTTCAGCTTTACTTGTTTTTGTGCCTTTGTATTATTCACTGAATCATTATTTTGAAAATCATGCTTTATGGATTGCTTTGCTTGTTTTCTTATTGGCAAGGGGTGTTTTTCAGACTATTTATGCTAAGAAGGCGATATTTTCAATAGTATAATCTTGCTTTATTGTTAAAAAAAGTTAATTAATCTGTTGCGGACGCAACGAAAAGCTTTCCAATTGTATCTAATAAATAGTTAACAACTCATCAAAATTGTTGTAAGAGTTTAGTGATTTTTAGTTAGTATTTTGAATGGGGGATAAATTAGTTTATTTTCATTGCAGTTTGATATCCTTTGCAACAAATTATACCTTTTTAAGTAGTATTTAATGGTTAATAAGTATTAAAGGGTCTTTTGATGTGTTGCTAATGGCTTTAATGATTTAATTCATAGGGTGGCTGTTCTTTGGCCACCTTTTTTTGTATCTATCATTTTATCAATTTTTTAATTTTTCTGATTTTTGTCAGCTTTTTCCTTAGATAGCCTTATCTTTGCCCATCATTTTATAAATTTTGGAGAATGGGAAAATTAAAATTAGAATTAGACGGTTTATCGAGTTTTGTTAACCAGACAGAGATTGACAAATTTATAGCAGTGGCCCCACAGTGCAATAAAGCATTGCATGACAAGACTGGTAAAGGAAATGACTACCTTGGATGGGTTAACTTGCCAAATGAAATTACCAAAAACGAACTTTCAGAGATTAATGACGCAGCCAAACAATTGAAACAATTGGCTGAAGTTGTTGTAGTTGTAGGTATTGGTGGTTCTTATCTAGGAGCAAAGGCTGTTATTGATGCATTGTCAAACAGTTTTGAGGCTCATTCTCCTTCCAAAGATAAAACGCAGGTTGTTTATGCTGGTCAAAATATTAGCGAGGACTATCTTTTTGAGCTTCAAAGTTATCTTTCCACAAAAAGCTGGGCAATCATTGTTATTTCTAAATCAGGAACAACTACAGAGCCTGCTTTAGCATTTCGATTATTGAAAAACGACCTTGAAAAAAAGTTTGGAAAAGAAGAAGCAGCTAAAAGAATCGTGGCAGTTACAGATAAATCAAAAGGAGCATTGAGAAAGCTGGCTGATACTGAAGGTTATAAAACATTTGTTATCCCTGATGATGTTGGTGGGCGCTATTCTGTATTAACCCCAGTTGGCTTATTGCCAATTGCTGTTGCCGGTTTTGATATTGAACAACTTGTTGATGGGGCAAAGGATATGTATGCTGATACTTGTCAGGAAGTTGCAATTGAAGAAAATCTGGCGATAAAATATGCTGCAGCAAGAAATGCCTTATACAGCAAGTATAAGACTACTGAAATTATGGTTAACTATAACCCTAAGCTGCATTTTGTAGCAGAATGGTGGAAGCAATTGTATGGAGAAAGTGAAGGTAAGGAAAATAAAGGGATTTTCCCTGCCAGTGTTGACTTTACAACAGATCTTCATTCAATGGGGCAATATATTCAGGAAGGCTTAAGGAATATTTTTGAAACTGTTTTATCTGTAAAAAATACTAATCACGAGGTATTGGTTCCTTCTGATAATGAGAATCTTGACAGTCTGAACTTTCTTGTAGGAAAAAAAGTTGATGATGTAAATAAAATGGCCGAGCTTGGAACTAAACTAGCTCACATTGACGGAGGTGTTCCTAATATTAGAATTGAGCTTGAAAGAATAGATGAATTTACTTTGGGACAATTAATTTATTTCTTTGAAAAAGCTTGTGGCATAAGTGGGTACATGCTAGATGTGAATCCATTTGATCAGCCTGGTGTTGAGGCCTATAAAAAGAATATGTTTGCTTTGCTTGGGAAACCTGGTTTTGAAGAAGCAACGACTGAAATAAAAAAGAGGATTTTGTAGAATATTTGAACAAGATTGATTAAAGATTGAAATCAGATTGATATTGCGCAATTTGTAACGTTTGCCTTTTAATCACCATCAATCTGATTTCAATCACTATCAATCTTCATTGATCTCTATCCTCCATATTTTTCATACAGATAGTAGACTGCTACAATAATAGCAATAACCAGAAGTGCTGCAAGTGTAATTTTAATCCAGCTGTAAGGTCTTTCTCCTTGCACTTCACCGGTTCTGCCGTTTATCATAAACCGATAGACTTTTTCATTATATCTGTACGCACTAATCCAAATGGGAAGCAAAATGTGTTTGAAAGTAACATCATCAAAGTCGACATTCATTGTGTGAATTTTTTGATGATCTCCTCCGATGTCTCTTCGTACATCTTCACGAATCACATTTTTCATTTTCCCCTGCGCCGTTGAAAAACCATCTTCTAGACTTTGCTGGTAACTTTCTGATTTAAACCCGCTAAGGTATTTTGTGTCGTAAGGAACAAGGTTGTTTAAATCCCAAGGCTCCAATCTGTCAACATATTTCACAGGAAGGGATTGGCTGGCAGGAACAAGAACGTCATCAAAGTTTCTGTAAACAGTTCCTCTGGCACTTCGCCACCTTGTTTTTGTTACAGTCCTTGTTTTCTGTACTCCATTCTCTGTATATCTTTCAGTTTCCTGGTAGTTGTCACCCCTTTCACCGGTATACCCGGTTGTAGTTCTAGAATCAAAGGTCCAATAAGGAATATAAATGCCAGCCAGTTTTTCAGTTTGGCGAGCGTAAGATTTTAATTTATTTGGTGCAAACCAAAGCTTACGAAGCCAGGTTTTGTACAAATTAACACCTTCTTTGTCCTGAATTTTAAAGGGCAACATTCCTTTAGGTTCTATTAGACTTGCTTTATGACCTTCTTTTGATGTTAGTGGACTTCCACAAAAATCACAACTACCAGAAATTACATTTGGGTCAAAGGTGGTTTGTGCCCCACATCCGTCACATTTTAAAACCAGGATTTCTACTTTTGGAGCTATATCAGATTGCTGGCTTATAAAGGCGTGATAGTCAATTTCTTGGTGCGCCTCCTGCCTTTGCTCTTCATCTACAGCTATCTCATTTATGGTTCCGCAAAATTCGCATTTCAAACTATCAGTTCCTGGTGCAAAAGTGAGTTTTGCTCCACAATTACTACAGGCTATTTCTTCCTGATTCGAACTAGTTATTGGGTTTTCGTCCATTGTTAAAGTTTGATGAGATTAAAATTTTCTTGATATCTGTTTAAGTGTCAATTAATAATTGAGATGTTTAAATTTTCAGGTCTTATTAAATCAAAAAAGTTAGAGATTACACCAAAATGGTATAATCTCTAATTTTTGAAATTTTATTGAAAGCTTATGCTGGTGGTGGAGGTGGTGGCGGAGGTGGCACTGCACCAAATAATGCAGCCACTTCAGGCACCTGACTAGCTGCTAGCCAGCTTGCCATTCCTTCTTTCCAGACATATGTTTCTTTAGTTATTTGATTTTGAGTTATCATTTGCTTTAATGCGTTCAAATCAAAAGGTCCACTTTGCTGACCATTGATTGATACATGGTACAGCGTAGTTGGTGGAGGAGGTGGCGGATTATTCCCTTGCTGATTTTGTTGGTTCTGTTGTTGCTGATTCATCATTTGTTGCATCATGGCCATTCCCATCATGTTTTCCATTCCTCCGCCTCCGCCAGGATTGTTAGCAGCGTTACTTAATGCATCAGCACCCTTCATTTGAGAATACTTATTCATATCTCCCAACATATTCATGCCAGTGCCTTCATCAAGTCTTTTCTGTAATTCATCTGGAAGACTGATGCTTGAAATAAGGAATTTGGTAATTTCAAGACCATATTCCTGAAATTCTCCTCCTAATTTTTCCTGACAGAAATCTGATAAATCTTTATAATTCTGAGCAAAATCAAGTAATGCGAGTTTACTTTCACCAATTGCATCAATAAAGCGTGTGATGATTAGGCTGCGCATTTCATTTTGGATCTCACTCGTAGTAAATTCACCTGATGTTCCTGCAACTTCCTTTATGAATTTAACAGGGTCTGTTATTTTCATAGTGTAAGTACCAAAAGCACGCAGACTTACACGTCCAAAATCAGCATCTCTGATATAAAATACATTTGGTGTGCCCCATTTTTGATTTGTAAATCTTTTTGTATTAAGGAAATACACTTCAGCTTTAAATGGGCTGTTAAACCCGTATTTCCATCCTTTTAATGTTGAAAGAATGGGTAAGTTTTGAGTCGTTAGCTGGTATCTTCCGGGAGGAAAAACATCTGCCAATTCTCCTTCATTTACAAAAACTGCCACTTGTGATTCCCTGACAGTAAGTTGTGCCCCATTTTTTATCTCGTTGCCTCTCCGTTCAAATCGGTAGACCATTGTGTCGTCTGTCGAATCTAGCCATTCAATAATGTCTATTAATTCGCCTTTAAGCTTATCGAATAATCCCATGTTTAATTAGTTTAATTTTCTATTGATCTTCAAAAGACCCTGTTCGTATTTTATTTAAAACTCCTGAATATATAAATAATTAGGCGTAATCTCAAATTCTTTTGATTAAAGATAAGAGCGAAGAATTTTGCTTCTTGATTTAAGGACTTTTATAACTTTTCCTTTAATCTGCCGAACTCTTTCTCTTGTTAAATCAAATTTTTCACCAATTTCTTCTAAAGTTAGTGCATTTCGACCGTTTAAGCCATAATAAAGCCTGATAATTTCAGCTTCCCTATTTGTTAGTGTTGACAATATACGCTCAACTTCTTTGTTTAACGATTCTCTTAGAAGATCACTTTCAGGACTGATACTGTCTTTGCTTAACATGATGTCGTACAGGTTGTTATCCTCATCCTGACTTATTGGTGCATCCATTGAAACATGGTGACCGGTATTATTTATTATTTGTTTTATGTCGGCTGCTTCAATTTCAAGTTCCTTTGCAATTTCTTCTGGAGTAGGTGCTCTCTCAAAATCTTGTTCGAGTTTTGCAAAAACCTGGTTGATCTTATTTATTGAGCCAATTTTATTAAGAGGAAGCCTCACTATTCTTGCCTGCTCAGCCAAAGCTTGTAGAATTGATTGCCTGATCCACCAAACTGCATAGGAAATGAATTTAAATCCTTTGGTTTCATCAAACCGTTTAGCAGCTTTAATCAGTCCAATATTACCTTCGTTGATTAAATCTGGAAGTGTAAGTCCTTGGTTTTGATATTGTTTAGATACAGAGACTACAAATCTAAGATTGGCCCTGATTAACTTATTTAAAGCGTGATAATCATTTTGCCTAATCCTGCGGGCTAGTTCAACCTCTTCATCGGCTGTTAACAGATCTATCTTACCGATCTCTTGCAGGTATTTATCCAGAGAAGCTGCTTCTCGATTTGTAACTTGTTTAGTTATTTTTAGTTGGCGCATTTCAGGTTACTTGATTTAAAAAGCCTAAAAACACATGACTTTAATTGGTTAATTTTTGTAAGGTTTTTAAAAACGTGTTTAAATTTAGTTAAAAAAAATTTGGATATAAAATATTATGATAAAAGTTTTATTAAAATTGATAAAGTAGTATAATCTGTTATGAGGGGTTTGTTTGTTGGCTGTCAGTGAGTTGTGTGTTTGGTGGCTGGTGGTGTTCTAAATTAACATATTCAGAATCGTTGATTGAAAAACAAGGATATTATGGCAGGACGAATGATTCTAAGAAAAATTATTGGTTTTTTTCTGATTAAATTTTGGTAATCGAGATCTATTTTTTTACTTTTGCATCGCTTTATTGGAGAGGTGGGTGAGTGGCTGAAACCACCAGTTTGCTAAACTGACGTACTCGAAAGGGTACCGGGGGTTCGAATCCCCCTCTCTCCGCGAAAACTCCGCAATCAACTATAACACAGTTCTTTGCGGAGTTTTTTGTTGGAAAGTGAGGCCGTGA
Source organism: Bacteroidales bacterium (assembly GCA_050296515.1). Taxonomy (GTDB): domain Bacteria; phylum Bacteroidota; class Bacteroidia; order Bacteroidales; family NBLH01; genus NBLH01. The sequence continues at coordinate 14,145 of JBNKRJ010000068.1, read as the reverse complement.
TGCGTCACTGATTGTTTTACTTCAAAGCTCCTTTTGCAAACAAATAGGAGAAAAAAATGCTCATTAATTACATTCCGGCCAGACTTTCGTGTGTGTTTGAATATTTGAAAAAGTGTTAGCGATGGAGTAAATAAAAAAGTCTGACCTTTCAATTTTGAAAATTCAGACTTTTTTATTTCTGGGTGAATGATGGGATTCGAACCCACGACCCTCGGAACCACAATCCGATGCTCTAACCAACTGAGCTACAATCACCATGTTTAGGGCTGCAAAGATAAATAATATTTTTTTACTTCGGCAAATTATTTTTCGTTTTTTTTCGTCATACGTTAAATTTCAAAATTACTTATTAAGTTTTTTTTAATTATCTTTTAATCAGATGATTACATTTGTCCTGGCTTGAGCAATAAAATCTCCTTATTTTCGTTTATCAAATAAGAATGCAACCAAAACTGCAAAAACACTATCTTTGATTTACTTCCATAAGGCTGAATTTTATTAAAATATACATTTTTAAATTTCTCATCTTGTAAGATAAGAATGATTTGTTATACAAATTGATGATTAGTTGTAATGATTTCATGAAATGATGGTCTTTACCTAATCAAGTATTAAGTAGACGAACCAAGTAATATATAAACCAATGAGGATAGTGCTATCTATATTAATTTTAGCTCTTGTAATTTCATCTTGTGCTGATGAACCTTCTAATGAGTACGGGAGTATAGATGTTTTTTTGACTGCGGAAAATGTATCAGCAGAGCAAATTAATGTTGAAATTAGTGCAATAAAACTAACTCACATTTCATCCGATGGGAATAAAACCCAGATAGATATTGATACTTATCAACCGCACAAGTATAATTTGAGTGAGCTAAGTAATGGAAAGAATTCATTTCTTGCTTCTACAAAAATAGCTCCAGGCACCCTTTCTGAAATCATTATCGTACTTGGTGAAAACTCAATTGTAAACCCTCAGGGGACATTTGATTTAAAATCAGTAAATCAACAAGGTTCGGAAATCGTAATTAAGATAGATGAAAATTTAGTATATGAGAATAACAAAGCAATATTTCTTGATTTTGATGTGCAAAAATCCATAAGTGAGAATAATGGAACCTACTATTTAGATCCGGCAATAAGGGCTTTTTCCGGTGAATCAACCGGTGAAATAGGAGGCGTTGTTACTCCAATAAATTTGAACCCTGCAATTAGCATTGTTATGGATGGAGAGATTATTCAAACAAACACTGATGCAGATGGATCCTTTTGTATTTTAGGATTAGTTGAAGGAAATTACGATGTTGTTTTTACTCCTGTAGCACCATTTTTGGTAAAAACTGTTAGTAATGTTTCTGTTAAAGCTAATGAAAATACGGATTTAGGTTCGATTGAGCTTGAAAAGAAAATTTTTGCTACTGTAAAAGGTGATTTAAATATTAATCCTGCAACAAGTGTGGAAAATCGTTTTGAAATGCAAACTCCTTCTGGTTTAATTGACATGGATGTTATTTATGCAGTGGGCGATACTTATACATATTCAGGAACTGCTTCAGAAATAAAGATTATGCCAAAAGCTAGTGGAAGAACACTTAATATTGAAGGAGTTGATGTAGTACTTGATGTAAATAGCAGGTATACAATAACATCAACAGATGCAGAAATAACTGTTGAGTTAAGAAATACCAAGAACGGGAACGGAAATTGGTGGATAAACATAATTGGCGAAAACATAACCATGATGCCGGACCCTCTTACATCGAAATAGGATTTGAATAGAATAATCAGAGAAACTCTATTTCTTTAAAAGCATATTTTCTTGATTGATTGGTGCTATCTACTATACAAAGTCTTCCGGATTCATCAATTCCAACTATTTTAGCGGTAAATTGACCATCTGCATCACGATATTTGCCTAATTCCCTGTATTTATATAGATGCTCAATGTATTGATTGTCAATGTTTTTATTTATTCCGGTTTTCAGTTCATTGTATTTGGAGTTAAAGTTCTTACATAGCTCAGGTAGTAGTTCCTCCAGATCAAACGTCTGTTTTGTTTCTATTTTTAATGAGGTAGGATTAAGAATTTCTTTACTAAATATTGTTTGATTTATATTTAGGCCAACGCCAACAATAGAACTTGAAATTGAGGCTCCCCTTAAACTGTTCTCTATTAAAATACCAGCAATTTTTTTATCTCCAACATAAATATCATTTGGCCATTTTATTTTTACGTTTTCTATATACTTACTTAAAAAATCAAATACTCCCAAAGCTGCAACCTTTGATAGCATAAACTGATTTTCGGCACCTAGAAAATGAGGGTAAATGATAAAACTTAGCAATAGGTTTTCACCAGGTATGCTTTCCCATTTGTTGTTTAGTTGGCCTCTGCCTGAAATTTGCTCATTTGCAACTATTAATGTGCCTTCTTCTATATCTTTGGTTTTGCATAGATTATTTAGATAGAGATTTGTTGAATCTACAGTTGCTAATTTTATAATAGTTTTACCAATCACAATGTTAAAAAATAGATGTGCGATAAAAATACCTAAATAATGTTAAATTTTATCAATGTTTTAAAAAATACGGGTTAACTTATACTATAATCAGTAGCTGATGATAAAGAAAGTTTTTACAACCAAATTACCAGAAGGTATTATTTTAAAATTTAACTAAATTTGCAGCTTAACTAAAATTATTAAGAGTGATAAAAGAGTATACAACAGAAAAATTAGTAGATACAGTTGTCGCAGGGATGCAGGAAATTAAGGCTGAAAACATTGTAATTTTGAATTTGAAGGAAACAGGAAGTTCTGTTTGTGACTATTTTGTTATCTGCGATGCAGAATCAAGTACACATGTGAATGCAATTGCCAATTCGGTTGAAAAAATGGTGAAGGACGAAATAGAGGAAAAACCGAACCATAAAGAGGGATTTGAAAATGCAAGCTGGATTTTGATTGACTATTCCGATGTTGTTGTTCATGTATTTCAATTCGAATCAAGACAATTTTATAATATTGAAGAATTTTGGGAAGATGCAAAAAAAGTTGAGGTTCCTGAGATTGTTTAATTGCTGACAATATGTCAAAAAAGATCTGTTGAGAGATAAATAATGTCATTATTTCATTTAAATTTTCTCTTTTTTCTGGTGGTACGGGAATTGTACCCAAAAGTGTTCTGCCAGATTTATTTCTACTTTTAGGGGCGATAAGATCTATTTGGTAATTTTATGAATTTAAGAAACAAATTAATATATGAGCGATAACGAAAAACAAAGAAAGCCTGATTTAAACAAAAACAACTCTGGGAAACCAAAATTTAATATTTATTGGATTTATGGATTAATAGCTTTAGTATTTATCGGAATTCAATTTATCAATTTCGGAGGCGAGACTGAAAAAATTGATTGGAAAAAGTTTAAAGAAGAAATGCTTAATAACCATGATGTAAAGAAAGTTGTGGTTGTAAATAATACAAGGGTTGAAGTATATATCAAAGAAGAAAAATTTGCTTCAGAAAGATATGATAAGTACAGAAAAAAAGGTGTGACATACGGAAGTGCCAGTTCTCCTCAGTTTTATTTTACAATTGGTTCTGTAGAGACTTTCGATAAGAAAATGGAGGAGGCTCAAAAAGCATTTGAAAGTAAGGATAAAATCTATATTGATTATGAAGTTCGTAAGGATCACTTAGGAGATCTTTTAAGCTGGTTATTCCCAATAATAATAATAGTTGCTATTTGGCTATTCATTTTTAGAAGAATGGGTGCAGGCGGTGGAGCTGGTGGTTCAAATATTTTTTCAATAGGAAAATCCAAAGCAAAAGTGTTTGACAAAGAAGAAGCCAATATTAAAGTCAATTTCAAGGATGTTGCAGGACTTGAGGAAGCAAAGGTTGAAATTACTGAGATAGTCGATTTTCTTAAAAACCCGATGAAATACACTAAGTTAGGTGGTAAAATTCCAAAAGGAGCACTTTTGGTGGGCCCTCCGGGAACTGGTAAAACTTTGTTAGCCAAAGCGGTTGCTGGCGAAGCTAATGTTCCATTTTTCTCAATGTCGGGTTCCGACTTTGTTGAGATGTTTGTTGGTGTTGGTGCTTCAAGGGTTCGTGATTTGTTTCAGCAAGCAAAGCAAAAAGCACCTTGTATAGTATTTATTGATGAGATTGATGCAATAGGGCGAGCAAGGGGGCGAAACCCCAATTTTGGCTCAAACGATGAAAGAGAAAACACTCTTAATCAGCTTCTTACCGAGATGGACGGGTTTGATACAAACACTGGTGTTATTATTCTTGCAGCCACAAACAGAGCTGATATTTTGGATGCCGCCTTGATGCGTGCCGGTAGATTTGACAGACAAATTCATGTAGAACTTCCTGATTTAAGAGAACGAGAAGATATTTTCAAGGTTCATCTTAGACCAATTACCATTGAAGAAAATTTTGATTTAACTTTTTTGGCGAAACAAACACCCGGGTTCTCAGGGGCTGACATTGCTAATGTTTGTAACGAAGCTGCACTGATAGCGGCTCGTAAAAACAAAAAAGTTGTTCAAAAGCAGGACTTCCTCGATGCAATTGACCGTATTATCGGTGGTTTGGAGAAGAAAAATAAACTAATCACTCAATCAGAAAAGAAAACAATTGCTTATCATGAGGCCGGACATGCTACAATTAGCTGGCTGTTAGAGCATGCACATCCATTGGTGAAAGTCACAATTGTTCCGCGTGGACAAGCTTTAGGAGCGGCCTGGTACCTTCCAAAAGAAAGACAAATTACTACCGAAGAGCAAATTCTTGATGAAATGTGTTCTGCTTTGGGTGGAAGAGCATCAGAAGAAATATTTTTTGAGAAAATTTCTACAGGCGCATTGAATGATTTGGAAAAAGTTACAAAGCAGGCTTACGCCATGGTTTCCTTTTTTGGGATGAGTGATAAAGTTGGCAATATTAGCTTTTATGATTCTCAAGGACGTGGCGAATATTCGTTCAATAAACCATATAGCGAAAAAACAGCTGAAGTGATTGATGCTGAGGTGAAAGAACTTGTGAGCAAGCAATATCAGAGAGCAACAAAAATATTGAAGGATAACAAGGAAGGGCTTACCAAGCTGGCTGAATTGCTGTTGGAAAAAGAAGTAATTTTCAGCGAAGATGTCGAAAGAATTTTTGGCAAGAGACTATTTGATGATGAAGAAATGCCTACCTTAAAGGTTAACCACGAAGAGAAAGGGGGAGGTAATGAAAGTGAGAATGAAACGCTTGCTGAAGATCTTGATAAAGAAAAATAGAATAGGCTAGTTCTGAATAACATAAATTAATTCAATTTGGAATTGTTGAAAATTGATTAACATGTAAACCTTATCCCTTTTGAGGATAAGGTTTTTTCATTACTTTTACATCATTATTGCCTTATTACTTGAAACAATTTTATGGAGACTAGTAACTCGAAAGAAAAGATTCTTGGAAGAATTAGGGGAGGGCTTAAAACTGCCAAAATAAAGGAGTTTGATAAGCCTGAACTCACGAATAAAGAAATATTTATTACTCCTGATAAACCTTTGGTTGAGATTTTTAGTGAAGAATTGACCAAAATTAGTGGGCAGTTTTATTACTGTAGCAATGAAGACGAGTTAATCGAAAATCTGAAAACAATTCATCAGGAAAAAAAACTTGATTTGTGTTACTCTCCAGATCCTAAATTTAAAGAAATTGTTGAGAAAACAGGTGTTCCTTTTACAACTGAGTTTGAGAAACCAGAAGAAATAAAAAGCGGAATTAGTGGTTGTGAATATCTGGTTGCTAGATTTGGTAGTGTTTTGGTTAGTAGTGCATTACCAGGTGCAAGAAGGATTTTCCCGTTTCCTGAGATACATGTTGTGATTGCATATGAAAATCAATTAGTATTAGAAATTGAAGAGGCTCTAGAAGGTGTTCAGAATAAATATGGTGATGATTTTCCTTCGCAAATTACCAATATTACGGGACCTTCGAGGACCGCAGATATTGAAAAAACTTTGATCTTAGGAGCGCATGGACCTAAACAGCTGATTGTTCTTGTTTTGAAATCATAGATTTGTTTAAAGATTGTTTTTCGCTTAAAATATTTATTTTCGCACAAGTTTATTAATACAACAAAATTTTACTAAAAGGATAAAATATATAATATGAAGGATTGGGTTAAAATTCAAACGTTTGAGAGAATTCATCAAGCAGAATTACGTAAGGATATTTTAGAGGAAAATGGAATTCCTTCTGTAATTATTAATGAAAAAGATAGTTTATTCCTTTTGGGTGAAATAGAATTGTATGTTAACAAATTTGACGAGGCCAAGGCTAAAGAGCTAATCGATGAGTTTAATGGTTTGACAAAAATCAACTCTTTTGTTGGTGAAAAACAAATGCGTACTTATCGTGATATTCTTGCACAAGTTGGAATTCATGCGATTTTAAAAAGAAAAGAAGATTCGAAGTTTATTCTTGATAACTACGAGCTTTATATCAATAACGAAGATCTTGAAAAAACAGTTCCTTTGTTGAAAGAGGAAAATGTTGATGGCTGGAAAAAAATTATCACATGCGATAGTGTTAGCCAAACAAAATTCAGGACTGATATTTTAGATGAAAAGGAAATCGCTAATTTCGTTATAAAAAGAAAAGACTCTGATTATCATCTTGAAAAAGTTGAAATTTATGTCAAAGATGTTGATGCAGAAAAAGCTTTTTCATTGTTGGACTCTTTAAATGGATGGATATCAGTTAGAAAATATGATGAAATTCATTTTGCAGAGAGAGATGAAGATGTTTTAAACGAACATAATATTAAGGCAATTATCAAGCAAGACCCTGATGGGAAATACGGACTGTTTGTTGAAGCCAGTAATGAAGAACGGGCCATTGATGAAATTAATACAAGTAAGGAATGGGTTATTTTAAAAACTTATGTAAATATGGAGAATGCCCAGACTGCAAAAAGGATATTGGAAAAAAATGATATTTCTGCAGTAATCGTAAACGAAAGAGATAGTTCTTTCCTGATTGGTGAACTTGAACTTTATGTTGAAATTGATAACAAAACGAAGGCAGAAAACATTTTAAAAGATTTCTAATTTGAAAAGTGATTTTTTTAAAAGAACTGCCACTTCTGCCGTCTTTGTGATTATATTGATTGGTAGCACTCTTTTGCACCCCATTTCTTTCTTTGTTGTTTTTTTTGCTATTGTAGCAATAGGGCAGGGCGAGTTTTATAAAATTGCATTAAGAGATGGTCGTAAGCCCCAGGTGATAACAGGAATCTTTTTTGGCTCTGTAATTTTTGTTACAAATTTTCTGGTTGCCTCAGGTAAGGCTGACACGAAGATATTTGCTGCATATCTGCCAATTGTTATTGCTATAACAATAATAGAGATGTTTAGAGATTCCGTACATCCAGTTTCAAATATCTCGTATGCAATATTTGGTGCTTTATATGTTGCAATGCCCTTCAGTTTGGTAAATTACATGGTTTATTACTCAGCTTTTGATAATGAGTTTAATGGCTCAATTCTAATAGCTTTTTTTGTATTGATATGGGCCAGTGATTCAGGCGCTTATATTGTTGGTTCAATGATTGGGAAAAACAAATTGTTCGAAAGGATTTCTCCAAAAAAAACATGGGAAGGGTTTTTAGGAGGAGCGTTTTTTTCATTAATTGCTGCATGGCTTGTGTCTATTTTTATAAAGGAAATAGGTATTATTCATTGGCTTAATATTGCAATTTTAACTGTGGTATTTGGTACATTTGGCGATTTGTTGGAATCCCTTCTAAAAAGGAAAGTCAACATTAAAGACTCAGGTACCATTTTACCTGGACATGGAGGCATTTTAGACCGGTTTGATAGTCTGTTAATGGCTGCTCCAATAGTTTATGTATATCTTCTGTTTATTTAATTTGAATTTAATCAGGTGGTTATGAAAATACATCGAGAAGGATATCCAACTTTATCATTGGTTTTATCAGCGCTAATTTTGGTAAACATAATTCTGTTTTATTTTGTTTTTGATGCAGCTATACTCCAGGTTATTAGTATTATAGCTTCGTTTTTGATATTTGCTTTTTTTCTTCAGTTTTTCAGAAGACCGGTACGACTATCTGAAACTGCTGAAAATCAGTTGCTATGTCCTGCTGATGGTGAGGTTGTTGTAATTGAAGAAACTGAAGAACCTGAATATTTCAACGGGAAAAGACTTCAGGTTTCAATTTTTATGTCTCCCTTTAATGTTCATGCAAATTGGTACCCTTTAAATGGTAAAGTAAAGTATGTAAAATATCATCCAGGTAAATTTTTGGTGGCCTGGCATCCAAAATCATCAACTGACAACGAAAGATCTACCATAGTCGTTGAATCAAATGATGGAACAGAAATCTTAATCAGACAAATAGCAGGAGCTGTAGCTAGAAGGATTGTAACTTACTCAAAACCAGATGATCTTGCTAGTAAAAATGAAGAGCTTGGGTTCATAAAATTTGGTTCAAGGGTAGATGTGTTTTTGCCAATAGGTACGAAAGTAAATGTTAAGCTTAAGGATAAGGTAACTGGTAATAAAACAATTTTAGCCGAATTATAATCTTAATATTTCTTCAGAACCTCTTTTGGCAGCTCTTTTTGCAAACTGTATACTATCTCCTTTACATTTTGCGCCCAATCGTTTGGCTCTTTGGTGTTGGTGAAAGTTTCGTATGAAATTGGTTTGCCTACAACTACTCTTATCGTTTTATTGCGCTGTTTAAAAAGTTCATCGGGTAATAAAATCAGTTCAAAGTTTAATTTTATTCCAAGTTTTTCTCTCAACCTGCCAAGAATGTAAAAACGGTTTGAATTTTTTGCGTGGATGTAAACCGGAACCACATCGCGTTTATATTCTAGCGCATTTCTGATAAAACTTCTGTGCCATGGCCCATCCTTTATAACACCTTTTCTTCTCCTGGAAACCTCGCCCGCAGGGAAAGTCATCAATTGAATATCTGAGGCCATAGCTGAATTAATCATATCATAATAACGCTGAGGAGAACGACCAAATGCATTTACTGGTAAGAATAATTCCTGGAGGTTCTTTAAATTCATTAATATTTCATTTGCAATTACTTTTACCTGAGGGAATTTTTCACGTGCGGCTATTAGAGCTGCATAAAAATCAACACCACCAAGAGGATGGTTACAAACAAATATAAATCTGCCATTTTCAGATAGTTTGTCAATGCCAAATGTTTCAGTAGTAATATTAAGATAACTTAAAGTTGCCATCACAAAATCCAACCCAAATTTATCCTGGTGCGTAATAATTTGTTCATTAACTTCTTCCTGATGAATTAGTTTTTTTAAATAATTAACTACAAAACGAGGCATACTTTTCAGTATTTTCGACTTGCTGTTGCAAATTATTTTATCTAAATCGATTAATGGTAATTCCTTTGAACCCCTGTTATCAAACTCTGCCATTCAAATTGCACTTAAAAGAAAACGTACATCGCAAAAATAATATTTATTTGAAAAGTAGAGATAGGTTGATGTTAGCAAGAGCCTTTATAATTTACCAAATTTGTATCTTAACGAGAAAATATGCGAAACCGGGGCAATTGTCATATCTCCAACATCAGTTAGAGCATAGTCTAATGAGAAATTAAACCGGCTGAAACCAATTCCAATACTTGGTTGAAATATAAGGCTTTCGCTATTGTCAAAATCCTCAATAATCTGAAATCGATCAACCCCTGCCCTTAAGAATATGTTGTTTAAGTATTTGAATTCCAATCCAAAATGAGGATCAAGACTGATAGGTTTTGCTTTTACTAGTGAGTTGTGTTCACCATCGAAGTGCATATCAAAATCAATCTCTGTAAGCAAGGTTAACTTTTCGTTAAATGTAAATTCTCTGGCAAAACCAGCCAATAATTTAGGAGAGGTTAACTCTAATGAATTAGATGGAATTTCGTTGCCTGTTTCAATAAAAACTTCTTCAAATAACTCTTTTTTGAAAATCCAGATGTTGAAAGTTGAAGTCGCATCGCGCAAATTTATACCAAAACGCCATTTCCTAAGTTTATACTGCGCCCCGACATCGAACCCAAACCCATAGGCACTGGCAAATTCACCTTGTTGTCGATAAATTAGTTTAACACTACCACCCCATGAAAGGCCTACAATTTTGGAAACTTTAGCTAGGGACAGTAAAAATGCATAATCTGCAACCGAAAAATAGGTGATTCGGTCATAGTTTACTGTACCTGTTTCATCAATCAGGTTAAGAGTATTAGGAATATCGTCAACTCCAAACCGAATAACAGATAATCCCAGCATTAAGCTATCGGTTGCTTTGTAGGAGAAACCTAAATAGTCGTATTGAGCAAGCCCTGAGTAGTAATTAGCGTGCATAAACGATGCATCAAATTTTGACTGCATTCCAGTTAGACCTGCCGGATTCCAGTACCCAGAAGAAACACCTGTGGTTGTTGCAATAACAGAGTTGCCCCTTGCAAGGCTTGCTGCGTCAACACCAATGTTTAGATATTCGTTACTGTAACTCGAAAATTGAGAATTTATGTGTGTGAGGCTGCCCATAAATGCAACAACGATCAGCACGCATTTAATTTTGATGTTATGAAGCTTCGATTCTGTGTTTGTCATTTTAACTTACATTCAATAGATGAATGATTATTATAACGTTGAAAATTGCCATTTATGCTTAAATAATCGTCAAAAAAAAAGATAATCCATTAGTTTTGCAATTAATTTAAGAAAATAAAGTATATTTATTTGATTTTCAGAAAACTCAATAAGTTCTGGTACTTGTTATTTAACAATATTTCAAAGCTTGTTAGAGATAGTGTTGAATTTATGTTCTGTTATCTTGGCCTGAAACTTGTATAAAAAATTGTAAATAATTTTCAAAATGGAAAGTTTACTGATATTTTGTAGTTAAATTATTTACTAAATATAAGAATAACGCTACAAGAAAATTTGCGTTTTATGCTTATTTGGAAATAAAAATTATATTTTTGCAAACAATAGACTACATATCAAAACCTTAAGCCGCATGTCGAATAATAATTTTTTTATTAGAAATATTCCAAATTTATTTACGCTGCTTAACCTTTTTTGTGGCTTAGTGGCTATTTTGCTGTCCTTTGATGGGCGAAGCAATTTAGTGTTAGCAGCTCACTTTATTTACATTGCAGCTGTTTTTGATTTTTTTGATGGTTTTGCAGCAAGAGCATTGAAAGCAATTTCGCCTGTTGGGAAAGAGCTTGATTCATTGGCTGATATGGTTAGTTTTGGAGTTGCTCCTTCAGTGATACTTTTTGCCTTGTTAAAAGGAAGTATGCAGGTAAAGCAATTTGCTTTTGCTTTACCAACACCAGTTGTTTTAGCTCTTTTAGCACCTTTCTTAATTGCATTGTTTTCGGCAATAAGATTGGCTAAATTTAATGTTGATGACAGGCAAAAGGAATCATTTCTTGGGCTTGCTACGCCTGCATGTGCAATGTTAGTTGCATCTATTCCGCTTATTTCTCAGTTTGATACTAAAGATTTGCTTTTATTCCCTTCATTAGACAGAAATATTTACTTTTTTGTCGGGACCTTATTTCTTGGCTCATATATAGTTAAGCCAGAAGTTTTAATACCGCTTAGCGTTATACTTTCTATCTTATTGGTGGTTGAAATGCCAATGTTCTCACTAAAGTTTAAAAATTTTAGTTTTGAAGATAATAAACTGAAATACATATTTTTGATAGTTTCAATATTGTTATTCAGTGTGGTGCAAATACTTTCCGTTCCTTTGATATTTGTTTTGTATATTACTTTTTCGGTTTTTAACAATCTGTTAGATAGGAATTTAAGTAAGAGGGCAGAGGAAAGTCTCGACAGACTTTTTCAAGACTAAAAATTATTCTTTAGCTTTGGTTACATGTTGAAAAGTAATGTAGCTAAAAATATCACTTTAGTTTTTCTGATTTTAAAACTATTCCTTGGTCTTTTCACCATTGGCATCACTTTCCAAATGCAAAACAAACTTTATTTTGCCGGATATAGTGTCTTTTTAATATTGCTTTTTGATTTTATTATAGATTATCTGCACAATAGATTTTTCGAAATCGAACAACAACAGAAAGTTTTACGTTCTCTTATCAGTGTAGTGAGTCTTGGTGTTGCTCCATCAATGATTCTATTCATTTTATTAAAAAATAGTTCTTTGGTACAACAAATTTCTGCTTCTACATTTTATTTAACGCTTTTAACCCTGCTTGCACCTTTTACTTTTGCAGTGCTTACAACTTTCAGACTTTCAAAATTTTATTCATATAATGACAAAAAGAAATATTCAGGAATTGCTCTTCAGATAAGTGTTCTTTTAATTGCTTCGTTGACATTTATGGGAATTTATGATCCTTATAACTTTTTTTTATTTCCTCAGTTAGGGCGAAACACCTATTTCTTTTTTGCATCCGCAGTATTTGCTGGTTTAATCACAAAAGGTTCCTCAGTGATATTCCTTAGCGTTTTTTTGGCTGCTTTTGTAGTGGTAAAACTTCCAATGTTTCCAATGAGATTTAAAAACTTTAACTTTAACAAAAACCAATTGCAATACTATTTTATAATCATCTCAATGTTATTGTTCTGTTGTATCGAAGCCCTGGCAATTCCTCTTATTTTTATAGTTTACCTTGCTTTTTCCTTTTTTTACAATAAAATGAATAAAGAAATTGCTAAATATTTAGCCCAGTAATTCGTTTAAAAGCTTATATTTATTAAATTGATGTTTTTCGTAGGCATCATCCAAAATAAGAAAGGCAATTTCTACGTATTTTAATGACAGTATAAAAGTTTAAAAATAAATTTTATTAAGTCTTTTATTCAACTATACAAGCTTGCTAATCTGCTCTCAATTGACGTGGTTCTGGGAGCGCTATGCAGTGCCCTAATGGCCTCAGATTTACTGGAAGTAAAGATGTCAATTTGCTGGTGGCTATGCCTTGCAACTGCTATTTGGGTAATTTATACTGCTGATCATCTGGTAGATGCGATTAAGATCTCCGCTCCGCTTGATGGGCGGAGGATGTTTTACCATCGACATTTTAAGATGCTTTTGCTAGTGGTTGTTGTTTTGTCAATTATTGTTTCAATTCTCGGACTTACTTTCCTTTCATCAAAGATCATTGTGTTTGGTGTTGCAATTGGACTGATATCTGCGCTGTATCTTTCACTTGTTTTCTTTTTTGGACAAAAGAAGAAAGTCTGGCTACAAAAAGAACTTTATGTATCAGTTATATATACGATTGGTATTTGGGGATCAATAATTTTAATGTCATTGAAAACATTGAATCTCGAAGAACTTCTAATAATTCTATCATTTTTCATGCTTGTTTTTTCAGATATTTTAATTTTTTCAATATACGATCATCGGCAAGATGTTATTAATCAGTTTGTTTCACTAATCGAATTGTTGGGGATTAACAAAGTTGCCCGATTAATTATAACCCTGCTGATTGCAAGTTGTTCTTTGTCAATTGCTTTGTTGTTTTTTTCGGAACCTAAATTTAAAGTTACAGGAGCAATTCTTTTGCTCATGGCTATTGTATTATCCTGGATTTTTATTGGTAAAGATAAGCTTGCCAATAACGAGTGGTACCGATATATAGGAGAGACTGTATTTTTTCTGCCAGCCCTTATACTTTTTTACTAATCAGTGCTTTAGGTAGGAATGATTATTTCTTTTTCCTGTAAATCTTAATCATTAGCCAAATAAATCCGCCAATTATATGACCTAATACAATGATTGCTATAATAGTTAAAGTCAGCCTGTCGTTACTCATACCTTTTATTTTATACAAAGCCAAAGCAGAATAATTTTTACAATATTCCAAGATGGTTTAGTGTAAATGTAAATATAGACAAATATTACCAACCAACTACTGAATTGCAATAAATAGGATTTTTTCACTTGTTTAAATTTTAGTTGAGTAATTGATATTTATTCACTTTTCTTAAACTATTTATATGGAGTTCATGAGCTTCGCAAGGTTAAACATATTCTTTTGTAGAGCGATTATTCGCTTTGCTCATGAAATCACTTCGTTAAGTTAAGTTTCCTTATAAACCC
>JBNKRJ010000067.1:0-82954 GCA_050296515.1 Bacteroidales bacterium | reverse complement strand
GTTCAATTGGCTTATTCAAAAAACAGATATTCAAAGAGCCTCTAAAGTCCGTTCAACAAAAGGACTTATTGTTCATGTATTTGGCAGGATTGCTGCCGCTTTTATTAGTCTTATTTTTAACTATTAATTCGCATTATAAATATTATTAATCAAAGAATCATGATTAGAAAGTCAAATTCAGAGATTAGAAAAAAGAGACGTGATTTTTTAATATAAATCACAGAATTAAAAAATAATGCCAAGACCAATTTTAACCTGAAAACAGATTCCGCTTAATTCATCACCAAAAGTATCATTATAGTTTACATATGCATAATTGTCCTCATAAGCAAGACTTCTATAGGAATATCCAAGTCCTGCATCCAGGGAAAGGGCTATTATTTTATAAAACTTATATTCAAGCCCTGCTCCGACTGTAGGCTGAATAAAGAAGGTTTTGTTTTTGCCAGAGTTATCATCTACTAACTCAAAATCATATGGAGGATAAAAGGAGCGCTTAATGCATTCGTAGGTACTGTAATTCAAAATCGTACATTCAAAAAAATTATATACTCCTTTGTTTTTTGCTTTTTTCAGGTAAAACCTTCCTCCTATTATACCACCTGTTAAACCTTTATAAGATTTAACATCACTTCCAAAAGAATAATTGACTTTTGACTTTTTGCTAAATACCAAGCCACTATATATCTGAAGCTTATTAAGATCTAACGCAGCAATAACCCTGTACGTGGTTAATTTATCACCAGAGTTACTAGCTAAATTATGAGCGGCCTCTCCTCTCACACCAAATTTTACTTCTGTTTGGGAATTGCATATACTTGTCAACAAAAGCAGCACAAAGCAGAGTTTTATTTTCATGGTTAATGTCCAAAAATTAGTTAAACTGGGGCACAAACTTAATAAAACTAACGGATATGGACTAAACTTTTCAGAGTTTCATATCAAATGACTTTTCGCCCTTTAATACCGCTTGCACATCCAAAAAAATATTCCATGTATTCAATTTTCAAATCTTGTTTTTTAAATATTTCTGCAACCTTTTTTGAGTTTATAAATTCTTGCGTGTAAATACCAAGCATTTTATAGTTTTCAGGATCTCCCAGAAAAAGAAGGCCTATAATTGGAATGACTTTTTTAAGATAAAACATATAAAATGCTATTAAAATTCGATTATTGGGTACAGAAACATCTACTAGAAAAAACTCCCACCCGGTTTTAATATTCTTTCAATCTCTTTTGATAATTGAGTAAGTTGATCTTCATTAAAAGTTTTTAAACCAAATCCGGAAATTACATAATCGGCAGAATTATCAGTTATTGAGTTTGAAAATACATTTTCTTCGAGAATCTCAATGGTTTTTGCTTTGAATTTTTGTTTGTTTTTGCTCGTTTAACCATTTCATGAGAAAAATCAAGCCCGATTAAATGACAGTCTGACTTTTCTCTACCAAGAATAAACTTCCAACATTCTCCCATACCTGTCATTAAATCAACTACTTTCGTTCCATTTTTTATTGAAAGTTCTTTCACAAGGGCTCTTCGCCATCTTTCACTAAAACCAAATGAGCTGATGTAGTTCATACGGGAATATGAGCCACTCATTTTATCGAATAGCTTTTGGACGAATTTGGGTTCGTAGAAGTTATTTTCCACCCTGTAAATATCAAAATCTTTTTTAATAATTATTTTTCCTTCACATTTTTCATTGATTACTGAACTCTAATACCTCCTAAATTATTCTAAAAATTGAAATTATAATCTAATTCTTTTTAGTAGTTTTAGACCCAGTAAAATTAATTTTCACATTATCCCAAAATGAACACTAAAGAAATAAAAGAATACTACTTTGCGCTTAGTGATGAAAAACTAATGTCCCTACTTCCTGAAATTGCAGAAATGCACCCTGATGTACTTCAGTCTTTTCGTGCAGAATTAGAAAAGAGAAGAATGATAGAAGAAACTAAACTTATAGATGAATTTATCTCTTCAAACAATATTGAAAATACAATTTTAGATCGAGACGATATTCATAAAGAAGTAAGAGAGCGACTGGAAAATGGCGAAACTATTGAAGAAATAAAATTCGATCTGAAAATGCGAGGAATAGATATCTTAAAATTAGCGGGAAAAGAACAAGATGAAGAAGATACATTATTTCACATTATGACAGGAATGAAAGAGAATGGTCTTACTAATGTAGAAATTAACAGAAGCTTAAATAAAGATCTCGGATTCAGTGAAGCACAAAGCAATGAATTGGTCAACGAACTTGAAAAAAGAGGAAAACAAAATATCACAATTGGTAATATATTAGTTGTTTTTTCAATAGTAATGGAAATCATTTTTATTTCAATGGGTAAATTAAGCCTCCTTGCAATAGGTATTTTTGCAGTAGGTATTTGGAGGCATCAACTTGGAAAAAAACAATTAAAGAGCAATTAAGAACTCCTTATAACTCATAAACAAACCGCTTCATCTTCTGTAACACATCATATTCACTAGCAGCTATAATTTTTAGTGTTTTTGATAACTCCTTCAGTAATTTCCTATCTGAAGTTTCATATAATTTCCAAAGATCAACAGCCAGTTTATTCCAATCTTCTGTGATAGCAAGATAATCCTTGCCTAACAAATCAAGTGCTTTATCATTGCAAACAATTGAAGCTTCCTGTAAAAAATTGGCATACAATTTTCTAAAAGCGGCACCTCCTGTCCCACCCCGCTCATCAATCATAAAAAAGCTGTTAATGGCTGATGCTTTGAGCTTTGCATTGTTAAATTCAGTCCATTTTAAAACTGCTTTTGAAAATTTTTCTATGCCAGAAATACTCAAATTTTTGATTGGTGGGTTTAACAGTTGCTCCAGGTTTATACTAATGGCTTTATGAATCATTTCAGGAGTTATGCCATTGAAAGAAGTGAAATCAAACTCTAGCCATTTGTTTTGCGCTGGAAAAGGACCGTATTTTGAATTTCTTGCAACTGCAAGCTCATCAAGAGGAACCAGATAATAGTCATTGTCTAAAATTTTTCCGTTTACATTCAGCGGATTGTCTTTCCCATCTCTGTCGGAAACATAAGCAACCTTATCCACCTCATCAATACCATACACCACTACAGAATGTCCTCCAAAATGAGCATCCTCAGGCATATTTAAATAGTTAAGTAAAGGCATGTTAACATATAGAATAACGGGTTTATTATATTCTATCATTTTAAACAATCCATCGCTTGCTTTTTTTATACTGGAGGTTTTATTAACTATAATTTTTACGCCTGTATTTTCTGATAGTGCATTTTCAAAATCCAAAGGCTTAGTTCTTCCACTAATTATTGGAAAAGGAACAGCTTTGTTTTCCATATAAAACCAACTTAGTCCGGAACCAAGGCCAAACAGCATAGCTTCTGAAATCTCAAATCCATGGAAAGCAAAAATTTGCTTAAGAGAGTTAGTTATACAATGTTGCCCGGATTGAGGAACAAAATCTTCTATTATCTTTTTCATATCACATTATTCTCAAAATTCATAATTGTTATTCTCTTTTAGAGACTTGGCACTATATTAAATCCCTATATGAAAGAATCATTGCAAAATTATCTTCAATAAAAATGATACAATTGATTTATCTTGCTATATTCAAAATATTGCAGTTGATATAAAAACAAGGATAATAAATTGGATATTAAAGAATTAAACTTTCCTGCACTTATATTTTTGAGCTTCATTTTACCAATACAATCATGTATTCTGACTAAACCTGTAATCACCAGTAAAAAAGAGGTTAACATACGAATTGATACAAGCAGGATATATCAGGATGTTATTAAACTTACAGAGATTAGTCCTCCGAGAAACAACAAAAACACCAAATCTTTAAACAAAGCATTTGATTATATAAAAGTGGAGCTTAGCAAGCTAAATTGTGAATTAAGCACTCAAAAATACAAAGCGAATAACAGGGAGTTTAAAAACCTTATTGCTTCGTTTAATTCGAAAGCACAAAAACGAATCAGCATTGGTGCACATTACGATGTATGCGGAAATGCACCAGGTGCCGATGATAACACCAGCGGCATAGCAGGCATACTTGAACTGGCAAGGCTAATTGATTCATTAAAACCTCAATTGAAATACCGTGTTGATATCAGCGCTTTTAGCACTGAAGAGCCTCCCTATAATGGAATTCCAATGGGAAGCCGTGTTCATGCACAATCATTGAAATTAGATTCTGCAGAAATTGAATTGATGATTGCCCTGGATATGATTGGGTATTATTCTCCAGAAAAAAAGTCACAGGATTATCCTTTTGGATTTCTAAAATTACTCTATCCAAACAAAGCAAATTTTGCACTTATGGTTAGCAAATTTGGACAAGGGAAATATGGCAAAAAAATAAAAAAGTGCTTTAAACAGGTTTGTGCCCTGAAAATTAAATCATTAAATGCTCCTGGCAAAATCCTGGGTGTATTCATCAGATCACGAAAGTTACCGGGTTTATGGTTTTAATGCCATATTGATAAGTGATACGTCATATTTCAGAAACGATAACTATCACGAAATCACAGACACTCCTGAAACGCTTAATTACAAGAGCATTGAAGAAATTGTAAAAGGGTTGTATTGGTCGCTGGTTACTTATTAAACAACTTATCGTAAACATCTTTCTTCCTTTCTTTTAATAGCTCAGAAACCTTACTCGAAAAATTTGGCTCGTTTAAATAAACGTTATACTGCCTTTTTCCATAATGAATTACTATTTGAGAGCCAAAAACTTCAAGCTTTCTTATGATTTCCCATTTTAGAAGCTTTTCATTGTAATGTTTTCTAATTCCTTTTACACTAACCACAAGGTAACCATCCGGAGAAATGAAACTGTTAATGAGCTGAACTGCTGCAATCAGGCTCCAAAGAAAAAGAATATACTCAAACTCATAAAAATTATAAAACAAGTAACCAGCAATGGCTGCCGCCACTCCTCCACCGAAATGAAATTTATTGAAATATTTGTAACCTGGTTGTTTAAACATCAGCACGTCCCTATTACTCAACTTATACTTAAAAACAATAAAGCTTATAAGTTTATAAATAAATGATAATAAGATAAATAAGACCGCCAAGAAAAGAATAATTTTCATAATTGTATTTTCAAATAATTCAATATGATTAGGGTTAAAGTAGTTTATTAATAAACTTTTTCAAATTAGAAAATATTAGCACAAAACTTGGAGATAGAAGACCGAAGTTTTAATGTCCCCCAAAAGGCACATTCCACTGTATTTCTAATAATACGTTACAGTTTCAGAAATTATTTAAAGTAATCTCCATCAGATTTTTTTTGAACTTCATTCTTCAAACTTCCATCAATAATCTGCTAAATAACAATTAGTTTAAAGTTTAGTAAACTACTAAATTCCACATGCAAATCTATCAAATATTAGAGATTATCACTATTTTGTTAAAAAAACATAAAGAGCAAAAAACATATTTAATTATTTATATATTTAAATTACTTTTGTATATCAATCACAAAAAAGGAAATTATGGATATTTATTTTAAAGGAAAAAAG
Source organism: Bacteroidales bacterium (assembly GCA_050296515.1). Classification (GTDB taxonomy): domain Bacteria; phylum Bacteroidota; class Bacteroidia; order Bacteroidales; family NBLH01; genus NBLH01. The sequence continues at coordinate 77,386 of JBNKRJ010000067.1, read as the reverse complement.
CAAGTTTTTGCAGATATTAACGGATTTACCATTCAAACTGACCAGTCTCCAAAAGGTGGTGGCGAAGGTGAATTTCCAGAACCATTTACTCTGTTTTTAGCTTCTTTAGGAACATGCGCAGGAATTTATGTGAAAGGCTTTTGCGATTCGCGTGATATCTCCAGCGAGAACATTAAATTAACACAGGAAAATCATTATGATCCAATACGAAAAATGATTGGAAAGGTTGATATTCAAATACATGTACCTGCTGATTTCCCTGAAAAATACGAAGGCGCCGTGATACAATCTGCAAGTTTATGTGCAGTTAAGCGTCATCTTAAAGATGATATTGAGATGGATGTAAAAGTAGTGCGGAAGAACTAAAAGTATACTAAACCTCCTTTGCGCTGTGCAATGGCTTTGTTTTATTGACATTAGATTCTATTCCAAAAGACGTTTGTCAATAGTCATTAAGTCATTGGTAATAAATAACTAATGACCAATGTCTAATGACTTTTAAACTAGTATTTAAATATTTGCATTACACCAGACTACTCAAAACTATAAACAAGATTAGAGCAAGAATTTTTATTAAACATATCCAGGGCTCACTGAAAAACGCCTAAGCCTATTAAAATTAAACATTTACATAAAAGAAGTTGTAAAAAAGTGCAAAGGTTTTAAAAAAACAGTAATTTTTCCTTGCATTAACTTTATCTTCAAATAACAAAAAACTAATGATTATAATGCTAGCCAGAGGCACATCATCTACTTCATTAGCTTCAGCTCGAAGTATTCTTATACATCTTCGCTTTGCTAACTTGTAGCTAATGTACCTCTGACTTTTTCAGCAGGCCCTATCTATTTTGAAAATGCTTACTTCACTTCAGCTTTTATTGCATTTGACTGAAGTTTAGTAAGCATTTTTTTTAGAGCTTAGTTCTGCTCTTTTACTTGTTCTAATTTTAGTTAAGTAATTGATATTTATTCACTTTTCTTAAATTATTTTATTCTTTTGTAAAACGATTATTCGCTTCGCTCATGAGAGCACTTCGTTAAGTTAAAGTTCTTTAAAAACCCTGAAGGGCTCAGCGTAAGCTAATCCCTCTATGAGGGTTTCATTCTTTCAAAGCTACTTTCAATTTTTTCGATTGAATTCAAAAGCCGTTCCATCATACTACCAAAATACTTTACTCCTTCTTCGTAAGAAATATCAATTTTCTTGTATTCGGCAAATTCATCCTTGGTTATTGTCTTTGCTTCTTTAATCATGGCTGAAATTGTTTTTTTTAAATCTTTATTAGTCATATGGTTATTTTCAAAATCACACTAAAAACTGTTAGCAATAGTTAATTAAGGTTTTAGATTTTGAATTCTATTTAATAGATGCAAATTCACAAGAATTGCATAACATTTTCTCTATTTTTTTGTAATTAGTCTAAAGCTTAAATACAAACCTCCCCCAAGGGAAAACAATCCTGATGGAATTCCCCAGAAAACACTTAAAATTTTTCTGGCAACTGAATCGGTCATCTCTACAGGATTGAGACTAAACAAATTAGGATCGTCAAGCATTACACATCCTAAAAAAACCAATGAAAAAATGAGCAGTACTTTTTTAAAAATTGTACCCCTGGTTGAAGATTTAACTCTGTCAACCATTAACAATTGTGCTGGTTTAAGTACTTTCTTTTTACTAATAAATGTTGCTTCTTTATAATCAAAACATTTGTCGGTAAACGTTGCATAATTTGAGGTCTTGCCACAAATAAAACCTTTCTTTATGTCAAAATTTATATGGTGACATTTTCTACAGGTTCTTAATTGTTCAGTTCGGGTCATGTTGCAAGTTTTTGAATTGTTATTTCAAAAAGTTGTGGAAAATTCAATAATCCTGGCACTATAAAACCTACTTTGACTTGATCCGCTTATCAACCCCCACAGTAAACCGTCCGCATTCTTGTGATTGTTTTTACATTTTACTTGTGTAAAGACAAATTTGCAAGGCGTTCGGCACATGCAAAGCAACTAAGTCATTCAAAATCAACCAATTTTGTATCGGCTCTGCATGTTTCTACCGGATCAGAATCATAAAAACCACCAAGAACTAAAGAATGATCCACAACAAATTTTTAGAATGGGCTAGCTAGTAACCCCCATACTACCATGTTCGCCTGTTTGACAAATACATTTAACTATTACCTAAAAAAAGATGTACTCGTTTTTTTTAAAACATATTGAAAACCAAACTCATAGGCTCTCATGACGCTTCGCCATCATTCATTTATGGAAACAAAATTAGGAGTACACTACGCCAAAACGTGTCGCAGTTATTTTTTTTCAAAAAAATGCCAAATTAAACACATCTGACTGTTTTAAATTACCTTTGCAGCCAATATGAAATTTCCATCACTTATCAATCCAAAAAAAAGTCCTTTCTTCTATGGATACATTATTCTTATTGTTGGTGCCATTGGAGGAATAATGAGTGCACCAGGGCAAACAGTTGGTGTTTCGGTTTTTACCGATCATCTGATTAATGCACTTGATCTAAGCCGGGTAAGTTTAAGCTGGACCTATATGATTGGCACCACAACCAGTGCTTTTTTGCTCACTTTTGGCGGAAAAATGTACGACAAATATGGAGCACGAGTGATTGCACCAATTGCCGGACTTGGGCTGGGTGTTTTTTTGGTTTTCTTAACCATGGTTGACAAAATGGCCAACGGAGTTTTAAACATAGTACATGTGCCAATAAGCTCTATTATTTTTATTTTGCTGGTGATTGGGTTTTTAGGCATCCGATTTTTTGGCCAGGGATTATTAACCATGGTTTCGCGAAACATGGTGATGAAATGGTTTGATGAAAAACGCGGACTGGCCAGTGCTGTTTTTGGAATATCACTGGTTTTGGGCTTTTCTGTTGTGCCAAAGATTTTTTCATCCCTGATTGAAGCTTATAACTGGCGCACTACCTGGCAGTTAACAGCAGTTGTGGCAGGTGTTATCTTTTTTACTTTTGCCGGGATATTTTTTAGAGACAATCCTCAAAAATACGGGTTAAAGCCAGATGGCAACCTTGTTAAAAACAATGAAAAGAAAACACCTAAAAGAACAAAAATAGTTGCCACAGGTTATGATTTTGAATTGAAAAATGCCATAAAAACCTACTCTTTTTGGGTTTTTACCCTTTCCATGACTCTTTTTGCACTTTACATTACCGCTTTTACTTTTCATATCGAAGATATATTTGTATCTGTCGGGCTTACAAAAGAGCAGGCCATTTCGGTATTTATACCAACAGCAATTATTGCGGTTGCTTTTCAATTACTTGGTGGCTGGGCAGCAGATTACATTAAACTCAAATACATTCTTTATTTTTCAACTTCTGGATTGATTATTTCAATGATTGGGGCAGCTTTTCTTAGCCAGGGAATTACATTTTGGATGATAATACTGGGCAACAGCATGGCGCAGGGGGTTTTTGGTGTTTTATCATCGGTTACATGGCCTCGTTTTTTCGGAATTAAACACCTTGGTGCCATTTCGGGCTTTGCTATTAGCTGGACTGTGGCGGGGAGTGCTGTTGGCCCATTGTTGTTTAGTTACTCTAAGAACCTAACCAGCAGTTATTTTGGTGCATTTTTAATTTGTGCTATTATTGGAATTGTTTTATTAGTGATGTCGACTAAAGCGGATAATGCAAGTGAAAAGAAACTGGCAGAATAGTCTCTCCTTTTGTATTTGCCCTGTTAATACAATTTGGCCGCAGCTAATAAATCATTTGCCACCTCATCGGCAAACCATTGTGGTTCAACCACTTTCACGTTAGCACCTTGCATCAATACACGTTGTTTAAACTCGTAGTTTGGAATAATTTTTAGTTTAACTACACACTCATTGGCATCCTCTCTTAAAACAATTTGTGAATGGTGCAAAGGAAGCGTTTTTATGTATTTAGCCTGATTAGGTGTAAATGAAAGTACCACATCGCATAACTCATGTGTTGAATAAACAAGGCCAATCACATTTTCAAACAATTCTTTGGGGTTGATTTTTTCATCAGGACTAAATTCAATACCAGTTTCTTCCAAATTTGTCATCCTGTCTAAACCATAAGTTCTGATGGTCTTCTTTTTGTCAAGCGTACCAACAACATACCATCGGTCCTGGTACTCCTTAAGTAAATAAGGATAAAGTTTTATCGTTTTGAATGTCCTTTTTTGAAAATTTTCGTGAGTAAAACTAATTTCTTTATGATTCAAAATTGCTGAAAGAATAGGTTGCAGCATTTCGGTTCCTTTTGAAACCAGGTTTTCAGATTCAAAGCTGATGTAACTGAGGATATTCTTTTTTTTGTTTAACCCTTCCGACAATAAATCGGCAACTCCGACAATTTCCAGAAAGCGATTAAAGGTCTCAAGATTAATACTTTTCTCTTTGTCGATATAATAGTTGTTGTTTGAACGATTATAAACGATTTCGATACCAAAATCATTTCGGATATTTTCAATATCCCTATCAATGGTTCGTTTGGAATACTCAAAGCCGTTTTTACGCAAATGTTCATTAATATCTGAAAACGAAGGCGCATGAATGCTATTGATTTTTTCAATAATCAGCATGTAACGCTTTATCATTCCTTGTTTCGACATATTTTAAAAATTTAATTAAGTTGACGGGGTATGCTTAACGTAAATCTTACAGATCGAAAATCCACATAATAAGTCTCGCCAAAGCATACATAACTGCAAGAACAATCAAAACATTTTTTATTGTTCGATTTTTACCACCACCAGGTGTATTCACCTTTTCTTTATAACCACAAACAGCACATTCCTGAGTTGTTTCTGTTGGCATTTCTGATGAAAAACCATTATCGTCCCATTTTGCAGCACTTTGTGATGTATTATCGTAAACAGTTTCTAAGTAAAAGAATTTATCGGAATGACATCTCGGGCAACCTCCAAGATTATTTTCTTTTGCTTTTTCAGTTATTTCGTCAATTAAATCATCAACATGTTCTTTGGAGATACCTTTTGAACTCATCGCATCTTTGATATATTCCTGTGTATCAAACATATAAGTATCGACCTTATACTTATATAAAAATGCAAGTTCATATTTATTAAGCGAGCTTATAAACTCTTCTCTTTTACCCATTTAGAATAATTAATTTTAGGACATTGTCAAACTTTACATAAAAGAAAGATTCAAAAATAATCGAAAAAACCAACTTTCGAAAACTGAAAATAATAGTTACCTTTACTTATTGTAAAGCAAACGAAAAATATCAATTATGAAATCTGCATTAAAAATTTTGAGCATTACAATACTATTAACCTCATTACTTGGTTCGTGTAAAACAATGTTGCACACAAATAAGGCACTTAAGGAAAATAATAATACTGCAAGTAATAAATTAACCTCAACAGCACCAAAAGATGAAAGTATGCTTGCAAAAATAAAGCGAGCTGAAAAAGATGCAGATAAAGCAGGAAAAGCAGTACTTGAAACCGGCAGAAAAATGGCACTTCAAGAAAAAGTCATCATTAAAGGAAGTTGCTGGAACTGGGTAAACGAATGTTTTAAGCGTGCAGGTTACGGAACCGAAAAATACATCGCCTATAAAAGCAAAAAAGAAGGGCCTTATGTTGATATTGATGATATAAAACCCGGCGATTGGATTTATTATATCAACTATTCATACAACAAAATAGAGCACAGCGGAATTTTTGTTTATTGGGTGGACAAAAAGAAAAAAATAGGGGTCACTTTAAGCTATGGCGGAGAACACAGAAAAGAACCAGGAAGATACAGGGAGTATTTGCTTAAAGATGTGTATTATATCACCAGACCTGGTAAAAAATAAAGGTCAGAAAACCTGACCTTTATAATATTTTTAATATTTCTGCACCTTAATCGTTGCCAAAATTCTATCAGCATTAACAGCGGTTGTTTTGATTACACCTTTTCTTCCAGCAGCAGTTTCAAAAAGAATTATATTTGGTTGTGAATTACCAAAACTATCATTCGTTTCTTCAATAGTTAAAGAAGAAATAGCTGCATCATCAGTCATTGCATCAAATGTTGCAACTGAAAAATCTGATTCAGGAACATAGTTATCTACTTTAGTAGTTGAGGCACCTGTCAGCTGATAATCAGCTTCATCAGGACTTTCAAAATAATACATTGTATACCCCTTACTACCAAAAGCGATATCAATTAGTGAAGCCATTTCATTACTAATCTGAGAGTCTTTGTAAATTCGGCCTTCATCTATTGAAAATAATCTACCATAGGTAGCATCTCCTGCATTAATTCCAAATGCAACATCAGTAAATGTTAAAATTGCAGTGTTACCAGTAATTGTTCCACTTACAGTAGCCGTTTTTTCAGTACTACCATCTGAAGCAACCAATGTAACTGTAAACTGACCAGCTTTATCTACAGTAAAATCAGAAGGGTTTTGCAGATTTGAACCGTCTTCACTTGCTCCTTCACTATATGTCCAGGTGTAACCGGTAGCACCAGTTGTTTTATTTGTAATAGAAATTGTAGCATTTGGAGCTTCACCTGTAATTCTTATTTCAAAATTAACCTCGAAAGGTATCTTTTCATCGTCTTTCGAACACTATGAAACAACGCTTACCAGCACAAAACAAATTAATAAACTTCTAAAAAATTTCATAATTATCCAATTTTATATTAAGCTGTAAAACTTAACCTGCATTATATGAACAATTATGACTTTAGTCATACATAGCTAGTTTTAACATTTATTCACAAATCGTCCACATAAAATTGAAAACACAAAATAGTTCAATGGATGCAACTCACCTTTATGTTAGGAAATCAAATAATATGTAGGTTGATCTAATCCTGGGTCAGAACAAGCAAATCAGTATTCAGAATTGCTAATTGTCACTAGTGTCTTGTCAAGTATTATATTTCTGGTAATTAGCCAGGTGACAACACCTGGCTGGTGCACTTGTCAGGTGTTGTCACCTGACAAATTAGCCTTGACACGACACCAGAGTAAACTATTACTAAATCCCAAAAAACAGCATACTTGCTTTTTTGTTATAGGAACTATATCTTTGCGGCTTAAAACCGGAATCTATGACTATCATTAAAAGCCTGATTTTTAGTGCATTTACATTGCTATGTTTAGTTTTCAGCAATCATGCACAATCCCAGATAAATTTATCCTTACTAAAAGTAAAAAACAAATTTGCTGATTTAGTTAAAGTTGATACCACTCAACCTGTAAGGGATCCGATTAAAAGAGCAGAGCTATTGGCAAGCAATGAGGCGAGAAAAATACTTGAGTTAGGCCGAAAAATGGCACTGATTGATAAAACTATTTTACCTGGCACTTGCTGGACCTATGTTAATTCTGTTTTTAAAAAAGCAGGCTTTTTCAAAGGAAACAGACAAGTTATTCATAGAGGCAAAAAAAATGGCCCTTATGCAGATATCGACTTAATAAAACCGGGTGACTGGCTCTACTACATTAACCATGCATATCATGAAATAGATCACAGCGGAATATTTATTTACTGGGTAGATAAAGCCAAAAAAATCGGCTTAATTCTCAGTTATCCTGGTAGTTACAAGCGAAAACCAGGTCGATACAGAGAATATGATTTAAACAATGTATTTTTTATTACAAGGGCAGGTAAAAAAGAAGAAGACGCAATAAATTTGGAAGCAAACAAATTATAGTAGGAGCGCAGCAAAGCGAATTTGGAAGGAGTTGTTTCCTGATCAATTACCTGAAATATTATGCAAAGGAAATCATTGGACATTTGTCATTAGTTAATTATTACTAATGACTTAATGACAAATGACTTGCACCTTATTTTAATAACATAAAATTTAACATGCTAAAAATTAAATTATAAATTAAATTTGTTCTTATTCAACCTGTAATCCCAGACAATTATCTACATATATTACCTTTTTACAAAATAAATTGAAAGACGAAGAGAATATTTATATCTTACTTCCTATTTTTGCGCATTGTTATTGCAAACACTTTTGCATTAATTTTGACTAAATGAGGATAAACTATATTTTATCGTTTCTGTTGCTTTTTTTATTGACCACGAATATAAAAGCACAACCAAACGATTTAAATTTTGAACGCATCACTATCAAAGAAGGCCTGTCGCATAGTGTAGTTTATTGCATTGCACAGGATAAAGATGGTTTTATCTGGATGGGAACTCAGGATGGTGGACTTGACCGATATGACGGGTATTCATTTAAGAACTTCAGTTATAATCCTGATATTCATGGAACTATAAGTGGCAATAACATAAGTGATATTCAGGTTGCTACTAATGGGAATATATGGATTGGAACGTGGGGCGGAGGATTAAATTTGTACAACCCACAAAGGGATGAGTTTAGATGCTGGAAACACGATCCTGAAAACAACCAATCGTTAAGCAATGACAAAGTTCAAAGTATCTATATTGACTTGAAAGGAAGACTATGGTTGGGAACAAACGGTGGTGGTCTTAACATTTTTGATCCCAAAAAGAACAGCTTTGAGGTATTAACACATAATCCTGATAATCAAAATAGTATCTCTTCAAACCAAATATGGTCTGTGGTTGAGGAGGAAGATGGAATTTATTGGATTGGGACAGATAATGGACTTAATCGATATAATGAAAAAACAAAAACCTTTAAAAAGTATTTTCATGCTAATGGACAGTTAAACGGTTTATCTCACAACCAGGTTCGGAATTTAGCCATTGACAAAAACGGAACCTTGTGGATAGGAACAGCTTCTGGTATCAACGAATTTATTCCTGAGAAAGAGATTTTCAACCATTATTATGCTTATCCAAACAAGATTGGCCAGCAAGAGAACAACATAAACATTATTCGTCCGGACAATAAAGGGAACCTTTGGATTGGCAGCCAAATAGGAGGATTGACAAAATTTAATATTGCATCAAAAAAGTTTACGAACTACCAAAATGATGAACAAAATCCTTCAAGTATAAGTTATAACGATGTCAGGGATATTTTAATTGACAGGTCTGGAATAATATGGGCATCTACAAGAGGAGGTGGTGTTAATAAGGCCATTTTGAATTCAAAATTTAAAACCTACCAACACTTACCAAATGATAGAAACTCACTTTCGGGAAACCGAGTGACAGCCATTTCGGGCAAAAATAATACTATTTGGGTAGGGACAGATGAAAATGGAATTTCAGAACTAAATTTAAATACAAATAACTGGAGACTAATTATGGCCCCGCCATCAGGTTTTTATGCACTATCAAGCAACCGAATAAAATCAATTTTTTACGATGATACTGAAAATGTTTTATGGGTTGGTACCGACAATGCCGGACTAAATAAAGTATATCTTCCTGATTATAATGCCATTCATTATAAAAATATTCCAGGTAATAGCACAAGCTTAAGCGAAAATGAAGTTACCTGTATTTTAAAAGATTCGAAGGGAAGATTATGGGTGGGCACTAAAAATGGTTTAAACGTACAATCTCTTGGTTTTGAAGCTTTTAAAAGACATTTTAACAATCCAGAAAGCAACAAGTCACTTAGTAATAATAGAATTATTTGCCTCTATCAGGACAACAAAAACCGCATTTGGATAGGTACCGATAATGGATTGAATTTATATGATGAAAAAACAGAAAGTTTTCAGCAGTTTCTAAATATTCCGGGAAGCAAAAACTCAATTGCAGACAATGATATCTTCGCCATTCATCAAAGCAATGAAGACACCTTGTGGATTGGAACCCGAAATGGTTTGTCAAAATTCATTTTCACAAATAAAGATGTTTATTCTTTCAAAAACTACAGAAGCCCTCAAGGCATCCCAGGCTCGGCCATTTACGGCATTCTGGAAGACAGCCAGAATAATTTATGGCTAAGCACCCGAAAAGGAATTTGCAAATTTTACACGACAACTGAAACAACAAAGGTTTTCAATCTTGACGATGGCTTGCAAAGTAACGAATTCTCAATTGGCACTTACTACAAAACACCAAACGGCTTATTTATTTTTGGAGGCGTTAACGGAATGAATAGTTTCCAGTCAGATAGCATTTTCGATGACACCATTCAGGCGAACACTGTAATTACTGATTTTAAGATAATGAATAAATCAGTTAAAATCGGGGCCTTTGGTTTAACTAAAAATATTTCGCATTCCGATTCCATTGTATTTAGTTATTACAGTTCTTCTTTTTTCTCGGTTCAGTTTGCAGCACTGCATTATGCTTCATCAGGCAGCAACAGTTATCAATATATGCTTTTTCCGTTTAATAAGGACTGGGTAGATGCCAACGAGCAGCGATATATTACTTTCACAAATATTCCTCCGGGAAAATACACTCTTAAAATACGAAGCGCCAACCACGATGGAATTTGGGAAGAAACACCTGCTGAGATTTATATTGAAATTACCCCTCCGTTTTGGCTAACCTGGTGGTTTTACATTTTATCTGGAATTTTGATTATTGCAGCTATTTACAGCTATATCTGGTACAGTAAGCGACAACTAATGCTGCGAAACAAAAAACTGGAACACACTGTTAATGAGCGTACTGCCGAAATACTTCAGCAAAAAGAAGAAATATTGGTTCAGCGTGATGTAATCCTGAAAAACAGGGATTTATTGTATGAACAAAAGAAAAAAATAACCGACAGCATTGAATATGCACTAAAAATACAGCAAGCAGTACTGCCTAATCCTGATATTTTAAAAGAAAATTTCGATGATTATTTCATTTTTTATAAACCAAAAGATATTGTAAGTGGCGATTTTTACTGGTGGAAAAAGGTGAATAATCACATCATTCTCGTAACTGCGGATTGTACCGGACATGGGGTTCCAGGAGCTTTTATGAGCATGCTTGGACTTACATTTTTAGATGAAATAGTAAATGAAGAAGTAATTACAAAACCTAATTTAATTTTAGAAGAGCTAAGGGAAAAAGTTATAAATACACTTAAGCAAAAAAAAGAAGAAATAAACAAGCCTCGCGATGGCATGGACATGGCAGTTGCTACAATTAACCTTGAAACAAAGTTGCTCCAGTTTTCGGGAGCATACAACCCACTGTATATTATCAGAGGTGGCGAGTTGGTTCAATACAAGGCAGACAGAATGCCTGTAGCTTTCTATAGCAAGCCAAGAAGTTTCAGCCTGCAAGAAATCCAGCTTGAAGAAGGCGACAGTTTTTATACTTTCAGTGACGGGATGATTGATCAGTTTGGAGGTGCTTTGTATCGCAAGTTTTTAACTAAACGGCTGAAAAACACATTATTAGAAAACCACCAGTTTTCCATGAATGTGCAGAAAAAAGCACTTGATATGGCCATTACTAAATGGATGGACAACAACCAGCAGATTGATGATATGGTGGTGTTGGGGGTTAGGGTGTAGCCATTTTAGGGAACACAGAGTTGCTCTAAGCTTTTTCACGAAGTAGCACAAAGTTTTGTAAAAATGTTAATTAAAAGATTATTTCTAATCCTTATAATTGTTCTTATACAATCTGAAAGTTACTCACAAAAAGATACTTTGAAAACAAGTGATGACAAGGCGAACCTGGATTTTAACCTGCCTGATACAATTGAAGAGATAAACATCATGAATCTCACCCGAGATACAGTTTTCTCCTTCTTCTGGAACGGTAAATCTAGAAATGCCTATGATTCAGATAAGTTCAATTTGAAACAAGGAAAAGTTTGGAGCTCATATAATTCCGAAAACAAACTTATTGAAAAAGGACAGTTCAAAAAATGGAAACCCGTTAGATTTTATCTTATCAGGTTATTATTTAGGCCAAGATTCTGGTCAAAAGCAAAGCGAAAAATTGAGCATAATGGAAGACATTATTTACCTAAAGTAAAGGTTGGAAAATGGTTTTATCTTGACAGAAATGAGCAAATTATTAAAACTATTACTTTTAACAGACTGGGTTGCGTGATTTCAAAAAGTCACATTAACTAAATCCCAAATTTTATAATTATACAATGAATTCTTTCTCTCTCAATAATGAACTTAAAACTTATTTAAAGGTCAAAAAGCCATCCCAAGGCAGACGTTTTGTTATTCCTGATATTCATGGTCATTTTGATGAATTTAAGGCAATTCTCAATAAAATATCACTTACTAAATCCGATCAGCTATTTCTTTTAGGCGATTATATTGATCGTGGTCCGAAAGTGAAGGAATTGCTGGATGAAATCATTTTGTTAATTGAAGACGGATATTCCGTATTTCCTTTACGAGGGAATCATGAAGACATGTGTTGGCAGGCACACCTAAAGGATTACGATGAAGAAACATTAAAATTACCAGGCTACAAATGGGGAAAAGACATTACTGGCGGCAACCGAAAAATTTTACCAAAATATGTTAACCTAATAAGCAAACTACCTTATTATTACGAACTTGACAATTTCTATCTGGTCCATGCAGGTTTTGATTTCAGCACTCCATCTCCATTTACTGAATACAAAAGCATGCTATGGAATTGTAATGAAAACGATGACCTTAAACATTTAAATGGAAAAACACTTATTCACGGACATGTAAAAAGACCAATTAATGAAATAAAGGATTCAATAAAAAGGCGGAGGCAAATAATTGCACTTGATAATTCAGTCTACACAAAAAACTCGAATGAATATGGAAATTTACTTTGTTTAAATTTAGACCGTTTTGAGTTGATTGTTCAAAAATCTGCGTAAATTCGCCTCATCCGTTTTATCTGTGTTCCATTAAAATATGTAATTTGAAATCAAAAGTCCTCCTAATAACACCTCCGTTTACACAGTTAAACACACCTTATCCTGCCACAGCCTATTTGAAAGGCTTTTTAAATACAAAAAACATTAATTCCTATCAGGTAGACCTGGGCATTGAGGTTATTCTTGAACTCTTTTCAAAAAAAGGTCTTCATGAAATATTTTCCAAGGTAATAACAGATTTGGAAGACATTTCTGAAAACTCCTTGAGAATTTTTCAACTTAAAGAAGATTACATTCAGACTATTGATTCAGTCATTCAGTTTTTGCAAGGCAGAAATCCGAGCCTTGCCTACAGAATTTGTGAAAACACTTATTTGCCTGAAGCATCTCGATTTGAACAACTTGATGACCTGGAATGGGCGTTTGGAACAATGGGTATTCAAGACAAAGCAAAACACCTTGCCACACTTTACCTTGAGGACATTGGGGATTTTATTACTGAATGTGTTGATCCTCATTTTGGATTTAGCAGGTATGCCGAAAGACTTGGGCGTTCAGCCAATTCATTTGATGAACTTTATAAAGAGTTAAATCACGATAATACATTCATTGATAATATTTTAATAAACCTTCTTGAGCGGAAAATACAAGAACAGAAACCTAACCTTGTTGCAATTTCAGTCCCTTTTCCAGGCAACTTATACAGTGCTTTTAAATGCGGGCAATGGATAAAAAAACACTATCCTGAAATTAAAATCGCTTTTGGAGGAGGCTTTGCCAATACTGAACTTCGCTCACTAAAAGAGCCTAGAGTATTTGAATTTGTTGATTTTGTTTGCTTAGATGATGGAGAACTTCCATTATTCCAAATTACGAAGTTTTTGGAAGGATTCTGTTCAAAAGAAGATCTTAATCGAACCTTCATTTACAATAACGGTAAGTTAGAATATATTGACAATTCACTTGCAAAAGACTTCTCTCAAGACCAGGTTGGAACACCTGACTATTCTGATTTACAGCTAGATAAATACATCTCCGTTATTGAAATTGTGAATCCGATGCACCGATTATGGAGTGATGGAAGATGGAACAAGCTCACACTGGCGCATGGATGCTACTGGGCACAATGTAGTTTTTGTGACACCACACTTGATTACATTAACAGATACGAACCCAATAAGGCCAAAATTCTATGTGATAGAATCGAAGAAATTGTAAAACAAACTGGTCAAACTGGTTTTCATTTTGTAGATGAAGCAGCACCATCCTCAATTTTACGTGAATTGGCTCTGGAGCTACTACGAAGAAAGATCTCGATAACATGGTGGACCAATATTCGCTTTGAAAAAAAGTACACCAAAGACCTGTGTAAATTGATGGCAGCATCAGGTTGTATAGCAGTTTCAGGAGGACTTGAAGTAGCATCGGATAGATTACTGAAAATCATTAATAAAGGAGTGACAATAAAACAGGTTGCACAGGTAACAGACAATTTCACACAGGCAGGAATTATGGTTCACGCTTACCTGATGTACGGTTTCCCAAGCCAAACAGAACAAGAGACCATTGACTCGCTGGAAATAGTCAGGCAATTATTTGAACAAGGAATAGTTCAATCAGGTTTTTGGCACCAATTCGCCATGACCGCACACAGCCCTGTAGGCACTCAACCTGCAAAATTCCAAACGCAATTAGCAACTGCCGAAATCGGAACATTTGCAAACAATGACCTGGAATACAAAGATTTAAAAGGGTGCAATCATGAGAAATTTGCTGAAGGTTTAAAAAAATCTTTGTTTAATTTTATGCATGGTATCGGTTTTGATTTTCCTTTGCAGGAATGGTTTGATTTTAAAACACCAAAAACAAGCCATTCTCCTCATTTAATTGAATCGGCCATAAACGAACACAACAATTACCAAATTAAAGCCGGAAATCGAATAATTTGGCTTGGAAATCAACCAACCCTTTCAACCTTTACAAAAAGAAAAAAAGGAAAAGAAATTGAAATGGCAGAACTTCATTTTGTAAACAAAACAGACGAGTTTTCAATCAAACTAGACAAAGCAAAGGCCGGATGGCTGGCTAACTATCTACTAACGGTAAGCTTGAATGATATTGAAAAAGTATCTTATCAGCAAATGCAAGAAGCTTTCAATCAGGAATTTGCTGAAGATTTTCAGTTATTATGGTATAGTAAGGTTTTTGATTTGTTGAGGGGAAATGGGCTTTTGATCCTTTAAGTCTATAAATAGTATAAAAGACAATGAATTAAATAGACTTCCTGAAATAATTAAATCAAATATATAGAAAACTAGAAAAACTTATAAGCTTTTCTAATTTCATTAATGAGTTCCTGTCATAATTATCAATATCATTTAATCGACAATTTTTTTTTTGCATACAAATTCTGAATAATATATATTTATATAATTAAACCGTATAGATTAAAAACAAAATATCCATTATTTTAACGAAAAATAATTCAGGTAATCACTATACTTGATCACCTAGAATTCATATGTATTGTTTAAAAATTTACGTTTCAAGCTTTGAAATGGTAAGACGAGGAAGCCGAAAATCGTAAGAGTAGGCAATTACTAACACAAACAAAATGAAAGTTATTAAACTACTTGCAATGCTGACAGGAGTATTTGCCATGCTTATGGGAAGTTCATCCTGTAAAAAAGATGACTCAACAGAGTGCTGTACCTTTACAAGTACTGATGGTTCAGGTAAAGCGTGTGAAGATGGAACTTATAGTTATACTTATAATAACGGTGAGACATACTCTGGAAAGTGGAACGATGACACAAATCCTCCAACATGGGACCAATTAAAAACAGGCATTGTTAATAATTACGATGGAAGTTGTAGTTAATTGAAAACTAAAAGGCTGTATTTAATACTATTCTAAGTGCAGCCTTTTTTCCTTATAAAGATGAATAACGAGATAGAGAAAAGGTTTGAGTATACAGGATATGCAATCTTATCAGGTATATTAAAAAAAATAAACAGGAGAATTAACAAATTTGGCGATAGGTTTGGAAAACTTTCAAACAAATTAAAGTTTGAACAGTATAAGATGATTTTTGGCGAGCGCGATGATGATATTTATGTTGCTACTTACCCAAAATCCGGAACAACTCTAATGCAAATGATTCTGTACCACCTAACTACTGATGGTAATATGAGTTTTAAACACATTTATGAAGTATCACCCTGGATTAGAAATGCCTCATTTAAAGGAGAAAAACCGATAAATTTGCCATCTCCACGAATCATTAAAACTCACGATTATTATAAGTATTTTAAAAAGGGAACAAAAGGAAAATTTATTTATGTATACAGAAATGGAATGGATGTAGCTGTTTCATTGTACCATCAAAACAAAAACTACAACAACAGTAATTTAAAGTTTGAGGATTTTCTGAAAGATTTTTTTAAGACTAAAGCATGGTTTAAACACACATGTGAATGGTTCAAAAACAAGAGAAAATTGCCTGTTTTATATGTAAAATATGAAGATTTGTTGAAAAATAAAAAAAAAGAAATTAATAGAATTATCAATTTTTGCGATTTAAAACCATCACAAGAAGCAATTGAAAGAGCTATAAAATATAGTAGTTTTGATTATATGAAAAGGAATGAGGAAAAATTTGGGGATCTGCCTCCTGAAAACAAAAAAGTATACAATCAGTTCATTCGTAATGGTAAAACGGGGGAAGGTAAGAATGTATTTAATAATGAGCAAAAAGAGCTTTTTAAACAAAACTATCAAAAACTTGTTCAAAAATATGCCGATACCATTTATACAAATACATTCTAAAAGGTTACCGAAATGCCCCTAAAATTATTGAGCCCGAAAAACATATTTATCGCTCTCTTCTTTTTGATTTTTTCATTCTTATATATTTATAAAATTAATTACGAAAAATGTAAAACCAATAATAGAACAAATAACTACACCGAATCCAATACCACCAACACTTACTCTGATGTAAAATGGGAGAAACTTTTGCTTTTCAACAAAAATTTTGAGTTTGATAGAATAAACATTGTTTCAATTGATTACTTTTATCAAGGCTTTAAACATTCTTTAATTATAAGAAGAGATAGTATTGTTGGGAAAATTTCAGATTATAAGCCCCGTTTCACCAATGCCTTCGAAAACGACAGCATCGGGATTTGGGCAATTCATTTGCTGGATATTCTTGACGAAAATAGATTAAAGCTCCAATACAGTGAGAAAATTAAGTACTTTAAAATACACCCGAAGAAAATTGATATTATTATACTGATAAATAACAATAAAACAAAACATCTATATATTGATAAAAAGAACTATCTAGATGCCCCTTATGAAGAAATTTGCCTCATATTAGAAAAGATTATCTCAACAATGGATAATTCAAAAATGACTATTGAAGAGTTATTTATATTAAAAAATAAACAATGAACAAAAAAGCGAAACTGATTATTTTTATCGAATTACAGATAATTATTTTACTAATCTCATTTCTTGTTTTCAAGGTAAAGTCGTTAGAAGATAAAGTATATAACACGAACAAATTCATACATAAGGTCCTTATTGACAAAAAAGAAGAAGCATTACGTACTATTAATGAAAACGATATCATAATAGGTGACTCTAGCGCACCAGTTACAATTTTCATGTATTCACGATTTGATTGTTCAGCATGTAGCGATTTTTTTTCGGAAAGTTATGAAAAGCTCAAAAAAAATTACATAGATAAAGGATTAGTAAAACTGGTAGTCAGGTATCTCGTGCATCAATCAAAACCACATACACTTTTTGCAACAAAATGCGCACATTTTGCAAAAAAAACCGGATTTTTTGATTCATATAGTCTGGATGTTAAAGATATGTATGCCGCTCTAGACACAATAAAAATAAAAGATCTCATTATAAATCTAACCAAAAAACCTGATAGTATTGACTCGTTTTTAAAAGATAAAGAGTTTGAAGCAAGTTTATTAAACTTTGCTGACAAGATAAGAGCAGCTGGCATTCGTAGCACCCCGACCTTTTTTATTAATGAAACTCGCGTTATTGGAACCAGGCCATTCAAAAATTTTGAAAAAATTATTATTTCAGAACTTAACAAATAAACGAATATTAATTCTTGTTTATATTGGGTTTATTAATGCCAATAATTACTGTTATAATTCATTTTATAGAATTTTGTAATAAACACAATCATTCAACTTAAATTATTCTATTGATAATAATTAGGAATGGTTTGATTTCAAAACACCAAAAACAAGCCATTCTCCTCATTTAATTGAATCGGCCATAAACGAACACGACAATTACCAAATTAAAACCGGAAATCGAATAATTTGGCTTGGAAATCAACCCACCATTTCAACCTTTATTAAAAGAAAAAAAGGAAAAGAAATTGAAATGGCAGAACTTCATTTTGTAAACAAAACAGATGAGTTCTCAATTAAACTAGACAAGGAAAAGGGTGATTGGTTGACAGATTATTTAATAACGGTAAGTTTAAATAATGTCGAAAAAGTATCTTATCAGCAAATGCAAGAAGCTTTCAATCAGAAATTTGCTGAAGATTTTCAGTTATTATGGTATAGTAAGGTTTTTGATTTGTTGAGGGGAAATGGGCTTTTGGTCCTTTAAATAAAAATGAAAAATTTTAAATTATAAATGGAAGAGGAGTTTAAAAAGACATTACAAATAATTATTGATAAACCAGATATCAGTTATTCTGGAAGATTGGATTCTAACATTGTAAAGAAATTAACAGAACAAGTGGAGATTCTGGTTAAAGATAAATATGAAAAACAGTTTTCGCAAAGAAAAGTTTATCATACAATTGTAGAAATGATACAAAACATTCGTAGACATGGTTTATTAGATTTAGACGAAATAGCAAGTTTTAAAACAAAAATGTTTGATTCAAAATCTTATATTTTATCTGAAAACATAATTTCCAATGAGAAAAGTCTGAAACTGATAAGAAACATTAAAGAACTAAATAAAATTTTTAGCGATTTTGATAAAGTAAAACAATTATACAAAGCCAAAATTCTTGGCCAAGGATTTCCAACAGATGTCATAGTAGAAGATATACGAGGCATTGGTCTAATCGAAATTGTTAGAAAATCAAAAAATAAAATCCTATACAATCTGGAAAAAATCGATGATCAAAATTCAAAAATTTCATTAATAGCTACAGTAGATATCAACTAAATTATGAATCATTAGAAAAACGTCTCTAAACCAAATCTTTATGCACAAATACCTTTTTTTCCTTAGTCTGGTTCTTTTTTTTAAATGCAGCGAACCTCGTGAAAAGAGTTCTAGAGCCTTTTATTACTGGAAAACCTATTATCAGTTTAATGATAAAGAGCAGGAACTTGCTAATAAGTTAGCTATCAACAAGTTTTATATTCGCTTTTTCGATATCGATTGGAGCGCAACAAGAGATGAAGCAATTCCTGTTGCTGAACTCAATATAGATTATCAGCAAAATTACCCCAAAGAATATATTCCATGCGTTTTTATTACGAATGATGTAATGCTTAAATCAACAAAGCCTCAATTAAAGCTACTTGTAGACAGAATTAATGGCAAAATTGAAAAAATTGAAAAGGAATTTTCCTCATTTTATTCTTATAGTCAAACAAATGAGAATGATTCAATTTCCCTGCCACCAGTTAAAGAAGTACAAATTGACTGTGACTGGACTCCAAAATCGAAAGAAAACTATTTCTACTTTTTAAATGAGCTAAAAACAATTAATCAAGGAAAGGAAATCTCTGTAACCTTACGACTTTGGCAATTAAAATATCAGAATAAAGCAGGAATACCGCCAGTTAATAAAGTAATGCTAATGTGTTACAGCACAGGTAATCCAAAGGAATATAATATCGAAAACTCCTTGGCTAGTTTCGAGGAAATTAAACCTTACGTTGAAAACCAAAGCTACGATTTACATGTTGATATTGCTCTACCCATCTATAATTGGTCTGTTTTGTTTCGCAACAGAAAATTTAAAGGAATTATACGCGATTTGGATCCTGAAATAGTAAAACAAGATACCTTTTCGTTTCAAAGGATTAAAGACAACCTTTATCTTTTTAAAACCGATACAGTTCTTGAAAATACATATATTCGTTACGGAGACGAAATCCGGTTAGAAAGCTTTTCGCAAACGGATATGGTTAAACTTATAAAACTGTTGAAAAAAGAAGAGTTACACAATAGCGGCAGTACAATATCTTTCTTCTCGTGGGATACCACATTTATAAAAAAATATGGATATGAAAACATTGAAAGTTATTATAATAATCTTATTATCAAGTAATTATTTCGCAAACACCATAAAGTCATGCGGTTGGTACGAGGATGAAGAAAGCTACAGGATTTCAGCTTTCAGAGCTGAAATCGCAGAACTATTAGGTTATCGCCCCTTTTACTACACGCCCAAAATACTTAATGGATTTTTACCTGCCTATAACAATACCGATCGTTATAAAAACATCACAGAATGGCAGCAACTTTTAAACGGAAAATGCAGAGCAGAAGATGCATTTACACTTCTTTATGAAGTTGAACCAGACATGTTTTTACTGGCCTATGAAAATAAATCGCTTAACAATGTTTTTGAAGGTAATACTTTTGTTCAATTACTACTAAAACCTGGAAATAAAGAACTATTGGATTATTTTGCTTTTGCAAAAAGGAATGAGTTTAACAATCAATACGTAGGCGATCCATGGTCTGAAAAATACGACTACCAAATTGGAACCATCAGCCATGAATTAATTCAGGTAGCAGTATCTAAGCTTTTGAATATCAAAAACAAAAACCTACGAGAAAGATATGCTTACCATTTGGTTAGATTGTATCGACAAACAGACCAAAATGAAAAATGCATTAAAACTTTTGACATCTATTTTAAAAATTCGAAAAGCGCAAGTATTTTAAAAACCTGGTCATTATTGCACAAAGCTGAAGCCTTAAATGCTTTAGGTAAAAAAGTGGAAGCGAATTATCTCTTCAGTAAAATTTTCAACCAGGGAGAAGAAAAAAGAGTTAGGGCATATCGCTTCTTCGATAAAGATCTGTTAAAGGAAAGCTTAAAGCTTGCAAAAAACAAGGAGGAAGTTGCTGGTATTTGGGCCATTATGGCGATAAAAAATCCCGGACCAGCTTTTAAAGAAATAAAATTAGTTGTTGAAAATGCACCTCATCATCCTACAGTTCCGCTTTTAATTATGCGGGAAATTAATAAACTGGAAGATTGGATTTTTACACCAGAACTTACCAATCATTCACCCAGTCTTTATTCCGAGGATAATTTTAATGAATGGAACGATGATTATGAAAAAATTAAACAAAAAAACAGAACAAAAGATTTGAATTACTTGCGAGAGTTAAACAACTGGTTAAGAATAGATTACACATCATTTGATTCGCAAATTAGTGATTTTATAAAACTGGCAATAGCTCATTTACACCTCATTGCCCGCGAAAACAAAAGTGCTTTGAGTTTATTTTCCTCAATTAGTGAAAACGCACCAAAGGCAATTCATGTTCAAAAAAATATTGAATTAGCATTGTTTTATGCATACGAAAACAAGTTGACAAATAATGAAGTACAGATTAAGCTGGCCAAAACATTATCGGAGTTAGAAAATTTAACAAAAACAAACTATGCTTACGGAAAACCACTTTATTCATTAGCCACAATAATTAGTAAAGCTTTTGTAAAAGAAAACAATGTTCCCTTTGCAGGCCTACTTAAACTGAAGGCCGAAAAGTATAAAAACCAATACGAGGATTTTGGACATGATTACTGGTCAATAGAAGATTGGTATGACAAAAGTTATTATTGGAAAATTGCTTTTTTCGATCGCTATGCAACACCAGAGGATATCCACAAGCTAATAAAACTTATAGAAAAGAAAAGCAAAAGTGCATTTGAGCAATACCTTTGTAACCAAAATTTACCAACAAAAAATGCGCTTTTAGATTTGAAAGGAACCATTGCACTTAGAAGTGGCGATTTAAAAATAGCAAACGAAGCTTTTTCTGCGATTCCTTTAAATTATTGGGAAAAAAATTATGAGTTTAGCTCCTACCTGAACGAAAACCCTTTTATTCCAAAACCGATAAATACGGATACTGTCTCATTTAAGTTCAATAAAGCACTCATAGTGAAAGAGTTAATACAGCTTGAGAAAGAAGCTATTAATGAACCCTCAAAGGCTGTGGCAAATTACATTAAAATCGGGCACTTTTTCTACAACGCCTCTTACTGGGGAAATTCTTGGATGATGCTGAGCTATATATGGACTTCAAATCCAAATGGATATTCTTTTTCTTTTCAGTATGATGTTCTTTTTAATAAATTCCTTAAAACTGCTGACAACCTTGAAAATAGCTTTTACAAGTGTTCAATTGCTCTTAAATACTATAACAAAGCATTATTGCTTGCAAAAAACAAAGAACAACTTGCTATGCTTTATTTTATGAAACATTGCTGCGAATACAATCAATACCTATGGAGAGAAAAGCAACATCGCTGGCGAAATTTTAATGAGAATTTCATCCCAAAATCACTAAAGCAGCTATATGTCAACTATAATGGAACCACCACGTATAAGAAAGTTCAGTGCCCACTATTAGACAGTTTTTTAGATATAAATTAATATTTGAGGTAGATCTGAACCATTGAAAAAAAGATTAAACAATTGTAACAGTATAAATACAAAAAAATGCAACTATTTGAATCCCAATTCTCTGATTATCTAATATCAACCGATAAAAATAAAATGGATGTGCAAGCAATCCATTTTATTTTTATCCAATCATTCCGATTGGAGCAGAAACATCCCATTTGAGAAAGTTAAAACCTCCATTGATAACTCATTGTGTTTTGGTCTTTTTCATGGTGAAACGCAAATTGGATTTGCACGGGTAATTTCTGATTTTTCAACTATTGCTTACCTGGGCGATGTTTACGTGCTTGAAGAATATCGCGGAAAGGGGCTTTCTAAAAAAATGATGGATGTTGTAATGAGTCATCCAAATCTGCAAGGCTTAAGGCGCTGGATATTACTAACTTCCACCGCCGAATGGCTCTACTCAAAATATGGATTTGCAAAACTCTCAAAACCAGAAATTTACATGGAGTTACACAATAAAAATATCTACAAAAACAAATGACAAATAACTGGTCTTCAGCCAATTAAACTTTCCAAAGATCAACAAAAAAGGCTGTCAGTTTAAAAACAGGCAGCCTAAATTTACTATTAACTATATTATTTTTCTAATTGTTATTGCAATTGCCTTGTCTGCGGTTTCCATTCCCTTTACCTTTTCTTTGCCCGTTTCCTGAACCTTTGCCATAACCATATCCTCTTTCCTGAGGAGAATTAACAATAGCATAAAAATCTTCCTGACTGATGTATTGAGGAACATAGGTAATGTCATTATTTACCAGCTGATTATTAAATGCACGTAAATGATTTCTTGATCCTCTTGCAAGATTATTAAATACGTTTTGGATATTTACATTTTCAGTTGCATCTAAATCATCCATCAAATCTTTTAGATCAAGTTCTTCAATTGTTGCACCAACTTCCATAGCATTAGCTAAAGAAACAGATCCTTTTGCAACCAACTGGTTGTATAATTCTCCCAGGTTTTCATTTTCAAATTCACCTTGTTCAAGAATTTCTGTTTCAGCTAGGTCATAAAACTCCATTAAACTAATTATTGCAGCAATATGATTCTCTTCTGAACGAGAAATATTTGAAAAAACCAGATTTCCCCATTTATTGTATAATGCATAGTATACATCCCTGGCAAGCTTTTCCTCCTCTCTCATGTAAATCAACATTTCTTTTTCTTTGCCCGTCAATTCAGTTGTTTCAACAAACGATGCTTTCAGATTGCTTAAATATTCTTCTGCTGAAATGTTTAACAATTCATCTTCACTATTTATCATGTCACTTTTTTCGCATGCTACAGTTAACGAAAGGCTTATTGCAAGCACTAAATTTGTTATAATTGCTATCTTTTTCATTATTCTAAATTTTAAAAATTAAACATATTTTTCCTGTTCAGCTAACATTAATTAGCTGTTAATGTGTTATTTATCTATTTATTTTGATTTAATTAATTAAGGTAGGTAACTATTCCTGGTTATCACAAATTCCATTATTGTTTTTGTCAATAAATCCTGCTCCGGTAGCATTTTGTTTGCGTCCTTTCCTGTTTCCCTGTCCAGCATTTTGACCTTTTTCTGAGCCGTTTCCTTGCCTGTTAAATTTACGGTTTTGCTGATTGGCAGCTGTTCGCTGCTCGTAATTATCACAGGTTCTATTTCCATTCTTATCAACAAAGGTTGTTTTATTTACTCCCTTGCCATTTCCATTTCTAACTTTTGTATTTTGCCCATAACTAATTGTCATAAAAGCTACTAGAGCCAATCCTGTTAAAAAAAGTTTTGTCTTCATCTTCTATAAAATTTTAAATTATTATTTATTTTTATTAAATCAGTTACAGTTCCCTTTCCTGAACTGCTTCCTGTTTTTAAATTGTATTTCGTTAAGAAAAAATTCTTCAAAAATTTTATCTAATTCTAAATGTTGTTGCTCATCAGATATTTCTGATATTCCCTTATAATATTTGTATGTGAACTTTTTAAGTTCTGCATGCAACAGACCAATTGAGTCGGAACATCGATTCAAAAAAGAACTATCGAAATCATGCTTTTTCATTTCAGCAAACATTTCTTTTCTAAGGCGAATAAGATCAATATTGATTCTTCTGGCATTCGACCGAAATCTATCATTGACATCCTTAAATTTTGTCATTTGATCTGTGCTAAATTGCAATCTGTCTCTGAATGCTCTTCCGTTGTAATGTTGCTGCATAGTACTGCCATTTGTTATTTCTGAATTATCATCACTTTTTGATGAAAAATGGTAATACCCAATAGTTGATAAGGCTGCAATATTTAAAGCACCAAGGAATATTACCAGGTAAACCAATACTTTTACAGTAGAGTTTTTCATTTGTCTCCTTTTTACTCAGTTAATAATCCAATAGATTCAATTGCAGCATCATTCATAAAAATTGCTTCCTCAGGAACAGTGTTCTTACTATAAGCACTGCTGAAATTATTCCCTATTACAACTCCCAAAAACAATGCAATCACAATTGTTGCAATGCCCAGGGCAGGTTGAAACGATCTTTTAAATACCGTCCAAACAGAATATTCAGCGTCATCCATACCAGATTGCTCAATTTCAGCCATTACCCGTGTTGCCAGAAAAGGATTCACGTCAATTATTTTCTCATCAGTAATTACTTTTTCTGTTAACACCAGGGCAGCGTATGCAAGTTTGCAATCCTCACATTCATCAAGATGTATCCTGATACTCTTTTTGAGATCGTCTGGTAAAGTACCAGACTGAAACTCCTCGATTTTTTGTTGACATGTTAAACAATTCATTTTAATTGATTTTATAGATTAGAAACAAAACTTTCATTTTTCCTACGGGCGATTTTAATTTTTTTTCAAATATTGTGATAATTTTTTCTGTAAATTCGCTTTAGCTCTTTGTATAAGTGACTCTACAGCACCTTCAGTAATTTCCATAATGGCTGCAATTTCTTTTTGTGGTAAATCTTCGTACTTGCTTAGAACAAATGCAGTCTTCTGTTTATCAGATAGTTCATGCATTGCTACCTGAATTATTCCCCGGCATTGATCATTCACAAAAATTTCTTCGGGATTAGAAAAATCAGCCATTAAAAGGGTTTCTTTTAATGAAATTCTTTCTTCGTCGCTTTCAAGAGACTCAAAAAATGCTTTTTTATTTTTTCTGATAAAGTTGAGGCTGGCATTTATGGCAATTCGAATAAGCCAGGTTGAGAATTCGGATTTAAATCTGAACTTATGCAAATTCTGAAAGGCATTTACAAAAGTATCCTGTGCCAAATCATTTGCATCATCTTCGTTGTGCACGTATCCCATGCATGTTCTAAAGATGGTTTGCTGATATTTTACAACGATTTTGCTGTAATCATTTTTATTACCATCAAGAATTGATTTTATCACCTCTTTATCTGACATAGAAGCAGGTTCAAAATGTCTGGCCTAGTATTTCAAAAAATAATATTTACTAAGATAATTATTTTATACATAATTGTTTAATTTCATAAACTTGTTAATCAGGTTTTTAATAAAAAATTTTGAAATGAATATCAAAGATTTTCTTTTACAAAATAAAGAGGAATTAAGTGAATACTTTGAGCAATTGAAGATCAATCACAACAAAATTGAAATAAAATACGGCATGAGCCCGATTAATGTGAGCATTGTATTTTACATTACTGGAGAGTTTGATGATAGCATAATTAGCTTTGAAGACAAAGTAGACGCCTTGTTTAACAGCGATTCAGACCTGACTAAAATAAACAGCTTCATCAGTAAACTAACATCTTATGAATTTGTAAAAGGCAGTACACTCACACAAATAAAAGAAAATCCGCCAGTTCATATTTTTCAAATCACAGTAAGGAAAGCTAAAAAGCCTAAAGAATAACAACTTAGTGCCCCTAGCGTATCTCCTTGGCAGTTGTGGTGTGTAATTAAATGCACCTCCTTTTTGCAACAAATTATTGCCAAATAGAAATAAAAATGGCGCAAGTAAAACCTGCGCCAACTACTAACCAAAATCTCATTATGAAAATCACCTCACTTGAGATCTTACCTGCTAAAATGTTTGTTTTATTATTGCTTCTATCTTCAAATTTCCATTCATTTACTTCCTACTTCGAGCACCTGTCTTCGGTCTATAATCTACATTGCCATTCGCATTTCCTGTTGCTTACGCCACCAGTACTCACGTTCCGCATCGGTTTTTATTTTTACTATTTCCCCTGGCAGTGGGCTAATCAACTCAACACCAAGTCGTTTAGCTTCTTTGTCTGCTCTTTCAATAGGCTCTGTCCACTGATGCAAACTTAAGTTGAATTTTCCCCAGTGAACGGGCATCATTACTTTTCCCCGCAAATCAACATGTGCCTGTACCGATTGTTCTGGCATCATATGTATGTAAGGCCAACCTTCGTTATACTGCCCGCATTCAACCATGGTTAAATCAAATGGGCCGTACTTTTCGCCAATTTGCTCAAAGTGTTTTTCATATCCCGAATCACCAGAGAAGTAAATACTTGATGTGTCGGTTTTAATTACCCACGAACACCACAAAGTGTAATCCTTATCAACTCCGGCGCGACCAGAAAAATGACGACTTGGTGTTGCCACAAACTTTAAGTATTGGTCAAATTCGCTTTCTCCCCACCAATCTAACTCAACTATCTTTTCTTCATCCACTCCCCAGCGTAACAAATGAGCTGCAACACCAAGAGGAACATAAAACATCTTTACTTTGTCTTTTAGCTTCACAATAGTCTTATAATCAAGATGATCGTAATGATCATGAGAGATTAAAACAACATCCAAATCAGGCAATTGCTCCACCTCAAATTGATTGGTGTACTTAAACCTTTTAGCACCCATGAACGAAACCGGCGAAGCAGACTCACTAAAAACAGGATCTGTTAAAATAATTTTTCCATTCATGTTAATCAAAACTGTTGAATGCCCAAACCAGGTGTAACTTATCCCTGAATTGCTATTGATAAAATCTTCCTTATCAAACTTTGCAGTTTGTAATGCAACTTTAGGTTCACGGTTCTTTCCGCCTTTTATAAACTTAATCATATTTCCAAACATCGAGGTGTTTTCACCACTCATAGTTGTTGGAACCAGGTTTTGAAATTTACCATCGCGATAATTTGGTGATGATATAACCCGATCCATTCTGGCACCCTCGGAACGAGCACCGAACTGTGGAGCTGTTTTTATAAAAACAATCACTCCAATAATGAAAACCAATAAAACCCCTGCTATAATTTGAATTGTCATTTTAATCATTTTTAATCAGATGAGTGCAAAACATTTTTTCTTTTAAACTTCAAACAATTATAATTGACTAACTGTTCAATTAAAAATAAATTGCAATGTCTTACTTTACAAAGGTGGTTGATTTTTAACTTACACACAGGAATTATTCGCCCAAGTGCATAAATTTAACGATAAAGTGGATTAAATATTATTTAAAGTGATTTAAAGGCTAATTTTACCCATAAGTAAATCTAATTCGTACCAGTTTTTTCCGCGACTAAAATTTGCAGCTTCTTCAGGAGTATAATTTTGAATTAATAGCTAACTGATGGATGGCTAAATGCTTAATTTGCCTTCCAATCCATTAATAATTTCGGATTAAAACCTCGTTTAATTTTCCTCTTTTATAACCTTTAGAGTTTATATTCCTTGAAGCCTGAACTCTTTCAATGGTATAATCCTTGTATAATTCATTAAAAAAGTGAACACCGTTTTCATCAATCGGGTCAGAATTGCTTAGCAGCCATTTATGACCATTTTTGTGCAAAGTATCACAAAATTCTTTAAGCCTTATTTGTTCATTATCATTAAATTCATGCATTGAATATGAATTAAAACTTGAAGTAACATTTAATGGTTTATAAGGAGGATCAAAATAAAAAAAGGTTTTTTCGGTAGATTCGTCTAAAATTTGTTTAAAATCAACACTGCGAATGATTATCAGCTGTAAACTTTCAGAAATCCTTCGCAACATATCAACATCAGCAACCATAGGCTTTTTATAGCTGCCAACCGGAACATTAAACTTGTTGGATTTGTTGACCCTGTAAAGACCATTGAAGCAAGTCTTATTCAAGAAAACAAGTAAAGCTGCCTGTACAATATTATCAGATTTTCGTGAATTAAACAACTTTCTTTTTCCGTAATAATATGCTTTTTTTAAATCTTCATTTTCATCAATTAAATGATATTCGTTTTGCCAGTTTTCCAAATAGGAGATAATTGCTTCAACATTTGTTTTAATTTGTTGGTAGACATTTACCAAGTCTGCGTTCAAATCATTGATAACAATCTTTTCAATATTAGGATAATTATTTAACATCCAAAAGAGTACAGCCCCGCTCCCAACAAAAGGCTCGATATATGTAAAACTATCATTTTTTGAAAAAGGAATTCGTTTTTCAATTTCAGGCAATAATTGCGTTTTTCCACCAGCCCATTTTAAAAATGGTTTAACTTTCACCGATTTCTCTTTTATCATTTTGCAAACATAATCAATTTACGGTAACAAAAAAGGCAGCCATAAAGCCGCCTTTCTCAAAATAATCACATTAAACAAATTAATCTATCTGATTTTCACCCCTTTCATTCTGTCTTTTTTCACTTTTACTTTGCTTACATCATCCCTTTTAACCATTAGCCGAACATCTTTGCCCTGGTGAACAAAATATTCCATTCCATCATAAATAACTTTTGGAGAAACAGTTGAACTATTAGGTCCATCCAGTATTAGTTCGTATTCACAACTCAGATCCTTTCCTTTTATTCGTTTGAATTTCAGAAACTTATCATCACCAGGCTCAAATGCAATGTTTAGCTCATCATCATTCATTTTTTTACAAACTCCTGGTGTTTTCTTATTAAGAATTAAAAAATGAATATACTCCCCATCTTTTAATTGCACAGTTCCTGATTCAATTTTGGTTGTAGCCGATTTCAATTTTCTTTTCAATACAATTTTATCATCGTTGTAAAACTGAAGACCTGTAACTGGAATATCAGCAACCTCAAGTGTCTCCCGCATTTGTGAATTAAAATAAACCTTTTTTGAGCAACTACCGGCCAATACAACTACCAATGCAGCAAAGAATAATGTTTTTACTTTCATCTGTTTATTTTTTAATTATTTTATATGGTATATGGAACATCCACTAAACTCAACTCACATGCTACCAAGCAGTTTTTGTTAATAATCATGCTCGTGTGTGATTAAAATTAATCATGCTTGTTTCATTTTTGTTTTTGTTTAATGGTTATCAAAATTTGTTTTCAAGAATTAATGCCGTTAATAAACTCTAACATTCATCTTGTTTTAAATAAGACAACTCAATTCACTAAGCTCCCTATATCCTAAAAGCTAATAAATGTTAAAATACACACCACTAAAAGTTTTATGATTTTTAGCAGATTGCTAAATTTTTAAAACCGCTGAATGCAATTTATGCATATCTTTGGCCAGGATTTTTTTAAAAAGAAGAATGAATTTCATAGTAAACGAAAATAACATCAAGGATCTGGTACATGAGATGGGTTATAGCATTTGCTCTAACAAAATTACGGTTGATGGAATGAAAGTAGGATTTATGTATCGCGAAAAACCGATTGATGATGAAGATAGTGGTTGGCGTTTTCTTTCCGGAACCGAAGATCAAGACTATGCTGACAACCCTGACAACAGTAAAATATTTGGTGTAAATGCCATTGCAAACCACGATCCTGCCATTATTCCTTATTTAAAAATGGCAGAAGGAACAGAACTTGGAAGAATTGAAGGAACTGACACTTTTGTGAATTTGGATGGGGAAGAATAAAAACTGATGTATTTGGTACCCGTATATTTGGGATCATTGATAATTATCTCTATACCAATCCAATAAGTGAATATACAACCCAGTTTAATAATCAATATTAAAGCATCTTATCCCTTTCGGGTATAATTCATTGAGATATTGCTGTTTTATACCCGAAAAGGTATAATTAAAGTCCATGCTTAGCAGCCTTGACCTTTTTACTTGCTCTTTCAGAGCTACGTGAGAACTGCTTTGCCTAAGTTGCTTCGTTTTTGGATCATCCGGAACAAAGTGGAGCTCATGAACGAAGTGAATAACCCAAAAATGAAGACCTAATTCAACTCTGAAGTTGAAAAACAAAGTTAAAAGTTGCATAATAGTAACTATAAACTACTGATTATCAGACCTCATTTTTGATGGTAATAACATAAGTAACTGATGTTCTGAAATCTACAAAACATGGGAAATGTCAATGAATAAATATCAATTACCTAACTAAAATTAAAACAAGTAAAAAAGGCTGAAATATACATGCGCAATAAGCCAGTGTAAAGTCAAGGCTAATTTGTCAGGTGACAACACCTGGCTGGTGCACTTGTCAGGTGTTGTCACCTGGCTAATTACCAGAAATATCATACTTGACTTGACACTAGTACATGGCTTGCTTCGCAAGTTCACAAACCAAAACTGCCAGTCAACCTGCATATACAAAGCCGTTCTAAAATTTCGATTTACAATATTTCAAACGGGTTTAGTATAAACAAAAAATCACGTTCTCAAACTTAATGAATTTTTAAACAAACCCTCTTATTATTAAATACTTGTATGCAGGTTTATACATTGCGTGCCAGGATATGTCTTCTAAATTTTAGAAGAAGTTCCCGTAGTTTAATGAATGTTCATTCTTTTTTTATAGCTTTGCAAGTTCAAAAGAATAAAGATATGAATAAGAAATCAACTAAAATTTGGAAAGTTGTTGAAGTTCTTGTCTCTATAATAATGATTCTGGGGGGTATACAACACTTTATAGCGCCTGATTTTTATTTGCCATTTGTTCCGGATTTTTTAGTTTTTAAATTAACAATTATTTACTTGTCTGGTATCCTTGAAATAGTTCTGGGTGTATCACTTTATATTAAGAAATACAAGAGTTTAGCAACCTTAGGCATTTTTCTGTTAATGATAGTTTTTCTGCCTGTTCATATTTGGGATGTTTTCTCAAACACCCCGGCAATAGGAAGTCATACAGCAGCATTAATTCGTTTGCCTATTCAGTTGGCATTAATAGCAATAACCTGGAAACTAAAACAGTATTGTTCTAAAAATCAAGCACATGCTTCAAAAAAGTAAAGATAAACGAGCCGCATTGCTGAGTGCAACTTTAACGTTGATTAATGATGGTGGCATTCAAGGAGCTTCCATGTCGAAGGTGGCCAAAATGGCTAACGTTTCGCCGGCCACAATATATCTCTATTTTGAAAATAAGCAGGATTTAGTTAATCAACTGTATTTAGAAATAAAGGCTTCATTTTGTAAACATGCTTTTAAAGGTTATAATAAAAACATGCCAATAAAAAAGAGCTTTGAGCTTATTTGGTATAATATCTCAAATTTTAAACTTAACATGGTAGAAGAGGCTGCGTTTTTAGCACAATGCGATAATACGCCAATGATTGATGAAACAAGCAGACAAGAAGGGCTTAAGCATTTGCAACCACTGTTAGATTTATGGTCAAAAGGCCAGCAAGAAGGAATCATAAAGAATATTTCCCCATATCTACTCTATGCATATACTATCTATCCAATGGCCTTTTTAATGAATGCAAAAACCAGGGCTCACTGCAAGTTAAACGATATAGCTTTAAAAGAGGCATTTCAGGCTGCCTGGGACAGCATAAAAGTGTAAACAAATTTTTATTACAAATAAGAATAAACATTCATTTATAAAATTAAAAATAATATGGAATTAATAGAAAAATTAAACTGGCGATATGCCACCAAAGCAATGAACGGCGGCAAAGTGCCACAAGAAAAAATAGATGCAATTATTGAATCAGCTTCATTGGCACCTACATCAAGCGGGTTGCAACCATTTGAAATACTGGTTATTACAAATCCAGAAATAAAAGAAAAAATAAAAGCAATTGCATGGAATCAATCGGTGGTTTCAGATTGTTCGCATTTACTTGTTTTTGCAGCTTGGGATACATATACAGAAGATAGAATTAACAAAATGTTTGATTTAACAAATACAGTGCGCGGTTTCAAAAACGAAGGTTGGGAGAACTATCGAAAAATGTTGCTGGACAATTATCCAAAAAGAAGTGCCGAAGAGAATTTTAACCATGCAGCAAAACAGGCGTATATTGCTTTTTCCCAAGCCATTGCTGCAGCAGCATTCGAAGAAGTAGACAGCACCCCCATGGAAGGCTTCGATCCTGTTGCGTTAGATGAAATTCTAAATTTGAAAGAAAAAGGCCTTAGAAGCTGTGTAATGTTGCCATTAGGATACAGAGATACTGAAAAGGATTGGTTGGTTAATCTGGCCAAAGTTCGAAAAAGTAAAGAAGATCTTATCACAGTTATAGACTAATTTTCAATATTCTAATACAAAGCCCGATTAGTTCCATTAAATTTCTAATTGGGCTTTTTGCTGCAATAAAACGAACAAATAATAACTGACCCACGAATAAGAGGGCCGAAGGAACTAAGCCTGTTATTTGTCGCTATTATTTTATAATTTTGAGTTTAACTAAATTCAAAATTATGGCCAAACTAAGTATATTTATCCTGCTTTTTATCCATGTTATTGGCTGTAAACCTTCTCTGCAAACTCAGTTTAAGGGTGCAAAAGACTCGGTAATTACAAATGAAGAAATTACCCGGATTATTGATACTATTTCTTCTGATTATTATGAAGGGAGAGGTTTTGGAACAGAGGGTATTGAGAAGGCTGCTGTATATATTGAAAATTACCTGAAAAAACTAAAAATAAAACCGTATTTTGAAACTTACCGCGATAGCTTTGAGGTCGGAGGCAGAATTGGATATAACATTATAGGTCTTATAGAAGGAACTGATTCTATGCTTAAAAATGAATTTGTGATTTTAAGTGCCCACTACGATCATGTTGGAAAAATAAAGAGTGATACAGATAGTATTCGAAACGGAGCAAATGATAATGCCACGGGTGTATCCTCGGTGATAAACATCTCAAAACTACTGATTGACAATAAGTTAAATAAGCGTTCGGTAATCGTTGCTCTTTTCTCTGGCGAAGAAATTGGACTGACAGGTTCTGAACATTTTTCAAAAAAAATTAAGAATGAACAAAAAGGGTTGTATTGTTGTGTTAATATTGATATGATTGGAAGTGAGGCAACAAACCAGCCTGAAAAAGTTTACTTAAGTGGAGATATGTATTCTAACATGTGCGAAATTTTCAATAAATACATTGGGAGCGAAGAAGTAGTTAATTACAAAAAGGGATTTTTCGATGTATTTAGATTATCCGATAATTATCCCATTTACAGCAACTTAAACATTCCATCTCATACATTTTGCACCTTTGATTTTAGAAATTATGAGCATTATCACAAGGTTAGTGACGAAATTCAAAATATAGATCTGGAAAATACAGGAATAATTATCAGAAATATTGCGAAAGGCTTTATTGAACTATTAAATAGTCAGGAAAAAGAAATCAGACTTAACGATTTTGTGCCTGAAGACTAATCCAAAAACAGAATAATCATCTAAATTACAGACAATTAGCTAAATAACACGCAACTAATAAAACCATATGCTAAACCTTGCAATAGAATTTAATCAAAACATACTCTCGTTTTTGTTTGTAGGGTTTGTTGTGGTGTTTATAGGGCTGTTACTCAAACGGTTTCAACAACCATTAATTGTAGCTTATATAATAACGGGTGTATTACTAGGCCCATTTGGAATTGGTTTCATTGAAGACATCAAAGTGGTCGAAGAACTCGGCGAACTGGGCCTAATACTGTTATTGTTCTTTATCGGAATGGAAATTTCTTTACCAGATTTGGTTAAGTTGTGGAAAACTTCACTTTTTGGAACACTTATTCAAATTGCAGCATCAATAATAGCTGTTTATGCATTGGGATATTTTTTTAACTGGGATATTCAGCATGTTATAGTTGTTGCTTTTGTTATTTCGTTAAGCAGTTCTGCTGTGGTAATTAAGCTACTCGAAGGCAAAAATGAAATTAGTACAGCAATAGGACAAAACGTAATTAGTATTCTGCTAATGCAGGATATGTTAATCGTTCCTATGCTGATTATCACCGAGTTAGTTGCAGGAGTTACACCAACAACTGAAGAAATTATTTTAAAAAGTGCGGGTGGACTTTTAATCATTGGCATATTTATAGTGATTCTTCGAAAAGGAAAAATTAAAGTCCCATTTAGTAAGTGGATGGAAAAAGATCACGAGCTGCAGGTTTTTATTGCAATACTTTTTAGTTTTGGTTTTGCCAGTTTCACTGCATTCTTAGGATTATCTGCAGCATTAGGTGCATTCTTTGCCGGAATTATTGTTCACGCTACTGATACTAAAGAATGGTTTCACGATAGTTTGCACGGATTCAGGGTTTCGTTTGTTTCCATGTTTTTTGTCTCTATAGGTATGCTCATCAATCTTCAATTTGTTGCTGATAATTTGCTCATTATAAGTCTTTTGGTATTAAGTGCTTTTGTCACAAATCACGTTATCAACACGTTTACTTTAAACTTTTTTTGCAAAAACTGGTTAAACAGCATTTATGGTGGTGCATTGCTTGCCCAAATTGGAGAATTAAGCTTTGTTATTGCTGCATCCGCTTATTATAGGGGAGTTATCCAGGAGTATATTTACCAGCTTTCTATTGCCACTATTTCAATTACCCTACTTTTAAGTCCTTTTTGGATAATGTTGACAAAACAAGTCCTGGACAGGTATGCACCTCAATCAAAAATTCCGAAAATTGGAAGCCTTCAAAATTAAAATAAAAAAAACACACATATACCTGTTAGTACAAGAAGTCATTCTTGGTTTTCTAATACTTGCCGGAAATCAGGTATTTTCACAGGAATTGACACAAGCTAACTCAATCCATCAATTTAAAGTGCTTGATATTGATGGAAAAAGATTAGATTTTTCGTGCTACGAAGGACAAAAAATATTGATTGTAAACACTGCTTCAAAATGCATGTATGCCCCCCAATTAAGAAAACTTCAGGAGCTTTACGAAAAATACAAAGACCTTGGCTTTATTGTTATTGCATTTCCTTCATCCGATTTTTACAATCGGGAATTAAAAACAAACAGACAAATAGCTGAGAAATACAGGACAAAATACCATATAACTTTCCCTATCATTTCAAAAGTTCATGTAAAAGGCGATAGCATACATGCTGTTTTTGACTTTCTTTCAGATAAAAATTTAAACGGAAAATTTGATGCTTCACCAAAATGGAATTTCCACAAGTATTTATTTGATGCACAGGGTTTTCTATTTAAATCAATACCACCGTCTAATTCACCATTAAGCGAAGAAATAATTAACTGGATTGAAAAAAATTAAAGTTAATAAACAAACTATTGCTTCATATCAATACTGATTCAGAAAGTCACAAGTGTATGTTTTCAAAACAACATTCTAATTACCTAATTGGTTGAACACAAAATACTCTAATTCATAAATATTTTGTAATTTTAAAAGGCAGAGGGCTGAATGAAAACCATCTCAAAGGAAGAACTACTAACCTGACTTAAAATGTTATTGTCATTACAGAAAAATGGACAATAGAAAACCTACATATCAAGAGCTGCAAGATGAGCTGGATGCTTTAAAAAAAAGTTATCAGCAGGATATTCTTGAAAAAACGAAAGAAATTGAAGCACTGAAAAGTAATGTTTTCAAAAGTGAACATGCCCTTGATACCCTACCAGTCGGAGTTGTTGTTTATGATAAAGAAGGAAGTGTATACCATTACAATAAATATTTTCAATACTTATTTGGTTATACCATTGAAGATGTTCCAAATGTTGGAGGATGGTTTCTTGTGGCATATCCTGATAAAAAATACCGAGATGAAGTAAAAAAGCTATGGTTTAGTTCAATTGAAGAATATGAGCAAACAGGAAAGTTTACTCCGGTAGAAGCAAGAGTAAAATGTAAAG
This sequence comes from Bacteroidales bacterium, assembly GCA_050296515.1. Lineage (GTDB taxonomy): Bacteria > Bacteroidota > Bacteroidia > Bacteroidales > NBLH01 > NBLH01. The sequence goes on along the minus strand of JBNKRJ010000067.1, from coordinate 40,907 downwards.
ATGGAAGCTATAAAGATATTGAATTTGGTTTTGAGGCAATTGGTGAAACTTACTTAACCACATTTGTAAACTTAACCAAACGAAAAGAAATCGAAAAAGCTCATTTACAGGCAGTTGAATTCACTGAAGATTTAATTAACAGTCTTCCAGGAATTTTCTACATGTTTAGATTATCAAGTGATGATGCAAAGCTTATAAAATGGAACATAAACCATGAAAAACAGCTGGGATATACGGCTGAAGAACTTTTGGAAAAATCGGTTTTTGACTTTTTTGAAAATGAGGATCGGGATTTTATAAGCAATTCAATTCATCATTTATTTGAAAAAGAAGAATTAGACAATGAAGCAGAGCTTGTATATGCGGATGGCTCAAAACACCCTTATTATTTTAAAGCTAAATCACACACAATTGAAGGAAATCAGTTCTTTTTCGGTATTGGAATAAACGTAAGTGAACAAAAAAATGCAGAACAAGCACTAAAGGAAAGTGAAGAGAAATACAGAAAACTTTACCAAAGTGCCAATGACGCCATTTTTCTCATGGATGAAGATGTAATAATTGACTGCAATGAAGAAACACTAGAAATGTTTGAGGCCGAAAAAGATAAAATTATAGGTACAACGCCCTATAAATTATCGCCATTGTTTCAACCAGATGGTGTTCCTTCAAAAGAAAAAGCCAAGAAACTGATTGATATTGCAATTAATAAAGAGGTGAAGGCTTTTGAATGGTTACATCATACTATAAAAAATAATAGATTGTTCTATGCTGAAGTAAGTCTAAGCGTTTTGAATTTAAAAGGAAAAAGATACTTACAGGCAATAGTAAGAGATATAAACGAACGCAAAATAGCGGAGCTTGAACTTGAAAAATACAAAAACAGACTTGAAGAACTTGTTAAAAACAGAACTGACGAATTAGAGGCTGCAAATGAGGAACTTCAATCAACAAATGAAGAACTTCAGTTTGTAAATGAACGAATTACTAAACAGAAAGAAGTATTGGCCAACACACTTGATGAATTGAAAAGTACTCAGGCACAATTAATTGAATCAGAAAAAATGGCATCTCTCGGTCTTTTAACCTCAGGGGTATCGCATGAAATAAATAATCCACTAAATTATATTCAAGCCGGAATTTATAGCCTTGAAAATATTTTAAATGAAGAAAACATTGATCAAAATTCTTTCCAATTGGTTCTGAACCATATGCAAGAAGGAGTAAACCGGGTATCAAAAATTGTAAAAAGCCTGAATAGTTATAGTAAAATAAGTGGAAACAAAAAAGATTATTGCAAAATTCATAAAATACTGAATAACTGTTTATTGATGCTAGAGCATGAATTTATTGGAAAATGTGAAATTGAAAAACACTATATTGAAAAAGAAATAGGTATTATTGCAAATGAGGGAGAACTTCATCATGTTTTTACCAACATTTTGCAAAATGCCATTCAGGCCATTGAGCATAAAGGAAACATTACAATAAAAACAAACATTACTGGTAATGGAAACCTTGCGCAAATAAAAATTATGGATACTGGTAAAGGAATTTCGAAAGAAAATTTGCCGAAAATTTACGATCCATTTTTCACAACCAAAGAGCCAGGAAAAGGAACAGGATTGGGGCTTTCAATTGCATTTAGAATTATTAAAGAACATAAAGGAACAATTAAATATAGTTCGGAAATAGATAAAGGGACAAAAGTTCTTATAACGCTCCCCATAAATCAATAGTTATGATTAGAATATTATATGTTGACAACGAAATAATTAATATTGATTTATTCAAATTATCATTTAAAGGAAAGTAGGATATAATCACAGCCTTGTCTGGTGACAAAGGTATTCATATTATCCATAATGATAAAGATATTAATCTGGTAATCAGCAACATAAAAATGACTGGGATGAGTGGACGTGAGTTTATTGAAAAAGCAAAAAAGATTTACAAAAACATTCCATACATGATTTTATCCGGTTATTCAAAATCCCAACTAATAAGCAAAGCAATTGAAGACCAATTGATAATAAATTACTTCACTAAGCCTTTTAATAAAACGCTGCTCAAAAAAGAAATTGAAAATTGTACGAAGCAATAGAAAAGGCTATCTTTATGAAAAATTACTGTAATTTTACTTTCAGATAATTTTTAAACTTCTGAAATTGATGAAAATCAAAAATAGTCCCTTCAGATAATTAGAAAAATTTTCTATAAAAATTAGAGTTTAAAAGACTATAAAATATTAATAACCTTTGAACAAATTAAGTGTTTCATTGTTTTAATTTAATGATATGAAACCCTCATTGAGGGATTAGCTTACGCTGAGCCCTTCGGGGTTTATAAAGAAATTTAACATAACGAAGTGATCTCATGAGCAAAGCGAATAATCGCCTTACAAAAGAATATGTTTAACCTTGCGAAGCAAGCTCATGAACTCCATATAAATAGTTTAAGAAAAGTGAATAAATATCAATTACTTAACTAAAAATTAAACAAGTGAAAATAAAAGTACTATATGTAGTTTTTAGTTTACTGATATTAAATTCATGCAGTGGGCAAAACAAAATAATTAAAAAGAATACACAGGCAATGGGTGAAAAACAAAGTATCTATCAGTTTAAGGTAGAAGATATTAATGGCAACACATTTGATTTCAGTACTTTAAAAGGAAAAAAAATCATGATTGTAAATACTGCATCAAAATGTGGTTATACTCCTCAGTATGCTGAACTTGAGGAACTTTACGAAAAATACAAAGACAAAAACTTCATAATTATAGGTTTTCCTGCGAATAACTTCCTTTGGCAAGAACCAGGAAACAATCAGGAAATCGCAAATTTTTGCCAAAAGAATTATGGAGTCACATTTCCGATGATGTCAAAAATATCCGTAAAAGGCAAGAACAAACATGCTATTTATGAGTTTCTTACAAAGAAGAAAAAAAATGCTTTTACTGATTCAAAAGTTAAATGGAATTTCCAGAAGTATTTAATTGATACAGAAGGTTATGTATGTGGTGTTGTTTATACTAAAACCAGTCCTTTGGACAAACAAATTACTGATTGGATTGAAGATAAATAGGAAGTTCCGTCATTTGAAAATTCCTGTGTTTCTTTTAAGTCTTTTGATTTCATCAACTACGCTGCATTCTCAAGATCTTAAATTAACAGTTAAAGTACACAGTTTAGAAAATACCAGAGGAAATTTATTAATCGGACTGTATAGTAACGGTTTAAATTTTCCGGATAAAAAATATGCTCAAAATGGAAAAATCATTCCAATTTCTAAAGCATATGAAGTCTATACTTTTTCGAAACTAAAACAAGGAAAATATGCCCTGGCTGTAATTCATGATGAAAACAAAGATGGCGAATTAAGTACAAACTTTCTTGGTATACCAAAAGAAGGTTTTGGATTTTCTAATAACGTAATAGGTGCATTCGGACCACCATCCTTTACCAAGGCTTCTATTTACCTGGAAAAGGATACTGCAATTTTAATAAAAATACGTTACTTTTAAAATTTAATCTATAACAACAAAATAAATTATAAATTATTACGTTGTAACTTAAATGGAACTGAATGCACAATATGTCCAATTCCATAGATAACAGCAACACTCAACCAACCTGATACTTAATTTTTTGTATCAAAAACGCTAAAATACTTTTATAAATCAAATAGTTATAGTTATGAAAAACAAGAATTACTACTTTTTTTTGTGGTTATGCCTTACCACACTAATTGCATTTTCAGCATGCGAAAAATCAGAATTAGTTGAGCCTATTGATGAAGCCTCCCTGGCTGTGCAAGAAGCATCAGGCAAAACAAAGTGCACCCGTCCTACAGACATTTTTATGAAAACCCACATGTTAACAAGAAAAACATGGGTCTTTGGTGAAGTTTTTCACGAAAGTTCTGATATTCAAGAAGTATTAGAATCAGTTTTTGCTGATTTAGAATTTACTTTTTTCGAAGATGGGAGCTATCATATTATTGTCCCGGCAATGGAAAGAGATGAGTTTGGAACCTGGGAATTTATAGATAACCAAACCAAAATTCTGTTTAATAAAGGTACTGAAGGTGAACACTTTGTGAGTTTATTAAATTTGAACTTTCGAAATCTGATGTACACTTATGATGATCCGGCTCTTGGTCCTTGGGAGCTCCATTTGGTACCTTACTATGGAAGGTGGCACAAAAAGCATTAAGACAATAGTCTTGTGTCATGTAATTGACTGATTTACTTAAATTTATAAATAAAGAAAACCGAAGCTACAGCACTATTAATTCTGTAAACTTCGGTTTTCTTTTATTTGCTATAAACTTAAATTTATCTTGATTCAAGTTTCACGTTCAAAGTGTACTCACCTTCCTTTAAACCATTTGCTCCAACAACGCCAATAACAACCTTGTAAGGATTATTAATTGCGGTAATATTAGACACTGTTCTTGTATGATCCTGGGTTTGATTTTTATGAGGTCTATCCCATTTATGAGCAACCTCACAACTAACACAAGATGGTAAATTAGGTACAACAGCAGTGCTGTTAGTTCCTATTTCATAAACATACAAGCTAAAATTGGCATTTACATCTTTAGGAACCACACTTACTTCCATTTTTGAATATCTCGGAATCTCTGTGACATAAACAACATGATTACCCGTAAACTTTTGCTTCTGGGTTTCAGGAAAACATGCAACAGAACTATTCCAGGCCCATGATAAATCATGAATTTGAACACCTTTGTTTAAATTTCCTTCGTAAGACAAAACTTTTCCTTTTTCGCACTTGATTGAAAACACCTTAACTTCTTCTTGTTTCGCTAAATTTACTTCGCCTCCTTCCAATTGAATAGCCAAAGAAAACCCTCCACTTTTCAGTCCTTTTGCCCCAACAACTCCAATAACCACGTTATAGGGATTTTTAATAGCGTTTAAGCTTACCGAACGGGTGTGATCCTGAGTACGTCCCTTTTTGGGATAATCCCATTTGTGCTCAGCCTCACAGCTTACACATGAACTTAAATTAGGAACAGTTGAAAAATTTGTTGTCCCGATTTGATAAGCATAAATGCTAAAATCGGCATTTTTATCATCAGGAATAACTGTAATATTCATAATAGCATGCGGAGGAATTTCTGTTGAGTACAAAACATGGTTTCCTGTAAATTTCTCTTTTTGAGTTCCGGGAAAACAAGCAACAGAACTTTTCCATGCCCAAGATAGATCATTTATAAGCTGCCCTTGTGATAAATTTCCTTTAACTTCAACAGTTGCATTAGGCTGGCAAATAATACTCTTGACATGTTCAGGAAACTGAGCCAAAACACCTATAGAACTAAGCAGCATAGTAATTGCAATAAGTTTTTTCTTCATAGGAGTAGTTTTATATTAAGTATTAATTTCATAAATATTCATCTATTATTGGTACTTAAAGTTAACACGAATGTTTTAAAAATCATAATCAATAAATTTGATGCTTATTATAACGTAACGGTTTTAATAAAAAAATATTTTTTGCTAAAGAAAGTCGCTGAAAACATTGATTTTAATATATTTACATACTTTTAAAAAGTATACTAATTAACTTTACGAAAGAACACAAAGCACTTGAAAAACAACCTGGAAAATATATTATACATTAATTCCGATGTAGATACAACCTACATCGGCTTTTAGTTATCACCGAACCAAATAGCTAAATAATAACTGAAAGTATGGGAGAAAAAGGGAAAACAAATTTCGACTGGCATGATAAAACTATTCTAATCGCTGAAGATGAGGATTTCAATTTTCTATTCTTGCGAGAGGTACTAACTATAACTAGAGTAAATATTCTAAGGGCAAAAAATGGAAAAGAAGCAATTAGCACTTTTAATAATACACCTAAAATAAATCTAATTCTGATGGATTTAAAAAAGCCAATATTAAATGGTTTTAAAGCTACTGAAGAAATAAAACAAAAAAACAAAACCATCCCCATAATAGCCCAAACAGCCTATGCTCTTTCCGGAGACAGAGAAAAAGCAATTGAAGCAGGTTGTGATGAATATATTAGCAAACCTATTGAAAAAGAAATTCGTACAAGACTAATAGCACAGTTTATATAACCGAAATCTAAGTTTAGATAGTACAATTTATATTTAAATTTACAATTTTTGGTTTAATTTTTGAAATAAGTAAAAAGTCTATAACAATAATAAATGTTTAATGTAAATTTATAAACCTGTCTTTTGATGCAGTTTTTGTTTCATTGCTGTCATAAAGTTTTAATAATTACTCTTTTAAGTATATCTATACTGGAGAATAATCAGCAGATTTGTGCCCAGGAAAATCAGTTAGCTATTGAAGATGAGATAAGTAATAGTCTTAAGGAAAGCGAAAACGATTCAGTTGCATTTGCCTCATTAGAAGGTCTTTTCGATAAATATTCTACCCGCGATTTTAACAAATCAACAAAAGTTGGAAATAAAGCTATTGAAATTGCCAAAAGGAAAAAAGATCTAAAAGAATTGATTAACTGGTATGGCAAAATGTCAAATATGTATATGGATTATGAGCTTTATTCACTTGCATTGGACTATATCAAACTGGCAATGAAAACCCACAAAAAAAGAAAGGGAAAAATAAAATGGTGGTTAATTAATATCGGGAATGTTTATTATGCCGAAGGAATGTATGATGATGCACTAAGTTATTATTTTGATGCACTAGATTTGTTTAATCATGCTGAAAATAAAGAAGATACAGTAGGCATTGCTATTACTTTTCTAAACCTTGCTATGGTTTATGAAAAGACCAAAGAAATTGACAGTGCAATGATTTACTATCACAAATCGATGCAAGTTTGCGATTTAATTCATGACTACTACAGAAAAACAAATACAAGTTTACATTTATCCAATATGCACTTATCCCTAAACAATTTCGATAGTGCAGAATATTATTTAAAAAAAGCTGAAGAATACAACAGACTTTCAACGGAACAGGACTTGCTTCATACAATAAAGGAGAAAGAAGGCGATTATTATGCTAAAATTGGAGAATATGATAAAGCTTTAAAATATTATGATTTAAGTGTAAAAATTGCAAGTTCGCTCAATGATACCAGAAACCTGGTAAAAATATATGACAAAAAAGCAAAAGTATATACGCTTTTAAGGCAAATCGATCTGGCTATAACCAACTATAAAGCAGCTTTAAAAGAGGCTCAAAAAATTAATAATATAAAGCGACTTGTTGAAACTAACAAACTGATTTCCGAATTGTATTTCTACAAACAAAATATAGATTCGGCCTATAATTTTCTTTGGGAATATGCCAATTGGAAAGACACCCTCGACGATTTAAATTTAACAATGCTAATACACAGCTACGAAAAAGAAAGTGAATTAAAAAAAATAGAATCTCTTGAGAATGAACTTGCAAATGAGAAAGAGGGCCGAAAGATTTATAAAAATATGATTTTTAGCGTTTTAATACTTTTTGTTATTGTAGCTACATTTTTGTATTACGTGGTAAAAAGTAAGAAAAAGTTAAAAGAACAAAACGACAAAATTATTGAGCAGAATAACACAATTTCGTCACAGGTGGAAGAAATAATTCAACAAAACGATTTACTAAACACCTACAAAAACAACCTTGAAAAAATTGTAGATGAGAAAACAAAACATCTTGAAGATGCTGTAAAAAAGGCAAAAGAAAGCGATCTTTTAAAAACAGCTTTCCTCACAAATATGTCGCATGAGATTCGGACCCCAATGAATGCTGTTATGGGTTTTGGAAGCTTATTAAGCAATAGCAACCTAAATGAAATAGACAGAATTAAGTATACCGAAATTCTAATAAAAAGTACCGAACAACTTCATAAAGTAATTGATAACATTATTGAAATTTCCAAAATTGAATCAGGTCAAATAATAGTGAACAAAACTTATTTCGATATCAATGTTTTATTCCAGGAATTGATGCTTTATTTCAGTAAACAACTATTTGATATAAATAAGAGCAAGGTAAAAATTGAATTTACCAACCAACTGTTGCCGGAAAATAACATGGTAGTTGCAGACAGGAATATCATTAAACAAATTTTTATAAACTTAATTGATAACGCAATCAAGTTTACCGAAAGTGGTGTAATCCTATTTGGCTGTAAATTAGTTAATTATACCAATATCGAATTTTTTGTAAAAGACACTGGACTTGGAATTGATAAAGTACATTTCAATACCATTTTCCAACGATTTAGCCAGGTTCAGGAAAATGATAAATACAAAAACAAAGGTGTCGGATTAGGTCTACCTATTTCAAAAAGCCTTGTTCACAAACTAAGAGGAGAATTATTTGTTGAGTCCGAAAAAGGGAAAGGTTCACGATTTTATTTCATAATTCCTTACGAAACACAAGAAGTTCTCAAAAATTAGTCAAAATTCCGACAACAAAATAGTCTAAAAATCTTTTTACCTTCGCACAAAACTAAGACTATTTTGCCATGACAGAAACTTCAGAGAAAAAACTATTCTTAATTGATGCTTACTCTTTAATTTTTAGAGCATACTATGCTTTTATTAATAATCCCAGGATTAACTCAAAAGGACAAAATACATCAGCCATTTTTGGTTTTACAAATTCATTGAACGAAATTTTGAGGAAAGAAAATCCATCGCATATTGCAGTGGTTTTTGATCCGCCAGGAGGTAGCTTTAGGAAGGAATTGTATCCCGAATATAAAGCAAACAGAGGAGCTACTCCTGAAGATATTATTTTTGCAGTTCCACATATCAAAGCCATTATTGAGGGTTTCAGAATTCCGGTAATCGAAATTCAAAATTATGAGGCAGACGATACCATTGGAACACTGGCAAAAAAAGCAGAAAAAGAAGGTTTTGATGTATACATGATGACTCCCGATAAAGATTACGGACAGTTAGTGAGTGATAAAATTAAAATGTACAAGCCCGGACGTAAAGGAAAACCAGTTGAAATTGTTGGACAAAAAGAAATTTGCGATTATTATGGAATATCAAATCCAGTACAAGTAATTGATATTCTTGCACTTTGGGGCGATGCCTCTGATAATGTTCCGGGTGTACCAGGAATTGGTGAAAAAACAGCGGCAAAACTTATTGCGCAGTTCGGGAGTGTTGAAAAGCTTGTTTTGAATGTTAACCTTTTAAAAGGGAAGCAAAAAGAAAATGTAATTGCATCAAAAGAGCTTGTAAAGCTTTCGAAAATATTGGTGACAATTCCTTTAGACGTGCCGGTTGAATTGGAGGTTGAAAAACTAGAGCGCAAGGAGCCGGATAAAGAAAAACTACAGAAAATATTTGATGAACTAGAGTTTAAAACAATGGCATCGAGTATTTTAGGTACACAAAAGACACAAGAAAATAAAAAAACGGAAGAAAAGAATACTGGTGAAGTTACTGAAGAACAAGTTGGTACTCCGGGAACATACCAAACTATAAAAACTGTTGAACACGATTATCAGCTTGTTGAAAAAGAAGACGAAATAGAAAAGCTCATTTTAAGCCTTTCCAGGCAAAAAGAATTTTGTTTCGACACAGAGACCACCGGACTGGATTATCACACAGTAGAGCTTACAGGAATAGCTTTCTCGTGGGAGAAAAACAAAGCCTATTATGTGTACCTACCAGAAGATTTAGAAAAATCAAAAAAACTGGTTCTGAAGTTCAAAGATTTGTTTGCCAGTGAAAATATTCTTAAAGTAGGACAAAACCTGAAGTTTGATATGCAAATGTTGAAAAGCTATGGAGTTGAAGTTGCAGGTCCTTACTTTGATACAATGATTGCACACTACCTTTTGCAACCGGAACAACGACACAATTTTGATTTCTTGGTTGAAACGTATCTTAACTACCATCCTGTTGAGATTGAAGAATTAATTGGCCCCAAGGGGAAAGACCAAAAAACAATGCGCGATGTTGATCCACAATTGATTAAAGAATATGCTGGGGAAGATGCTGATTTAACACTTCAGTTAAAAGTTGTATTGGAAAAACTACTGGAAAAAAACGGGTTTACAGAATTATTTAAAACAGTTGAAATACCCTTGTTGCCAGTTTTAGCGGATATCGAATTTGAAGGAGTTAAACTAGATAAAGAGAACCTGGCAAATTACTCTAAAGAGTTAACTGAAAAAATCAAGAAGGTTGAATCTGAAATTTATGCGCTTGCCGAAACCGAATTTAACATAGCATCACCAAAACAATTAGGAGAGATTTTATTTGAGAAAATGAAGATTATCCCTAATCCTAAAAAAACAAAGACTGGACAGTATTCAACAAGCGAACAGGAATTGCAAAAACTTCAAAGCAAACATAAAATAATAGATAAAATACTGAATTTTAGAACTTTACAAAAGTTATTGTCAACCTATGTTGATGCTCTTCCAAAACTTATTAATGAAAAAACCGGAAAAGTTCATACTTCATTTAATCAAACGGTTGCTGCAACAGGTCGCTTAAGCTCAACTAATCCAAACTTACAGAATATACCGATCAGAACGGCTGAAGGCAGGGAAATTAGAAAAGCATTTGTAGCTTCCGGAGATGATAAAATTCTATTTGCAGCCGACTATTCTCAAATAGAATTGAGACTAATTGCTGCAATGAGTGAAGATGAAAACATGATTTCTGCATTTAAAAACAATGAGGATATTCATGCTGCAACTGCATCCAAAGTATTCAACGTGGAACAATCTGAAGTAAGCAAGGATATGCGTAGCCAGGCAAAATCGGCTAACTTCGGAATTATTTATGGAATTTCATCTTTTGGTCTGGCACAGAACATTGGTATTTCACGTAGTGAAGCTAAAAGTTTAATTGATAATTACTTTACTACGTATCCAAAAGTAAAACAATACATGGAAAAGCAAATTGCTTTTGCCCGCGATAACGAATATGTAAGTACACTTTTTGGAAGAAAGCGCTATTTGCCAGATATCAATTCAAGAAATGCTGTTGTCAGGGGTGTTGCTGAACGAAACGCAATCAATGCACCAATTCAGGGAACTGCTGCTGACATCATAAAAATTGCAATGGCAAAAATTCATACCAGGTTTAAGGAAGAAAACATTAAAAGTAAAATGATTCTTCAGGTACACGATGAATTGGTTTTTGATGTTTACAAAGAGGAACTTGAAAGAGTAAAACAATTGGTAAAAGTAGAAATGGAAACTGCAGCGCAACTTTCGGTTCCATTAACAGTTGACATTGGTACAGGCACCAATTGGTTAGAAGCGCATTAATTTTAAATTTATAATCAGGATAGTGTATAAAAAAAGAGGTAATGCCTCTTTTTTTTATACACTTATCATCCGCAATTTAGATTGCTTCAAACGCTTTTTAAAAATTATAAAGAACAAATAAGCTATTGCTATGCCGGAAGTGTTAGCCACAAAATCATAAATGTTGTAGGTGCGGCCAGGTACAAGAAGCTGAATGAGTTCTGTGGTGTAGGCAAACAATTCGCAACCCAACCAGGTTAATCCAACAACCAATATTCGCCTGTCAACCAATGAGTTAAACTGCCAAAGTAGAAACAAAAAAGCTACACCAAAATAAGCACCAAGATGCAACCAGTAATCCAATCGAAGTTCGAATCCACCAATGCCATATTTTTCTGACATGCTAACAGTGGGGATTACGCTGTAAATGGTTAAAAAGATTAGATAACCAAGAAATATAACTGAAAAATAAGATTTCTTCATTTTGTTTTTAAATCAAAATTATCCAATTTATATTAAGATGATTTGTAAAATGACCAATGATTACAAAAAGTTAATAAACATAACCAAATAATTGATGTAAGAAAACATTTGACATTATTTCAGTTTTGCACAAAACTTTTATTAAAAAATTGGTGTTCAGAAAAGAAGTTAGCCCTCCATCTTTCATCAATCACATCAATCTTCTATCAATTTTATTAAAAAGAAACCTTATATACCTCAAGTATTATAGATCAATGGATCTATGACTTAAAGAAAACCTTAATTCCATTGTTTTCAACGTGGTAAACAGAAACTTCCTCGTTGTAATAATCACCTAAAGCTTTTAACAAGCCCACAGCAATATGAATTAAACCCCTGTTTGATTTATAAATAACCAGGGCACTATGTGGCGTTTCCCAGGTAATTTCAAAAATAGGAGGCATAGGGTTTTGAAGGTTGCCAGTTAATTTTTTATGTATTTCGCTTAATTGATTAATAAAATCTTTTGATGATTTAAAAGCATCAAAAAATGCAAAATACTTTTCACGCGCAAAGTTTTTAATCCAGTAATTCCCAAAGGTTTCACCAAATTTGCGATCTCCTAAACTCAACTTCTTTGCTGCTATCTTAATCAGCAATAATGCTTTTGCATCATCCAGTTCATGATTGGAGACAGGATGGAAATCTGGCTCAAAATCAGCATCATGCAAAATTTCCAACCAGAAGCTTTCATCAAACCTATTGATTATCATTTCTTTAAGACCAACAATAAAAGCACCGTGCATTTGTAAATTATTTATCGATCTAATTTACAAAGTAATGGCAAGGAATCAAAGCCAGTATCATGTTAAGGCTAATTACCAGGAATATCATACCTGACTTGACACAAGTATTTAAAGGAATTTAATATTGTTTCAATACAAAGGTTTGTTCCACGTGAAGCACATTCCACAAAAAGCTGGTTTCAATAAATACAAGAAAACAACAAAAATGAAAAGTAATGCGAACTAAACTTTATGAAAAAAGAAACTTACAAAACAGATTAACTACCTGGTTACTAGATTATTAATCTCACACCACCCAATTCTTCAATTCGATGAGGAAAATGTTCGCTTGGTGATCCAATAAACATAAAATTAATTGGGATTTTATGTGTTTTAGAATATTGATTAATAAACTCGGGATTAAATTTCCCAATCACCCTCACAAATTCAATTCTAATTTCCGGATACTCTCTGTCAAGAAAATCAATATCGTCTAAAAGGTGCTTAGGAATCGCTTCTTCTTTTTCGCAAACATTAACCACACGAAGTCTTCTTGTCTGTTCGTTCTTTTTGATATACAGAATTACCTTATTCAGATTGGAAAGATTATCGCCCTTTGTAAAAAACACAAACTCTTGTCCATCAATTTCATGAATCAAATTGATAATCCTTTTGTCAATCTCATAAGCCCATTTTCTAATGGTATTTGAAATATATTGAATAATTACAAGAAGTATCCGTAAAATAGTTACTCTCTTTAACATAAACATCACAAACAAAATGGCAGGTATAAAATATTCAAGGAATATCATAAAATTTGAAGGAGCACCAACCTCTTCAGGCTCCATATTTATATTTCCAATTAAAGCAACACTAACCCCTGCAAGTGCAACCAGCAAACCGCCCCAGCTTGCTCTTTCAGGACGGGGTAACCTGGAACGCTTTACCTTTAACAAAATATTACCAACAGCAAACAGCCCCATTACTGATAAAAAGGAAATAGTATAAACTCCTGCCAGTAAAGCAACGTCTCCACCAGTAATTAATAAAACGGAAACACTCAAAAAGAAAAAAACCATAATGATTCGGTATGAACTTCCTTTTTTGTTCTTCTTTAGAAAATACTGTGGCATAACTCTGTCAAGTGTCATCCTTTCGAGTAATCCGGAAACGCCTACAAACGAAGTAAGCACAGCACCACTTAAAACCAACACCGCATCAATTGAAATAATGGTTGCCAACCATCCACCTGAAGCAACCTCACCCATGTGAGACAATAAAGTTGTTTTATGCTCTTCTGTAATCTCAGGAATAGGAACAATAGAAAGTGCAAAAAAGGCCATCAATGGATTAATAATGCTTACAACAATCCACATATTTCTTAATGTTTTTGGGAAAACACCCTTATCCTGCTCTTCAACAAAGTTTGCTGAACTTTCAAAACCACTTATCCCAAGCATTGATGCTGAAAAACCAAAGAAAATAGCCATGGTGATGCTGCCTTCCATAGGAAAATTCCAGTTTTTCTCAAAAACGCTAAATCCATTCGACATCAGGTAAATTATGATAGCAATAGCTAAAATAGCAAGAGAGGCCAGATGAAATAAGAAAATACCAATTGCAACTTTCGATGATTCGGAAATTCCCATGATAGTCAATGACGCAAATATTCCAAGAAGTACAATTGTTGCTATTATTACAACCTCAACCGATACGCTGGCAATTGTTATGCTCTCTGTCAGAAAAGGCCACAGATGCGATAAATAGTGCATGGCTTCATTTCCTGAAATTACCGAGGTAGCCATGTAAGATAACAAAGTTAATGTAGCAGCAACAGAGGCGGTAGATTTGCTGGTCGTGTTTAAAAGCGCATTATAAGCTCCTCCGTTCAGGGGCAGCGCACCAACAACCTCACCGTAGATTCTTCTGAAAACATAAAGCACCAGGGCTACAATCAAAAGAGTAATCCAGGCATATTGCCCGGCAAAGGCAATTGACAAAGCCGAAACATATAATACTGAAGAACTGATGTCGTTTCCGCATATTGCGGTTGCTGGTAATTCTGATAACTTTGTATGAACTTTTTTCATCTGCTATTTTTTAAAAGACATTTTACTGCCAGATGGAACCGCTGCTAAAAACGGAGCACATTTTATTTTTGAATTAGTAAAAAAACACGCAAAGTTAAAGAATTTGATAGTGAGCTAAAAAAAATACCGTTAATAATAATCTTTAAATCCTTATTTATTTTCATTCTAGAAAAGACATGCTTAATTAAATGTTAATGAAAAAGTTAAATACAAATACTATTACCGGAATAATTCTATGTGGAGGAAAAAACAGTCGCATGGGAAAAAACAAAGCTTTACTTGAATTAGGAGGTAAGCTGGTTATCAATCATGTTATTGAAACTTTAGAGCCAATTTGTAACGAAATTATATTAAGCACAAATAACAATGAATTAGATTTTTTGCCTTACAAAAAGGTTGGTGATAAACACAGTAATCTGGGACCAATTGCAGGTTTTCAAAGTACACTTTCCGAAAGTTCTACAAATGATAACCTCATTGTAAGCTGTGATACTCCTTTTATTTCAACTACTCTCCTCTCCCATTTATTTGATAAATCAAAAAAGTATGAAGTTGTGCTTCCTTCATTCAAAAATCATTTGCAACCCATGATTGGATATTTTAATAAAAACTTCCTAAAAATTATTGACGAACAAATTAATGCAGGCAATATCAAACCAATTAACATATTTGAAAACGCAAATATGTTAAAAGTTGAAATTACAAAAGACATGGATTTATACAATGAGTACATGTTTTATAATATCAACACCAAAGAACAATACAAAGAAGCAAAGAGAATCTATGCAAGTATTTCTAGGTAAGTAAAAGAAATAGTAATTTTGCTCTGGGAAATGAAATTGTAACAAAATGTTTAGCACAAAATTGTAAGATTACATGTGTGTTGTCTGATACTTTGATTAACTTAGTGCTATAACTTTTGTTACTTTGTACTCAAAAAAATAAATATTTAAACAATACATATGAAAGTAAATGTTCTCTTTTTTGGTATTCTTACTGATATTGTAAAAAGCAGTTCGATGCAAATTGAAGATGTTGAAAACATCAGGCAATTAAAATCCTGGTTATGGAAAAATTATCCTCAAACCAAAGACATGGATTTTCAAATTGCACTAAATAAAAATATTGTTGATGGAAAACACGATTTAAATGATGGCGACGAAGTAGCTCTTTTGCCTCCATTTGCTGGTGGATAATGATTTTTAAATCCGAATACTACACAATTTTTATATATCACACTATATTCGTAAAACAACAGACTGATTTATAATTAATTACACATAAGTTTCCATGGCCACAGTTATACAAAATTTTGATAAATATCAAGAAATACAGTAAAAAGTGGAAATTCTGATGAAATTTAGGAAAATTTGTATCCGAATAGGCTTAGACTCTCAAGACTTAAGGCGTATTCGTAATTTAATAATTTAATTATCAGTTAATTAAAAGAAAACTAGTTAATGAAATAAAAAGTTAACAACTAACGTAAAAATATCAACTATGCTTACAGTAAATAAAGACTTTTTACAAGATATGCCAATCTCACCAGAACTGATTAGCGAAACCATTCAGTCTGCTTGCAAACCAAATGTCGGGGCTCATTCTATTTTTCTTGGGCAAGTGAGAGAAGACACTATTGAAGGAAAAAAAGTAACCGAAATTGAATATTCGGCCTACGAAGAAATGGTGGGAAACGAAATGGAAAAAATCATCAACATTGTAGTTGATAGATATGCTGATATTAAACGCATTTACATTAAACATGCTAAAGGAATTGTTAAAGTCGGTGAAATTTCTATGTTGGTTTTTGTTGCCTGCGGTCACCGCGTTCAAGCTTTCAGGGCTGTGGCTGATATAGTAAACCTGATAAAAGAAAGAGTTCCAATCTGGAAAAAGGAGTTTTTAGATGATGATTCGCATACCTGGCCTGAAAATAAATAAAACAAAATAAAAAAAAGTCTGGCAGCATCTTTGGGCAACCAGACTTTTTTCTTTTAGGAAACTATCATATACCATATCTGGGTTGTAAAGAAAGTAACAACAAATCCTAAAACAATAGGTAAAAAGGTGGAAACCATGGTCCATTTTACACTTTTTGTTTCTTTATAAATTGTCACAATTGTGGTTGAGCACGGATTATGTAACAAACTGAAAAGCATCAGGTTAATCCCGGTTAACAAAGTCCATCCTCCGGCGTTTAGAATACTCGCAGTGTCTTCAATAGAATCCATTTCAAACATCACCCCAGAACCAGAACCAACTCCGGTTAACTGACTGCTTATAACAGTTAACATCAATATGGTGGGAATTACAATTTCATTTGCAGGAATGGCAATTATATATGCCAGCAAAATGACTCCATTCAACCCGAAAATTATGGCAAATGGATCAGACCATTCAATAAAATGCTCAGCTAAACTCAACTCTCCAATATGTATATTCGCAACCAACCAAATAATTATTCCTGCAGGAACTGCAAAAACAACTGCTCTCCAAAGTACAATTAAAGTCCTGTCTATCAATGATGTATACAATGTTTGCAAAACTCTGGGAGGGCGATATGGAGGTAATTCCAGACTAAAAGATGAAGCTTCGCCCTTCAACACAGATTTACTTAACCCCCATGAGACAACCAAACTGAAAAAAATTCCAAGCAAAGCCACTGTAACAACAGCACCGGCAGAAACCAGTCCGGCAAAATGGGCAGGAACCAAAGCTCCGATAAAAATTGTAGCAATAAGAATTTGTGTGGGCCAACGGCCATTGCAAAGCGAAAAGTTATTTGTGATAATGGCGATTAAACGTTCCCTGGGACTATCAATAACACGTGCTGCAACAACACCGGCGGCATTACATCCAAACCCCATACTCATGGTCAATGCCTGCTTACCGTGTGCACCTGCCTTACGAAAAAGATTATCCATATTAAAGGCCACACGAGGCAGGTATCCTAAATCTTCAAGTAAAGTGAAAATTGGAAAAAAGATGGCCATTGGTGGTAACATTACTGCAATAACCCATGCCATAGCTAAATACCCGCCATCAATTAAAACACCATCGAGCCACCAGGGCATACCAATCGAAGCGGCCAGACTTTTTAAAGCTGGATGCACAGTATCAATTAACAAAGATGCCAATAAGCCTGACGGATAATTCGCACCTGCCACAGTTAACCAAAATACAACAGCAAGTAAAAGAAACATCAATGGAAATCCTAACCATCTGCTGGTGACAATCTTATCTATCTTTAAATCAAAACTATATGCCTCTTTATCGCCTATTTGTTTAACAGCCTTTTTTGCAATACGCGAGGCATCTTTGTAAATCGATTCAATAATGTCATCGTGAAAATCGTCACCGAGTTCCCATCTCACCGAGTTTACAGTCGACAAAATTTCATCACCTTTTGATTTTATATTTGTTTTTTCCATTTTGTCATGCTTAGTTTTGAATGGTTAAATCTTCCTCATGCAAATTACCAATCTCACCTGTCCTAACTGCTTCAGTTATGCTGTTATCACCTTCGAGTAATCGCATTGCCACCCAGTTTACATTTGGTAGCCCCGGAAAAGTTTCTAAAAGTTGTTTTGAAATAGTTTCAATAGTATGATTCAGTTTTTTTGAAAAACCTTTGATCTTGTGCGGTTTACAAATGTATTTTCCTGTTGCAACTTCTTCAATGGCACTAAGTAGCTCATCCATACCCTGCTTTCTTCTTGCCGAAGCAGGTATTACAGGAATTCCAAGTTCTTTTGAAAGTGCACGAATGTCAATTTCCAGGTTATTTCTTTTCGCCTCGTCCATCAAATTAACGCACAAAACTGCTTTATCCGTTAATTCCAGTATTTGCAGAGTTAGGTTAAGGTTTCGTTCTAAGCGGGTTGCATCAGCAACAATCACAGTTACATCAGGTTGTCCAAAAAGAATAAAATCGCGAGCAACCTCCTCATCAGTGCTGGTAGACAACAACGAATAAGTTCCTGGCAAATCGACAACTTTGTATCGCCCATTGTTATAGATAAAACCACCTTCAGCTCTTGATACTGTTTTGCCAGGCCAGTTACCAGTATGTTGTCGTAATCCTGTAAGATTGTTAAAAACAGTGCTCTTCCCAGTATTTGGATTTCCTGCCATTGCAATAACATAGTCTACATCATCAAGGTTAACTCCAAGCTTAATTAAGTTTGCTTTGTTGTGTGCAGGGCACTTTTCGCAATTATCTGGTGTATGTATCATTGTTCTAATTTTTGCGTTCAATAAAAATAAAATCTGCATGTTGTTTTCTGATACCAATGGTGGTATCCATTACCCGATAGCCCACAGGGTCACCAGATGGACTTTTCATTACAGCTGTAATATAACTTCCGGGTACAATTCCTAAATCCATCAACCTCCTTCGTTGCTGTCCGCGACAGTTTAATGAAATACCAACAACCTCTGCCCTTTCTCCAATCTTTAAACCAGACAATACTTCGTATTTTGGTGTCTGAATAACCTCGCCTGTAAGTTCTTCAACAGTAATATAGCTTGCAAAAAGAGGTGTCAGTACACACTCATCACCATCTGCAACAAAAGTGATTTTTTTATTGGTAACATCTGTAACGTAAACCTGCATTCCAGGGTACAAACCCAACACAACCAATTGTTCGTAAATGCTTTTGGGTTCATCCTCTAAATGTGTAATCCTTCCTATTTCACCTTCCTGCATTTCGCTTAAACTTTTTCCTTTTTGCTTAGGCAAATCTCCATGAATACTAGGAATAGGATCTCCATGTGGATCAAACACAGGATGCCCCATTTGTGCAGCTACTTTTTCGGTTTCCTCAACAGATACTTTGTGTTCAATTCTATCAGCTTGGTTGTGCCACTCTGTTGGCTCAATACTTGTTTCATCTGCCAAATATCGTTCCCATATTCTGTGTACCCTAACAATTCGCAATGCGTAAGATCGTCCGGCATCCGATAAAACAACTCTTTGATTATTTAAAATAATCAAATCCATTGCAGATAACCTGTTTATTAAGTGGCTGGATTTATCAATGCTAATATTCAAATGACCAGCAATACTATTTACATCACAATTTATTTTGTTGTATTCACAGTCGAAAATAAACTTTAGTGAATCTTCCAATAACACTCTTTTATTGTTTTTATTCAGTCGGGCAATTAAAGCAAGTCCACCTTTTCCTGGCCATAAAAACCAAAGCCAGAAAACAATGAATAATACCCCCCACAGAAGCAATGTAACTGGTTGTATTAATAAAATTGTTAACATATTGATTATTTCTAATGTTCTAATTTAAAAGATCTTACATAGATATGGCAACCAAAAAATTAACCGAATACTCAAAAATAATGCATCTTCCACTCTTTTAAATCATGATAATTATTGCTAAAGGGTATTCTCTTTTACCAATTTTACATAGATAATATTTGTGAACTCGTTGGTCAGCAAAATTTTATCGCGGTTTACTTTTATCTCGGTCATTTTGCTAGAATCATACTGTTTCTCAACCCAAATTTCAGAACCCACCGACATATTATTGGAGCAACAAAAATCAAAAAAATCTTTTTCGGAACTAAACAACCTCGTAATTTCATACATGCGTCCTGCTGTGGCATTTGATAAAATAATTTGAGATTCATCAGTAAAAATAGTTCCATTGAATGCAGGAATAGGATCTCCATGAGGATCGGTTGAAGGATTACCTAAATAATTCTCAATTTTTTCAGCCAGAAAATCAGATGTAAAGTGCTCTAAATGTTCAGCTTCCCTGTGTATTTCATGCAATGATAAATTAAGTGTTGTGTACAAAAAAGATTCCCACAACCTATGTTTACGTATTACATTCAAAGCCAGTTTATTTCCAGCTTCAGTAAGTGTAAGTGGTTTGTACTTTGTATAAAGAACAATTTCTTTTGCTGCAAGCTTTTTTGCCATATCAGTAGCCGCTGCATTAGAAATATTTAATAAAGTGGCAATGGTACTTATTTTTGTATCAACCTCAGCAAGAGTACCTTGCCTATAAATTGCCTTCACAAAATTTTCAATAGAAACAGTCATTTTAAACTAATTTGTTTTAAAATTTAATCTTACTTAAATATTAAATCAAATATACTTAATAAAACTTGCAATTCTACTATGTTGTTCAAATTTCATTAAGAAAATCATTCAAAACAAGTTTACAAGCACCTTATAATTAACAACTTAAATCTTTCAGAAAATTAGAATCCATTGCAAGTAAAATAAATAGAGTCTTTGGATTTGCAAATCATTTGCAGTAGTGGATTGGGCAATCGGGTTTAGAATTTTTCTAATATAGCGGTGCGCTGCACCTTTTGCTATATGTATGTTTTTGCTTTCTACAAATATTGCGCAGCTCTGCTGCTAAAATTACAATAGAATTAGGTACAGTGCACCGAAAATGTTTGTAGAAATAATAATGTTGTTATTTATAAGGTACAGAGTACCGAACCACGCAGTGCTCAGCAGAGCAAAATATATTTTGTTAAACCCGATAGCCCTGCAGTAGAAGAGGGAAATAATGCAGAAAAGCAGAAACCAATTATAAGAAAAGGTTCCTACTTTAAGAAACAGTTTAATTATATCTATTCTAAAACCACTTTATCGGTGTACTCACAATCAGCACACTCAATTTTAACCAGTGCTGTTTTGTACACTGGTTCTATATCTATTTCCATTTTGTTATTTGTGATAATTCCTTTTTTCAAGGGTAATCCCATCAAACTATAAACGGTGTAATTTGCCTCATTACAGTTTAATGTTGTTTCAATAATCAGCTTATTTTTGTTGTAATAAATCTTTGGTTGATTTGTTTGTGCCATCAATTTTCCCATTAACCTATCAGAAGGATTAATGTGCAAAATAAAACGATGGTTATATTCGCCTTTATCGCTGTGAAAAGAGTATGCTCCATCTTTGCTCAACTCATGCACTTTCTTCAATAATTTATCTTCGAGGTACAATTTATCATCTGCGGAGAAATCAGAACTTGAAACAATATCCATATTGTAATCACCACTTTGCGAAACATTGTATCCCAATGCGACTGATTTTGAAACAGCATTAGAGCCCAAATTTTTACCAAAAGTTTGTATGCCTAATAATTTATCATTCAACAAACTATAAAAAGCAATATCAGGATTTCCTTTAAGCTTAAAACCATCGTATAAATTATCAAACCTATTGCTGGCTCCTTCAACAAAAGCAATTAGAATTTCGTTATAGAGTGATTTTGCAGTATTTGACAAGCTAAGCTTTAAACTCGTCTTTTGTTCAGGTGCAGATTTAAAATACTGTCCATGGCCAAAAGTTCTCATGGAATTTCTGAACCAGATTTGTTCAGTTCCCGGATTAGTTTTCCTCACAAAAAAGCTTTGCATAGGGGCTACAAAACCATCAGGAGTTTTAGTTCCTCCTCCACTTTCAGCACCTGAGCCGGTACCAACAGCTCCAGCCAGATTCCACAAAGCATAATCATTGGTTGAGTAATCGCTGCCATTTGATTTATCATCGTCCCAAAAATACAGCGTACCATAGATAACTCCTTGATTTTCATTAATAAATTCATCTGCTGAAATAGCCGAAGGATAAGGATTTCCAATCAGGTTCCATCCATCAGAAAGTATTCCATTATTGCTGTTATGAACATCAATTGAAATATCCCCTGAATATAGTTGATTGCCAGACATTGTAAATTCCTGTTTTCCTTTGCAGTAATAGGCATATCCCCTACCCGCCTGAAGCGTTCCAATTGCAGCGGGATGATCCCAACCAGCAAGCCAATTCTCGGAATTATTTTGCTCGTTGTAAACATAAAAATTCGGATTAAAACCTAATGTTGTATTTGTGAAAACACTGGAATGAACATTGCTTAAAGGAACTGTAAGGTAGTGGAAGACATTAAGTGTTAGAGATTTGGTATATAAAATATCACCAGAAACATTAATATTTTCGTTATCAATTAATTGAGAATAACTATCGATGCTGGAATTTAATTCAAGATGTTTATTCACCTGAAGAGTGTTTCCTTCTGCAATTTGCAAATTTGCCCCAGGTTGAATAACCAGGCTGTTAACCTCAAAATTTGCACCAGAGCCAATAACCGGATAAGTAACTAATCCTGAAGGAATCGCCACTGCGTCAAGACTACTTGGGGCGCTTCCTTTACTCCAGTTTGAACCATTATTCCAATCGGTATTGAAATTTCCAGTCCAGATATTTTCAGAAGTTACTGTCCAGCCAGCAAGTTTAGCCCAAAGCCACCAGGCAGCTTCTCCTTTAAGTACACAATGCAGTCGCGAATTATCCTTAGTTTCACCTTGGTGCGTACCCATTGAGTGTTCACAAGTTACACAAATGCTATCCGCAGAGAGTTGTGCCAATTCTGAACCGGAATTTTTATTACTCCACTCAATGCCCCAATTTCCTCTATCTCCGGAAACTTGCTTGTATGAGCAATCATCATTTAGCTGCCTGTCACCAGAATAAGTACCATCAGCATTGCCATCGCCAAAGTATTCACCATCAGGATTATAGTTCTCAATATCATTAAAGTCAAACAATATCCGATCATTCTCCAGGCAATGTTGTCTGATCTTCTGATTTCCAAGAAAAACAAGCTCATTCCTGGATAAGGATTTTTGCCCACAAGCGGTCTGAAAAATAAAGGTTACAGGAACAGTTCTTTCCCCGCTAAGAATTTTATTGCCATTTGGTCCGTAATCAGCAATCAACGCTTCCATGTCAGCCAGGTATTGATCAACATCCATCAAAAAAAAGTTAGAACTCCAGGCCCACATCACAACATTAATTTCTGCATTCGCAGCATCATCCAAATAATCGCGGGTGATTTGTACCCAGACATCGTTTTCAAAATCGAGACTGTGCCAGATGGTGGATAAAAAAAGTGCACCACCAGAACCAGTTTCATTGTAGTTATACTTTTCAGCATACTCAGAAGAAAACCTTCTTAGAGCAGCCATGCCCCCCACATCAATATGACTTCCGTGCGAACGACGGAAATAGCGAATTTTAAGTTTTGCTTTTGCTGAGTCAATCCAGTTTTGAGGAATTTCGTGGATATCAGCTGTGGTGTGATCAATTACAAAACCATTTTGTGCTGTTAACGGTAAAAAAAGTACCATTAAAAATGTTAATACAACAAGTTTCTTCATTCTTTACAAGTTTTTTTATTACTAGATTTGGTTCAATATTTTTAAAACTTGTTAATGGAAGAAATATTGCATTTTGTCACCAGAAATAGTTTATTGATAATTAAAAACTAACAATTTTTCAACCGCACCTGCCAGCTCTTTTTTAGATAAAATTTAAAAATATTAAATAACTAATTATTAGATAGTTTACGTCAAAATGGGGCTCCGTACTGAAAATTAATTTGTGGTTGGTACAAACAACTTTAGAATCATTACTAAATACTTCTCAATTTGTGGTGTTAAGGAATCATTTATTTAGGAATAAGAGGTATGTATAGAAAAAAGTATTCATCGAAGAAAACAGTGGGGCAAAATTTCAGGCTAGTGTTATGTCAAGGCTAATTTGTCAGGTGACAACACCTGATAAGTGCACCAGCCAGGTGTTGTCTCCTGGCTAATTATCAGGAATATCATACTTGACCTGACACCAGGCAAAAAAGCTTTCAATAATTTGGGTTTCAGATAAAAAAAAGTTAAATTAGATAGATTTCAAAACTTAAATGTAAGATTGACATGAAAAAAATAGAACCATTTATTTCAAATGTTCTTGCAAAAAAAGATACTTCTATGCAAGAACTAATTAGTAGCTTTGTTGAAGAAGCAACAAATCTGACCAAAAGCGAGTTAAGTTATTTTGCAGTGATGAACTCTGTGGAAGATACATTGGTAATGATAGGTTGGTCAAAAACAGCAATGAGCAATTGTTCCGTAATCGACAAACCTATAGTTTATGCACTAACTGACACAGGGCTTTGGGGTGATTGTGTAAGGGAACGTAAACCTGTTGTTACAAATGACTATAAAAACCTGCAAAAACCTACTAAAAAAGGATACCCCGCAGGCCATGTAGAAGTAATAAGACACTTTAATATCCCCATCTTTGAAGATGAACACATTGCCGGTGTATTAGGGGTAGGCAATAAAGCTGATGACTATACCGAAGAAGATGTCGCTGATTTACAAGAATTTGCAAATACATTATGGGAAACAATAAAAAAGGAGGTACCTAATGAGCTCATGCAATAAACAAATACTATGTATGTATTATACAAAAAGTATTCCTGTTGATGAAGTACAGTATCAGTTAAACCTAAAAAAATACTGTAAAGGAGACTATGCGCAATGTGCCAGGTATATTGTTTTTGAAAAAGTTGGTCTTTTTAAAATGAGGAATGATTTGCTACCAGACCAAATTGGAAAAGCAAACCAGATTTGTAATGGTAGGTGAACTACCGAGGAGCCTGAAGAGAAAAATTTGAATGTAAAAACAATAAATTGTAAAGATTGCATGTACTATAGCAATTGTCCGAGGATGAGAGGAATAAATGAATGCTATGGCAAGAAAAGAAAAAGCAATTAGTTTACTTCAATGATCAATGCCGCACTATTACATGGTATGATAATTATACTTAGCTACCACAGATTCTTCTTCGTGGTAGCATTTTCAATAAGAAAGTCTTTTAGAAATGCTTCCCGATTAATACTATCATTGACAGCCTCATTCAACGCAAAACAATTCTTCTTAAGCCAAGCGATAAATCTTATCATACATTTTCTTTATAGCAACTGTATCCGAATGGTGCTCCCCAAGTGTAACCAAAGTTACTGATAGTGAGGTGGTAATTCGTTCTTTTGCTCTTGATAATTCGCTAATTTCGGAGCAATCCGAAAATACGAGGAACACTAAACAAGAAAATCTTAAATCAGAATTATCTAATAGCAAATAAATCCCCGAAAATATTGCTTGAGCCATTATAAATATCTTGATTTTGGTAAGAAAGCAAGTAAAAACCCAGTTGAAAGCACTATAGATAAATCATTAGATAACAACTACTTACACTAAGAAATGTAAAAAAATGTTTAGCTTAACGCTTACTACATACCACAGGGCAATCGGGTTTAACTTTTTTCGATGAACAAATAATACATTTATCATTCATTTGTAAAGAAAAACATCGGATATTTTTTAAACCCGAATGCCCTGCTACATACTATCGCATGTTGGATAATATACATTAATTTTAGGGAGTTATTGTTCAGTAAATAATTTTTCGATGGAAGTAGTGCTTATTCTATACAAGGCATCGAATGAAATAAAATCAATATTTAGTTCAGAGGCGATGTTTCGTTTAGATTCAGCATAAATATCAGCATTGACTGCCGTAATAATTGCTGATGGACTTATTTTTTGATACAACTTTTTCCAAAACACATAGGATGCTTTATCACCAAAATTGCCTTCAAACTCCAAAGGCATAATGTAGTCAACCAAAGAAATATAAGATAAAAAATTAATACGTGTGTTTTGGTTATTTATGGGGCGATTCTGGCCCTTCGATTTTTTTATAGAATTGTCATCATCAACCCCAATTATTAATCTGTCAACTTTAGTTTTTGCAAATTGAAATAATCGGATATGACCAATATGCATAACATCAAAACAACCCGATATAAACCCAATCTTTAATTGACTATGTTTACACTGAATTATTGTTTTTTTTATGGTACAGATATTTTGAACCTTAGAGTTGTACATTGTTGCAAATAAAAATACTTATCTATTCTGTATCAATAAGTTCAAATCCATAACTTTTCATTGTGCCATTTTCATATAACATCTTTTTTTCGGTTATGAATGAAGATTGGTTGAATTCAAAATCGTTAGATTCACCAATAGAGTAGAAAATCTCATAATTCTGCGCCGCATTATCTTTATCTATCCAGGACCAAATGCCATAAATACCTTCTTGTTTTGCTTTTGCACCAGAGTCGCGGAGAAGTTCCTTTACCAATTTTACATCTTTAATTGTTGCCATAGAAGTACTTTTTTTAAATAATTAATTAATGCAAAATAAAATAACTCTAAAATATTGAACAATACCGCCTTGGGGGTATTTTATTGATTAATAAAAACTTGTGCAAATTGTATTAGGTCGATCAGCTTACCGCTTTCCAATTTTCGGCATACATTTTTCCGGTGGGTTTTTACTGTTTGAAAAGAAATGTGTAATTTTTCAGAAATGGTTTTATTTGAATTTCCCAGAGAGATGAGCTTTAAAATTTCTCTTTCTCTAGGGGTTAATAATTGAAATTTCTCATAATTGGAATTAAAAAATACAAATCTATTTTCAACAACTTCTTTAAGAAACGAGTCTTGTTGCAATAAATGTAAGGGCTGTGTGTATGATACAATACCTTTGCCTCCTTTATGTAATTTTGACGTTGTATAGAATAATTGAAAAGGAATATTTCGCTCTTTGTAACGCAAACGTTGAAAATGGCTATATGTTTTAGTTGTGTTCTGAGTAAGAAAGTTATTTTTAGCAATATAATTTGTAAGTGATTTATAGTCTGATATTTTAATCAAAAATTCTCGCCCCTCTTCTCTGATTTCATCAATTGTTTTTTCAAAAATATCCAGTCCCCGTTTACTAACATATTCTAATCCGTGATTTTTTAGGTTATTGATATGAATAAAACCAGGAATTAATTCGCCTAACTCGTCTAACTTAACTATTCCATCATTTTCAATTAAAGAACAATAATCTAAATTTACTATTGTTTGCCTTATGATTTCCTTTTCAGTATATAGTCTCATCTCGGTAGCGTTTTTCTTCTCCTTGATGTTAGCATACAACTAAACACATACTCATTATTCTCTTAATAGTACATCAATATTTTCGCAAAAGCCCCCCCTATGCTAACCTATAAATCTTATCATACATTTTCTTTATTGCAACTGTATCCGGATGGTGTTCTCCAAGTGTAACCAAAGCCACTGATAGTGAGGTGGTAATTCGTTCTTTTGCTCTTGATAATTCGCTAATTTCCAAATAGATAATAGCCAGATTCATTAAGCGAACAGCTATTTTAGGATGAATTTCGCCAAAATTTTCTTTGTCGGCCTTTAGCGCAGTCTCCAATAAATCAACAGCTTTGCGGTATTCTCCCATGGCTTTGTATACCAGGGCAAGATTGGATTGACGAAGTGCTACTCTGGGATGCATATTACCATAATGTTTTATGGTTGTGGCAATTGACTCTTCCAATAAATCGCGAGCCCTTTTGTATTCACCAAAGTCTTTGTATGCCAACGCCAAATTTGATTGTCGCACAGCTACCGTAGGATCATCTTTTGCATAAGTTTTTAAATCAGAAATAAGCGAAGCTTCCAATAATTCAATGGCTTCATCAATTCTTCCTAAATCGCGGTAAATAATTCCTAAATTAGATTGCCTGATAGCAATTTTAGGATGATCGGCAGGATAATTTTTTATTGCAGCATTAAGCGAACGCTCTAAATATTCTGCGGCTAACTCATATTCGCCCAAATCCGACAAAACATTTCCCAAATTGGCTAAACTCAGCATTACAACAGGACTGTTGTCGCCATAAATTTTAGTGTCGTACTTCAGCACTTTCTCAAGAATATCGCGCGCTGCAGCAAAATTGCCGTTATCTCTATAACGAAGCGCCAAATTGTTAGCAAGAGTAACAATTTCAATATCAATAAAATCAAAGGTATCAAGCACTTGCTGACCAAAAGACAACCATTTGAAAGTTGCTACAGGACTGTCTTTTACTGTATCAACGCTCAACAACTTTCGCACCTTTGTCACCTGCTTTTCATAGAATTCGAAATCATACGAAAACTTATATTCAATAAATTTTCTTATGACAGGATTAAGCTTGTATGCTGTATATAAATTACTTAGCCATCCTTTTTGAACCAGGCGGTTCAAGTTATAACTAAATTGCTCTTCCTGTTTAGGCGTAATAGTAAATAACTTAAATAAATCATTAATTTCAACAAAAACTGAAGGCAAAAGTGCATATTTTCTTAAAATATCAATTTCCTCCATGGGGTTACTATCAATGGGAAAAATTCTTTCGTAATAACGTCCCAGATTATCAATTAATACTGTACTATGGTCGGAATTTATATTGGTTTTGCTTCCAAAATCAAAGCTTAAAGAGAGTACACGTTTTTTTAAATCGGTTAATGGTAGTTTATGAAACTGGGCAGTTTTTGCAAAGAGCTCAACACTCAACGCATGATAATCAAGAGGTTCAAATAGTTCCAGGATTATTTCATCCTTTTGGTGCAGATGGTAATGCTTATAAAACAAATCAATAGCTTCATTTTTAGAAAGTGACCCAATTTCTAAACTAGGAAAGCTTTCAAATTCAAATCTTGAAGTGGCAATTATTTTCCAGTTAGTATTTAATGGTAGAATTCGCCTGATTTGATTAAATTCTTCATCAGCATCATCCAAAACCAGCAGATTATTTCCTTCAATTGTGTTTAAAATATTCACAATCCGTTGCGAAATATCAGCAGTGTGTTGGTATTTCGGGCTAATTTTCAGGTTGGCCTTTAAGTTATTATCACGACTAATGTTTTCCAGGATTCCATTTTGTCCATTCACCCAGATAACGTGCTTGAAATTTTGTTCATTTCGATGGCAAAATTCCCTCAGAATGGCGGTCTTTCCAACACCTCCTATTCCGTTTAAAACCAGCATAAAATGTTCGGAATTAATAAGTTCCCGGATCTTCAAAATTTCGTTTTCCCTACCTACAAAAGCAGGATTACGCAATGGCAAATTATTAATGAAATGAGGATATCCAGACAATGCTAGTAGGGAATGAAATTAAAATCCAATTCGGTAAGATTTTGATAAATTTTCCCATTTTCAAGAATTTCATCGTCATCTTCAGCATAGTGCCAATTTATAAGCACTTTGAATTTCTTGTTATCCATTAATTTTTCAAAAATCTCGGTGTAGATCTTTTGTGATGCTGAATTAAAATAAGTAAGTTTCATGTCGAGGGTTAAATCTTTTTCCCCTGAAAATACATATTCTTCAAACCAATCAACAATGTGCATGTAAAATGCAGTAATATCTTCGGGATATGATTTACCAGTAATTTTGCATGTTCCCGTTGTAGGATCCAACAAAACGTAAGGTGTATCAATGTTTTCTGGTATCTCAATCTTATCTAGTAACATCTTTTTGTGTCTTTATATTCTGATGTAAAATCTAATTTGGACAATAAAAGTAATAATTTTACTAAACATATCACAACAATCTTCTTAAGTTGTTGCTAAAATTTCATTCCTGCAGCTAACCATACACTGTCATAACATTTTAGCACAACTAAAAATTATATCTCTTTTTAAAAATAAAACAATTATAGAACTATTTTCTTTTATACGTTACGAAATTGAATGGTACTTCAACTAATCTGTAAAACTCCTGTCCGGCATCAAGCATATCTTCGTCATCTTCAGCATAATACCAATTCACAGTGGTTTTAAAATTTTCAGCAGCATGCAATTTTTCAAAAATATCAGTATAAATTTTTTGTGATGAAGAATTATAATAAGTGAGCTTCATGTTAATTGTTAAATCAACTACTCCTGAATAAATATATTCTTCAAACCATTCAACAATTGAACCATAAAATTCTGCAATATCATCAGGATACGATTTACCGGTAAAATAGCATTCGCCTGTTCTTGCATTCAGGCTAATGTAAGGAGTATCAATTCCGGCAGGTATTTCGAGTTTCTCTAAAAGCATTTTTAGATGTTTGACTATTGAAATTATAATTAAAAGTTTAAAATACCCAAAATTTCTGAAAAATCCAAATAGAAAAGATTTACTTATGAAGTAAAAATCCCGGTACACGACCGGGATTTATTATGCTGCTTGATGTTTGGAAAGAAATTTAACATTTGTTAATAACCCCCTACAAGTCCAAATGATTTTCGTTTCAGTCACAAGCCGGTGCAGCATTTGTATTAATCATAATCTTTTTCGTATGGTATGTGTTTAAATGGTACTTCAACCAGTCTTTCATATTCTTCACCTGCATCAAGCATATCTTCGTCATCATCAGGATAATACCAGATAACTTCAACCCTTGCTCCTTCCTGCAGCAATTCTTCAAGCTTATACAACATATCCAACATCATTTTAGAAGATGCAGTGTTGTAATAATCCAATTTAAAAGTAAATGAAAGATCTTTTATGTTGTTACCTTTAAGCCTGTCAATCCAATCAATTAACGGCTCAAAAAATTTCGACACATCTGGCGGAAACGATTTTCCTGTTAAAGTACAATAGCCTTCTTCCGCATCTAATCTAACATAAGGTGTGTCAGCCCCTTCTTTAATTTCTATTCGTTCCACAAATTAAATTTCTCTACTATTGTTATTTGGTTTTGATTTAGCAAAATGATTTAAATTTCCAGAAACCTTAATCACTTTTGTTTTAACATTTGATTCTTTAGAGTCAGTTAAGGTAAAAGTTAAAACTACTTCATCAGAATTTACACTTTCAGGAAGAACGTAAAAATAATTTACAATCGCCTGATGTGTATTTTCTTCAAACAAATAATCAAATTCCGAATCATTATTAAGCCCTTTTATGCTAGGCGCTACTTTAAAATTTAATAATTTTTCGTTAGATCGTAATTTGATGGAATAAATAAAAACATCACCATTTTTACCTCCAAATTCATTGTTCTGAACAAACTCAATGGAAGGATTCCCATATCTGAGAGTACTTCCAAGGTTAATTGTGCTACCTGCAACAATAACTAGTAAAATAATTAACCAATTTGATTTCATTCAATTAACAAGAATTAATTAAAAATGTAATTCAAGACAAATTTAAAGAAAAAAAATTATATAAAACAAATACTTTAAGTAAAAAATACAATTATTTAGTAAATTACTGTTTATTTAAGTAAATCATATCGCTCTAAATGTCTAATATTTTCAACTATTGTTAATTATACTTTCCAATCTAGAATTTAATTTAATTTATTATCAAATAGGCACAAATTTGAATATAAACTATCTGCAATTCTTAATATATTATATATCAAATAATTACTAATTAAACAAATTTATCTTAAAATCGAGTTGAAAATCACGATTTCCATTTTTTTTTGGAACCAATTTGTACTATAAATTATACAAGAATATCTTCTAAATTGATACGATTATAATTAAACTTATAATTCATTTAAACTAACTTATAAAATTGTTTTCTAAGTAATTAAAGATAAAAATAATTTGGAACAATACAAAATCAATATCAAATAGCTATTTCAAAATCAATTGAACTCAAAAAAATAGAGAATCTAGCTGTTTCAAATTTAATTGTGGGTAAGAATTATTATAAATTCTTCAGTCTTATTTCAATCAAATCAGATTGGCTTTGCACATCTCAGGTTTTTAATTATTATTGTCATTATGTCAAATCTTATTCCAATCTGCACAATGAGAAATAAAAAGCAGCAAGTAGAAACCTGCTGTCCTCAATTAACAAGTAGTATTTACCAAAACCAAACTTGTTGAAAAGCAAGAATTGGTTTAAAAAGTAACTATTTTAGAATTTGTAAAATCCCTGTGTATTGTCTATAATGATAATACAAAATTAATTTTCCTGTAATTGAATAAATTCATAAAATTATTTAAGTCTCAAGCAGTTATTTATTAGCAATTAAATCAAAAATATTTAGTCCGAATAACTAAGATATTTATAAAAATAGTCGTCAAATTCATCGATAATATTTTTTATAACAACGCTTTAGAACTACTTTGCAACCAAATTTGAGTTCATTATGAATGAGCAAAATCAATTACCTATTATCTTTCGTTACCGCTTCTTATGGCACGTCCTTTTCTGGATAGTGACCTATCTTGGTTATGTTATTAGTTATGGAGGTTATGGCAAAGGGGACTATTTAAATGAAGCTTCAATAAATGCAATATTACTGCCTGTAAGAATGCTTTTTACCTACATCATGCTGTACTATTTGTTGCCACATTTTCTGTTAAAAAGAAAGTACAGGAAATTTATACTTGCAACATTAGTCCATGCATTTCTTTTTGGCTGGAGTATTTGGCTGGTTTTCAGAAATATAATTTACATTGAAGACTATGCATGCTACAACAAATACCCAATTATTTATTTCAAAAAAATATTTGTTTTCATTATTGGAAATTATGGAATACCACTAACAGCAATGATATTTAAACTATTTAAATGGTGGTACCAGGACCAGCAATACAAGGTTCAGCTTGAAAAGGAAAAACTTGCCTCGGAACTGAAATATTTGAAAGGACAGATTCATCCTCATTTTTTGTTTAACACTTTGAACAATTTATATGCCTTAACCTTAAAAAATTCAGGTGAAGCTTCTGATGTGGTTCTTAGGCTCTCAAATCTACTTGATTACATGATTTATCATTCGAATACAGAAACGGTAAAACTTGAAAAAGAGTTAGGTATACTTGAGAGTTATATTGAATTAGAAAAAATCAGATACGGAGATAGATTAGAGCTTGATTATGAAGTAAATGGAGATCCTAACTCGATTGATGTAGCTCCTTTGATATTATTTCCATTTGTTGAAAATGCCTTTAAACATGGAGCCAGTGTAGACAGGGCTAATCCCAAAATTAAAATCAAAATAGATATTGAAGATGCTTGTGTGATTTTGAAAGTTGAAAACACGGTTCCACGTGAAAAGGAAGAAAACAATAAAGCCGGAATTGGCTTGAAAAATGTGAAACGACAACTGGCTTTACAGTATCCCAATATGCACGAATTAAAAATAGAAAAGAAGGAAAAATCGTTTAAAGTCTACCTGAATATTAAATGTAAAAGCCTCTTCTCTAAATCTGAAAAGTGATTTTTTATGCAGTAAACAAAACACAATGAAAATAAAATGCCTGATAGTTGATGATGAACCGCTTGCTGTAGAAGTTATTGAAAATCACCTTAATAAAATCGAACAGCTCGAACTTGTTGGAACCTGCAAAAATGCATTTGAGGTATACAATTTTCTTCGTGAAACAAAAGTTGACATAATGTTTCTTGATATACATATGCCAGAAATGAAAGGGACCGACCTTATTAAGAATTTAAATAATCCTCCAAAGATAATCTTAACTACAGCATACAGAGAATATGCTCTGGAAGGTTATGAGCTAAATGTTCTGGATTATTTGCTCAAGCCAATTTCATTTGACCGCTTTATGCAAGCAATAAACAAGTATTTTGATTCAGCAACAGCATCTTCTGATATAAGTTTTCATGCTGGTAATAGTGAGGAAAGTTTTATCTATGTGAGAGAAAAAAACCAGGTGCACAAAATACTCACCAACAACATCCATTTTATTGAAAGTATTAGTGATTATGTAAAGATTTCACAGCTCTAATCAAAAGATAACAATTAGGTACACAATAACCTCGATAGAGAAAATGCTCTCAGATATTGAATTTATCAGGATTCACCGCTCATATATTGTAAACAAAAAGTACATCACTAAGTTTACAGCTCATTCAATTTATATCGAAGAAAAAGAGTTTCCTATTGGCCCCAGTTACAAAAAAGAGGTTTTTAAAGCACTTAATTACGGAAAGTTTTTAGATTAAAAAAAGAGCACTCTACTGAGCACTCTTTAGGATAAGCCATCAATTAGATTCGTCTATTTGGGCTTCAGTAGGGAGTTATATTTATCTTTGTTCTCTAAAACTTCAATTGCTTTTTCAACACTTTCACCATTTTTCAGGTTATTTAAAATTTCGCCCTTTCGGTAATAATAACGCTTCGCAATTTCTTTTTCCAGCAATCTCTTAATATCGTCTTTAAAATATAATATGTCTTGGCGCATATTGTGTTGCAATCCTTTTTTTAGTGCTTCAATCTCGGCTTGCACTTTTTTATAATATTTTTCCTTCTTAGAGGTTTCAATTAACTCATCTAAATCCTTTTCAGTTTCGGTTTTAAACGAAATATTTCGGGAAACAGCAAAATCTATGAATTCATTAAATTCTTCATCACTCAATGCAAAGCTTCCTGCTTCCGCAATTTCCTTATTTTTAGCGTTGTAGCTTGTTGCAAAATCAAAAATAACCATGTTAATGTATAAATGCTGAGCTATAGGACTAACATCCGATTCTGCAACTTTAATATCAGGCATTACACCGCCACCATCATATACTTTTCTTCCACTTGAAGTATGAAATTCAGAAATTAAAGAATCAGGAATGTAACCCACGCTGCCATCTGGATTACGATGAGTGTAATCCAATGCCTGAATGCAACGTCCGCTAGGGATATAGTATTTGGCTGTAGTTACTTTTAATTTGGCGTTATAACTTAAATCACGAGTAGTTTGAACAAGTCCTTTTCCATAAGTTCTTTCACCCACAATTACAGCGCGATCCAGATCCTGAAGCGCACCCGAAACTATTTCTGAAGCTGATGCAGAATTCCGGCTAACTAAAACAGCTACAGGAATTTGAGTATCAACAGGAGGAGTAGATGTTTTAAACTCATGATTCCACTGCTTAACTTTTCCCTTTGTACTAACAACATTGGTTCCAGGTGGTACAAAAAGGCTTACAATTTTAACAGCCTCAATCAAAAGACCTCCAGGATTACCTCTTAAATCCAAAATTATTTTATCGGCATTCTGTTCTTTTAAAGAAGCCAATGCCTCTTTTACTTCAATATATGCAGTTTGAGTAAAACCTGTAAGCTTAATATAACCAGTATTGTCTTTAAGCATTCCAAAATAAGGAACATTTTCGACCTGAATTCGCTCACGAATTAATGTTTTCTTAATTTCCTTTTTCTCAGATGGTCTGAAAACTGTAATGTCTATTTCGGTATCAGGAGGGCCTTTCATTAAAACACTAATGTCGTCATAATTTTTATTATTGGCTTCCTGATCTCCTACCCGGGTAATGATATCACCTACTTTAAAACCAGCTTTATCAGCAGGATAATTTTCATAAATTTCTTCAATGATTATTTTATCAGCCTCAGAACGCATTAAAGCTCCTATTCCTCCATATTGGCCTGTGGTCATAAACCGAAATTCCTCAATTTCAGATTCAGGATAATAAACGGTATAAGGATCAAGTGATGCCAGCATTTCATCAATGCTACGCTGGAAGGCTTTTGGGATTTCAAAATCATCTACATAGAATAATCTCAGTTCACGCATCAAGGTATGATAGATATCCATGTTCTTTGCAAGCTCAAAATCATCGGTATCATCAAAAGCTATAAATACAATTGAGAACACAGAAATTGTACCCGCAATAATTATTGAACGCCAGCTTCGTAAAAAGTTCAACTTTTTCATAAAGCAATATATTTTATCTATTTGATAATCAAAATTTAAAACTAAAATGTAATCCTTGAACATTAGAAATAAAATCAAAAATATAATTTAGAATTTGTATACCTTAAATTAAGAAAAACAAAAGTATATTTAATTGATTTTCATTGAATTACACGACATAAATATAACAAATATCATGCTAAATAAAAGAAAAAAATATGATTTCTTTAACAAATATTGTAATCTTTTTTTTAAAAAAATTCCAGAGTAATTGTATACCTGATATTTTTTAAATAAAAAACAACAAATAATCAAAATTTATAGCAGAATTATAAGAAGATTATAAAGAAGGAATGAGTAACTGTAGATTTGGTTTTGAATAATAGAATTAAATAAATAAAAGTGGAAGAATTATAAAATAAATACATACTTAGCTACTATAGCATACAAATGGTAAGCTCAAATAGAAATAATGGAAAGGAGATAGTGCTACAATATTTCCGTAAATCAACAGGAAAATTTGATTACCTCTTGGTAAATATCCAAGAGATACAACTTGCAGGCACCGAAAAAATAAACCACTATGCATTGAAAATACATAGGTTTAAAACTCGAATGAAATTCGACAAAGATTTGGACGGAAGTCCGAAGACAGAAGACTGAAGAAAAAGAGGTGCAGATTCTTTACCTAACTTCGGTCTTCCGGCTTCGGTCTTCGGTCACAATAAAGATTCATAGAAACTAAAGTAGCTGCAATAAATTGCAGGGTTTTAACCATTAATTAGATAATAAATGAATAGTTAAACCTCAATAATATCACTTATTTGAGTAATGATCTGAATATTAGTGAATTGATCCTTATCATCAATTAGTTCCTTTCCAAACTCAGCATATTTTGTTGCAAGCTCTTCTATGCTGTTAAAAATCATATGAGTAACTGCATAATAGGGAGTTGGTATCTCAGGATTACTTATTCCTTTATCAATTTCAATTTTAACAGGATTAAGTAGTTCTTTTACAAGTTTTAAATGATTATTCTTATAATAATCAAAGTCGAACTTATCATTAGCTCCTTTAGGATATAAAACTAAAACTCGAATCATAAAATATAAATTTAGGGTAAACTATTATTAATCAATAAATTAACTATTTTATCAAGACCATTTTTCATTGCTCGATCAATCTCGCTAAAGGGCAAAATTTCTGAGTGATTATAAATAACCATCATAGCTATTTGCTGGTTGTTTGAATTTAATGTGGCATACAAATTATGTTTATTTAGCCGAAAAGCTTCACGCATTCTGCGCTTTAACAAATTTCGTTTGACTGCCCGTTTAAATTTTCGTTTAGAAGCTGTAACAGTTGATTGTACAGGAACTTCCTCGGGTAATTTTTCGATTATCCAAAAAATCTTTAACGGAAAACTATAAACGGATTTTGCATCAGAAAACAACCTGTCAATGAGATTCTTACTGCACAGCTTTTCTTTTTTTGGATAACTATTGTCCATTGTAATGATAAAAAAACAAATTTGGGTTAAAATAAGGAGAGTACAAAAAAATAAGGGGCAAAGAGCCCCTTATTTTTTTAAAAGGATTAAATCCTTATTTATCGTGTTTATCAATAAACGATTCTATAGCCATTGTCATTGAAGGTGCCTTTGGCATAGGTGCTTGAATATCAAGACGTAAGCCAGCATCTTTAACAGCCTTTGCGGTACTTTGACCGAAAGAGGCAATTTTTGTTTCATTTTGTTCAAAATCAGGAAAATTCTGCAATAATGATTTAATCCCTGATGGACTGTAAAATACTAATATATCGTAATTTACATCTGCCAAATCAGATAAATCACTACTAACAGTTTTGTACAAGATTGCTTTAGTGAATTTAAATTTACTTTTTTTCAATTTCCTTGGGATATCCTGTTTATGGATATCTGACAAAGGAACAAGAAACTTCTCATCTTTGTGCTTGGTAAGCACTTCAATCAAATCATCAAATTTTCCTTTACCATAAAAAATCTTACGTTTTCTGTAAACAATGTACTTTTGCAAATAAAATGCAGTAGCTTCGTTAATACAGAAATACTTCATGGTTTCAGGAATTGTTAATTTCAATTCTTTAGCTACCCTGAAATAATGGTCAACAGCCGTTCTACTAGTAAAAATTACGCCAGTGTGGTCTAAAATAGATACCTTTTGTTGTCTGAATTCCTTTGCAGAAACCCCTTCAACTTGAATAAATGGTCGGAAATCAATTTTTAGATCTTTCTTTTTGGCAAGTTCGAAGTACGGCGATCGATCATTCTCAGGTTTTGGTTGCGATACAAGAATCTTTTTAATTTTCACGCCCGAAATGTTTTGGTTCATACTCATCTGAAATTCTGTATGTTACCTGTACCACAAATTTTAAACCAATAAGTTAATGAAAGAGAATTCTTCGTTTTTTATTAGTGCAAAAATTTTTAAAAGCAGTATTACAGGTATAATTTCAAGGGCACAAAAGTACAAAATCATATAATATAACGAAAATCGATTTCTGAAAAATATTACTAAAATTCTATAAAATTTGACAAAAAACATGAAAATCGTCAAAAAAATACCTGTGTAAATAAAAATGCTTTTACTAGTGTTTGTAGTAAAAAATGAACCAAAAAGTAAAATAACATAAGCAATCCCTAATATTTTTAGAGAGTTAGCAAAAAAGAATAAAAATTCGGAAGTTTCGGTATAATATCCGGCAATTAATCCCAATAAACGATAAACCACTTTGTAAATAATAACTGAAACTATCGTAAAAATTGTAAGAAATAGAAGCTCTTCCCACTTACCAGGAACTAAATCAGGAAAATGAAAATACTGGGCAGATACACTTAAAAAAAGACCTGAAGAAACATAAAATACAATCATTAATACATTGTTGCTCAAGGTATAAGCAAGATTTTTCTCCTTAAAAAAAGAGTTTGAATAAGAGAAGTTAATAATTGAAGTAAATATTCGGTGTAAATAATTCTTCCCAGAAATTCGAACAAACGCAACCAACGAAAGCAATGCTAATAACAGAAACAACACACCATCGGTATACTGCAAACTAATTGCAGGTTTCGATTCCTTACTTTTTTCAAGGATTTCGGTAGTAAGTTTTCCTGCTGCAGGAGAAATACTATCCAGATGTTCTGAGTTCAAAAATTTAAAATTCAGAAAATAATCAGCCAATGGGACATCTTTTCCTGCATTTGAATAAATGTAAGACGTAGAATCAACAGTATATTGAGGGTATTGATTTTGGTATAAGTTGCTCATTTTCAAATTACAACGAAACAATAAAAACATTTCAGCGACTTCAAATTTGATAAAAGAAATTGATAATCTGAAATTTTTGCATGCCTTCCATTAAAATAATTAAGAAATAATGGAAAAAATATACATTTGTTATGCCAGGCGTTGGAAATTTGCAATTAGCAAAACACATCAAT
This sequence comes from Bacteroidales bacterium, assembly GCA_050296515.1. GTDB lineage: Bacteria > Bacteroidota > Bacteroidia > Bacteroidales > NBLH01 > NBLH01. The sequence continues at coordinate 1,440 of JBNKRJ010000067.1, read as the reverse complement.
GGTAAATGAACAGATCAAGACGAAAAATATATTTAAATTTTAAGGAATACACTCATAGAAACCAATTAAGACATGGAAATAGTAGACTATTACAAAATTGATGATTTATTAACTGATGATCAGAAACTTATCAGGGACTCGGTAAAAGATTGGGTGAAAAGAAATGTGAAACCAATTATTGATGATTATGCTCAGAACCATAGATATCCTGAGCATTTAATGAAAGAAATGGGAGATTTAGGCTTGCTGGGGCCATTCATTCCAGAGGAATATGGTGGTGCAGGATTGGACCAAATCTCATACGGATTAATTATGCAGGAACTGGAAGCTGGTGATTCTTCAATTCGATCTTCGGCATCAGTTCAAAGTTCCCTGGTGATGTATCCAATTTACTATTTTGGGAATGAGGAGCAGAAAAAAAGATATTTGCCAAAGCTGGCAACTGGTGAAATGATTGGATGTTTTGGTTTAACAGAGCCAAATCATGGTTCAGATCCGGGAAACATGGAAACCCGGTTGAGTAAACAAAATGGTAATTACATTCTAAACGGAGCTAAATTGTGGATTACCAACTCTCCTATTGCTGATATTGCTGTAGTTTGGGCTAAAGATGATGAAGGAAAAATAAGAGGTGTAATTGTTGAAAAAGATATGAAGGGCTTTTCTGCACCGGAAATATCAAAAAAATGGTCATTAAGAGCCTCTTTAACGGGCGAATTAGTGTTTGATAATGTAGTTATACCAGAAGAAAACATTTTTCATGGTATACAAGGCTTAAAAGGTCCCATGATGTGTCTTAATTCTGCAAGATATGGAATTGCCTGGGGATCAATAGGTTCAGCCATCGATTGTTACACTACTGCTTTAACTTATGCATTGGAACGAAAACAATTTAATGTTCCGATTGCTTCATTTCAGTTGCAACAAAAGAAACTGGCAGAAATACTCACAGAAATAACCAAAGCTCAATTGCTTGCCTGGCGTTTAGGAACGCTTAGAAATAACAACAAGGCTACACCTGCCCAAATATCAATGGCAAAACGCAACAATGTAGAAATGGCATTGAATGTTGCACGTGAAACAAGACAGATTTTAGGTGCTATGGGAATTACAGGAGATTATCCAATAATGCGGCACATGATGAACCTGGAATCAGTTATTACTTACGAGGGCACACATGATATTCATTTGCTGATTACAGGAATGGATATTACCGGGATAGCTGCTTTTAAGTAGAAAGTTCAAAGTAAAAAGTTTGCAAAGTTAAAAGATGAAAGTAACAAACTTTTTACTTATCTATTTTCACTTGTTTAAATTTTAGTTAAGTAATTGATATTTATTCACTTTTCTTAAACTATTTATATGGAGTTCATGAGCTTCGCAAGGTTAAACATATTCTTTTGTAGAGCGATTATTCGCTTCGCTCATGAGATCACTTCG
>JBNKRJ010000066.1:0-21449 GCA_050296515.1 Bacteroidales bacterium | reverse complement strand
TCTTTTTTGAAAATAATTTCCGTTTTAGTTATGCTGGTGCTTGGTTTGTGGCAAGTGTCAGCACAGGATCATGTTACTTCTGGCACGATAGTCCTGCCCGTGGTTATCGGCAAAGATATCCGGTTCACTGCTTTTACCGGTAAAGAGGGCTTGTCCTCCGGTAATGTGTTTGGCATGGCGCAAGATGCTCAGGGCTTTCTATGGTTTGCCACCGCTGATGGGCTGAATCGCTACGATGGCTACTCGTTCCAAATCTACCGTTTCGAACATGGAAACCCCAACAGCCTGGGTAACAACTCTATGATAACTATTTGCCCGGGTCAGGGAGGGGTCTTGTGGCTTGCCACTACCGGTAGCGGGGTCGATCGGTTTGAGCCGGCAACAGAAACCTTTATCCACTACCGGCACGACCCGGATAATCCCAACAGCCTGAGCAGTAATAGCATCCCTAAATATGGCCTGTACGAGGACTCGCAGGGCATATTATGGGTCGGCACAATTGATAAGGGGCTGGATCGGCTTGATCCCGTATCGGGAAACTTTACCCACTATCCTCATGATCCGGATAATCCCAACAGTTTGAGCAGTAATAATATTGAGTGTATTTATCAGGATTCGGAAGGGATGCTGTGGATTGGTACATCGAATGCGGGGTTGAACAGGCTCGATCCTGTCTCAGGACAAATTACCCGGTACATGCCGAACCCGGACGATCCGTATGCACTACCAGATGTGTATGTTCGTGGAATATACGAAGACAGAACCGAGACGTTGTGGGTGGGAACTGAGAAGGGGGTTGCATCGCTGGATCGTCAGACAGGCAGGTTTACCCACTACACTATTGCTCCAATCCATCTGGATGCTGCAAGTCTGAATTCAATTTCTCTGTTCTTCGAAGATGCAGCAGGCAACCTTTGGCTGGGCACCAGTGGCGCCGGAGCCCTGAAGTTTGACCGGAAGCGGCAACTGGTTGTTCAGTACAAAAATAACTCAGACAATCCGCACAGCCTACAGAACAACTTTATCAGCACTTTTTTTGAGGCCCCCTCGGGGACAATGTGGTTGGGAACCCTAGGCGGCGGGGCAAATGTGTTTTCCACCCGTCCTCCAAAGTTTGCCCACTATAAACATAAGGCCGACAGCACCAATAGCTTAGCAGACAATTTTATACTATCCATCTTCGAAGACCATACTGGTATTGTGTGGATCGGCAATGACCGTACCCTCAACCGCTGGGATCGTAGATCTAACACCTGGCAGGTCTATCGTAATGACCCAGCCAACCCTGCCAGTATCTCCAATGGTTCGGTGACGGCCACCCTGGAAGATCCGGACGGTACACTTTGGTTCGGCACTTTTTTGGGAGGCTTGAACCGGTTTGATCCAAAGACGGGTAAATTTAAAGCTTACCGGTTCAATCCCAAAGACCCCCATAGCCTGGGCGATGACATAATTCGTTCTCTTTGCCGTGATTCCAATGGCACCTTATGGGTGGGCGGATGGAATAACGGCTTGAGCCGCTTTGACCGGGTCACTGAAACATTTCAACGGTACCAGAATGATTCTGATAATCCGGCCAGTCTGGGTGCAGGCTCGATCACCGATATATATGAAGATAGGGCAAACATCTTATGGGTGGCCACTGAAGGAGGCGGCCTGAACCGATTCGATCCGGGTACAGGAAAATTCATCCGATTCCAGAATGACCCACAGAACCTGAAAAGCCTGCCTGACAATACCATTCGGGTGCTTCACGAAGACTTGTCCGGAAAATTCTGGGTCGGCACGACCTCGGGCTTATGCAACTTTGACCGGACGACCGGGACCTGCACTGTATATACAGAAAAGGAGGGGTTGCCCAATAACACAATCGAGGGTATCCTTGAAGATGAGGAGGGGAACCTGTGGATAAGTACCAACAACGGGCTTTCCCGTTTCAACCCAAGAACCAAAACTTTCCGTAACTATGATGTAATCGACGGTCTGCAAAGCAACGAGTTTAATGTCTTTACTGCGTTTTGCAAAAGTCCACACACAGGAGAAATGTATTTTGGCGGTATCAACGGCTTTAATGTATTTAATCCCAGCCAGGTGAAAGATAACCCTTATGTACCACCGATTGTCCTTACCGATTTCCGACTTTTTGGAAAGTCGGTGCCAGTTGGCAGAGGTTCTGTGCTGGAAAAAACCATCAACGAGACTGATTCACTGACATTAGCATACAACCAGAACAGCCTGTCCTTTGAGTTTGCAGCATTGAGTTATGTGGCTCCCGCGAAGAACAGATATTGCTATAAACTGGAAGGTTTTGATACCGACTGGCACGATGTGGGCAGCAAAGAACGGTTGGCAGTTTATACCAATATTAGTGCAGGCGATTATATATTCAAGGTGCAGGGAACAAACGAAGACGGCATCTGGAATAAAAAAGGGAAGACCATCTTCATAACAATCCTCACCCCCTGGTGGCGAACCTGGTGGTTCAGGAGTATGGTAGTTGTGACCCTTCTGGTGCTTACCCTTGCTATTCACTACTTAAGGGTGATAAATATTAAGAAGTATAACAATAAGCTTAAGCATGAGGTGACCAAACGTACCATTGAATTAGATTTTGCGAACGAAGAACTTCTTATGACAAATGAAGAACTTGCTACTGCAAATGAAAATCTCAAAACATTAAATATTAAACTTGAAGCAACTAATAAAGAACTCGAAGCCTTTTCATACTCAGTTTCGCACGATCTACGTACACCGTTACGTGGTATTGATGGGTTCAGCCTAATACTTCTTGAGGATTACAAGGATAATGTTGATGAACAAGGCAAAAATTATTTGCAGCGTATTCGTTTAGCCGCAAAACGTATGGAGCAACTAATTGACGATATGTTAATTTTGTCGAGGGTAAGTAAGGCTGAGATGTCTGTTCAACTTGTTGACCTCAGCAGCCTGGCAAGAGAAATTGCGGATAATTTGACAGATTCCCGGCAAGAACGACAAGTCTGGTTTAATATCCAGGATGGCATTAAGACAAGTGGGGATAAGAGTTTGCTTAAAATTGTACTTGAAAACTTAATTGGTAATGCGTATAAATATACTTCGAAGCATCTTTCTGCAACTATTGAATTTGGGACCCTTAAACAGAATAATAAACAAGTATTCTTTGTTCACGATGATGGAGCCGGCTTTAACATGAAATATGCCGATAAGTTATTTAGAGCTTTTCAACGCTTGCACGATTCTAAAGAGTTTGCAGGAACAGGTATAGGGTTGGCCACCGTTCAGCGAATTATTCACAGACATGGAGGCAGAGTGTGGGCTGAAAGTGAGGTGGGAAAAGGGGCAACATTTTATTTTACATTAACCTGATTATTCAATAATTTAATCCCGATGATAGAATAATTACTAACAAATCAGTTAATTAAGCGCATAAATAAATCTATAATAAAGGAGGCAATTATGAAAACAAAAAGTAAATCCAAAATCAGGTACTGGCTCTTAAATCTGTTTTTCTTGCTATTTTGTACAACTAGTTTGCTGGGACAAGAAAAAACCCTGACAGAAATGACAATTGAAGAATTAATGAACGTTAAAGTCATTACTGCTTCAACATATTATCAAAATTTAATTGAAGCTCCTGCAACTACCTATGTCATTACCGAAGAGGAAATCCAACAATACGGTTACCGCGATTTGAAAGATGTGTTACAGCATATTCCTGGAATTGAATATGTTAGCTCGCATTCAAATCTTCAGGGAGGGCAGAGAGGTTTCGCTGAAAATTGGTCGCAAACAAAACTATTAATCAATGGTCGCCCTGTTAATAAGTTATGGTCCGGTGAATCGTATATAGCTTCTCAATACACATTGAACAACGTAAAACAAATAGAAATCATACAAGGACCGGCATCTGCTTTGTACGGCGCAGATGCTTATACCGGCGTAATAAATATTATTACCAAAAATAATGATAACTCAAAAGATAGTTCTGATGTTTCTTTTGCATTAGGAAGCCATGACAAAATATTTGACAGTAAGCAAGTCAGTTTCAATATTATGACCAAAAAGAAAAATCTTGGGTTCACTTTAAGTGGCACTGTTTTTAATCAGCAAGGCCCTGATTTTACTGAGTTTGTAAGAACCCCACAATACACCTTTGACAATCTGCAACTTAGAAATGATATGCTTGACAATGGGAATCCTTACCGTGATGACAATAAAGCCTATAATATGAATGTAGACTTAAAATACTCTATTTCAGCTAACACTGATATCAGTGGGGGAGTTTATTTTTTAAAAGATGAAGATGGAGGAGGAATAGAAAGTCCTGAGATCTCCTACACCAATTTCGGTTATATTTCTGAACAAATTTTGACATATTTGAAATTTACAAAAGAGTTTAAATCCTGGCCGGCAAAGTTAACCATTGATGCTTTTCGCGAAGATGAAAATGACCTGGTCCGTTTTCAGGATCGGGTTGACCAGGGCAATAACCCTCCTTTTCTTGCAGTGTTTAACATTGAAGGATGTAAATCGCACACAATAAATACACAATTTGATTTTACGCCAACGAGTATCCCAAACTACCTGGTTATAGGAGTTGGTTATTACAATGTAAGCATTGGCGAGCCGGCTTTTACAGGGTTAAGCAGCACCGACAGTACTTTGGGCAATCCAATTGTAGGAAGGTACTATTACCCGCCAAAAGGTTATTTTTCTAATTTACTACCCTATCTGGATCAAGAAAAGGTAAACTTCTACATCCAAGATCAGCATTCATTTTTTGAAGATAAACTACAGATAACTTTAGGCGCCAGATATGACCATCATAATATTTACGGGGATATTACCATTTTAAGGGGAGGTATTTATTTTAAGCCAATAAAAAGTCTCTCAATAAAAGCACTTTATGGTGAAGCTTTTCGCGAACCTACTATGTATGAATTTACCGAAGGTCCAAATTTAAAACCTGCTGAAATGAAAACAGGCGAGCTATCGCTATATTTTAACCCTGTGAAAAATATTGCAGTACAACTTGTTTATTTTCAAAACCACGCTTCTATGATTATTGAAGAAGCACCAACTATAGAAGACATTCTTGTTAACCAGGGTGCTAAAACAGTAGAAGGGCTTGAGGGTTTGATTAAATGGCAGTTTGGTAAATTTCGGGGAAATGCATGGTACAATTACGAACGTAATCCTGATGACGATAATTTTGTAGAAATTGCTAAAAACAAGGCAGGATTTGGATTAATTTATAACATGACAGAAAAATTATCATTAAGTTTTCAAGGAAAATACACAGATAAAATTAAGGGATATGCACTTGATACTGATTTTAATGAACTCATTATCACTATTCCTGAATATAAATCCTTTAATTTTACATTTTTGGCACATAATATAACTTTTTCCAAATTCCCTGAGATTGATTTTTCATTTTCCATCTATAATTTGTTTGATACGGAAAATCTTTATCCGGACGTAAGGGGATCTAATCCCAGCTGCTATTTAGAAGAAGGCAGGAGTTTTTATATAAAGAGTACAATACACTTTTAAGAATATTTTTTATAAAATGGGACTTATGATAAAATTGTTTTCTGAATTTTTGAGCTTGCTTTTTTTTATACTTCCGACTCTAATTTGTATTTCAGGTTGTAGAAAACCTATTGATATAATGGCACCTACATAAATTTTTCCGAGATTTTTAAGGCATATTCTTTGTGGTTTAACCTGATTGATAACAATGATATTAGAATACATAATTTTCATAATTGAGAGCAAATCTAAAAATAATAGTATTGGGAGTTTTTTTGATACCTTTTTATCTATTTGCACAAACGCAAAAACATACGGAGTACGATGTACAAGCAGCTTATATTGAAAAGTTTACACGATTTTTTGAATGGCCGGATTATGTTCATATAAAAGATACAACTAAACCTTTAATAATTGGCATTGTAGGCAAAACACCTGTGAGTAGATCTTTAAGATACTTGTACGATAAGCATAAGATATTAAATAAAAACGTTGAAATCAAAAAAGTTTTGAACTTAAATGATGCAACAATTTGCAATATACTTTATATTTCACAAACAGAATATAAGAATATTGATAAAATAATGAACTCTGTAAAAGGTACCCCTATCCTGACAATATGTGATGATAAAAGATATTTTAAAAAAGGTGTACTAATAGTATTTTTTACCGAAAATGATTATGTCTATTTCGGAATAGACAAGGAGGCTGTCAAGCAGTCAGGACTATACATGAACAGCTTGCTCTATGAATTATCAAAAACAATTAAATGAAACCCTCATTCCGCGTGCCGCTGAAGCTTTAGCGGAGGCGCAGGGGGATTAGCTTACGCTGGGCCCTTCAGGGTTTATAAAGAAAATTAACTTAACAAAGTAATATCATGAGCAAAGCGTATAATCGCTCCACAATAAGAACATGATGAACCTTGCGGAGCAAGCTCATGAACTCCATATAAATAGTTTAAGAAAAGTGAATAAATTTCAATAACTTAACTTAAATTTAAACAAATGAAACCCTCATTGAGGGATTAGCTTACGCTGTACTCTTGTGGGTTTGTAAAAAATTAACCTAACGAAGTGATCTCATGAGCAAAGCAAATAATCGCTCTACAAAAGAATATGTTTAACCTTGCGAAGCAAGCTCATGAACTCCATATAAATAGTTTAATGAAAAGTGAATAAATTTCAATAACTTAACCTAAATTTAAACAAATGAAACCCTCATTGGGGGATTAGCTTACGCTGGGCCCTTAGGGGTTTATAAAGAAAATTAAGCTAACGAAGTGATCTCATGAGCAAAGCGAATAATCGCTCTACAAAAGAATATGTTTAACCTTGCGAAGCAAGCTCATGAACTCCATATAAATAGTTTAAGAAAAGTGAATAAATTTCAACAACTTAACTAAGATTTAAACAAGTGAAAAGAAGGATAACAGGTCGATACTAGAATGAGGTAATGATAAAATAGATGAAGATATACTACAACCTATCCATAAAAACAAAATTGCTGTTAATTATAACGATAGTAACAGCTATAACCATAGGAATAGGGTTTACTATAACCATCTTTTATGACAATTATTTATACAAAAATGAAATGATTGAAAATACAAAGGTAGACGCTCAACTCTTTGGTGAATATTGCATAGCCCCTTTGACTTTCAGAGATCATAAAGTGGCTGAATCTGTTCTGGAAAAAATTACTAAAATCCCGGCAATCACATCCGTATGTTTGTACGATGAACAGAATAATTTGTTTATATCCTATCATAAAACTACTAAAAAGGAGATTCCTAATTCAATTCCTGATGAAGAAAAAGGACTACTTACAAACGAGTATTATGAGTTCTTTTATCCAATTGTTTATCAGGATACCAAACTAGGGACTATATACTTAAAAGCCTCAACAGAGTTTATGAATGCCAAAATCATGAAACATCTTTTCATTATACTGGTATTAATGCTTATTTTAATCCTTTTATCCTATATTATAGCTCTTAAACTACAGTCAGGTATCTCAAAACCCATAATAGAATTAACAAAAACGACAGAAATAATTACACAGAAGGAGGATTATTTAATTCGAGTTGAAAAAAAAGGATATGATGAAATAGGTAAACTGTATGACAGTTTTAATAAAATGATTTCGCAAATAAACTTACGTAAAAATGAAAGGGATAATGCGGAAGAATTATTACGAAAAAGCGAAGCTGAAGTCAAGGTTCTTAACCAGAAGCTGGAAGAACGAGTAAAATATCGTACATCGCAGCTTTTAGCAGCAAATAAAGAACTGGAAGCTTTTGCCTATTCAGTATCGCATGATTTGCGTGCCCCTTTACGCAGTATAGATGGTTTTAGCCAAATATTGCTTGATGAACACAAAGACAAACTAAATGCCCAGGGAAAAGATTTTTTAAACAGAGTGCGTAATGGAGCACAAAAAATGTCGCAACTCATTGATGATATATTAAAATTATCAAAAGTAACCAGAAGTGAAATGAGTATTCAGAAAATAAATTTAAGTTCCATTGCAAATGAGATAGCAAGTAGTTTTCAAAATTCTGATCCAGAACGAAAAGTAAAATTCACCATACATGATAGCATTGTTGCAAACGTTGATAAACAGTTAATGCAAATTGTACTTGAAAACCTTATAGGAAATGCGTGGAAATTTACTTCGAAACTATCTGCCGCCCTTATCGAATTTGGGGTGTATCAAAAGGAAGAGAAGAACATTTATTATGTATCTGACAATGGGGCCGGCTTTAATATGAAATATTCTAATAAACTTTTTGGGGCTTTCCAACGGTTGCATGATTCTAAGGAGTTTGATGGCACTGGTATTGGCCTGGCCACTGTTCAAAGAATCATCCATCGGCATGGAGGAAAGGTTTGGGCAAAAGGAGAAGTAGGTAAAGGAGCAACTTTTTATTTTACATTAGCTTAACATAAAAAAAGAAAATATTATGGAAAACAAAACAATTTTATTGGTAGAAGACAACATTGATGATGTAGATCTTACAATTCATGCGTTAAAAAAAAATAATATTAAAAATGAAGTTAAAGTAGTAAATGACGGGGTTGAGGCATTGGACTTTCTATTTTGCAGAGAGGAATATAAAGACAGGAGTTCAACTGAAATGCCGACTCTTATATTATTAGACTTAAAACTACCAAAAGTAGATGGTCTTGAAGTATTGCGCCAAATTAGGGCAAATGAAAAAACGAAATTAATTCCTGTGGTTATTCTTACTTCTTCAAAAGAAGAACAAGATATTATTAGAGGTTATAGTCTAGGTGTTAATAGTTATGTACGAAAACCTGTAGATTTTAATCAATTTAATGAAGCAGTAAAAAATTTGGGACTTTATTGGTTATTGCTTAATGAAGTTCCTCCAAAATAGATTTAGTTACAAAATGAAAGATAAAATACATATACTTTTAATTGAAGACTCAGACGATGATGCCCTACTGAATATCATTGAGATTAAAAAAGGTGGGCATAATATTAGTTACGAACGGGTTGAAACAGAAGAAGATTTAAGAAGTGCACTAAATTCAAATACATGTGATATTATCCTGGCAGATTACAGAATGCCAAATTTCACCGGACTTGAAGCTTTATCAATTGTTAAAGAATATGAATTAGATATTCCTTTTATAATTATCTCAGGAACAATTGGTGAAGACCTGGCAGTTGATGCAATGAAAGCAGGCGCCCATGATTATATCCTTAAAAATAATCTTAAGCGTTTGTTACCTGCTGTTGAACGTGAGCTGAAGGAAGCGGAAATTAGATTGGAGCGGAAATTATTGGAGGAAAAGAAGAAAAAAGCCGAAGAAAAATTGAAAGTTCTTTCGTATGCTGTTGAACAAAACCCTGCAATGATTATAATTACCGATACAGAAGGTAACATTGAATATACCAACCAAAAGTTTGAAGATGTAACGGGGTATTCAGTTCAAGAAATAGTAGGGAAAAAGCCCAGTATAGTAAAATCGGGTATGATGCCGGATAGCCTTTATAAAAATATGTGGGATACAATAAAATCGGGGAAAGTATGGCATAATGAACTAATTAATAAAAAAAGAACAGGTGATTTGTATTGGGTGAATATTTCAATTTCCCCAATTATTGACGACGCTGGTAATATTTCTCACTTTGTAAGTGTTGCAGAAGATATTACACAAAAAAAGGAAATAGAAAAAGAATTAATTATAGCTAAAGAACATGCTGAAGAAAGTGATCGGTTAAAATCGGCGTTTCTTCAAAATATGAGCCATGAAATAAGAACACCTATGAATGCAATCATTGGCTTTTCAAGACTGATAGTATCAGAATATAACAATAAGGAAAAACTTGAAGAATATTCAAAAATAATTACATACAGTTGCAAAGACTTGCTGGAAATCATTGACACAGTGCTTGATATGGCAAAAATAGAATCAAAACAATTACATATTGAAAGGGACGAGTTTAATCTAAAAACCTTTTTCGACAGATTAACTCTTTTCTTTGATGAATATAAGATACAGAAAAACAAAGAGCATATTGAACTGGTATTACATAGTCAGGAAAATAATTCTGAAAGTCTTGTAATAAGGACTGACTTGGTTAAGCTAAAGCAAATCTTTATTAATTTAATTAGTAATGCTATAAAATTTACCGAATCGGGTAAAATTATAGGAGGCTATAAATACGATGAAAACCAGGATCTTGTATTTTTTGTTTCAGATACAGGTATTGGAATTCCGTCTGGTAAGCAAGATATTATTTTTAATCGTTTTGAAAAGTTGAACCAAAAGGATTTTATAGAAGGAACAGGTTTAGGATTAGCAATAGTAAGAGAATTACTTGATTACCTGGGGGGCACAATTTGGGTTGAATCAAGTCCCTCCAAAGGCACAACGTTTTATTTTAATTATCCTCTTGAAATTATAAGAAAGTAATTACAAAATTTAATAAATCCATAATTATGAGAGAATTAGTAAGAACATTAATTGTGGAAGATTCTGAGGATGATGCATTATTAATAATCAATGAAATTAAAAAAGGTGGTTATGAGGTTTATTATGAGAAAGTAGAAACTGCAACCAGTATGACAATCGCTCTCAATGAGCGAAAATGGGATATCGTCCTATCCGATTATTCAATGCCTCATTTTAATGGGATAAAAGCACTTGAAGTGCTGAAAAAATCGGGAATTGACATTCCATTTATTATTATATCCGGATTAATTGGAGAAGAAGTAGCTGTTGAAGTAATGAAAGCTGGTGCACATGACTACATTATGAAAAACAATCTAAAATGTCTTCTTCCAACTATCGAAAGAGAAATACGTAAATCAAAAATTAAAGCTAATAACAAACAACTTAAAGAAAAACTAAAAGAGACAGAATTCTTAGAGTTAACAAGTCGACAAATTGAAGCTAAAGTACCTTTTCAACCTGGTTGGAATGCAATAAAAGATGATAAAACTGATTTCCAGGGATTTATTAAGCTTTTTCAAAAAGTTGTTAAGTCTCAAAAACCATTAAAAAAATATAGTTATTGGAGTTTTCGGTACCGAGATCTTCTGCTACAAATAAAAATTTAAATATTGAAAACAAAATTCCTGAGAATATGGTTGCCTATGGTGATATCAACGTGTTTCAGACTGTAATTCGCAATTTTTTTTCAAATGCAGTAAAATTTACCCTTCGCAATGGGAAAATAACCATCAATGCAAATCATAAAAATTCTGATGCAATTGAAATATCTATTGCTGATACGGGAGTCGGGATGGATGATGAAACTCTAAATAAATTGTTTCAAATAAATGAAACCCTCATAGAGAGGTTTTTAAAGAAATTTAACGACCCTGATTGTTGGCATTAGTTGGCTGATATTATGACAGTTAATTCTTGTGGATGTTCCATCTGGCAAAATAGAGCAGTTAAAAAATAAACAGATGAATGCTAAAAATAGGATTTTAAAAATACTAGTTGTTGAAGATTCAGAAGATGATGCCCTTTTAGACATAATTCAGGTAGAAAATGGAGGGTATAACTGCAAATTTAAACGAGTAGAAACCGCAGAAACGTTAAAACAAGCTTTAAATTCAGAAAACTGGGATATTATTTTTTCGGATTATAAAATGCCAAATTTTAACGGTCTTGAAGCTTTGGATATTGTGAAAGAATACGGAAAAGACATACCATTTATAATGATATCAGGAACAATCGGCGAAGATGTTGCGGTCAGTGCAATGAAAGCGGGAGCCCAGGATTATATTATGAAAGATAATTTACAAAGACTCCTGCCAGCTGTAGAAAGAGAAATTCGTGAGTCAAGAAACAGGGCAAAGCAAAGAAGATTGGAGCGAAAAGAAAAGTTATTACTTGAGGAAAGGCTCAATCATTTTAAGTTTTTAGAAAACATGGATAAGATCAACCTGGCCATTCAGAGGGCAAATAATCTAGATTACATGATGAGCTCTGTTTTAGACCTTGTTCTTTCTATGTTTGATTGTGACAGAGCTTATTTATTATATCCTTGCGACCCCGAAGCTGAAAAATGGCAAGTGCCAATGGAACGAAATAAGCCCGAGTATCCAGGTGTATTGGAGCAGGGGTTGGAGATGCCTGTTGATAATGATGTTGCAAAATCATTTCAGGTACTTCTATCTCATGACGGGCCTGTTATGTTTGGGCCAGGCACCGCTTATCCATTACCTGCTGATGTTTCAGAACAATTCAACTTTAAAAACTATATGGCCATGGCTCTTTATCCTAAAACAGGTAAGGCATGGCAATTAGGGATTCATCAGTGTTCTAAGCCAAGAATATGGAATGATAAGGAAGTAAGACTATTTCATGAAATAGGAAGAAGGATGACTGATGGATTAACCAGCTTGTTATTATACCAGGAAAAAAGCAAAAGTGAAGCAGAAAACCAAGCTATCATTAATGCTGTACCTGATTTGTTATTTCGGATAAACAAGAATGGGACTATTTTAGACTATCGCAGACCGGAAAGGATGAAACAATATCCCTTTCAGAAACACTTTCTGGGAAAGTCATTAAACGAAGTATTCCCTCAAGAAATTATCAGAAAAGTGAAAAAAGCAATTAACAAAGCTATTGCAACTAAAGAGGTTATAACCTTTGAGTACGATCATTTTATAAATGCCCGGAAAATTTATTACGAAAGCAGAGCTATTCAACTTTCTTCTGATGAAGTTTTAATCCTTGTACGTGATATAACTGATAAAAAGCATGCCGAAATATTGCTTCGAGAAAGTGAGAATAAGTATAGACGTATCACTGAAGGATTAACCGATTATTTATATTCTGTTCATGTTGAAAATGGAAATGCCATAGGAACTGTGCAAGGAGAAGCTTGTGAAAGTGTAACCGGTTACATGCCAGAAGAATTTGATGAGGATCCCTATTTATGGTTAAAGATGGTAGAGTCCGAAGACAAAGCCCTGGTACGTGATTATGTAAGACGCATTTTATCGGGAGTTAACGTAGCGCCGATTGAGCATCGTATTAAATGTAAAAACGGAGTTGTAAAATGGGTTCTGAATACAGCTATTTTAACAAAAGATGTCAATGGGAATTTGATTTCATACGACGGGGTTATAAAAGATATTTCTGAAAGAAAATGGTCTGAAGAAGCACTTCGGTTAAGTGAAGAACGTTTTTCACAAATTTTCCGGCTTAGCCCAATTGCAACAATACTTTTCAGAGTTTCCGATGGGAAAATAGTAGATGTTAATGATGCTTTTATTAAAGACACTGGCTATAATCGAGAAGAAGTTATAGGTTTCACATCCCTGCAGTTAAATTTATATGCAAATCCTGAAGATAGGAATATTATTTTACAAACATTGAGAGAAAAAGGAATTATTGAGAATTACGAATTTAAAATGAGAACTAAATCTGGTATTGTTCGTTTTGGGCTTCATACAACAATCTCAGTAAATTTGGCAGGAGAAGAGCATTATTTGTCTTTAATTAAGGATATTACAGATCGAAAAAAAGCAGAAGAAGAATTGCGTAAATTATCGCAAGCAGTAAAACAAAGTCCGGCTTCTGTTATAATTACAAATATTAATGGCGACATACAATATGCAAACCCAAAGTTTTATAAAGTTACCGGCTATTCAGAGGAGGAGATCATTGGACAGAACTCACGTATTTTAAAATCCGGGGAGATGTCTTCTGAATATTATAGAAATCTATGGCAAACTATTAAATCAGGAAAAGAGTGGTTCGGAGAACTTCACAACAAAAAAAAGAATGGTGAATTATTTTGGGAAATAGCCTCCATTTCTCCAATTTTTAACGCTGATGGAGACATTACACATTTCCTTGCTATTAAGGAAGATATTACAGAACGCAAACTTTCTGAAAAGGCTTTGATTGATTCAGAAAGAAAATATCGAATTGTTGCTGATAATACATACAGCTGGGAATTTTGGTCAGGAAAAAATGGGGAATACATCTATTGTTCACCATCTTGTTATAGGGTAACAGGCTACACAGCTAAAGAATTTATTGAAAATAAGGAACTTAAATACAAAATTGTCCACCCTGATTATTATGATAAGTTCTATGAACACTCCGTTTATCCATTTAAAACGGAACCAATTAATCTCCAATTTAAAATCATACATAAAAATGGAACAGAGCGATGGATTGAACATATTTGCCAACCTCTCTTTGACGATAATAATATATATATTGGGCATAGAGGAACAAACAGAGATATTACGGAGCAAAAAGAAGTTGATCGCAAATTGCTAGATGCAGTGATATCGGCCGAAGAAAACGAAAGAAACAGGTTTTCTCAAGAATTGCATGACGGTTTGGGGCCAATGCTTTCTACAGTAAAATTATACTTTCAATGGCTTTCTGAAACGAAAGAAGTTGCAAAGCAAAAAAGAATCTCTGAAACGGGTCTTCAAAATATAAATGAAGCAATTCAGGCAGTAAGAGAAATCTCAAACAGTCTTAGTCCGAGAATATTAATAAACATGGGATTAATAGCGGCACTAAAACATTTATGCCATAGAATTAATGAAACAAAAAAACTCTCAATAGAATTAAGTTGCGACCATGAGAGACGATATGATTCTTCTTCAGAAATTACAATTTATCGAATTATATCTGAACTTATAAATAATACAATCAAATATGCACAGGCAGGAAAAGTTATAATTAACTTTAAGCATAATTACGAGAAAAAAAGTCTAATAATTAATTATTCTGACGATGGAAAAGGATTCGATTTTGATAAAGTCATAAAGAATAGAAAAGGATTAGGAATAAATAATATGATTCAACGTATCTCTACATTAAAGGGAATTATTAACTTTGATACAGACATTGGAAAATCATTAAATGTGAAAATAGAATTGCCACTATTAATATCATAAAAACATGGTTAAAGAAAAAATTAAAGCAATTATTGTAGATGATCATCAAATGTTTAGAAATGGATTAAAATCTTTACTAGAACAGGAAGGTTGGGCGAAAATTATTGGTGAAGCTTCAAATGGTCAGGAATTCATTGAACAATTGCCTCTTACTGATCCGGATATCATCCTTATGGACATTGATATGCCTGTTATGGATGGCATTAAGGCATGTGAAATGGCTCTTGAAAAAAATAAAAATTTAAATATACTTGTTTTAAGTATGTATGATGATTATTCTCATTATTCAAAAATGATATCATTAGGTGTAAAAGGTTTTATATCAAAATCTGCAGGAAAAACTGAACTTGAAAAAGGTATAACAGCTGTAAGTAATGGAGAATACTATTTTTCTTCCGATTTATTGAGAAACATTGTTGTTGAAATTGATAAAACTAAACACGAAAAAGAGAGTGAAAGTGACTTAACAGATCGTGAATTAGAAGTATTGAAGCTTATTTGTAATGGCTATTCAACGAATGAAATAGCTGATGAATTATTCTTAAGTAGCAAAACTATTGATAATTATCGCTCGAAGATTCTCCAAAAAACAGAGGTTAAAAACACAGTTGGACTAGTAATATTTTCTATAAAAAATGGAATTATTAAACTGTGAAAAAGCAATTGATTAACTGTATTTTACAGATCTAAACACTTGTCTCTTAACGAATTTACACTGAAGACAAATTTGAAATTATTACTTTAAATTTACTTTTGCCACACGAGTCATTACTCGCAAAATGCTTTTATAAGAAATTAAACTAGTGTCAAGTCAAGTATGATATTTCAGGTATTATTTTAATATACAGCATATTTTCAATAATCGCAAGTCACTGTTTACTAGTCGTTTGTCATTAACAACCAGTGACTAATGTCTAATGACTTTACCAGAAATCTAACATTTGACATGACACTAGAGTCCTATTTATTATATTTCCAGTCATCCTTAATTGGTAATTCCGCAACATTCTGTGACCAAATTTAGTTGCACACTAAAAAGTAAGAGTTTTTTAGTAAACCACCACCGAATAAGGATAAATTTACTTTATATTAATTTTGATCTCTTTTTTAATTTTATCTGAAGAGTTTCCAACATAAATAATATACTTCCCTTTTTCAAGATTCCAGCCTGGAATAGTTTCATCATAATATGAAAGGCTGTTTACATTAATTGAAATCTCAACAGGAACAGAAGTACCTTTTTTTACCTGCACCTTTTTAAAACCTTTTAACTCTTTTACGGCCCTTTCAACTTTTGATTTAACCTTTCCAATGTATACCTGAACTACTTCAGCACCATCAAGGCCACCTGTATTTGCTACATTACAGGTAAGTTTTATGGTTTCCCCCTCAAGGTATTCATCTTTATCAGTCTTTATGTTGGCTATTTCAAAGTTTGTATAAGACAAACCATACCCAAAAGCAAATTGCGATTTGATTTTTTTGGTGTCATGCCACCTGTATCCCACTAAAATCCCTTCTTTATATTGTACAATATTACTATCTCCTGGATATGACAATTCACCAAACGAATGGGCCGCATTATCTTCGAGTTTAACTGGAAATGTAAAAGGCAATTTCCCCGATGGGTTTACATCTCCGCTTAAAATATCAGCAATGGCATGGCCAGTTTCACTTCCAGGATACCAGGCTTGAACTATGGCTTTGGCATTGTTTATCCAGGACATTTCAACAGCATTTCCACTAATTAAAATAATGCCCAGATTTTTGTTAACTTTTGATAAATCTTTAATCAGTTCTTCCTGCCCAAATGGTAAAGCATACTGTAGTCTGTCTCCCCCCTCACAATCCTGAAAATGGTTCTTATTTAAACCTCCAACAAAAATAACGATATCGGCTTTAGAGGCAATATCCAAAGCAACGCGTTTAAGTGAATCAGCATTTAACCCATAGCTCAATTCTTTGCCCCATGCAGATGGACCCGATGCATATCCCAGAGTTTGGACTATTTTTGCATTTGTAAATCTTGCTTTGATCCCTTCCAAAGGAGAAATCTCGTACTTGGCCTTTAGTTCTGATGAACCACCACCAACCGTCATTGAGCGGGTAGCATTTTCACCAATAACGGCAATGGTTAATTTTTCTTTGGGATTTATTGGGAAAAAATTCTCCTCGTTCTTTAATAAAACCATCCCTTCTGAGGCTATTTTTCTTGCAATCTGCTGATGCTCTGTATTATTAAGCCGTCCAAAAGGTTTTTCCTTGTTCATGTTCGTCCTAAACATCAGTCGCAAAATCCTTCTTACTTTATCGTTCAATATTGATTCTTCAATTTGTCCTTTTTTAAGCATCTCTTTGAAAGACCTTGCCAGAAAATACTCATCATAAGCAAACTTCTTTGAAAGGTCAAGGCCATTTGTCCAGGTACCCATTTCTATATCCAACCCGTTTAATGCAGCTTCACGCGTATCGTGGGCAGCCCCCCAATCGGTAACAACTACCCCGTCAAAACCCCAATCGCTTTTCAGAATTTTATTAATAAGTATTTCATTATGAGAACAATACTGCCCCTTATATTGATTATAAGCCCCCATTATTGACCACACCTTTCCTTCTTGCACCGCAGCCTTGTATGCAGGTAGGTATATCTCATGCAAAGCCCTGTCGCTTACTTTTACATTAATATGCCCGCGCCATTTCTCCTGGTTGTTTAAAGCATAATGTTTTACACATGCCGCTACTCCGTTTTTTTGAACTCCCTGAATATAAGGCACTACCATTATTGAGGCCAGGTAAGGATCTTCTCCCATGTATTCAAAGTTCCTTCCATTTAATGGTGTCCGGTAGATGTTAACACCTGGACCGAGCAATATGTCCTTTTTCCTGAAACGTGCTTCTTCGCCAATTGCAACTCCGTATTGATAAGCCAAATCCGGGTTAAATGATGACGCCAGGCACGTTAATGCCGGAAAAGCGGTTACAGAATCGTTTGTCCAACCTGCATACCCCCAGTCGTCCCAGCTTATTTCGGCCCTTACACCATGAGGGCCGTCAGACATCCATAACTCGGGGATTCCCAGACGTGGAACACCCGCTGAGCTAAATTTTGATTGTGCATGGCACATGGCCACTTTCTCTTCCACAGTTAGTTGCGAGATAATTCTGTTGATTTCATTTTCGGTGTTCTTATCCAATTGTGCAAAAAGCAGCATTATTGATAAACACTTAATTAATACAAGGCTTAGAAATTTCTTTATCATTTCATATTAAATTTATAAGTCAAATTCAGTTTTAGTTTACAGATCTTTTTTTCCAGAGTTATATAACTTTTTCCCATTTCCTGCTTTATTTATTTGTACTTTAAGCCTTTGCTAATGATAGAAAGAGTTAATGATCATTTTAATAATTCGTCATTCAATGTTGTTTAGTTAGTAAAATTCGACTTCGGCTCCGCTCAGTCTCCAAATGGACTCTGAGCGAAGCCGAAGAGTATTTTAGGTTCCAAATTAGCAAATAGCTTCATAACTAAACGGCATTGATTCGTCATTGATTAGATAAAGGGGCTGTATCAAAGGTTACTAATATTATGGATAGTATCCAGAATTTAGTTTTGATAGAGTCCCTAAATTACAATAACTATCTGCTAAACTTATTCTTTAAATCGCAACGAAATTTCTTCACCTGAATATTGTACTATTTCACCATTAACGTCATCAGATAAAGAAACCTTTTGATCTTTAGAAACAAAAACGATCTTAAATTTGCGTTCCTTCAGCATACCGCTAAACTCTCCGGTGCGTTTCCCTATAACCAGTTTTTGTTCTTTTTCGTTCCATTTTAAAGGTATTACAGCGTACTGTCCCTTTTCATAGTTGTAATTATCACCTTCGTCTTCATAAATAGAAAACTCTGCATCATCACCAGTATACACGTACAATGTTATTGGATCTGCTTTTTTTTGCGTTGTAAATTCTATTTCCGGGCCTACTGGTAAAATTGAACCTGCTTTCACAAATAAAGGAATCCGTTCGTAGGGCGCATCTGCCTCGATTGATTTTCCTCCTTCACTATACGTTCCCGAATAAATATCATACCACCCGTTTGATTGTGGAAGATAAACTTTCCTTGAACGGGCCTGGTATTCATAAACCGGGCAAACCATTAATGACGGGCCAAACATGTACTGATCCCCAATATTATAAACATTCTCATCATTACTGAAATCCATTGCCAGGCCACGCATAATGGTATAGTCGTTTAAGTAAGTCATCCCTGCAAGGCTGTAAATATAAGGCATTAAGCGATATCTTAGCTTGTCATAATATAACATTGACTCGTAAGCCGGATGCCCTTCGGGTGCCAGATTAAATATTTCACGGTATGGATATTGACCATGCACCCTGAACAATGGAGCAAAGGCCCCAAACTGATACCAGCGGGTATTTAGTTCCCTCCACTCTTTCATGTCTTCTGATCCTTCCTGTGCGCCTTCATATCTTTTTTCAACACAAAAGCCGCCAATATCCATTGTCCAATAGGGTAATCCTGACATTGCAAAGTTTATTCCTGCTGATATCTGGGCTTTCATATCTTCCCACCGCGTACCGATATCGCCACTCCAGGTAACTGCTCCAAAACGCTGAATACCTAAAAATCCGGAACGGGTCAAAATAAAAACCCTTTCATCTTTGTTCAGTGAGCGCTGTCCTTCATAAATCCCTTTCGCATTCATTAATGCATAGGCATTGAAATACTGTGTTGACGGACCTAATGCCGTGGGGTTTGTTAACTGTTTTCTGTAGTCTATGCTTGCATTAGATAAAATATCTGGTTCTGTTGCATCCAGCCACCAGGCATCAAACCCTTTGGTGTATATTTTTGCTTTTATTTGCTCCCAAAACAACTTGCGGGCTTCCGGATTGTAAGCATCGTAAAATGAGCCAATATAACCCTGCGCAATCCAATCTCGTACGGAGTCCTTCACTGCCCGTTTATACATCCATCCTTTTTCATCAAAGGCTTTATAATTTTCTGTTGTATAATAAAACTTTGGCCAGACGGAAATCATGATTTTCGCATTTAAAGCATGGACACTGTCTACCATCTTTTTTGCATCAGGAAAACGGGACAGATCAAAATCATGGCTACCCCACTTATCTTGTGGCCAATAATTCCAATCAAGTACAATATTATCAATAGGAATGTGGCGTTTCCTGAACTGGGTAAGGACATTAAGTAATTCATCCTGAGTTTTATAGCGCTCGCGACTTTGCCAAAACCCCATGGACCATTTTGGCATCACCTGGGCTTTGCCTGTAAGTGTCCTGTAATGACTGATTACCTCGTCCATTGATTCTCCTGCCATGTAATAATAACGAATTTCATCTCCCATTTCGGAGTAAAAGGAAATATTTTTCTGTTCCATTGGATCCGCAGGTGAAAGTGCTTTTAAACCAATATAAGAAACACCACCATCTGGTATCCATTCAACTTTAATTTTATGCTTTTCTCCTTTTTTTAAATCTAAATTAAACTTGGCAACAGAAGGATTCCAGGCAGTTCTCCATTTATAGAACTGTAATTCTTCGTCCACCCACAATTTTGTATACCCCGCATAATAGCATAAAAACCTGAACAGCCCCGACTCATTTGCTTCAATCTCGCCCTCCCAGACAATTTTTGCATTATTAAAGCTGAATCCTTCAGGAAAGTTTTTGATGGTTTCAAGGTTTTCATAATCAAGGGTACTTTCAGTTCTTTCCAAAAATACTTTACCATTTTCTTTATTATCAATGTAAGTAGCTGTAAGCCCACCTTTCTTTCCATCTTTATCATAAAGTGTAAACTGATCGATGTTTGAATAAGGACGGGCATCACCAAATCTGGTCAAAGAATAATTGTCCCACAAAAGTCCATAGTTTTTGGTAGAAACAATGAACGGAACAGAAACTTTTGTGTTGTATTGAAAAAGTTCTTCATTTTTCCCTTTATAATTTATCTCATCTGCCTGGTGTTGTCCCAAACCGTAAATTGCTTCATCATCAGGGGACTCAAAAACCTGTCGCATTGTAAAGCCTTCTTTTCCGTCAACCTGAATGTTTTCAAATGATTTTCCTCCTTCATTTTTTTCCTGAATTACGGGCTCACCATTAGCTTTATAGAAATGAACTTTTCCGGTGCTTTTTGAAACCTTGACAATTGTGTTTGAAGTTGAAGCGATTAGCGTATCTCCCTGCTCTTCAACTTTTAAACTAACAGGTTGAATACCAGGCAAAACAACCAGGCTTTTGTCTTTGCTAAAACTCTCAGTTGCACTAGATTTCACCTCAATAATGTTTTCCGTTATAGCAGTTATCTTAATTGCTTTGGCTCCATCTTTTTCTATTTTCTCAGGATATACAATTAAACTGCTATCCTGAAGAAGCCATTTTTTCTGGCCACAGGAAACTAAAACAATAATAATAAGAAATGTAACAATTAGATTTTTCAT
>JBNKRJ010000065.1:0-18827 GCA_050296515.1 Bacteroidales bacterium | reverse complement strand
ATTGAATGTCCTAAACGGGCAATGCCTAAATAGACGAATAGATAATTTAGAGAAAGTGAAACAAGAGGTTGCAGCTTGGTGTGAAGCGAGAAATAATAAAGATGCGAAAATAAATTGGAGGTTTACAACAAAAGATGCCCGTGTCAAATTAAAATCACTTTACCCGAAACTTGATGCTTGACATGACACTAGTGTCAAGTCAAGTATGATATTTCTGGTAATTAGCCAGGTGACAACACCTGGCTGGTGCACTTGTCAGGTGTTGTCACCTGACAAATTAGCCTTGACATAACACTAGTATTTTTAAATCATATAGTGCTGTAATGAAAGATTTGGATGTTTAGATGAAGGTTATAATTATGTGATGTCTCTCGAACCTAAATAAAAGCCTATTTAAATTTATATTCTTAATAGAGCAAACAATGTGTTTTTATGATTCATTATGTTTGTAAATGGCTAAACCATTTCTAAAATGAGTTAAATGAATCCTAAAGTTGATAAGTTTTTAAATGAAGCTACCAATTGGCAGGAAGAGATGAAACTGTTAAGAAAAATTGCTCTTGATTGTGGATTGACAGAAGAGTACAAGTGGATGCATCCCTGCTATACTTTTCAAAGAAGCAATGTTGTTTTAATTCATGGATTTAAAGAATATTGTGCGCTTTTGTTTTACAAAGGTGCTTTGCTAAAAGATACAGAAAATATTTTAATACAACAGACTGAAAATGTGCAATCTGGTCGTCAAATCAGGTTCTTAAATATCGATGAAATTATAAAACTTGAATCTACTATCAAAGCCTATATTTTTGAAGCAATTGAAGCAGAAAAGGCTGGCTTGAAGATAGAAATGAAAAAGACCTCTGAATTTGCTGTTCCCGAAGAACTTCAAAATAAACTTGATAATAACCCAGCCTTTAAAACCGCTTTTGAATCTTTGACTCCAGGGAGGCAAAGAGCATATTTACTTCACTTTTCCACACCTAAACAATCAAAAACAAGGGTAGCAAGGATTGAAAAGTATGAGCAACGAATTTTTGACGGAAAAGGGATAAACGATTGTGTTTGCGGGCAGTCGCGGAGGTTACCGAGTTGCGATGGTTCGCATAAGAGTGTGAAATAGCACCTCTTGCATTGTATCTGACTGTATATTAATGTATTGCGATAAATTTTTAGTTAATTAGTCAACATCTATTGCTCAGTATTTAATTTCCCAATAATATTGCAAAATTTTTATTCAAATGAAGGCAATATACACTATCGGCTTGTTGGTATTATCCAATACATTTATGACCTTTGCATGGTATGGTCATTTAAAGTTTAAGGAGATGAAATGGTTTGAAAACCTTACTTTATTCGCCATTGTGCTGATAAGCTGGGGCATTGCACTTTTCGAGTATTTCTTTCAGGTTCCGGCTAATAGAATTGGATTTAATCAGAATGGAGGGCCATTTTCTCTTGTAGAACTAAAAGTAATTCAAGAGGTTATAACGTTGATTGTTTTCACTTTTTTTTCGCTATTTTTCTTCAAAACAGAAGTTTTCAGGATAAATCATTTAATTGGTTTTACTTTTCTGATATTGGCAGTATATTTTATTTTTAAAAAGTAATCTTCATTTAGAGTAGGCCAAGGTTTAAGAATAAAGTGCAAAGATTAAGTGGCTATTTTCAAAACTTTGCATTCTTGAGTTTTAAGCTGATGTGTACTATAAGAGAAGTTGTTCATTATTTTTGATAACCATGAATGATTTACAAAGTATTCAATCTCCGAAATAATTTGTTAATGAAGCCTTTTCTCGTTTTATAGGTACAAAAAGCTTACCTTTACAAATTCGATTAAGCAATTATTTAATGAATCAAAAACTCAATCAATTTATACATGATCTACGGGCTGAATTTAGTTTCTTTCTAAGTATTAGCTTCGGAGTATTTCTGTTTGTTCTTTTTTTTCAGCCATTTCCGATTAATCGTTTCGATTTTAACAACAACTTATTGTTTGTTGCCGGTTTAGCTGGCATTATTTTTTTGTTTATGGTAATTGCAAGGTTAGCAACACCCATGATTATTAAAAATTATGCCGAAAAAAAACAGGAAAATATCTTCATTGTTTATGCTGGTGGAGGAATCATTGTAGCGCTGTGCTCAACCGCATTTGCCTTTTATTTAAGATATGTAGGAGGTATCAACATCACTTTTTACATGATGTTTAAAGTGGTATTGATTTGTTTTTTTCCGTTAACAGCCTTCCGGTTAAATGATATGATAAAAGAGTTAAAAAAGGAAAATGAAGAGTTAAGGAGAGAAAAGGAGGTAATGTTAAAGGAAGTTGCTAAATATGAAGTAGATAACCCGAATAAAAAAATTGAGCTTTCATCAGAAAATTATGCCGATCGACTTGAAGTTTTGGCCTCAAATCTTGCTTTTATTAAATCGGCTGATAACTATGTTGAGATAGCATACACTGAGGATGACACATTAAAAAAAAAATTGCTTAGAAATACCCTTACAAATATAGAAGGTCAGCTAAGATTATGTGCAAGCTTTATTCGTTGCCATCGAATTTGTATTGTAAACAAACATTTCGTTGAGAGGTTAAATAAAACTTATAACAAACATTGGCTAACCTTAAAAGGAATTGATGAAGAAGTGCCGGTTTCGCGTCAATATCTCCTAAAACTAAGAGAAGTATTGAGGTAGGGGTGAATTTAATTCGCCACAACCTTGTGAAATTTGCCACATACCACCTGTATTAACCACATTTTCTTTTTCCTAACGCTGCTGCTCCGTACTTTTGATAAGTATAAACAACTAATGCTAATTAAAAATCCCTAACAAAAAGTTAGGATTTATATCTTTTCCAAATCTTTTTTTAACTAAAATTTCAACCTTAAAAAAAACAAATAAGTTAGTATGTCAAATGTAAAAGTGAAGTTCTCGAAACAGAACAGTGATTTCATTAACGAATTGCGAGAAAGCGTTAAGGAATATTTTAATAGAAATAAACTAAGTAAGTATGGCAATGCCAACCTGGTTATAAAAACAGTATTTATGTTTTTGCTTTATTTGATTCCTTATGTTTTAATGCTGTTGGGATTGATATCAAGTGTTCCTGGTTTTCTAATATTATGGGCAATAATGGGAGCCGGAATGGCAGGTGTGGGAATGGGAACTATGCATGATGCGAATCATGGGTCTTTTTCAAAAAGTAATCGAATAAATAAATTATTAAGTGCTTCGCTTTTTCTTTTGGGAGGATATCCACCTAATTGGCGTTATCAGCACAACACCATGCATCATGGCTACACAAATATTGATGGTCATGATGAAGATATTGCTCCCGCAGGAATACTTCGGTTTTCACCTCATAAGCCACTAAAGAAAATTCATAAATATCAGCATTGGTATGCATTACCATTATATGGTTTAATGACAATGACCTGGTCTATAGATAAAGATTATAAGCAACTATTTAGTTATAAAAAGGCAGGAGTTAAGCTGAGTGGGGGACGATCTTATCCACGAATGATAACTGAATTAATTTTAGCAAAAATCATGTATTTTTCAGTTTTCCTGTTTATTCCATTATTTTTTATGCCCTTTGCATGGTATTGGGTATTAACAGGTTTTTTAGTAATGCATTTTGTTTGTGGATTTATTTTGGGAATTGTTTTTCAAACAGCACATGTAATGCCATCATCAGAATATCCTTTACCTGATGATAATGGAAATATTGAGAACAACTGGGCGGTGCATCAGCTATTAACCACTGCAGATTTTTCGCCAAAGAGTAGATTTTTTTCATGGTTTATTGGAGGACTAAACTATCAGATTGAACATCATTTATTTCCGAATATTAGCCATGTACATTACCGGAAAATATCAAAACTTGTAAAGGATGCAGCTATTAAGTACAATCTTCCATATCATGTGCATGGGAACTTTATTAGTGCCCTTACTAATCATGTTAAAATGCTGAAATTATTAGGTCAATAGGCTATTAATGAGATGAATAATCGATGCATTAATTCGTTAAATGTGATGTATCGATTATTTATTTCTATCCTTATTGTCTGAAATTTCCAACAGTTTTACTGTTATTCTTTCTTTACAGTAATAACAAATGTATATTTCGCAACCACGGCAAACCATTTATGATGCTTATGATAGGCTATTATTTTTAGCTCCACTTGATAACTTGCATTTTTCTGCAACAATTGGTTTTATTTATACTCATACGTTTAAAATAGAACTTGAAAAACATCTTAAATTGCTGTATATAAGTGATTTGTAAGGTGTTTTGGCTAAGGAGGATTCCGCAAACCTGGATGAGTATATTGAACATTCATCAGTTGCGCAACCAATAAGGAGAAACCAGTTTTTATCCGAATAAGATTATTAAGCATTCTTAATATTCAGAAAATAAACAACTTCGAATAATGTATATTTATACCGATTTTACTTTCAAAATAGTCCAATTTCGGCAAAGCCTCATTCGACTATTTTCAAGTAGCATCGGCATTTATCATTGCAATTTATATTTTGCCTTTGGACTAAAATATAAGTACAATTGGTATTACATAAAGTATGAGGAACAAACTCTATGATTTATGTTTTTCCATACATTTTTAAATCAGCTGAAAGATTCGGTTATATTTTGGGGATTATTGTTACTTGCTAACATTGTGATGTTTCTGGTTACCATTTTGATAAGCAGAGCATGGACTTCTTATTACCACCTAAAAACTTTGCCGGTTTTAAGAAAAGATGTTGTTACAGCAATTTTTATCGTGATGGTTAATGTTGTAGTAGCTGTTCCCAGGGCAATCGGGTTTAAAAGCTGAACCCCCACGTTGGTACAAGCTTACAGCTCGTACCTTGCTTGAAAAGCAACCATCACATTAATAAATCTATTTCAAACTATCTGCAGCCAGCCCAAAATATTCTTCCCTTATAAATGCATCTGTCCAATATATCCCCATGCATCGGGACAAAGGATACAAAGTAGAAACCTTCCGGATTATGAAACTTATATTTTCTACTCATTTTTCTGTCTTACTTTTTCCTGCCTGCTTTGACTGACTGCTTCGCAGAACACAAGCTACAAACTCAGGGGTGAGTTAAGATATAAAATCAAGTGGCACCCCCGGGGCTGAAACTCATGAATATATTATGTTTTGCACAAAAGAGTATTTTCTGGCCAGGGAACTACTCTTTTTTATCGTTGCCTTTTAACCTTTCTTCTTTTAAAAACCTTTCCATTCCCCGCCATATCTACTCAGAATCAAGCTTTTTAATGACTTCTTTTAAGGCCAGTGTTACGTCCTTTATCATGTCCATGTCTTCCTCGTTGCGCTCGTAAAAATAGCAGTTTTCACAATGGCTTAAATTACCGCTTCCTCCTTTAATTTCTCCGTTGTTTATAAATACACTTGATTTGTCTGTTTCAAACCATTCTTTAATATCCACGCCCAGGGCATTGCAGGCTTTTTCAAGTTTATCATGCGGTACGGCTGTTTTCCCTTCTTCAGGGGCTTTGTAGTCATCAAGGTTTAGTTTGGCCTTTTTGGCTACCTGTTCCGGGTTCAGGCCTTTTAGGGTGCGTAGTGTTTTTAGTTTGTTGGCGGTAGCTATTGGGTTCATATTGTTTCTATTTTAGTGTTTTAGCAAAAATAAGGATTTTTGGGTGAAATATATAAAGTTTTCAATTTATACCGAACCGCTGTTAGTATTTGGTTTGCTTTGCAAGCTCTCAAACCAAAACTGCCAGTCGATCGGCATATACAAAGCCATCTTAAAATTTCAATTTACAATATTTCAACCTGGCTTAGTATAAAAACAAACAATTAAACATCAAATTGCTTACGTTTTGCTAATTTCTTAACTTAAGTCAACGAATTAACTGGTTCAGGCAGTTTAATTTTGCATCAGACAAATAAAATATCAAAAATGAAACAAGCATGATAAAAATAATCATTAACATACACGATAATGATTGTTTTTAGCTTCGCTGAGCCCTTCGGGGGGCATCATGCGGTTCCATCTGACAAATTAAAAGCAATTAAAACTAAACAGATGAATTTGGAAGATAAATTATATAAAAATAAAACAATACAGTTACGTCGAGCTGCAATAACTGCTGGAGTTTCACTTATTTTGATGGCCATTGCGGCAGGATATTCTTTTGGCTATATTTTTAATAGTCTGGTAGTTACGTCAAATGCTGAAGCTACCATAAATAATATCAAACAATCTGCAGGACTTTTTGAGAGCGGTCTTTGGGGGTGGTTTTTTATTTTGATTTGTGATATCCTGGTTGCCTGGGGATTATACGTTTTCTTTAAAGCAACCGACAAAACAGTGTCACTTATTACCGGATTGATAAGGCTAGTTTATGCTGTAATTTTAGGTGTTGCAATAGTAAAATTGGATTCGGTTTTATCAGTTTTGAATAGTAATCCTGAGAGTGTTATGTCTTTGATTAATGGGTTCAGTAAAACCTGGTCTTTCGGGTTAATTATTTTTGGGTTTCACCTTTTGGGTTTAGGATACTTAGCCTTAAAAACACGAATGTCTAAAATTTGGGGTATTCTGCTTCTAATTGCAGCAGCTGGTTATGTTATAAGCAATTCAGCAAATCTATTAGATGCAAATTATGCAAACTACAAAGCTGTTTTAGAAGGTATTTTTATGCTCCCCATGGTTTTAGGTGAGGTTGGATTGGCGGTTTGGTTACTAGTAAAAGGAGGGAAGTGAAATAACTGCTTGATTAATATAGTGATATGTTGTAAGTGCTTGATTTTAATGTGTTTATATTTTGACGTCAATGGTCATCTGAAGCAGTAAAATAATTCATATTTAAATGAACACACAAAAGACAAATTACATAAGACTCTTTATAATTGTTTTCTTTTTCCCATTTTTGGCGAGATGCTCAAATGATAAAGAAAAGATTTCCCAAGACAATCTTTTGAGTTTAACTAAAAGAAATACAAGAATGAAAGATGATGAAGAAATTATAAGAAAGGCATTAGAAATAGCAAAAAAATCAAAAAGGAAAGGCAATTTACCATTTGGATGTATATTAGTAAATAAACATGGAGAGGTTGTATTAACCGGTGAGAATACTATTAATACAGACGGTGATTGTCTTGCTCATGCTGAAATCAATTTAATAAGAGAGGCCAGCAAAAAATATGATTATTCCTACCTAAGTAGTTGCTCCATTTATACCAGCGATGAACCTTGTCCTATGTGTACATCGGCCATTTATTGGAGCGGTATTGGAAGGCTTGTTTATGGATTGAGTAAAGCAAAGTATTATAAAATTGTTGGGCGAGACAATCCAAATTGGGTATTTGAAATGCCTGTAAGAGAGTTGTTGGAAAAGGGTGGTAGAAAACTTGGTGTAGTAGGCCCATTATTAGAAGATGAAGCTTCCATCTTGCATTTAAATGAATTGTGAACTATGCATTTCGGTTTTTCAATCCTAAGGTGTTCAAAACGAATAGATTAATATTTAGTGATGGCTACGTTTTTTATTATCAAATGTTATCCTCAATAATAAAATAGAAAATGATTATGAATAATAAAATGACCAGTAACTTAAAGATAATAGCAACAATAATACTTATTATTTACTTCCAGCACTTTGTAAATGCTCAGGAAAATCAAAATCAACATTTTTTGCAAAAAGTAGGTGTTGAAGATAGTCTTTATTCCAAAATATTAAATGAGTCTAGAAAGATTTATATACAACTACCTGCCAGTTATAACCCGGATAAAAATCATAAGTACCCAGTGGTTTTTATTTTAGATGGAGAGATATTTCTCCCTGCAGTTAATGAGGTGCAAAATTATTATAGTGGAGGATTTACGCCTGAAATGGTGTTGGTCGGAATTTCTAATGACAAGAACAGGATAAGAGATTTAACAACTTCAACCATAACAACTAAATATGGGATGCCATTTAATGCAGAAAATGGTGAGGCCGCTGATTTCATCAATTTTATTGGAAAAGAGCTAATTCCTTTTATTGAAAATAAATACCCTGTAACCAACAATCGAACATTAGTTGGTCATTCTTATGGTGGCTTGTTTGCGATATACACGCTAATTAATCGACCAGATTTATTTTGCAACATTTTAGCCATTGACCCAAGCCTGGATTGGGACAATCAAAAACTATTGAAAGAGGCACAAAAATTACTTCCTGACCAGAAATATGAAAACAAATCCTTATTTATGTCTTTAAGTGGACAACTGCATATGCAAAATTCGAAGGTAACCATAGACAATGTGATGCAAGATACAACAGAATTCACTTTGTTTGCTCGTTCAAATATTGCCTTTTCGAATGTGGTAAGGAAAAACTCTAAAAACGGATTAGTGTTTGACTGGAAATTTTATCCAAGAGATTTACATGGTACCATTTCGTTACCTTCAATTATGGGTGGCTTAATTTCTCTTTTTGAGTGGTATCAAATGGAAAATACAGATAAAATAAACTCATTTGACACACCAAAAGAAGAGCTTTTAAGTATCATAAAATACAGAGAAAAGAAACTCAAAGATCATTTTGGATATTTTGAACCTCCTTATCCTGAAGAACTTTTAAATATGTCGGGCTACATGAATATGGATATGCAACAGATTGAAAAGGCAAAAATGTATTTTGAACTTGCCATTGAGTATTATCCTGAAAGTGCTAATGCCTTTGATTCAATGGCTCATTATTATGAAACAAAAGGCGATTTAACAAATGCTATAAAATACGTGACCAAAGCTTTTGAATTAAGTAATAGTGATTCATACAAGAAAAGAATTGAAGGCCTGAAAGAAAAAATAA
This sequence comes from Bacteroidales bacterium, assembly GCA_050296515.1. Classification (GTDB taxonomy): domain Bacteria; phylum Bacteroidota; class Bacteroidia; order Bacteroidales; family NBLH01; genus NBLH01. The sequence continues at coordinate 9,985 of JBNKRJ010000065.1, read as the reverse complement.
ATGAAGCTAATAAATAAGGTTTTAAGCAAAAAGTCTATCTAAAAAAGATGTTCTGTAAATAGCCAACGAATATTTTGTGATAGAATTATCAGATTAAGATGAATAGTAGAAATTTTTAAACAAGCACCTGGTTTTAACGAAGCAATTAATAGTTAATCTTCTGGAAAGAAGCCGTTTAACTCTTATTTTTTGATTTTGAAACAATTCTTTTACGTATCCTGCTTAGCGACTCTGGTTTCATACCTAAGTAACTTGCTATCATATGTTGAGGGACTCGATTAATTAACTCTGGTCTGGTTTCTATTAAATTTAAGTAACGCTGCTCAGGGGAAGAAGTAACAAATTTGGCAAAGTTTTCTTTAGTCTCGTTTAGTTCTTCTTCCATCATCGCACGAGTGATGTTTTCAAGAACAGGAAATTTTTGATAATTTTCAACATCAATATTTGCATCTCCTGAAATTAGGATACAATCCTCAAGGCATGATAAATAATGGTCTGATGGAGTTTGGTTGGTGTAATGGCTTGAAGAAACAGCTCCATATTCCTCAGTAAAAAAAGCAGTTGTTTTTTCTTCGCCCTCAATCACATAGTATTGTCTTACACAGCCTTTTAATACAAAATAACATTTCGAGGGAATTTCCCCCTCTTTTACCAAAACAGTTCCTTTTTTATAAGCTTCAACAGGTATATGTTCTGCAATAACTTCAATTTCTTCCTTTTTAAGCTCAGGAAAAGCTGAAAGGAATTTTAGGAGTACATCTTTCATTGGTAGCATTGTATCAAATTTTGCATATAATATTGCAAATCATGCTTATATGGATGATTTTGACACAAAGCTAGTTACTTTTCAAAAGTTAAGCAACTACGGTTGGAAGAGATAAAGTAAAACTGTCAAATATTTTGTTCTGACAATAAATTATTCAAAACGTATTTATAGTATAATTCCATCTTTAGAAAAATACAGACATTTTTGATACCCCGATTCGAATAAGGCACTTCTAATTGTTTTAAATTGATCTTTATGCATTTGATTATACAAAAAATATGTTGGATAGGTTTTGTTATCAATATTGAGTATAACCGGAACTTTAGCTGTTTTTGAATTTCTTAGGGTAATATCTTGCATTACCTCAAACTTAATCGGTTTATTCTTTAACTCACACTGTTCTTTTATAGAGGCAAGCGCTGTTATTGCATCAATTCGTAATTTTCCGCTTATTGAATAACCTTTTTTTTCAAGTCCTATTTCATCTAAATTTGTGTGAAACTCTTTGTTTTCGCTTTCTCTTATTTCAATGTCAGGATATTCAAAAAATAATCCACTAGAAAGATGTTCCTGTACCTTTTTTTTGAACATTGATTGCCTGATTAAAATAATTGGCATGATGATGAAAAAGATGATGAGTGCTACTACAAAACCTATTATTGAGGATACAACAGCTTTGTGGCTAACCATCCGCTCAAAGAAAGTGCTCCAGTACTTATCTAAAGTATTTGTTGCGAAGCAGTATGTAACTAATTTGGTAATATTACCAAGATTAATAAAAAAGTTAATCAGTATAATGCCAATGGCGATTACTAAAAAAATGACACCTATTCCACTCATTATTATAAATTTAGGGTTGTTAAATATATCAGAGACTTATTTTTTTGAGAGATTATGTTTTGTATATAATTGATTTATAGTTTAATAATGTTTTATTTTAAGCTGTATAGAATGCTAACTACTTATACGTAAAAATACAATTTTTGTTCGCATTTATTATAAATATTTTAACTCTAAGCTGAAATTGGATTTACGACATGCAAAATATGAGTATTTATGAGAGTTAATTGAAAATTCATATATTTAAAGTAAGCTAAATTAGCTATTACTAAAATCACAAATCATGAGTAGAACAATTATTTTAATCCTGTTTCCTTTGCTAATAACAAAAATAATGGCACAACCTGGTCAAATTAAGTTATTTCCTTATTTAATAATGACCCTGCCTGAAAAAGAAAGTCAATGGGGCTATATGGATATGGAGCTTGCTAAATGGGGGTACATGGATATAAATGGGAAAACTGTTATTGAGCCAGGGTTTAGTTATGCAACAGAGTTTTCAGAAGGATCTGCTGTTGTTCAACTTCTTGAACGAAAAGAAACAGAAAATTCATATAAAGTTTACACGAAGTGGGGTGTTATCAATCAAAAAGGAGAGTTGATTATTGAGGTTAAATTTGGACGAATTAATGCCTTTTCTGAGGGGCTGGCAAAAGCTTCTTTACCCAAACTTTCCATCTTTCATAAAGATTACGATAAACTGAAAACACAAGTGAGAAGTGGTTATATTGATACGTCTGGTAGTTTTATAATACCTTGGGAATTAGATGATTTTAAATTTAATATGGCTGGTGACTTTTCAGAAGGACTGGCACGAGTTGCACCTGCAATAACGCTTAAAGAAGCAAATGAAATTATCAAAGACAAAAAACTGTTGGAAACTTTTGCCGGCATATTTGGGAATGATGAGAATCAAAAAGTCTTTAGCTCGAACAACCCCTATGGCTTTATTAATAAGAAAGGAGAGTTAGTTATTGAGAACAAGTTTGCCTACGTTGGTGATTTTCATGAAGACCTGGCTTTTGCTAAACTTTATGGTGATACATTGTTTGGCTTCATTAATAAAACTGGCGTTTTTGTGATAAAACCTCAGTATGAAGGTGCAGGAGATTTTTCCGAAGGCTTAGCTGCAGTCTCAATCAATGGCAAATGGGGCTTTATTGATAAAAATAATAAGATTGTAATAAAGCCTGAATATGACTATGCTGATGATTTCAAAAATGGATATGTTGCTGTAAAACTAGGTGAAAAGTGTGGCTTTATAAATAGAGATGGAGAGCTTCTGACGAAAACAAAGTATGATCGAGTTGGTAGTTTTTCCAACGGGTTAGCTGCTGTTGCCAAAAAAGACGGTTATAAATTTCTGTGGGCTTTCATAAATGAGATGGGAGAGGAGATCATTCCTTTTCAATTCGCAGGATATGAAGGACCTAAGTTTAAAAATGGATTGGCTTTGGTGCAAATTGCAGTAAAAGAACCATCCTCATATGATTGGAACAAAGGAGAGATAGTTGAAATACAGAAATTTGGTTACATTAACACAAAAGGCGAATGGGTTTACGGACCTGTTAAGGGACCATGGGATGCGCATTTAAATTAAATAGAAGAACTTTATATGCCAGAAATATAGTGATACTTCACTGACATCAAAAAGATTTGTGTGGCAGTGAAGGTTCCGGTTTTATATCTCATTTTTCTTCTTCAATAAATCATTTATCAGGGTCGATACCATTCTCAATCCAATCAATAGCAACTTTTTCCCAATTAGGTGTTGATTCTACATCAATATATCTTTCCCACTCATAAATTCCTGTTTCTTTGGCAATTCTTGTGAATTGCATTTTAATTATAGGATTTGCCATGATAACAACTGAGCGAACCATCCCTTTCTGCTTGAATAACTTTTGTCCCTCCTGCATATATTCTTGAGAATCAGGAGACAATGGTTTAAGAGCTCGCATATCTACAAAAACACCAAAAGAATTATTTGAAGTTTGAAGGATACTTTTGCTTTCCTCAAGCCAAGCAGCCATTTCATCTTCATTGATAAAATCTGCAAAAGTTAACTTATAACCGTAGTTTTTTTTCTGAATGTTGTACATGATATTGCAATTATTTAGATTATTTTTCCATTATAAAATCACAAAACACATCCAACCCTATTTAAAGTTAGGGAAAAAAGAGATAATTCCAAAACTTTTTAAAATAACGAGAGAAACGTTTGCTCTATGTTGTTTTTCAACTCTGGCAGTATACTATTTCTGTTTTAAGCAATAAGTATTGTAATCTTCACAATCAGTGGTAAGAAGGCAACTGACACTTGACTTCAAGATCTTTCTCAAATTTACTTTATAGCAATATAAAAGCCTTAAATAGTAGTGAAGTATGGATTACAAACTATTTAACTCATTTTCCAGTTCATTTTCCAAATCAATGGCGTCAATTATATCCGGAGGTGCAACGCGGTTGTCGCAATCATGGATTGAACATCTTTCGCAGGTAGTGTGCACAGTTTTTACTTTAAGCTTTGGATCTTTAATAAAATTAAAAGATGCTTTTAGTTTTTCTGTCATCATTAGCCCAAGAGTAACGCTTCCTGCATTTGCTTCATTAAAAGAAGATGGTTGTGCAATTGAGATACAGAAGTAGGCATTTGGTGTTTGCCAGTACTCAGAAACCTGTGAATCAATCAGGTACTCCTTTTTGCTACTTCTTATGTTTTTGATTGTTCGTACAGAAACCCATCGATGACATAAGTGTTCATCCAATTCTGTTTGGTAGGGATTATGAAGTTGAGACAAATGTAACTCCTTAGTCATTTCATATTTTACCATGTCTTTTGTTCCAAGCAGGCGTATAAAAAACAAATCGCTAATTCCAAAGTGATGTGGTAGAATGTTGGTCAAACGTTGCAAAAGCATTTCGGGGGTGACCTGGTATTTTTTTATAATGTTGGTAATCAGGTTATTGTTCCAGTTTGCAGATAATGCAATTAGCTGGATATCTTTAACCATTTCATTTTCATCCATCATTAAGGCAGCTGCGAAGTAAGATGCTTTAAAGTTGTTAAGCAGGTTCTCAAACGAAGCTTCTTTGCTTAATTGAGTTGCAGATGGTCTATCATGTAAATTTAAGTGTTGAAACCCGACTTCCTTTGCCAGAAGGAAAATTTCCTGGGCTTCTGAAAGACCGTTGTTTAGGAACAGTACTTTTGAGCTTTCTTTATAATAAGAACGAAAATGTTTTAGTTTTTTGTTTTTTGGTAAACTAACTCTGTCAGTTGTTACATCATAGTCGGTTTTTAGTATGTCTTCCAGCAAGTGATAATCGAAAGGTGTCTTCTTTAATTTCTTTTCTTTTCTAAAGCGCATTGCTGCTTCTTCCAATTCTGGAAAATAATTATCATGAATATCCTGGTAAGAACGAAGTGCAACCCGATAAAAATGTTCTTTTTCAATCTGATAGCTTCGAACCATTTTTAAAATAGTACTAATAAAAGCACTGAATTTAATAGGGGAGCTGCTGAAGACATCAACCAGTTTTTCAATACTAATACCAAACTCATTCAGGGGAAAATACTTAAAAAATCCTGAATTAAATAGTTCTATGATAGGTTTTAGTTTTTTATCGCTCTTGGTACTTACAAGTTCGTCATAATTTAGGTTAAACGCACCAGCCAGTGCCTGAATTTTATCTGGTTTCGGATACTTTTTCCCTTTTTCAATGTCGTTCAGGTAGGAGATAGAAAGACCTGTTTTATCTGAAACCTCCTGGTAAGATTTTTTATGCTCAAGGCGTAAATGCTTGATCTTAAAACCAAAAATAAGCTTGACAATATCATTATTACTAATCATGTTCCTTTTATAATTACTCCAGGATGCTAAAATACAAAAAAGAATCAATTATTAGCGAAAATTACGCTAAATACTAATTTTATTCTAAATAAGGTGCTTTAATTTATGGTCAATTCATCAACTTCAATGATTTAAGTTATCTGAATTAACTTTCATATATTCAGATTATTACCTGGCAACACTACGAATACATTCCTTCTATTTTCATCAAAAATTCAAAATGTCTCTTCTAAGCGAAAAGAAAATAGGCTTTAGCGACAATAATCTGATTAGCGTAATTTTCGCTAAAAGAAAAATTAATTCTCATCAATCAAATCTAAAGTTTATGTCAAAAATTGTCATCTCAAAAGAAAAGTTTTTACAATACAGGGATGTTTGCACACCTGAGGTACTTAATGCACTGCAAGCACTATCCGGGCTTAATGATGAGCAAAAGGCTTTAATGAAAAAGCGAAACGAACGAAGGCAGGAAAGAGTAAATGGTAAATTTAATATTGATTTTTTGCCTGAATCAGCTTCTGTTAATGGTAGTTTAATGGTATCCGAAATTAGAAAAGGCAATTTTGAATGCAGTAAAATACCGCATGATTTAAAGCGCCAATGGATACAAGGAACAGGACCAGGTGCTAAGCCCAACACTCCAATTGAATCAAGTATCAGGAATGTAGCTTATGCTTTGCTTTCCGGTGCCGATGGCTGGATGTTCGATGGAGAGGATGCTCTTGGGCAAATTAATACCATGTCGTTGGATAATCAACGAAACCTGAAAATTGCAATCAATAGAGAAGTATTGTTCATGGGAGTTGCAGAACAAGTTGCCCAGGAAATGAATAAGTGGGCAGAAGGTTTTTTCGGTCATAATATTATCAATGACTGGCAAGAGCAATTAAATTTCACTACTATTATTTTCCGTGCAAGAGGACTTCATTTAGATGACAGACATGTTGTTTTAGAAAATGGTGATTCCTTTTCAGCATCAATAACTGATGTTACCTTATACATTGTAAACAACTATCAAAAGTTGATGGAACGAGGTGCATCCTTGGTTCTGTATCTACCAAAAATACAAACTGCAGAAGAAGCTGCTTTTTGGAATAAAATTTTAACAGAATTAGAAAAGCACCTTTGTCTTGAAGTTGGAACTATAAAAACCTATGTTTTGGTTGAACAGTTAGAAGCAACTTATCAATTAGTTGAAATCCGTGCCGCTTTAGGACTTCATTTTGTCGGGTTCAATACTGGCAGATGGGATTATATCAATAGTGTATCTGAAGCCTTGTGTGCACAGGATGACTTTATCAATCCAAATATTGAATCCATTACCATGACTTATTCATACATGGCTGCTTACGAAGACAGAGTGAGAAAAGCTGTAAACTTACCTGACAAAAACGGGAATTATAGTTTATGGCAGGGTGGGATGGAAGCGAACATCCCTGTTGGCGGTCCTGAAGGAGTTGAAGAGAGCATGAAAAAAGCTCTTGCAGGAGCTAAACGAGAGCAACAAGCTGGTGCTTCGGGCAAATGGGTGGCTCATTGGAAAATGGTGCATGTAATTCGCCCTGTTTGGGAAGAAGTTGGAGAAGATAATCAATTAGGAAGGTCTTTTGATTTACTTGAATATACAGAGCAAAGTAGCAATGCACTAAAACACCTTGAACCTGCTCCTCGTACAATTCGAGGCTGCCGTAACCTGTTAAGTGTTGCTTTACAGTACGGAAATGCCTTTTTGCAAGGTTTTCAGGCTGCCGCGCTTAAACCGGCAGACTTTTTTGATGACGAAAATATTCTCTACCTGATGGAAGACATGGCTACCGGTGAAATTAGGTTGAGTATTTTATGGGAATGGATTCATAAAAAGGCGCCTTTGACTGATGGTGATCCAGATTTAGGATTAGCTACCGGAGACTCCTTCTCTGAAGAAATTTTTGATATTATTATGGAGGAGGAATATCATAAGTTGCTGAATGCCAGAAATAAAGAAGTGTATAACGATTCGAAGAACACCACTTTGCCCATTGCCAGGGAAATTGCTAATACCTATGTAAAATCAGAACTTAAGGCTCCCTGGTACATTGATTTATTGAATCTAAATCTTGACAACTACGATTTGGAAATTGCAAAACAAAGAATTTCAGAATATTTCGAAACACTCAAAGAAACCGGAAATCGAATTACTAAGAATCTTGACTTTAAATTTTAACACTCAACGCTATGAAAACAGAAAAAGAGCAGATGAAAGAAACCACAAAACAAGCTGATAATTACATGAACCAACCCCGATTTAAGGGTATTCAAAGATTATATTCTGCACGCCAGGTGGCAGAACAGCAGGGAACCTTTTTCAATGATTACTCAATTGCCAAAGAGGCAGCTAAAGCGTTTTATGATCGTTTGAGGGAGCATTATAATAATAAAACTCAAATCACCACATTTGGTCCTTACACTCCAGGACAAGCAGTAATGATGAAAAAACTTGGACTTGAGGCCATTTACTTAGGAGGCTGGGCTACTTCTGCAAAAGGGTCAATTGAGGAAGATCCGGGAGCTGATCTGGCAAGTTATCCATTAAGTCAGGTACCAAACGAAGCTGCTGCAATTGTAAGGGCATTGATAACCGCAGATAGGAACCAAACCTATCAGCGTTACAGAATGACTGAAGAAGAGCGTAATTCAACACCCCCAGCCGATTTCAGCCCTTTTATTATTGCAGATGCTGATACCGGTCATGGTGGCGACGCTCATGTACGAAATTTAGTCAGGCGTTTTGTAGAAGTTGGTGTTACTGGTTATCATATTGAAGATCAGAAGCCTGGGACAAAAAAATGTGGTCACCAGGGAGGTAAAGTTTTAGTCCCATGTGACGAACAAATAAAACGATTAAATGCTGCTCGCTTTCAACTAGATGTAATGCGTGTACCAGGCATTATAGTCGCCCGTACTGATGCCGAAGCTGCATCTCTTTTAGAACATATTTCAGATGAACGGGATCATCCGTTTATATTAGGGGTAACTAACCTCGAAGTTCCATCCTATAAAATTGCTTTTTTGGCATTACAAAAATCAATTCATGAATTAGGAGCTGATAATATAAGAGGTCATTTATTGTACCAAATATCAGATAAGGACTTAAATCTTGCTGCACATTGGCTTGAAACCAGTGGAGTAACACAATTTGTTAATGAACACAAAGAAGCATTGGTAAATGATGAAGCATCGGTTTTTGAACCTGTTTATAAAAAAGTGACAGAGTATTTTGCAAAGACATGGGAAGCTGCTGCCGGAGTTCATACATTTGGAAATGCTGTAGCAAGCCTAATTGAGCAGGGAATAGAAGAAGGTGCAAAATTGGACATGACGAAGGAAGAGTGGCTGGAATTTGCTGGCAAGGCATCGTTGAAGGAAGCAAATCAAAAAGCCAGGCAGCTAGGAATTAATGTTACCTGGGACTGCGAAATGGCCAGAACACCAGAAGGGTATTACCAGGCAAAAGGTGGAATTCCTTTTGCAATTGCCAAATCTTTGGCCGTAGCACCTTATGCGGATATTTTGTGGATGGAAACCAAAACAGCTCACTTAGAAGACGCAAAAATATTTGCTGATGCTATTCATGCTGTTTATCCCGATAAAATGCTGGCATATAACCTTTCTCCATCTTTTAACTGGGATACCACAGGAATGACCGATGAGGAAATGACTAATTTCCCAAAAGAATTGGGTAAAATGGGCTTCGTGTTTAATTTTATCACTTACGGTGGGCATCAAATTGATGGGCTTGCCTCTGATGAGTTTACCACTTCGCTTCAAACCGAAGGCATGTTGGCTCTCGCAAAAGTTCAGCGAAAACTAAGGTTGCTTGATTCTCCTTATAAAACACCACAAACATTGGTTGGAGGGCCGAGACTGGATAGTGCATTGGCTGCTTCTTCAGGCAGAACTGCGACAACTACAGCCATGGGTAAGGGATCTACACAGTTCCAGCATTTGATCCAGACTGAATTACCAGTCAAACTATTATCTGAATGGATTGGAATTTGGGCACAAGAAAACAATGTTGAAAGCAAGTTTACAATTCGTTTAAGACCGCACAAACCTGGATCGACAGTTATGGAATTAACAATTAGAACTGGAGATGAAGTGATTTCAAATGTTGTGTTCACATCATTAGTTGACAGAAACAAAAAAGTTATTTTGTCAGTAAGAGATCAAAATATTTTCAGGTCTGAATTTAAGCAAAAACGATTGACTACTTTGACTCATATCTTTTTGATTAACAGGTATAAAGCGAACGAAGTACACTTCTTGGCACCAACAGATGATAACATCCGTCAGTGCGATGGTATGCAACGCCTGGGTGTTTATACCAAAGTAAATAAAGAAATAGGGCAACTTATTGTTACCGAGGTAGCAGAAGAAATTGTAAGACGTTTCATAGATGATAACAATAAAATTTCTAAACTAGTTAGAAAAGAAGAATTGGTAACAACCTAATATAACTATTCTATTTGCGTTAAGCGATGCCTCT
>JBNKRJ010000064.1:0-67983 GCA_050296515.1 Bacteroidales bacterium | reverse complement strand
ATTAATAAATTATCGAAAATAACCTATTAATATACTGATAATCAGGCACATAATAAAATTTTTAATCGATTAAATTATTGATAATCAGTAATTTATATTGATTTTACATAATATATTTAACACTTAATTCGCATTTATAATAGAAGTTTAAAACAAAGTTAAATGTAGGGGAGGGGTAAATTACAAATACCCCAACTCCAATTTTGCTTCTTCCGACATCATGGTTGGTCCCCATGGCGGGTCAAAAACCAACTCAAGATTTACATTGTTTACATCCTTAATTTCTTTTACTTTTTCCTTTACCTCAATTGGTAAAGAATCAGCAACCGGACAATTGGGCGCTGTCAAAGTCATTTTTATATCAACATTGTTGTAATCATCAACATCAATCTCGTAAATTAAACCAAGATCATAAATATTTACTGGTATTTCAGGATCATAAATGGTTTTCATTGCGTTCATTATCTCCACTTCTAACTGAAGATAATCGTTCTCAACCTGATTTTCTTTATTTTCCATATCTTCTTACTCCGAAATTTTATATAGAAAATTAGACCCAAATAAAGAATTATAAAATCCTAATTTTAAAGTTCTAATTTCAAAGTTCAATTAATTATTTATTCATTTTTGCATGATATGCCATGCCGTACATTTTCATCTGCTTAACCATTGCCAGTAATCCATTTGAACGGGTTGGTGACAAATTTTGAGTCAATCCAATTGAATCAATAAAAAATAAATCAGCATTCATTATTTCCTCTGGCTTTCTGTTTGATAACACTCTGATTAACAGTGCCACAATTCCTTTTGTAATAATGGCATCGCTATCCGCCTCAAAAATCACTTTCCCATCATTCAACTCAGCATTTATCCAAACTTTTGACTGACATCCATTTATCAAATACTCAGGAGTTCTGAAACTTTCATTAATGGGCTCTAAAGCGTTGCCTAATTCAATTAAATATTCATACTTATCCAGCCATTCATCGAAAACTGCAAATTCTTCAATAATTTCGTCTTGTACTTCTTTTAGGGACATTTTCTTTCTTTTTTAACAACGATTCTTTGCTAGCTTATATGTTATTTTTCAACTAAACTTCCTATAGGTATTATTCATTGGTCAATTGTCATTCGCGAAAACTCAATGACTAATGTCTAATGACTGGTGACCTTATTAACCAAACATCTCCTTTACCTTCTTCACTCCTTCAACCAGTTTATCAATGTCTTCTTTTGTATTATAAAATGCAAAGCTGGCCCTTACTGTTCCAGTTATTCCCAAACGTTCCATTACTGGCTGTGTACAATGAGTACCAGTACGAACAGCTATTCCAAGTTTATCAAGTATCATCCCTGTATCGTAGTGATGAATTTTATCCAATAAAAAAGAGATAGTAGCTGATTTATGTTTTGCATTTCCATAAATTATTAATCCATCAATGGCTGAAAGCTGCTCAGTTGCATACTGAATTAACTCAGACTCATATTTTTGGATGTTTTCTAAGCCAATTTCATTTAAATAATCAATAGCAACACCAAGACTAACCGCACCAACATAATTTGTTGTTCCAGCCTCGAATTTAAATGGTGATTTCAAATAAGTTGTCTTTTCCAATGTCACCTGATCAACCATGTCGCCTCCTCCCTGGTATGGAGGAATCTCTTCAAGATACTTTTCCTTACCGTACAAAACTCCAATTCCTGTTTCGGAATAAATCTTATGACCTGAAAAAGCAAAGAAATCACAATCCAAGTCCTGAACATCAATGGTTGTGTGTTGAATACTTTGCGCACCGTCAATCAAAACCGGAACATTTGCCTTGTGAGCTTCTGCAATAATTTCTTTAATTGGATTTATTGTTCCTAAAGAGTTTGAAACATGAGTGACTGCCAATATCCTTGTCTTTTCAGATAGCAGTTGAGGCAGTTTACTTAGCTCTAATTCACCATTTTCATCAAATGGAATGACCTTTAAAACAGCTTTTTTTCTTTCGCAAAGCATTTGCCATGGAACAATGTTGGAATGATGCTCCATTGCAGTGATAATCACTTCATCCCCTTCTTTCACATAGCGCTCACCAAAAGAGAAAGCTACCAGGTTAATTGAATCTGTAGTACCTTTTGTGAAAATTATTTCATGCTCATGCTCTGCATTAATGAAGTTTTGCACCTTTTTCCTTACTGCTTCATAAGCCTCAGTTGATTTTTCACTCAAATAATGAACACCCCTGTGAATGTTACTATTAGTGTTTTTGTAAAAATTACTGATTGCATCAATTACTTGATTTGGCTTTTGTGTAGTTGCCCCATTATCAAGATAAACATACTCCTTTTTGTATATTTTTTGATTCAGTACCGGAAAATCAGCTCGTATTTTGTCGATGTCTAAACTCATTTTTATTTCTTTAATTCTGCGTCCAGCAAAATTTCATGTTTAATCAATAGGATCACAACCATGACATGCTTCAATCATTGAGCACTGTCCTTCTACTTTTTCTCCTTTTAATCTTTTATCAATAAGCAGTTTAACCAATATCTTCACAGGTTCAACCTGAATACTTTCAATTACATCCGATAAAAACGCACTCAGCAAAAGTGTTTCTGCCTGTCTGCGATTGATCCCTCTGGATTGCAAATAAAATAATGCTTCTTTATCAATTTGTCCGGTAGTAGAGCCATGTGAACAAGCAACATCATCAGCATAAATTTCAAGCTGAGGTTTACTGTTAACCTTCGCATATTTTGTCAGCAATACATTTCTGTTCGACTGACTTGCCAATGTTTTTTGAGCTCCCCTGTCAACTAAAACTTTACCTAAAAACACTGCTGAAGCCTTATTATCAATGATCCCTTTATATAATTGGTTACTTGTACAGTGCGGCTTGACATGATGGACAAACAAATGATTATCAAAATGTTGCTCTCTGTCAGGCAGATACAAACCATTAAGACTTGTTTCACAACCTTCATCTAAATGCTGCACGTGCAAATCGTTTCGCACAATAGCTCCACACAGGGTAATTGTGTGACTTGAAAATCGACTGTTACGATGTTGCAACACCTTTGTATGATTCATCTGAAATGCATCATCACCCTCGCCCTGAAAAATGTTGAAATTTAAATCAGCATTTTCATCCAGAACAATCTCAGTTAGAGCATTTGTAAGCGTGTAGTTTACTGTTAACGAGTGAAAACTATTTACAATTTGAACCTTGCTGTTTTTACCAGCATAAAAAATATTGCGGTACTGTGAGATGGTTTTGCTATCCTGTCCATCAGAAAAATTAATGATGTGCACAGGCTTATCCAGCACCTCATTATCAGGAATATAAACAAAGCTTCCATTGGTTGCATAAGCTCCATTCAGGTTAGTAAAAAAGTTTTCTCCATCAACTCCTGTACTCCTGAAATATTGTTTGAATAAATCCGGATGTTCTCTTTTTGCTTTGGCAGTACTTTTTATTATGACCTTTCTGCCTTTTTCGAGTTCATCAGATAAGTCAGCATTGAAATAGCCGTTGATAAAGACCAATCGGTAAGCATTCAACCCAGGGATGGTGAAAATATCAACCGTCTTTTTATCTAAATGAACGGTTTTTCCTAATCCAAACCGATGCTGTAATATTTTGCTTATGCTTGTATGTCTCCATTCTTCGTCCGACTTAGCCGGAAAATTCAATTCAAGAAAATTCTTCTCAGCTTCAACTTTTTCCTTCGCCTCAACCAAAGCAGGTATTGGTTCCTCCTTGAAAACTGATAGAAAATCTTCTTTTGATATTTGATTTTTTAATGCCATGATTTCTTGTTTATTCCTTTCAGTCATGAAGTTGTTCTTGTAACTGGATTCTAGTTGCTGGACAAGTCTAGCAACCAGTAACTAGCAACCAGCCTCTAGTTGTCAACTTCTTTTTTGATCCAGTCGTAGCCTTTTTCTTCCAATTCAAGAGCTAATTCTTTTCCTCCTGTTTTCACAATCTGTCCATTGTATAACACGTGTACGATATCCGGAACGATGTAATCCAACAATCTCTGATAGTGCGTGATAACTAGAGATGCATTTTCTTTGGTCTTCAGCTTGTTAACACCATTCGCAACAATACGCAGGGCATCGATATCCAAGCCTGAATCTGTTTCATCCAATATGGCAAGTTTTGGTTCTAACATGGCCATTTGAAAAACTTCATTCTTTTTCTTTTCACCACCTGAAAATCCTTCATTTACAGCACGGTTGGCTAATTTTGCCTCAATCTCAACCAATTCCTTTTTCTCTTTCATCATTTTTAAGAACTCTGATGGAGATAAAGGCTCCAAACCTTTGTGTTCGCGATGCTGCGTAACAGCAGCTTTCATGAAATTGGTAATAGAAACACCCGGGATTTCAACCGGGTACTGAAAAGCGAGGAATAGTCCTTCTCTTGAGCGCTCTTCAGGAGACATTGAAAGTAGGTCTTTTCCTAAAAATTCAACTTTACCATCTGTTACTTCAAAAATTTCACGTCCTGCCAATACTGATGCCAAAGTACTTTTACCCGAACCATTTGGTCCCATAATGGCATGCACTTCGCCTTCTTTAATTTCGAGGTTGATACCTTTCAGGATTGACTTTCCTTCTATAGTTGCTTTAAGATTTTCAATTTTTATTAATGTTTTTCCTGCCATGGAATTTCAATTTTTAAGATTTTAATGGAACACTGATTTGACTGATTAAACGGATTTTTACAGATCTTTTAGCAATTTCAATCAAAGTTCCAAAATTCTAATTCTTAATTTCTAATTCTAAATTTTTAATTCTTAACCAACACTTCCTTCTAATGTCAATGATAACAGTTTTTGTGCTTCCACCGCAAACTCCATTGGTAGTTGGTTAAGTACTTCTTTTGCAAAACCGTTAACAATTAAGCTAATTGCATCCTCTTCGTCTAACCCACGTTGCATACAGTAAAATATCTGGTCTTCAGATACTTTTGATGTTGTCGCTTCGTGTTCGACAACTGCTGTTGGGTTCTCCGATTCAATATAAGGGAAAGTATGTGCTCCGCACTTACTGCCTATTAAAAGCGAATCGCACTGCGAATAGTTTCTTGCATTATTAGCTTTAGGGTTGATTTTTACCAGTCCTCGATAGCTATTGTTACTTTCACCTAAGGAGATACCTTTTGATATAATGGTACTTTTTGTGTTTCTTCCAATGTGAATCATTTTCGTACCAGTATCTGCCTGTTGGAAATTATTAGTAACAGCAACTGAATAAAATTCACCTACTGAATTATCACCTTTCAGAATAGTACTTGGATATTTCCAGGTCACCGCTGAACCAGTTTCAACCTGTGTCCATGATATTTTTGAGTTGTCGCCTTTGCAAATACCTCGTTTCGTTACAAAGTTATATACTCCACCTTTACCTTTTTTATCTCCAGGGTACCAGTTTTGGACAGTTGAGTATTTCACTTCTGCATCCTTCATGGTTACAATTTCAACCACTGCGGCGTGCAATTGGTTTTCATCACGGCTTGGCGCAGTACAACCTTCAA
The DNA here is from genome assembly GCA_050296515.1 of Bacteroidales bacterium. Taxonomy (GTDB): domain Bacteria; phylum Bacteroidota; class Bacteroidia; order Bacteroidales; family NBLH01; genus NBLH01. The sequence goes on along the minus strand of JBNKRJ010000064.1, from coordinate 62,452 downwards.
GGTAACTTACATAGCTGCCTTCATCCGCAACAATTAGTGTACGTTCAAATTGTCCTGTATTTGCCTGATTTATACGAAAATACGTTGATAATTCCATTGGGCACCTTACTCCTTTTGGAATATATGCAAACGAACCATCGGTGAAAACAGCAGAATTTAATGCTGCATAAAAGTTGTCACCTGCAGGTACTACTGAAGCCAGGTATTTTTCAACCAGTTCTGGATGATCCTGAATAGCTTCACTTATTGAGCAAAATATAATGCCTTTTTCTTTAAGCGTCTCTTTAAAGGTAGTATGAACTGAAACACTATCCATCACCACATCAACCGCTACGCCAGCCAGATGTTTCTGCTCTTCCAGCGGAACGCCTAATTTCTCAAAAGTTTTTAATAGCTCAGGGTCTACTTCATCCAAACTATTGTATTTAGGCATATTTTTAGGTGCTGCATAATAGCTGATGTCTTGGAAATCAGGTTTTTCATATTTTAAATGTGCCCATTCTGGCTCCACCATTTCTTTCCATCTTTTAAAGGCTTTTAATCGGAAGTTGAGCATGAACTCAGGCTCATTTTTCTTTGCAGATATACCTCTTATCACATCTTCGTTTAAACCTTTAGGGAAAACCTCCGTTTCGATATCGGTAAAAAATCCTGCTTCGTATTCTTTCGCACTATATTCTTCTAAAATTTTATCATCTTCTAAAGCGCTCATTTTTATATTTTTTTCTAGCAATTTAGCTATTTATTTGAATATCAAACTCTTCTTATTTATAATTAATCTAAATAAAGCACAAAGATAAGAAAATATTTAAGACTGATAAGTTAAAAAGACTAAAATTGACATGATATTTCCCCAGGTTTTGCTCCTCAGAATTTGTTGAGTAACTATTGAGACAAAACGAAAGATGTAATAGAAGCTAAAACGTGAAAGCCAAATGTATTAAGGCTTCACCTGTTACCAGATAAATATTTCGGAAATTAGATTTGAGTTACATTATTTCCTAATCACCAATTTCCTCACAATTGCCAATTTGGTTTTCTTTTAGTGGATCAACATGAATGGTTGCTTCAATTTGCATTTCATTTCTAAGGGTTTCCTCAATTCCGTCAACAATTTCGTGCGAAGTTTTCAAATCCATTCTTTCATCCAGCATAATATGGAAACTAAGTTCTTTATGATCTCCATAATCATGCAAATGAAAATGATGTGCGCAGAGAGGTGCTTTAAAAGACTTATTTATATGCGCTTTTACCTGGTTAATTAATTCGTCGGAGGCTTCAGCACCAAGAAGTTTACTAATTGCCTCTTTAATTATGTCATAAACAGCATAAAAAAGGAGTAGTGCAATAGCCATTCCAAGCACACTATCTATCCACCAAAAAAAATCACGTAAAAATATACCAACCAGTACGACTACAGAAGATAAGGCATCGCTTCGGTGGTGCCAGCCATCCGCTTTTACTACACTATTATCAGTTTTTTTCCCAATGTTAATAGCATATCTTGCCAAAACTTCTTTTAAAACAATTGAAATAATAGTTACCACTATAGCAATGGTTCCAAAGTTTGCAGCTTCTTTGTCAGCAAATTTTGCAATAGATTCTCTGGCAAACTCAAACGCAACCATACTGAGCAATACCCCGACAAAAATTGCAGATATCTGTTGCCAACGACCATAGCCAAATGGATGTTTTTTACTAGCCTTTTTTCCGGATAATTTTGTTCCAACAATCACAATTATAGAACTCAGGGAATCGGACAAAGTATGCCACGCATCAGCAACTAAAGCAATGGATCCGGAAACAATTCCAGCCCAGTATTTTAGAACAAATAAAAGGGTGTTAACAATAATGGATACGACTCCTTCTACATAGGCAAGTCGCCTTTTGTTTTGAATTTCAGGTTTATTCACTTTTTTGATTTTAGGGCTTTTTCGCAAATATCGCCATTCTGCATAATATTTGCAATGCAATGGAATAAGCTTAATTAAAATTTCTGATTACATTTGCCACTTAAAAAAACTAAATACCTTTAAGGAATGAATTTTGATAGCCTTATCAAAAACGTAAAACACAGGAGGAACTTACTGATTGTGAAAAACATAACACAAAGCGCAAAAAGAACATTTCCAATATTAGTACTGATTATACCTTTTATTATATACTCACAAAAAATAAATGCGCAATATTATCCTGAATCTTTTTATCAGGAATCAAAACTTGATAGTGCACAGGAAAATTCTTTACTTTTTAGAATTGAAAACTCAAATTTTCTGAAAAACAACGAATACTTTGGCGATTTTATTCAGGGTTACACTTTAATTGGATATTTCATTAATCCAAAATTTGTTTATTATCCTGCTGCTAATGCAAAAATTGAAGTTGGTGCACACCTTTTAAAATATTCAGGCATTGATGAATTCTCGAAGGTAATTCCTACTCTTAGATTTCATTTTAAAGCAAGTAAATCAACTGATATAATTATTGGGACCCTATACGGAAGCGCAAATCATGAAACTATTGAACCTCTTTTCAGGCACGAATATTTCTATACCGAAAATATTGAAAACGGGTTGCAGTTTTTATTCGATACAAAAATTTATAAAGGTGATATTTGGATTAATTGGCAGCAATTTATCTTTAAAGGAGATGATAAACAAGAGATTTTCACCTTGGGTTTATCGAATAAGATATTTTTAAATGGAAGAGATAAAAAACACAACTTATCAATACCATTTCAAATGATATTTGTTCATCAGGGTGGGCAGATAAACGAGACCGAAAAAAAGCTAATAACGCTGAATAACTCTGCTGTTGGATTAAACTATACCCTGAACCTAAACGGAAACTTTTTTAAATCGGCCACTTTTGAAAGTTTTCTGGCAGGGTATAACGATATGTCAACTGAAAACCAGTTTCCATACATTCAAGGCTATGGAATTTATTCGGTTGCTTCAGTTAAGGCAAGTTTTTTTAATTTGAGGGTTGCGCACTGGTATGGTGATTCTTACATGTCGGGCAGAGGGCATCCAATATTTAGCTCGGTTTCAACAATATATGATGGATATACAGAGCGGGAACGGGCCTTAATCAACACCCGTTTTATGTTTGAAAAGAAAATTTTACCTGGTCTTGATGTAGGTGCAGGATTTGAAGTCTATTCAGACCTTTATAATTATACTGGTGATTATTGGTATCTTTTTTACATAAATTTCAACAGAGACTTCTTTATTAAGAACTTTAAATAATCAAATCATATGAGCTTATATAAATTTTTAAAACAGGCTTTTACAATTTTATTAATTGCATCAGTGGCTTTCTTAGCCTGTACAAAAGCAAATGAAGAACCAGCGCCTGAGCCACCCTCAAAAAAGGATAATATTTCAGGAAAAACGGTGCGATACACAGTTTTAGTTGTTTCTGGTGGAGGTACTAGTTTTAAGTCGACTATGGGAATTGACAGCGCAATTGTTTCTTTAGTTATGAATGACAGTATTTATAGTGTGGCTACAGATACAACTGGTTTAGCAACTTTTAATAATCTGGCTGCAGGTATTGCAGCTGTAAATATCAGGTATCCGGAACATACTGCTGCAAACATGGTTGTTGATCTTTCAGCAGCTATAGATTCAGGAGAATATGATTCGAACAACCTAAGAAACGCAGCTACTATGATTGCTTTATTTCCATTAACCGGCCCTGGAACAGCAACAATTTCAGGAAGAACACTTGCTGATTTGGATATAACCAATGGGACCCTGGAAAGTGCACCAAATGGATTACAAATTACCTCTTACATCGAACCAAATCAATTGGTTAACTATGTTAATCACACAGGGGATGGAGAAATATTAAGTATTGCCTATGAGCAGACAATTAACTACACGACTACTGATGCCAATAGTGACTATTCTATTGCTGTTCCGGCAACAGCCTCGGGTTTAAAAATTGTAGTTACTGCAGATGATTTTGTGTATGATCAGGTTACTGCCGGGGGACCACAGAGAAAAATCTTTAAAGCTATTCCCGACACAATACAAACTATTTCTGGTGGCAATTATTTCACAGACTTATTATTTAACTAGCAAATGACTGATAGAAAGCAACTTGACCTCGACAAAAGATACCTTGATATGGCCAAAATATGGGCCGAAAATTCCTACTGTAAAAGAAGAAAAGTCGGCGCATTAATAGTTAAAGATAAAATGATTATCTCAGATGGGTACAATGGAACTCCATCCGGCTTTGAAAATATTTGCGAGGATGAAAATAATAAAACAAAGCCTTACGTTCTACATGCAGAAGCCAATGCTATTACCAAAGTAGCAAAATCGAACAACAGTAGTGATGGTGCCACGCTTTATGTAACGACTTCTCCCTGCCTTGAATGTGCGAAACTAATTATTCAGGCAGGAATTTTGAGAGTTGTATTTACAGAAAGGTACCGCCTTGATGAAGGAGTAAAACTTTTAGAAAGAGCAGGGATAGAAATAATTTATACTGAGTTAGAAAAGGATAAATAAAAAAAGTTCTGTTGTTTCTGAATTTCCAAAAGATCAGTTTTAAATAGCAACAAAGGCTTTTGATTCTTTTTTTTACTTTTGTGAATTCTGCTTAAAGGGATGATTTATTTATATAACAGACAAATACTTACACAAATTTTCAAATGACATACGATTCAGAACCAAAATTTAGAAATTCAAAATTAGCTATTGTCGCACCTATAATTTTGGCATTTGTGCTGGCCGGAGGAATTTTTATTGGAAAAAGCCTAAATACAGACGACGGAACAACCAGCTTTGTGTTTAAGTCAGACCCGAATAAGCTGGATTTCATTCTTGATGTTATTGAAAAAGAGTACGTTGACTCTGTTTCGAAATACGATTTATTAGAAAAAACCATACCGATGATGCTAGAGCACCTCGATCCTCATTCGGTTTACATTCCAGCCAGAGATTTGCAGGAAGTAAGCGAACCCCTTGAAGGAAATTTTGAGGGAATCGGTGTTCAGTTTAACATACTGAATGACACAGTGTTAGTGATAAGCACTATTGTCGGAGGTCCGGCTGAAAAAGTTGGTGTTTTAGCAGGTGATAAAATTGTAACAATAAATGATTCACTATTTGCGGGCATTGGAATTACCAATGATCAGGTAATTCAAAAACTAAAGGGAAAAGGTGGAACTAAAGTTTCTATTGGGGTAGCACGAATTGGTTATCCCGAGCTTCTGAGCTTTGAAATCACCCGTGATAAGATACCTCTGTACAGTGTGGATGTATCTTATATGATAAATCCCACCACAGGGTATATAAAAATCAGCACTTTTGCACGAACTACCTACGAAGAATTTATTGAAGGCCTGAAAAAGCTAAAAGGACAAGGAATGAAAAAACTGATCCTTGATTTACGCTCTAATACAGGAGGGTACTTAGATGCAGCCATCAAAATAGCGGATGAGTTTTTGAAGGAGAATGAACTGATTGTATATACCGAAGGTAAAGAAAGACCAAGAGCTGATTACTTAGCAACTGCTGATGGTTTGTTTGAAGAAGGCGAGCTGGTTGTTTTAATTGATTCGTGGTCAGCTTCGGCAAGCGAAATTGTTTCCGGGGCAATACAGGATAATGACAGAGGAACAATTATTGGCCGACGCTCATTTGGAAAAGGGCTTGTTCAGGAAACCACTTATTTTAGAGATGGTTCAGCAATGCGGCTAACCATTGCACGCTACTACACCCCTACAGGAAGAAGTATTCAAAAGCCTTACAATAATGGTGTGGCAGATTATGAGCATGAACTAATGAACAGATACGAACATGGTGAATTTGAAACTGCAGACAGTATTATTTTCAATGAAAAGAACAAGTATACAACCAAAGGAGGAAAAGTTGTATACGGAGGAGGCGGAATAATGCCAGACATTTTTGTACCTATTGATACTGTGGGTCAAACTCCATTTTACAGACAGGTATCCAGAAAAACAATGATTTATAATTATGCTTTAAATTATACCAACCAGCATCGCGAAACATTATCACAATTCGCTGATTATAAAGACATTATTAACCATTTGGAAAGTAAAAACATATTTGCTGATTTCCTTCAAGATGTTAGAAAAAAAGGATTGAATCCAAAAATCACTGAAATCTATGAATCGGAACAGCTGATTAAAACTTATCTGTATGCATATATTTGCAGAAACATCGTTAACAACGAAGGGTATTATCCAGTTTTACAGAAAGTTGACAATGTTTTAGAACGGGCAATTAAAGAACTAAATAAATAATTTATCGTTTGTTTTTCATTGTACTTGTTTCGTAATAATAATATATCAGGATTGCACATTACAGATTAATGGCTAAAAAGAAATACATCGAAGGTCAGGTATATGAATTTAAATTCATAAAAAAGGTTTTTATAGACGAGGAACACCTTGTTTTTGAAAACGATGATGCTGAAAGGTTTGTGATTCCCTCAATGCATTATCGGCATTACAACCTTCAATCAGGTCAGATGATTAAGTGTTTGATTACCCGGGTCGATTGTTCAGGAAAGATCTCTTTTGAGCCGGAGCATCCCTATTACGAACTTGGCGGAATTTACGATTTTGATTTTGTCAGAATGCAAATCACCATAGAAAATGAATTTGATCCCTTTAGCGGAAAATCAAAGAAATTGAAGCATTACGATATTATTGTTGTCGATAAAGATGGTTATGAACATCATGTAGTACCAAAAGAATGGCAGAAAAAGAAAAATTACAAACCTGATAAAATAAAATGCAGGATAATAAAAATGGTAAAAGGGCATTTTCAACTCGTAAATCTTGAAGAAAACACCTCTCTTTTAAAAAAGTTATGGAGGTAAGTATACCTTTATTCACCACCAAATTGCATCAAATAGCTTTTGATAAAACCATTAAGATCTCCATCCATCACAGCCTGTACATTACCTGTTTCATGACCGGTTCGTAGATCTTTCACCATTTTGTAGGGGTGCATCACATATGATCGGATTTGCGATCCCCATTCAATTTTCTTCTTGTTTCCTTCAATTTTTGCCTGCTCTTCCTGCTTCTTCCTCAGTTCCAATTCGTACAAGTGCGATTTAAGCAAACGCATTGCATTTTCCTTGTTTTTCAATTGGGAACGGGTCTCTGTGTTTTCAATGATAATACCAGATGGCTCATGACGCAATCGAACCCCGGTTTCTACCTTGTTTACGTTTTGTCCCCCGGCTCCTCCCGAGCGATAAGTTTCCCACTTAATCTCTGCCGGATTTATTTCAATTTCAATTGAATCATCAACCATTGGGGTAACAAAAACAGAAGCAAAGGTAGTGTGCCTTTTGTTTGCTGAATCAAATGGAGATAACCGAACAAGGCGATGTACTCCATTCTCACTTTTTAGCATGCCATAAGCATAATCTCCTTCAAACTCAAGGGTAACTGTACTTACACCAACTATTTCACCATCAAGGCGATAAGCCTCTTTGACTCTGTAGCCGTTTTGTTCACCCCAGCGAACATACATGCGCATCAACATACCTGTCCAATCAAGGCTTTCGGTACCACCAGCGCCTGAATTTATCTTGAGTACTGCTCCAAGTGCATCTTCTTCATTTCTAAGCATGTTGCGAGACTCCAGGTCTTCGACCAGTGCAAGCGACTTTTCAAACTGTTTGCCTACCTCTTCTTCTGTAGCTTCTCCTTCTTTAAAAAAGTCGTTAAGTACCACTAAATCTTCCACAACAGTTTCAACTTGGTGGTAAGCATCTGTCCATTTTTTTATGGACCGTACTTTGCGCATTTGTTCTTCCGCCTTTTTAGGGTTGTCCCAAAAATCAGGAGCCTGTGTTTTTTCTTCTTCGTTTTCAAGTTCTATCAATTTGCCATCAATGTCAAAGATGCCTCCTTAACGCCCGCTGGCGATCAACTATATCTTGAATTTGCTCTTTTAAAATCATAAATATCTTGTTTTCTGCAAAAATAGGAATAAAATTCCCTCTCTCAGTATTTTTTGTTAAACTTAGATATCTTCAATTGATGATTTTATTAGTCATCAAGTAATTCTTTCACTAAATCGGTAATAACCGTCTGATAATAAAACGTCTTTTTAAAATCATCAAGGTTTCTAGCAGTATTTCCTAAAATAATCACACTTGTTTTTGTTTTTGGAAAATAATAGTTGGATGACACAAAACCATCGGCATATCCAAATGCACCAATCTTTGTTTTGCTTTCACCTTTAAGGAAAAGCAAGCCGTAGCCATACTCTACTGCATCATAAATTGGATGCTGCCTGGTTGCATACCTTGTTGACATTAATTGATAGGTGTTGTCATTTACCAACTTACCGCTATGAAGCAACTTATTCCATTTGGCAAGGTCCTCTGCTGTAGAAATAAAGCAACCAGCAGGTACGTAATTATTTAGGCTTGTAGATGTGTATTCCAACTTACCATTTTTTTCAACATATCCTTTTACCAAATTCTGATATTTTTTGTTTTCAGGATGAAAGGTATTGGTCATTCCGCATTTAGCAAACAATTCGGTTGAAATTTCAACAAAAGACTGTCCTTTTACCTTTTCAAGAATTTCTGCAAGCAATTGATAACCAAGCTGTGAGTATGAGAACTGACTGCCCGGCTTAAACTTTAAATGTTTACCAAGTTCTTCAATGCCGTGAGTGTGCGTTAGTAAATGGTGAACAGTAATAGAATCAATCCAGGGCATTTTAATGTTAGAAAGGTATTTTGAAATAGTGTCATTAAGCCCGATAGTTCCTTTTTCATATTCTTGCATTATCAAAACCGCTGCTATCTGCTTGCTGATTGATCCAATTACAAATTGGCTGTTTAGCTCAAGAGGTTTCTTAGATTCAAGATTGGCATAACCAATGGCTTTTTCATATTGTACTTTGCCATTTTTAGTTACTAAAATTACCCCGTTAAATTGATTGTTATTTGTGTTTAAAACAGAATCGATTTTTCGAGCTAAAATGTGAGTCTTATCCAAATCAGGACTATTAGTATAAGCAATTAATGCCAAAACGCTTGTAAGCGTAAAAAATTTCAAAACCAGCAATTTCATAGTAATGTTACCTGAAAAAATAAATAAAGAAGGAGAAAAGTGATATAAAATACTTATTTTTAGTTTGTTAAGAAAAAAAAGCAAAGTATAAAAACATCACTTTTCAGATGAAACCCTCATTCCGCGTGCCGCTGAAGCTTTAGCGGAGGCGCAGGGGGATTAGCTTACGCTGAGCCCTTCGGGGTTTATAAAGAAACTTAACTTAACGAAGTGATCTCATGAGCGAAGCGAATAATTGCTCTACAAAAGAATATGTTTAACCTTGCGAAGCTCATGAACTTCATATAAATAGTTTAAGAAAAGTGAATAAATATCAATTACTTACCTAAAAATTTAAACAAGTGAAAAATAACAAGAAAAAACGTAAGAATCAAATTAAGACGTTAAAACACTCATTTACAAGCAACAACACAACAAAATATTCAGGTTTGAATGTAATTGAAAAATAGATCAACCGGAAAAAATATTATACCCGGTTTGCGTTCTTTGTTCCCAACAGCATGGTACAATGCAACAAAGTTTAGTACATTACAGGTACTTGTTGGTATTATTTACTCATCATTGTCAGGGGTAAACAGGCTTTTCCGTATATCCAACTTTACGTCTGATCCGCTGGTCAAGGCACATTTTAACCTAAGCAGCAAAATTGATACTGCTACTTTACCAGGGACATTGAAAAAACTTGGGCAAGCCGATAGCAGGTTGCTAGAAAGCTTTTTGTTAAAAAGGCTCTCTCTGACTACAAGTGCCTGGACTTAAATCAATTACACTTAATACCGATAAGGTTTTACAATAGCATTAGCATCAACAATAGATTTGCTATCTTATTTTAAAAGATAATGAACCCAAATCTCTTACAGTTCCATCCGATCCGCTTGCCCTTATATCTTCAATATAAACTTTGCCTTTAGATTTTACACTTTTAAGTAGTCTTTTTTGTGCTTCAGTAAATCTTGCACTGCTTGATTTTTCCTCTTGCACATACCCATCTGTTGATTGAAATGAAACATTAAAACTTACAACCTTAAATCCTAGATCGAAATCAAAATTTTCTAGAATAGCTTGCACACCATTTTGCGCAAGAAGCCAATTTTTAGAGACTTTACCACCTCTTTTCCCACCAATTTTAGCAACAGGATTAGGAACTTTTTTTACACGAAATTCTTTAGAACCCATATTTCTATTTTGGCCATTAAGTTTAACATTAGCACCAACTCGAACTATATTACCTTGTCTTCCTCCTACTCTAACAACATATCCATTGCCTTTTTTCACAATTTCCCCTGTCCCTGTTAAATATGGAGTCACCTTGTTTGGATCAACACCAGGTATAGATAACTCAACAGGATTGTCTACTCCAATATAGAAAACATTCATTCTTGTAGGCGCGACCACTAAATTTGCTTTTCCAACGGTATACTCACTATTGAAAGGAAAGGTCATAACTTCTTTTGTTTTAGAATTTTTCAATTCAATTACGCCTCCAAAAGATTTAATACCTGGTGTACTTGTGCTTCCTGTATATATGCCTTTCCCATTTTCAACTGGCAAAGTAGACCCTCCATTCAGTTTTATAACAGGAGCTATTGTTGAGTCAGAAGCAGCAATAAAAACTTCTGCCTTAAAGGGTTCGTTCATTAAAACATAATTTGAAGGAGCTGTAACAATGGCTTCAATTTTATTAAATCCAATTTCACGCCCACTAATCCCGGAATATAAATAGGTTAACATATCTGATTCTGCATTCCTTACATCTGATTGCATTTTTGACATTAAAGCTATAACACCAGCCAATGGAATTTGCTCAAAATGAGCAAATGCCCAAGATACAGGTAAACCTTCCTGGCCAATCACATCATTAGTACTAAGATTACTTCTAAAGCCATCAATAATACCATCATTATTAACTGGATCTTCAACCATTCCAATAAGAAATTCTCTGTACCAATCTATTTTTTCCTTTAAAATAATTGCTCTTGGCTTTCCGTTTTCTTTTTCAGCAAGCATAATTTGTCCGGGAACATTGATATCATCCTGTTTTGTAATGTGATTTGGATCACCCTGCTCACCTTCTGCCGTTTGTACAATTTTTACTTTTAGCGATTGAATATACTCAACTAGTGCATCTGCTTGTATTTTAACCTTATCAGCCTTTTCTTTCCAAGGTTTCGTTTTAATTGGATTTTCCTCCATTGCTATAGCAAAATCGGAATACATATCCTTATTTTTGTTTACTATGTTATTTGTTGATTTTCTTAAACTGTTGTCAATTAGACTAAAAGCATTTAATACTTCAGCTGCAACATTTAGTGCCAACAGGGCTGTAAGAACCAGGTACATCATACCAATCATCTTCTGCCGGGGTGTTTCTTTTCCGTGTGCCATGATATTCTATAATTTAATGAGAAAATTGTTAGATTAATACTAAATTGTGACTAGTGTCATGTCAAGTATGATATTTTAGGTATTATTTTAATATACAGCATATTTTCAATAATCTCTAGTCACTGTTTACTAGTCATTTATCATTAATAACCAGTAACTAATGACTAATGACTTTACCAGAAATCTGACGTTTGACATAACACTAGTGTCAAGTCAAGGCTAATTTGTCAGGTGACAACACCTGACAAGTGCACCAGCCAGGTGTTGTCACCTGGCTAATTACCAGAAATATCAAATTTGACTTAACACTAGTCAATTTTTTTGATATATATGTTTGATATTGTAAAAGGTAACTCCAGGTAGTCAAAGCATAGTTATGGAGCCTTGGCTACCGAACGAATCCTTTCGTGTGGTAATTAGCAAAGACAGAAGAGCTTAGTGAATGAATAATACCATACAGCAATGAGACAAAGAGAAAAGAACCTGGCAGGCTATATGTTAAAGCAAACAAATAAAGTAAAGGATAAATAAAAGTGATGAACCAGGCTTATAATAAAGGCTTAGTTATTAATATCATGCGATGATATCGCCCTGTAGTGGTGTTTACCTCCACGAGCTTGCGAGTAAAATCAATTTGCTCCTATTAGTGTAGGGGTAAACAAATTGATTTTCTGCCACTTGCCCAAGATGCAGGGAAACAAGCGCATAATCGAAAATCCTTAACCTGAAACCTGTACTTTAAACCCTTCTTTTTCAAGCCTTTCTTTAATTTTGTTTAAATCTTCAATGGGTACTTTTATTAAATCCGGAGATGGGGTGTCGCGGGCAATTGTGTATATCATTACCAGCTGGGGTTTTATTTCGTGCAATGCATTTATCCAGGCCGAAAGTTCTTTTTCAGTGGTATTATCAACAGTTTTCCCATTGTAAGTACCTCTTACAAACATCGTTTGTATAATTAAATTGCCATTAAAACTTTTTAGTTGGTCAATTACCTTTTCGATTCTAAACTTGCCCAAAGGCATGTTAAATAATTCAATGGTTTCGCTAAAAACAGAATCCAATTTTAGAATATTATCCTTGATTCTTTTAAGTGCACGCACCACACTTTCTTTATGAAGCAAAGTAGCATTTGACAAAACAGCAATTCTTGCTTTTGGGAAATAAATATCCCTCAGGCGTATGGTGTCGTCAATAATTTCCTCAAAATCAGGATGCATGGTTGGTTCACCATTTCCGGCATAAGTGATTACATCCAAAGGCATTTCATTTTTGATCATATCCTGCAAGGTTTCCTCCAGCTTTTCAGCAACTATCTGCCTTGGATGATAGGATACTTTCATTTCTTTTTTACCAGGGGTCCATCCACATTCACAATAAATGCAATTGAAATTACACAGTTTTGAATCAATTGGTAATAAGTTGATACCAAGAGAAATACCAAGTCTTCTACTTTTTACCGGGCCAAAAATTATTTCATCAAAAAGAAAAGTTGCCATTTTTTAGATATGAGATTTGAGTAGTGAGATGATAGATTGTTAATGCCTTTATTTAAAGCCTAAAATTTATCAACTTCAAATATTTGGCTACAAAAATATAAAAGAAAAAGTGATACATCTATATTTATTATCATTCTATACCAAGACAGTATGGAATATTGTAAAACGGAATTTTATAATGGCTTTGGATATGCCGATCGTCTGGCAGTTTTGGTTTGAGATCTTGCAAAGTAAACAAAATACATACAGCGGTTTGGTATAAAAACAAAATGCCCCGCAAATAGCGAGGCATTTCCAATATGCTGAAATTATATAGTCGGTTTATTCTTCAACTTCAACAACTACTTCGTCACTTTGCCATAAGCCGTGCTTTGTACAATAAGCATGAGCTGTTAATTTCATTTTTCTTGTTGGAACCACATAAAAGTCAACTTCTAACTGACTTGGAGCGCTTCCAAGAGCTCCTGCGTTCATTCTTGTTTCCGCTAACTGAGTTTCTCCGTTCCAAAGTTGTACCCAGGCAATGTAATGATCGAAATCATCTGGATGCATGTACTCATCACCAACTTTTACTTTCACCTTAAATTTTTCACCTTTTTTAGCGTTTGCTTCACAATGAACAAAGGCTGAGTGCCTGTCGATGTAATCTTTTTTTGCTTCCTTGTCTATTTCGGAAATGTCTTGATACCTGTTAATTTTCATGATTTTAGGATTTTAATTAAACTTTATTTATTTCAGATAATAGCATCTTTATATACGTTGCAAAGAAAAAAGTTTTTTTTTGATTATCAAAGCTAATTTAGCTTAAAAAATAATCTCAGAAAAATTGAAGGGCATAATAAACACTTTTATTTTTCATGCGTGAATTTACAAAAGTCATTCAATAAAAAATCTGAATACTATTTTAGAACTACTGCAATCTAAAAAGTCTTAATCATTGAACTTCAATATTTTATATATTTCAGTAAAAGAATCAAAGTCTATAAGTTTTTTTATATTTGGGGAAAATCCATGAAATGAAAAATTATATTTTTTGCGCAATTCTCATTTGCATAAGCCTATTTTCTAAGTCTTTCGCTCAAACTCAAATCTGGGATGAAACCTTTGATATAGCAGAAAAAGGCTATTGGGGTGGTGGAAGTGATTTAACTGGAATTACCAAATGGTCATTGAATGCAACTAATTGTACATTAGCTGATGTAGACGATTTTATTAAAACTGTAAGTACTGGTGGTGGAAGAATGCAAGCCCAGGATATTGATGGAGAAGCAGTCTGGACATCAGAGGCAATTGCAATTTCATCATTCATTGATGTAAGTATCACAGTTGATGTTTCAGAAGTTGGAAGTTCAACAAGTACAAGTAAATACATTAAAGTCTACTATTCTATTGATGGTGGAGCAGAAACTATTTTTGAAACAAATGGAGAGAACATTGGAAATTTTGGTGTCTTAACAGCAACACAATCTGGAATAAATGGAAATTCCTTACAAATTATTATAAGAATTAATAACCCCAATGCTGGAGATGGGACTATATTTGACAATATTGTTGTTGAGGGAAATGTTCCTTCAAACGACAACGATTCTGAACTATCAAATGGCCTTGCATTAGAACCATCTACAATATCTTCAATTCAAAATGATAATTCAAATCCGTATCAGGTTCTGGATTTTACATTAACAGATGCTGGCTCAGGCGATGGTTTGGCAACCCTAATCAATCAACTCTCTATCACACCGGGCACTAACAATACAATTACTGACTGGCAAACCGCCATTGAAGGGACAAAACTTTTCGGACCCGATATTGCAGCAGAAGGTATTTCAGGAACATTGTCTGCGACAAGTATTACTTTTTCAGGTTCACCTATCATTTCTGTGGGGGATGGAAGTAGCGAAACCTATCAACTAAAAGTTTATTTAAAAACCGATTTATCTTCGATAAACGATAACGATGTTTTTGACTTTGAAGTGGATTATGGAAATATTATCACAGGCACGGCCGGCAGCTCATTTGGAACAGGAACTGTTTCAAGTGGAGCCATATTGCTCTCTGTTGATGCATCTGAGCTAAGATTTCAAACAACACCGGTCTCAATTTATACCAATCATGATTTCTCAGCCATTATTGAAGCCACAGATGTTAATGGAAATCTTGATGCTGATTTTAGTTCACAAGTAACACTTTCATTAAATTCTGGCTCAGGAAACCTAAGTGCTGTTTTGGGGCTTTCTAAAAATGCAACATCAGGAGTTACTAATTGGACTGATATACAATATGATACTGAAGAAACTTTCAGTTTATTGGCAACCACAACAGGATTGACGAATAATTCAGTCAACAGTGCAATCATTGTTGCGAAAGTAGCAACCAGTGAACTTTTTGATGATTTTGAAGACGGAGACCTGGCTGGCTGGGAAAATACTTCTGACTGGGCCAATTCAACCCTTGAGCCAATAAACGGAACGCATTCTTTAAAGCACAATTTAAGTGATGTAACCGGCAATAGTTACCTTTCTCATAACCTGGCAGGACTTGATTTGAACACCAAAAGTGTGGTGTGGCGTTTTAATCTTAAAAATGGGGATTGGGATCCTTCAGGAACCAATAAGTTTTGGTTTTATCTGTTGGCAAATGAAAGTGATTTAACCAGCTCAACCATTGATGGTTATGCTGTTGGAGTTGATTTAAGCGGCACTGATGATTTGCTAACACTTTGGAAAGTCACAGATGGTGCTGCTGAACAAGCACTAATTGTATCCGATTTTGACTGGAATAACTCCGAGCTTATAGGAATTGAGGTAATCCGCTCCATGTCAGGAGAATGGTCACTCAGTTATTATAATAACTCCAACTTTGAAAATGCACAGATAGCTGGTTCAGCAACAAATGCAGATTATACTTTTACCGATTATTGTGGTCTGGTATTTAGTTTTGGGACTGCTTCTAGAGCTGGTTTTTTATGGATGGACGATTTGAGTATTTCTTTAGATAATAATCCACCACAAGTTTCTTCAGTTACAGCAATTGACGCAAATACGCTTCAGATCCAATTTTCTGAAAAAGTAAATCAGATTATTGCCGAAAATATAAATAATTATAGCATAGATGGTTTCGAGGCTCCAAATTCAGCAGTTTTAAGTGTTGATGGCACCATGCTAACGCTTATTTATTCATCTGATTTTGCGGCGAATCAAACTTATTCAATCACTATTTCAAACATGGAGGACATCAGCGGAAACCTTATGAGTGAATCAAGTTATGATTTCAAATATATTCCCTTTGTAATTGAAAACCTTTATGTTTTAAGCCAAACTGAGCTGATGCTCGAATTCACCCATCCACTAGAGCAAACAAGTGCTGAAACGCTAACTAATTATTTGGTTGATAATTCCATCGGGAACCCGCTTTCTGCAACTTTGGTTAAGGATAGTATGGTTCAGTTAACCTTCAGCAGCTTTAGTAAGGGAGTTGATTATTTACTGAATATTGCTAATGTTAAAAATGAAAATGGGAAATCAATCGATGCAACAAACATCAGTTTTAGTTATTACCCAGGGGGCATTTTTGATTTGATTATTAATGAGTTGATGGTTGACATCGGCCCTTCGCCAGCAGTATTACCTGCTGCAAAATACATTGAATTGTTTAACAGATCACAAACTGATTTAGATTTATCGGGATGGAGGCTACAAGTAGGCGATAATGCTTTAAGAGATTTTGAAAATAATATATTAAAAGCCAACGAATATCTAATTATATGTGCGCCAGGCAATAAAGAATCCTTTCAAACTTTTGGAAACACAATGGGTATTTTATCCGAAAGCCAATTAACAGGTTCAGGAACCAGTATTGTACTCTATAATAAAGAAAATCAGTTGGTTGAATATGTAAATTATTCTGATAACTGGTACAATGCTGATTCGAAAAAAGAAGGTGGCTGGTCGCTTGAAAGAATTGATGCCGAAAATTTTTGTGGGGCTGCAAACAATTGGCGCGCATCAGAAGACTATAAAGGAGGAACCCCGGGCAAAGAAAACTCTGTGATCAAAGACAACACAGATAATATTCCATTCGAGCTTCTTCAGGTTAAGGTTTTGTCATCAAACAAGTTAGCCGTTACTTTTTCGAAAAACATTACTGAATCAACTGCGCTCAATACAGCCAATTATCAACTAGATGAAGGGGCAAACCCAATTCTTTTTGCACAATTTTCGGATACCTCAAGAACCACCATCATTTTGCAGTTTCAGGATAATTTTACGGATGCACAAGAGCAGGAAATTCACATTGCAGGGTTGATGGATTTTTGCGAAAATGCAATCAATGCCACACGTGGGAAATTCACTTACTACCTTATTTCAGCAAGAGAGGCGTTTGCAGATTCTGAAAAATTTATCAGGTTAATATTCTCTGAAGAGGTGGAAATAAACAGTGCACAAACAGTTGCAAATTATCAGGTTAGTGATGGTATAGGCTCACCCATAGCAGCTTACAAGCATTCTGAAAGAACAAATGAAGTTTTTCTGGAATTTCCTGTTGAATTTTTAAATGGAAACGGTTATACCTTATCTGTTGAAAATGTAACAGATCTTAATGGTAATGCAATAAAACCTATAGAATTGTCTTTTACCTACTTTGTCCCATCAAGTAATGATTTGATAATTAACGAATTACTCTTTAATCCGAAACCTAAAGGTGTTGATTTTGTTGAGATTTACAATAAAGCAATCTTACCTGTAGATTTAAGCAAAATAAGCCTGGCAAGACGAAGTGATGAAGGTGAAATTGAATCAAAAAAGCAATTATCGGAGTTTAATAAAATGTTATCACCCGGTGTATTTTTGGCAATAAGCACAGATACAGTAAAAACCAAGCGTGATTATCCGGCAGCTTCATATGATCAGTTTTTACAAATTCCAATATTGCCGTCCTACAATGATGATGAGGGAACCGTTGTTTTGCTTTATGGTGATACAATTATTGACGAATTTAGCTATACTGAAAAGATGCATTTCGCTTTGATTACAGATAATGAAGGAGTTTCCCTGGAACGAATTGATCCGCTTAAACGGACAGGTGATCAAGACAACTGGCACTCAGCAGCAAGTACGGTAGGTTTTGCAACTCCGGGGAATCAAAACTCTCAGTTCAGGCAGCTAGCTGATGGAATAGATGAAAAAGTTAAGATTGAACCTGAAACCTTTTCGCCCGACAATGATGGTTATGAGGATGTTGTATTTATTCGTTACAAATTCAATGAACCTGGCTATGTTGCAAATGTGAGCATTTACGATGCAAAAGGTAGACTGGTAAAAAGAATTGCCAATACTAAACTTTTGGCCACCGAAGGTGAGTTTAGTTGGGATGGTCTGCATGAAAACCAAACCAAAGCCCGAATTGGAATTTATGTAATCTATTTCGAAGTGTTTAATTTACAAGGAGTTGTTAAGAAAACAAAGAAGACATGTGTTTTGGCAGGGAAGTTAAATTAATCTTTAATATTATGTCAGGGCTAACGAGTCATAAATTTCTTAGCCAAGTGCTGTCACCTGACAAACTAACCTTGAAATTACTATCTTTACTCAAAGATTGTTGATAATATCAACCTCATTTGCTTTCAGTTTTAAATCACTTGCAATTTTACTATTTGAAGGTCGATAAATAAAAAAGAATCCTAAAATCAAAATCGAAAAAATTAGAAATAACGCATTGGCAGTCATAAAAAAGAAAACCGCTGAGAGTAGCGATGGACCTTCCAAAACTGCAAATTTTATAATAAGGCTGGTTCTGTATTCAATTAATTTATATTCAAGTGAATTGCCTTCATCAATTTGGCTCATCTTTAGATTGAAAATTTTGTTTGAAGCAAAAACAGCACCTGCAACGAGTAAAAATGCAACAAACAAAAGAATATTACTTAGATCGTCCATCCCTGGCGAGCTGCCTGAGTACACAAGAAAAAGGAAAATTGCAATAACGGTTATTTGGCCCATGATTAAGCCCAAATAAATAATTTTCAGGCTTGTAAAAACTTGTTTAAGATTAGATGTTTCGTTCATTGTAATAAGTTTCAACCAAACATGTAACGGTTGTTAATTGTTTTACTAATTTTCCAAGTACATGACAAACCTTGCTCGAACTCAACCCAATCGCCTGGACCAAACGAAATCTGGCTGCCTTGTTTGTTAGTTACAACAGCCTCTCCTTCAAGAATGTAGCAAGTTTCTTTTTCATCGTAGTGCCAGGGAAACTCCGAAGGTTCTTTGCCCCATGTTTCCCAATCCGCTGTTTGTTTAATATCTTCTGGTGTAGCTTTTCGTACTTTCATCATGGTTTTGTGAATAAAAATTTATTGGTAAAATTAACGCATTACATTCTAATACAAACTTCCTAATTTTTGTTTTCTCCATCTAACTCAAAATTTTTAACCTCAGTACACCCTTTTGAATCAGTAACCTGCACATCGTGATGCCCGGTTCCTATATTTTTATGTACAAGTTCCTGTGTCCCATCATCCCAAACAATATGAAAAGGTTTTGAGCCTCCTATTATCTCAATAGTAATCGACCCGTTTTCTTTTTCCAAATCAGGCATTGTAATTTTTGATTCTATCGTAATTTTTGATGGTTCAATAAGCTCAATAACTTCTTTTTTCTTGCATTGTCTACTATCTTCAATTTCAACCTCATATTTACCAGCTCCAATCCCAAGTATACTTGGTGCATCATTTCCATCAGACCACTTATAGGAATAATCAGGAATACCTCCTGTCACGGTTAAATATATTGATCCAGATTTTTCTCCAAAACAATTTACATCAATCTTTTCAACAGAAACTTCAATTGCAGTTTGGGGCTCGGTAATCTCAAACTCTTTTTTTAGTTTGCATAGCTTACTATCTTCTACAGTCACCGTGTATTTCCCAGCTTTCAGGCCATTAATATCACGCTGATTTGCTTTATTTGACCAGGAGTATGAATATTCAGGAGTGCCTCCTTCTACTATTAGCTTTATTGAGCCATCGCCTCCCTTGTAACATTTTACATCATATTTGACAAAATCAACAGTTAATGGTTGTTCAGGAGCGGTAATTTCAACGGTGTCATATACAACACATTGCTTTTTATCAGTAATTTTCACCACATAACTCCCCTGCATAAGCTTTTTTAGTTCATCTTTGGTTTGCCCATTCGTCCATTGATAATCGTATCCTGGTGTACCACCTGAAACTAAAGCTTTAACTTCACCATCATTTCCATTAAAACAACTTACATCTTTTTTCGTAAAACGTGCTTTTATGCCTGATTCTGGTTGACTAACTATGAACGTTTCGTTAACTACGCAATTGTTTTTATCAGTTAAAGTTAGCTGGTATTTGCCTGCAACTATTCCCATTAGGTTCTTTCTTTCTGAACTGTCTTGCCATAAATGATTGTAAGGAGGTTTGCCTCCACTGACTTCAAGCTCAATTTTCCCATCCGAACCGCCAAAGCAACTTACCTGAGCAATTTTACTGCTTATCTTTATAGGACTATCGGGTTGTTTTATCAAAACCTCTTTTGTTATCGAGCAATTATTTTTGTCAAACACTTTTACCTGATGAGTACCTGCTTTCAAACCAATCTTTATCCTACTTGTATCATTGTCAGTCCATTGAAATCGGTACGGGGCAGTTCCTCCATCAGCAAATAAAGTTGCCTGCCCATCATTTCCATTGTAGCAAGAAACATGGGTTACCTCAAAATCCGCCTTTAATTTGTACTCTGGCTGAGTAATTTCAACACTGTCAATAATTACACATCCGGCAGCATCAGTAACTTTAACATATGTTTTTCCAGGGCCTAAACCTGTTATTATTTCATTTACAGAATCGTTTGACCAAATAAAATCATAAGGTGTTTTCCCTCCTTTGATCTCCAGTTTAATTTGTCCGTCTTTTCTCCCTCTGCAACTTACATGTTTTACATTAAGATTTGCCTGTAGTGCAATAAGGGGTTCTGTAACAGTATAATACGAGGAAATTGTTCTACCCCTGTTATCAGTAACTACCACCCGATAAGTACCTGCTTTTACATTTTTTAAATCCTGGGTAATTGCTCCATTTGTCCATTTATAGCTGTAATCAGGAATACCACCTGTCACTGTTAAATCAATCATTCCATTTGAGGCACCTTTGCAATTCACATGCTCACCAGTAAAGGCTAATCTAAGTGGAGAATCATACTGGTACCTGACATACTCAATCTTATCATCCATATTAAGAAAAGCCTCAGCTACAGGGAGTTTATTGTCTTTAGTATACCATCGATACATGGTAAAATGTTTGTTTAAAGAATATTCAGGTGCCGGTGTCCAACCGAACATTGAATGTTTGTAACCTCGTACCCTTTTCTCAACAAAAATCACTTCGCGGTCGACTTGGTATTCCCCTAAAGGTGTAATTAATTTTCCTGATGCATCTACCCTGCCTGTCCTAATGTACTCAATATCAGCTTTAATCGAATCTGTGCCAGGATGATGAAAATATGGTGAAACAAAATATGTATCTGAAGTATCTGAATAATGTTCATTAAGTTTTAAATGAGGATTTTTATAAAGCAGCTTATCCTTAAACCGCAAAAGCACCGGTAGTTTCTTTTCCATGAAATCTCCGATCAGCCCAGCCAGGTATACCTTTCCAGAATCAATAATCAAATATTCCATATCAACCGGATTGGTCACAACAGCAACATCTGCTTCAGGAAACCGCTTGCCATAACGCGTTTTTTTCTTTTGCATGATTCTTAAAGTATCAAAGCTGGTTGGATTGAACACAGACAGATCCCAAACATCATCGCCTAAATCTCTAATATCTAGTTGTTTTTGAGATGAAACCTTAGAAACGGCCATGATGAAATTTGTGCCAACAGCAGGGAATTCGTTGCTACTATATTGAGCATGAACAATGACTACATCAATGATAAATACCAGGGCCAAAATAGCTCTATAACATACTGGTGTCTGTTTTTGCAACAAAAATATCCAGTTTCTAATTTCCAGTTTCAAACTTCTCAAGTTGGGTTTTTTGTTTACTTTTGCAAGATTAAATATAGCAAATTTACAGAAAATCAGTCAGGGAATCATCGAAAATTAATTTGGCAAAGAATGGTATCCTGGCTTATAATCTTACTATAAATGGAATCGACAAGGATAAAAAAGGTAGAGCGTTTGGTTCAAAAAGAGCTTAGTTTAATTTTCCAGCAAAAAGCAACTTATTATTTGGGTAAACTTATTTCTGTTACTGTTGTGAGGGTTAGTCCTGATTTATCAGTGGCACGTGTCTATTTGAGTATTTTTCCAGTCAGTGAGATTGAAAAAGTAATAGAAATGGTGGTAAATGATACTGGGAAAATTAAATATGAGTTAGGTAAAAAGCTTCGAAATCAACTAAGGAAACTTCCTGATTTAAAGTTTTTTATAGATGATTCACTTGATCATGCTGATAAAATTAATGAATTGCTTAAGTAGAACCTGGTCATTAGATTTAGTCATGTACTCTAATGCCCAATGACTAATACACCAATGACCCAAATTGAAAAAACTTGAACCTCTCCTTTTTCATATCAAAGCGTTATCTTTTTGCTAAAAAAACAACCAATCTGGTTAACCTGATTTCCTTTTTATCAGTAACAATATTAGCTATAATCACTTCCGCACTTATCATTGTGTTATCTGTTTTTAATGGCTTTGAAGGCCTTATAAAAACTTTTTTCAGTTCGTTTGATCCAGATTTTAAAATAACACTTGTCGAGGGGAAGGTATTTTCTGCAACTGACAGCCTTATTGCAAAAATTAGCAATATGGAAGAAATTGCTTCCTTTACAGAAGTTCTGGAAGAAAATGTCATGCTTGAATACAATGAAAAACAGGGTATTGCAAGAATAAAGGGGGTGTCTGACAGCTTTAATAAAACAAGCGGCATAGATACTATGATGATAAATGGTGAATTTCTGCTTAAAAACAAGTACGAAGACTTTGCTGTAATTGGATACCTTCTATCTAACAGGCTGGGAATCAATTTAAGTTTAGTGAAACCAATAAAAATATTAGCCCCCAAAAGAGATGCTAAACCAAGTCTTACAAATCTTAATGTAATTAATTCAAAGTTAATCTACCCCGTTGGAGTATTTTCAGTTTTTCAGGAAGAATATGATTCTGAGTTGATTATTGTACCTATTGATTTTTGCAGGAAACTTCTTGAATACTATGATGAAGTTACATCTATTGATATAAAAATTAAAGAAGGTATTGTTCCTCAAGTATTTCAACATCGACTTGAAACAATTTTAGGTAATGAATTTGTTGTTAAAAACAGGTATCAGCAACACGAGTTTCTTTTCAAAATCATGAAATCTGAAAAGTGGGCAATTTTTCTGATACTTTCATTCATTATTATTATCGCTTCTTTTAATCTCACAGGATCTCTTACAATGCTTATCATCGATAAAAAGGATGATATAGTGACACTTCAAAACATGGGGGCTGATAATTCGTTAATTCGTAAAATTTTTCTGTTAGAAGGTTGGATGATATCTATCCTCGGGGCTTTTGGAGGAGTATTACTTGGTGTATTAATTTGCTGGCTTCAAATAAAATTTGGTTTTGTTGGTGTTGAAGGTAATTTTATGCTTGAGCAATATCCTGTCGAAATTCAACCTCTGGATTTGGTTTATGTTTTCTTTACTGTTGTTGGCATTGGTTTTGTGGCTTCATGGTATCCGGTTAGATACATAACTAAAAAACACTTATTGCTATTATAAAAATTAATAGTAAATTAAATTCTGGATACGTAACTTAATCAATCAAGTCTGATGAAAGCTATTCTAGTTGCCTTTATTTTTTCATTTTTATTGCTCAAAGTCTATTCGCAGGATGATAGGGTGATTGAAAATCTTGGACCAAATGTTAACTCAAAATATCATGAACTTGCTCCTGTAATTTCGGCTGATGGTAAGACACTTTATTTTGTAAGATCTGGACATCCTTTAAACACAAGGTACAAAAGAGATAAGGACGCAAAGGATATTTGGTTTTCGAAATTGGATAAAAATGGAGAATGGGGCCCGGCCCAACATGAGGAAGGGTTGATGAATACCCGTTATACCAATTCTGTGTATTGGGTTTCTCCAGATGGTAGCAGGATGCTGATTATGGGCACTTTTACCTCAAAAAAAAGGTTTGATGGCATTGGTTTTTCTATGTGTGTAAAAACAGCTAATGGATGGTCAAGGCCAGAAGAACTTGAAATAGAAGGTTTTTATGAAAGGATGCGTGGCCAACTTCATGGTGCAACCATGGCCAACGATGGAAAAACCATGATACTATACTATTCCGAAACCGAAGGAAGCCCATTGAATGATTTGTATGTCAGCTTTTTAAAGCAAGGAAATCAATGGACAAAGCCAAAAAAGATATTGTTTCCGATAAGTAAATCAAAAACCAATGAAATGACTCCTTTTATTGCCTCTGATAATGTTACACTCTATTTTGCAAGTGATAGAGATGGTGGTCTGGGAGATATGGATATTTGGAAAACAACCAGACTGGATGATACCTGGCGAAAATGGTCAGAACCAGTAAATATGGGAGCACCTATTAATACGAAAGGGTGGGATGGTTATTTCACTCTGGATGCTAATGGAGAATATGGTTATATGGTTACAACACGCGACTCACATGGTGGATCCGACATTGTCCGTATAAAAATGAAGTCTGAAGACAGGCCCAACCCGGTTGTTCTGGTTTATGGAAATGTTTACAATGCGAAAACAAAGGAACCAATTAGTGCTGGTCTTCAATATGAAATACTACCTGATGGAATTATTGCAGGATATGCTTATTCAAATACAGTTGATGGAAGCTATAAAATTGTTCTGCCTTCTGGTAAAAACTATGGTTTTATGGCAACTTCCGAGCATTTTTTATCAGTTTCTGAGAACCTAAATTTAGACACTGTCACGAATTACCTGGAGGTGAAAAAAGATTTGTATCTGGCACCTATTGAAATTGGTCAAACCATTCGATTAAACAATATTTTTTTCGATTATGGGAATGCAACCTTAAGACCTGAATCTTATCCTGAACTCGACCGTGTAGTAAAAGTACTTAACGACAATTCAAAACTGGAAATTGAAATGTCGGGACACACTGATAATGTTGGCGGTGCTGATGCAAACATGAAACTTTCAGAAGAAAGGGCAAGTGCTGTCAAAGAATATTTGGTTGCCAAAAGTATCCCTGAAAAAAGAATTATTGCAAAAGGTTATGGGGAAACCAAACCCATTGCTGATAACAACACGGATGAAGGCAGGCAACTAAACAGAAGGGTGGAGTTTACGATTTTGAAGAATTAGGTGGCAATATTGTAATGAAACTCTTTGAAATAATCTACTGATTTCAATTAAAAAGAACATTATCAAAAATCAAAGAATTCTGTCACTATGCTTTCCGGTGACAAGTAAACTTCTCTAAATAAGAAATTTCAGCAAACACATAAAGAAATTATGGTAGTTTTGAATTCTTTACTTCTGAATAATTTTTTGAGGAAGTCTAAGAAAGCTTTACCTTTGTTAATAGGAAATTATTAGACCTATGAGCTATTTCAATAGGTAAGTACTTTTTTAACTAAGGTAAATTAAGAATTAGGAATCTCTGTTAGACTTTAAGTGAGCAAAAAAATGAAGATTAATTTATTAGCTATCTTATTGTTTGTTTTTTTGTTTGAGAGAGCTGGAATAGCTCAGCAAATAAACATTAAAGAGGTTGACCAGAGTGGTTATCCCTTTATTAATGTCACTATTGAAATTCCTGAAAGTGAATCAGTTGACTTTTCAAAATTACAGATTCTTGAATCAGACGAAGCAGTTGCCTACAAGGTAGATTCAGGGTTGTATACAGGCCGGCTGACCATGTTATGTTTTTTGGTTGACGATGCATTTTTAACAAATTCTGTTAGTAAATCAGCTATAAGCAACATCTTAATAAATGCCAGTGAGCGACTGAAAAAGAATGATTTATTAAATGTTATTTTTACAGAAAATCAAGAGAAAGCCAATAAATGCATTCATCCTTTAAGTTTTGAGTTTACTGCTGACTTCAAAGGTCTTATTAATCAGTTTGAAACCAGCTTATTAACAGGCACAACAATTGTCACAATAAATGACCTTTCCTGTCCTATAAACGAAGCATTAAACTTTATTCAAAATAAAAGTACCGCTCCGTGCCAGAAATATATTGTTTTACTTAAAAATAAAAAGTCAACTATTAATGACTGGCCTGAGCTTCAAACAAAAGCAGATGCAAATTTGGTGTCATTAAAGAAAATTGAATTACCCGATAGAATATCAGAATTCAACGAACATGAAGTTTTACAATTTGCATTTAGTCAGCTTGATTCATTACAATTGACAAGTGCAATGGGTACTCCAAATCTAAAAAGTTATTTACTCAGCTTCTATACAAAACAAACAAACAAAATAAATTCTTTTGAACTAAGTTATAAAAATCAAAAACTTACAGCATCATTTCGAAAACCTGATTCTGAAGGTCTTTTATCACAAGATATGGTCTTTATTTTGGTGATAATATTTCTTCTTTTACTAAGTATACTGCTGACAATTAATATGATACGCCTGAGGAAGAAAAGGAAAATTTCAAAAGGTCATTCAAAACAAATTGGACTGAAGCTAAAAGAACAAACCAGTAAGATCTCAGCTACTTTAGACCCAAAGAAAACTAATTATGGAAGTATAACACCCTATATAACAATTGAACTTGATGGACAAATAGAAAAGTTTGATCTTAAAAAACTTAGAACAACCATTGGACGCCATAGTGATAATGATATCCTAATTGCTAATCTTACTATCTCAAACCATCATGCTACAGTTACAAACGAAGGTGGAGTATTTTATATTCAGGATAACGACAGCACCAACGGAACGTTTGTAAATGATCTCAAAATCACCAAAACTGCGATTAAGCCAGAAGACTCTGTAAGGTTGGGGAAAGCAAAGCTTTGTCTTACTTATTAAATCCAGGTTACTTTTTGTCCACCTATTGTTTCCAAAATTAGCTATCTTTACTTACTTAGTTCATCAAAACCAAAGTAAGTTATGAATAGAGATTACATGGTAAAAACCCTGGAAGCGCAGCCAGACAAAATTTGGGATATTATTATAATAGGTGGAGGAGCTACTGGACTTGGTGCTGGAGTTGATGCAGCAGCACGTGGATATGATACTCTTTTATTAGAACAATCAGATTTTGCCAAAGGAACTTCAAGCCGAAGTACAAAACTAGTGCATGGGGGAGTAAGGTACCTGGCACAAGGAGATATTGCTTTAGTTTTAGAAGCATTACATGAACGAGGATTGCTTCGCCAGAACGCACCTCATTTGGTTAAAAACCAGGCATTTATAATCCCTAACTATGTTTGGTGGGATGGCCCATTTTATACCGTTGGAATGAAAGTGTATGATATGATGGCTGGCAAATTAGGGCTTGGCCCATCAGAACATATCACAAAAGCTCAAACATTGAAATCAATACCTAATTTATCAGAAAAAGATTTAAGTGGTGGTGTGATTTACTATGATGGTCAGTTTGATGACGCTCGCCTTGCCATAAACCTGGCACAAACAATGGTTCAAAATAAAGGGACAGCCATTAATTACTTTAAAGTTACCGGACTGCTTAAATCAGATGAAGATATGGTAGCAGGCGTAACAGCAAGGGACGAAGAGACCGGAAAAAGTTATAAAATAAAGGCAAAAGTTGTAGTTAATGCAACTGGAGTTTTTGTAGATGACATTTTAAAAATGGATGATGAGAATGCCAGAAAAACCATTCGCCCAAGCCAGGGAGTACATGTAATCTTAGATAAGTCATTTTTGCAAGGCGATTCTGCTATTATGATACCTAAAACCTCTGATGGCAGGGTGCTTTTTGCTGTTCCGTGGCATGGGAAAGTGGTAGTTGGAACAACAGACACCCCTGTAGATGAAGCATCACTGGAACCCAGAGCTCTTGAAGAGGAAATAGATTTTATTTTAAATACTGCTGCACAATACTTGAAAAAAGAACCAAAACGGAAAGATGTATTAAGTATTTTCGCTGGATTAAGGCCATTGGCTGCGCCGCAAGATGATAAGTCAGAAACAAAAGAAATTTCAAGAGGGCATAAACTTATCGTCTCTGAATCAGGATTAGTCACCATGACTGGTGGGAAATGGACGACTTATCGTAAAATGGGAGAAGATCTCATAGACAAGGCTGCAATGATTGCTGGTTTGGACGAACGAAAATGTGTAACTAAAAATATGCCTATTCATGGTTACGTTGCCAATGTTGATTTCACTCAGCACCAGTACATTTATGGTTCAGAGAAAGTGGAATTAGACAAACTAGTTAATAAAAATCCTGAACTAGCTGAACAACTTCACCCCAGGCTACCCTATACAAAAGTTGAAATTGTTTGGGCTGCAAGGAACGAAATGGCCCGTAATCTTGATGATGTTCTTGCAAGGAGAGTTCGTGCCTTGTTTTTGGATGCTCGTGCAAGTATCGAAATGGCTCCGGAAGTTGCTCAAATAGTCGCTAAAGAATTAGGATATGATGACAACTGGGTAAAAAAACAGATAGAGCAATATACATCACTTGCGAAAGAATATATTCTTTAAAATTATAGCTATGTAATATTCTTTCTGCTGGTTGTAACAGACTGATAGAAAGGGAGTAAGTGGGAATGTTCGCATTTTAGAAAATTTGTCTTTGTGCAATGTTGTTAATAGGACATTTTAGAAAACTGTCTCATATCAAAGAATGATGGCTTCTTCTATAATTGCCATCATTTTATTTGATTCTTTTCCAGAACTTGAGCTTTATTCACAATCGGGCCCTTAATACCTCAACAATTTCATTTTTTGAATGTTGCACAGGGTTGTTTTTATTGCCCGAATTATTTGCAATACTCATAAGATCCTTTTCAGTGACCCCAAAATCTCCTAGTTTTGGCATGTCCATTTTTTCAAGCAGTTCATCTATTCTATCACACAATGCAAGACAATAAAACTCATTGCTTTTACCTATTTCTGAAGAAAATAACATGCCTACATTTGCATATTTTGTAAGTGCAATATTTTGAGGACTTTCATTTAGCAATCGATTAATCGTTGTTCTGGTAGCTGCTCCCATTAAAGTTCCACAGACAACACCATGCGGAATGTCAAAATATCCGCCGATTGTTGAAGCCAGGCCATGAACCAGTCCTAATCCGGCATTTGCCAGGGTAATTCCCGAAATCATTGAGGCATAAGACATTTTTTTTCTGGCTTCAAGTGCCTTAACATAAACATCCGATCCATGATGAGCTTGTTCGACTGCCCCTACCAGTCCGGCAAGGGCTTCAAAAGCCAGGGCATCAGTAATTGAGGACGCTGAAGTGGAAACATAAGACTCAAGCAATTGAGTAAAAGCATCCATTCCACAACTGCCTGTGATATTTGGTGGGCAGCTCATTGTAAGAATAGGGTCAACAATGGCAACATCAGGTACAAAATTATCGTGACGTAAAGATTTTTTATATCCATCCTTTCCTACTTTACTGATTACTGCATTTTTCGTGGTCTCGCTGCCAGTTCCAGACGTAGTAGGAATAGCAATAAAAGGAACTTTGGTTCCAGGGTGTTCAATACCCGTTCCTACACCTTCAAGATAATCTTTTATACCTTCCTGAACAGTAAGCATTGCCGAAACAGCCTTTCCTCCATCAAGCACACTACCTCCACCAATAGCAACAACAACACCAACATCCTTACTTCTGTAAATACTTGCCAAACCATCAATAAGCTCTGGTGTTGGTTCTTTGCTGATAACTTCAACACTAAACTGAATACCTTTGTCTTTAAACTGATTTTGTAATTCTTTCCAGTATTTGGTGGTTGTGAATGATTTCGCTCCTGTCAGAATTAATGCATTCTCACTTCTTTTTTTTATTTCGTCAGCAAGAATAGTAATCCTTCCAGTGCCAAAATGAATTTCAGGAGTACGACTAAATTTAAATGGTTTTACCACTGTTCAGGAGTTTTTAGGACAAATGACTTTATATTTAACACCTTCTCTTGGCCCTGCCATCATCTCGGCAACCGTTTCCCTCCATTTTAAATAATGTTGGGTGTTTTTATGCAAAGCCGAGGCTTCTTCAGAAACATATGCTTCGTATAGCATAAATTTTGAAGGGTCCTCATCATTTTGTAATACATCAAAACTCAAATTTCCTTCTTCTTTTACCGACTCATTATGGTTATTTGTAGTTGTAGCAATAAATTCATCGATAAATTCAGGTTTAACGTATACATGTACGCAAGTTACAATCATTTTTGTTTAGTTTTTAGTTTTCTTTTTCAAATATAACTATTTTACCTAATTCGTAGCAAGCAAGGTTCTTGATAATGATGTAATAGAAGACATTTAATAATATTTACTCACAACTATTTTTTATGCTAAGCTAGTGTCAAGTCAAGTATGATATTCCTGGTAATTAGCCAGGTAACAACACCTGGCTGGTGCACTTGTCAGGTGTTGTTACCTGACAAATTAGCCTTGACACAACACTAGGCAGAACAACAGAAGGCTAGTAATTTATAGCTGATGTACAAAAACTTAACATTTTATATCATTTTACCACGGCAATCGCATTTAAATATTTAATATTTTCTCTCTGAATTTCTGGTCTAGCGCAGCCTTGTATCTTTTACCTTTACCACTTATACCTTTACCACTTATACCTTTAGTACTTTCTTTTGGGATTAAAGAAAGCGCGATTTTTGAAATTAGGTTAAAGTTTTTGGCAGAATTTCCTTTTCTTTTGCGTGAAGCATCTTCACCAAAAACAACATCTAGCACCCAATGTAGTTTGTGTTCGATCAGCCAGTGACTTCTTATTTTGGGACTTACTTCTTTAGCATCAGCAGGTAAACTGCTTATATAATACCGCATTTCTTTTTGCAATTGCTCCGTTGTTTTATTAAAGTTCTCAGATTCAATTTTCAGGATTGACTTTAAGCCTTTCCACTTGGTTTCAATATCAAAAAAGCGGAAATCATCAATTGCTACACATTTCCTTTGCTCTACACGCCCGTGACCTGAATCAACTTCTGTGTGAATTGAAGCCGGGTTAGTAATTTGAAAGACTTTTTGGATTTGCTCATAAAGCTCCTTCTGGTTTTGCTTAACAGCTAAAATGTAATCAGCTCCTTTTTTAATGATACTCTCAGCAATTTCAGTTTGGCAGCCCATGGCATCAATAGTCACAACGCAGCCTTTAATAGCAAGAAGCTCAAGAAGTTTTGGGATGGCTGTGATTTCGTTGCTTTTTTCTTCACATACTTCCTGCCCAAGGCACAAGCCGTTGATTGTTGCAAAGGCCGAGACCATGTGTATGGCTTTTTGGTTACCAGCAGTATCAAAAGAGCCCCGTAAGCGTTTACCATCAATAGCTGCCACTTCACCTTCTGTCAGCTTACTAATGGTTGCAACCCATTCAACAAAACAATTGCTAAACTGTTCATAGTCAATCAGGGAGAAGACCCTGCCCAGGGTGTCATGGGAGGGTATCCCTGATTTAAATGGTGTAAATTTCCGCAGCCATTCTAACTGGCTTTTACCAAATAATTCAATTTCAGTCCAACTGCCTGCGCCACTGACAACAGCTGAGATAACCAGGAAAATCATTTCTGTTAAAAGGTGGCGATGATTGCCACCTTTTGTTCGTCTGGGTTCTTCCATTTTTCCAAATATGGTTTGGAAACTACTTTTAATAGTACTCTATATAAGTTAGCAAAAATAATCAAATTTTGCAAAATAAATTTTGAGCTAAAGCTGATTTTCAATACCTTAGCATCAGGATAAGGCATTAATGATATTGTCTTCATAGCCGTTAGTACGGCTAATTAAAAAATGAAGTAAGGTTTTAAAATATTTATTATGAGACTAAAAGCTCGCAATGCGGGCTTTTTACATGAAAGCGTAATTCTATCTTTACCAGCAACTTACTAAAAGACCGCAAACCGGTATTTTTCCTATTTCAAATGCAATTGCCGTGCAATTATATACCAAAAAAGGTTTATTTGAAATATTAACTCCACATTTTGGCATATAGTTAAACTGAAACTGCAACTATGAGATTATTCGCCACCTCACGCAAAGAGTTTTATCTATTGATATTGTAAAAAATAAAAGCAACCTAGTTAACAACAAGATTTATTAAGGGGTCCGTTTAGTCCGAAATATCCAGTAGTTCCAGAACGTTCATGCCTCACCTAATGCCAATGTAATAGCCTCGCCTTCGCCAAAGATGGTTAATTTGGGTTCGCTTGCACCGGGTGTTAAACTACTTCAAAAAGTTACTGGTTTTAAGTCTCTAAATCACTGATTTAAATAATTAGTAACGATTGACCAGGGACTTAATTTCCTAAATATTTATATGATATTTTCACAAAAACTTAACCAGGCCTGGTCTATCAATCTTTTTAATGTATACGGAATAACCGTTTGTATATTTATTTTACAGCGCGTTTTAAAGTGTTGTAAAAGAATTGATTATGAAAAGGTTGTTTAAAAAAAAACTAAAAATATTTGGGATATTAAAAAAAAACAGCCCATATTTACAACGCTATTAATATAGCAACTAAAG
This sequence comes from Bacteroidales bacterium, assembly GCA_050296515.1. Lineage (GTDB taxonomy): Bacteria > Bacteroidota > Bacteroidia > Bacteroidales > NBLH01 > NBLH01. The sequence continues at coordinate 29,739 of JBNKRJ010000064.1, read as the reverse complement.
TATTATTATTATTATTAATTAAAATTTTTAAATTATGTCATCATCTAAAGCACAATTAGAAGTTAACGGATCAAAGTACAAAGTTTTATTGGCAAATTACGGCTTTGCACAAAAAGTTGATGTAGAAAACAAACCATCAACCCTCACCAAGGGAGGGATGATGAATGTGACCATTGAAGCCACAAAATCTACAGAATTTGTCGAAAAAGCGGTTTCTAATGAACAATTCGGTGCTGTTAAACTTACCTATTTCAACAACGACAATTCGGTAATGAAAGAAGTAAACTTAACTGACGTCTATTTGGTTGGTTACAAAGAAAATTACAATGCCGAGAGTGCAGATACCATGACAGAAGAGTTAATCTTTACTGCTCGTGAAATTGCTATTGGCAATGCTGTACACGTTAACAACTGGACTGGTAGCTTTGCCAGTTAAGACCATCTAATTGGTTGGCGGCGGGTACAAAAAGTATCCGCTGTCCTGTTTTTTTTAAGTACAAAATGGGATCCCCGCCCGTTTTCACCAACCACAACCCCATAGTTTTATGAATAAACAAAACAACCCTGTTACCAGGCTGCTCGAAAAAATGTACGAGTTATGGAATAATAATGTAGATCACACCACCCAACTGGTCCGCTGGGTATTGCCCCGTGAAGACAAAAGAATGTATGAAGTATTTTGCAGGGGAGAAAGCGTCCATCAATGGAAGCTGGAACATGGGGTAAAACCGGATCAGATAAACTTTAGAGGTTATGGTGAAAGCAAGCCAATTGCTAAGAATAATACGGATGAAGGCAGGCAGCTAAACCGAAGGGTAGAATTTTTAATTTTATAAATTATACAGTAATGAGCAATACCCTGGTCAACTGTCTGTCTTAATTATTTTCACTTAAAAAACTCATTCTGATAATATTAGAACAAGCTCATACATTAGAAACCTAATTTAAAGATTATTACATTTTTTGGTCTAATGACATTCCTTTGTCGATATAAGAAAAATCAGGAATTTGTTGATCCAGAAAATCAATTATTCGTTTTTTTGTAACATCATGGCTAAACAGTTCATCAGTTTCCTCTAGTATTTCTTCAGGACTATACGAACCATTTAAATGAGGTTTAATAACATTTATCATAGAGAATCGGTTATAAATAACTTCATCCCCTTCAGCAAAAAATTCTTCATAAGGCTTTTCACCTGATGTATTAGTTTCAAACAAAAACACAGGGTATTTCGTTTGGTTGCCAGTTCTAAACTGTTCAGCTTTCTTAAGAGCTTCCTGTTCATTAGAACAATAATCAATGTCCTTGTGTAGAACATCAAAAAAAGCCTCAACCGTATTTTTCAATGGAATTAGGCTTTTTTCTTCAGATAACTCAGGAATAAAAGTTTCACCAGTTTTCCCTAAAACACAGGCCAATAAGCACAGAGTACCAGACTCAGTTGGGGTGACAAAATACCGACTAATATCTTTAGGGCAAACAATAGGTTGTCCTTTTTCGTACCTGTTAATATAGCTATTTAACAAGCTTCCATTTGAAAAAGCAACATTTGCAAAGCGGGCAGTTGTAATATGAAAATTATTTTTATACGAAAAGATTACATCTTCCATCAACCTTTTCGTTGCTCCCATAATACTCACAGGGTTTGCCGCCTTATCAGTAGAAACACAAAAGAATCTCTCCGGAGGTTTTTCATCCAGCAGTTTTAGTAATTTATATGCATTCACAAAATTGTTTTCAAACATCGCTTCAATAGCGTATTCGTCTTTTGCGCTTCTTACATGTTTGTGAGCTGCAAAATTGGCAACTATTTCAAAAGGCCCTTCATTTCTCCATATTTTCTCAAACAGAGGTGAAGAAAAATCAATAGGGTAGGTTACAATTTTCGGAAGATATTCATAATTTGAACTCCGAATATCCCGAACCAGTTCTGCTAATCCATTTTCACTAATATCAACAACATAAAGTCTTTTAATTTTAAAATAAAGCAACTGTTTTATAAACTGCGAGCCGATTGACCCTGCTCCCCCAATTACCAGAGCGGACTTATTGTCAACCTTTGCTGAAATTTCATCTCTGTGTTTTACAAGATCTTTTTTAAACATGTTGTCTGCTCTTCCGGTGATCCTTTTCAAGATTTCCTGGACTGTGTTTTCATTCATAGAAACTTCGTTTTTATTTATTTTAGTTTTATATTTTTAAGGTTATTTGATGTTTGGAAGGCACGGCAAACTTATGAAAAGTAATTTCCGATTTCAAGGTTTCCATGTTTTAATTATGTTTCTTTTTATCAATGACACTTTTCATGTGATGTTAGAACCATTGCTGTTGATAAGCCCGACTCAATATTAAATAAACAGTAAGAAATGGTGTTTATCGCCCATATAGTTAAATAACCCTTGGGAAATTATTAAGATAATGTTACTTTTAAATTATAGAATAGTCGCAAAAAAGAAATTAATTTTTCTTGATAATAAAAAATAAAAACTCAATAAGGAAATTACATTCAACAAATTAGAACAATCAAAAAAATAAACAAGTGAAACCCTCATTCCGCGTGCCGCTGAAGCTTTAGCGGAGGCGCAGAGGGATTAGCTTACACTGAGCCCTTCGGGGTTTATAAAGAAATTTAACTTAACGAAGAGATCTCATGAGCGAAGCGAATAATCGCCCTATAAAAGAATATCTTTAACCTTGCGAAGCAAGCTCATGAACTCCATATAAATAGTTTAAGAAAAGTGAATAAATATCAATTACTTAACTAAAATTTAAACAAGTGAAAATTGCAATAATAGGAACAGGTGGCGTTGGTGGTTTTTTTGGAGCTAAATTAGCTAATGCCGGATATGACGTAACATTTTTAGCAAGAGGAGAACATTTACAAGCTCTAAAAACTAAAGGATTAAAAATCAAAAGTATTGATGGAGATTTTCATGTTCAAAAATTTACTGCAACTGATAAAATCTCCGAAATTAAAGCACCAGATTTAGTTATTCTAGGAGTTAAAGCATGGCAAATAAAAGAGATTCGTGATGAATTAAAAAAAATAATTCATTCTAACAGCATTGTACTTCCTTTACAAAATGGAGTTTTAGCTGCTGAAGAGTTAAGTGTAAGCATTAACAAATCAAATATACTTGGCGGATTGTGCCGAATAATTAGCAAAATAGAATCACCGGGAGTAATTAATCATTTTGGAGTAAATCCAACAATTGTTTTTGGAGAGCTGGATAAATCAGAATCTGCCAGAACAAAAGAGATGAAAACCATCTTTGATAACGCTGGAATAAATTCAAAAATGTCTAATGATATTGAAGCTGAGTTATGGAAAAAATTCATTGCCATTTGCGTAAGTGGATTATTGGCAGTAAGTAACACAACCTATGGAGAACTGAGAGATTTAAAAGAAACCCGACTAATGATGATTGATTTACTGAAGGAGATATACAAACTTTCTCAAAAAATTGGAATAAATATTGCGTCTGATTTTGTTGATAAAACAGTTTCATTTATCGATACTTTCCCTTATGATTCAACTTCATCTTTAACCCGTGATGTTTGGGAAAGAAGACCTTCCGAAATTGAATATCAAAACGGAACTGTTGTGCGGCTTGGTGAAAAATACGGAGTGGAAACACCTGTCAATCAGTTTGTTTACAACTGTGTTTTACCAGTGGAGCTAAAAGCCAGAAAATGACATAAATATAAGATATATGAAGAATTTAGGCAACATAAATAAAGTAACCATATTCGTCATTGTTCTTTCATTTACTTCTTGCATTATTTTTAAACATTCTTCAGAAATTATTTACAAGCAAGATGATAAGCTCAATGCCCATTGGAAGATACTAACTCAAAACTGGAAAGCAAATAATGGGATGATAGAAGGAAATGGCGGAAACATGGATTGGGGAGTGCTGCTGTTAAAGGATTCGTTGCCTCGAAATTATGAGATTGATTTAGATGTAAATATGGTAAATGCCTCATTATTCGAATTAATGCTTAATATTGATGAAGACAAATACATCCGAGTTTATTTATATGAAATTGAACACGCTGTAAAAATAGGCAGAGGAGAATTTGCCCAAGTAACTGAGGGTAGGCCTGGCGGCGGCCCGACAATTGAAACCATACCCATTGAATTAAGAAACAATACCTGGAACAATCTAAAAATTACTTATAGCAATAAACTTTTGGTAGTTAAATTAAACAGTAATAAAACTTTAGATTATTCACTGAAAGATGAAAACTTAAGCACCAAAGGTATCCTGGGATTGTTAACAAACGGGGAAGTTCTCATAAAAAACATGGTGATAAAGGCAGTGAAGTGAAGATATACGTAATGCTACTATTGAATATTCCCATTCAAAGAAATCGAATACTAATCTCTCTCTGTTTCCGTTCTAATTTGGTATATTTGATTTATAAAACCTTTATCTAAAAAAGTATTAAATGACCAGGGCTAAATTGTTTATTGTGTTGGGATTGGGAAGTATACTGTTACTGGTAATTCATGCATGTTGCGATGAGGGATTCCGCTACAAGTGGCAGGATGTCATCATACAACAATATTCAAATGGCGAACCTGTTGCAGAGACAACCATTAATCAGAGTGAATTCAGTATGCGTGTGCATTTATTAAGTTCAAAATCAGCGGACTCAAAGATTCGTGTTCCAAAACTATTTGATTATGCTTATGCGAATGATTGCTCAGGCAAGTACTTAATTATTGATAAGGTAGATGACATTGATGTGCTTTTAGTAACAGCAGAAAATGGTCTGCCTGTAAGAAGTGTTGTTACTTACCTTTTTGAAGCTGCACTTAATTATGATTTGGGCAATAAAATGGAAGTTTTTGATTTACCTGCTGTAATCAACCAGGAAAGCTCAAAGCCAATTGAATATTTTGATTTAACCTTGAAAGAAGGTTTTGACAAGGAGATCAACGGGCAATTTATGATACTGGTAACTCTCGCAGATGATCGCGAATTATCTGACACTACTGAAACACTCACCTTAAAATTACAATAATGCTGTATCGGTTAAGCATAGTGATTTTCGTGTTATTAATTAATTTTCAGGCATTTAGCCAGCGTAAAAAAGGAGAAGAATGGGAGTTTAGCGGACATTTGAGTATTGGCTTAAACATTCCACAGGAGGCTGAACAAAGTGCTGAGAGCCCTGCTTTTTTGAATATAGCCTCTAAATCGGTTAGTAACCCAGGATTTGAATTAGCCGGAGCTGCTTATTACAAACATTTTGGTTTCAATTTGGGGTTTGGGCATTATAAGTACCTGTTAAATTCTAAAAAGTTTAAAAATGAGATCAAAGAGCAAAACATCAATGATAGTGTAAGTGTATATATGTCAGACATGGTTAGAGATATTCCCGTTTTTGCAGGCCTTTCTTACTATGTTAATTTCAAAGATTTATATATAGAACCGGAATTTCTTATCAGATACAGTAAAACCATCGGGCCTTACTACGCTGATATCTATTTCTGGGACGATAATGGCCTTGTAAAAAGTATCAATTATGTAAAAAAAGCAACCACAAGGTTTGATTTAGTTCCAGGTATCAGGGTAAGCTACTTTTATCCGATAAATATTAAGCGAAAAGTAGGAATTCAGTTCTCCTACCATTACTCCATATCGAACCCCGAAATTGAATACCGAAAAACAGAAGCCGATTTGCTTGGCAGAACAGCGAATGAGGAAGTTGAGAAAACAACTATTTCTTATGCTACTTCTAATTTTAGCTTTGGTTTAATTTTAAGGTTTAAATAGTTTGTGTTCGGTATTTTTCATGACAATTTTAGCAATCCCATGGAAAAACATTAATATTCCAACGGAAAGTCTGAGAATAAGTAATCCAAAATCTAAATTTTAGTTCATGTTCTTAGTTTTAAGTTGTGGTATAGAATTGGTGTATTAGATACAGCCAAAAAAGAATTTTATAGATTACTTGATGAGGTTTTTGCAATGAAAAGACTGATAATCAATGGGTATAAGTTTTGTCAATAGCGAGATAAAAACTATCTATTTGATTTATATTGACAAGTGCCTTACTTTTGTCTCAAACAACAGCAAAATTTTTTTTAAAAATAATAATTAACACTAAAAATTTTTACTATGTCACAAATTGGAAAACAAATCGTAGATTTTAAAGTTGAAGCTTTCGTAAACGATGATTTTAAAACTATTAGCAAGCAAGATGTACTAGGAAAATGGTCAGTATTTTTCTTTTATCCTGCTGATTTTACTTTTGTATGCCCTACTGAGCTTGAAGATTTAGCAAACAAGTACAGCGAGTTTAAAGCTGCTGGTTGTGAAGTTTATTCAGTTTCAACAGACACCCATTTCGTGCACAAAGCATGGAAAGATGCGTCAGAAACTATCAAGAAGATTCAATACCCTATGTTGGCAGACCCAACTGGTGTTTTATCAAGAGGTTTTGAAGTAATGATTGAAGAAGTTGGATTGGCTGAGCGTGGAACATTTATCGTAAACCCACAAGGCGAGATAGTTGCTTACGAAGTGATTGCAGGAAACGTTGGTCGTAACGCTGACGAATTATTACGTCGCTTACAGGCTCTTCAGTTTGTTGCTGAGCACCCATCAGAAGTTTGTCCTGCAAAATGGGAGAAAGGTAAAGAAACTCTTAAGCCAGGTATTGACCTTGTAGGTAAAATATAAGAGGCAAGTTGCTTCAAAAAAAGTTTCGACTTCGTATTGTCTGACATCATTTTAAACAAAGTCGAAACTTTCTTCTCTTCTCAATCTAAAACTAACACTCTAGCTAATTTAAAGCTCGCATCCGGTAATTAGTTCAATATCTGCTAATTACGAAGTTTTAATTTCCAATATTTAATCGCAAACATCATGTTAGACCAAAGTTTAAAAGACCAGGTTGTTAGCCTTTTTAGCAATCTGAAAAATAATTACACTCTTAAAGTGGAGGTGGCATCTTCGCACCCAAGTAAAAATGAACTTGTTGAACTGCTTACTGAAGTGGCAGCCTGCTCAGATAAAGTTGAACTGAATGTTTCCGAGGGAACTGAATTATCGCTCAGAGTTCTTGAAAATGGAAAAGACGTAGGCATTAATTTCAGAACGGTTCCAACGGGCCATGAGTTTTCAACATTGTTACTTGCAGTGCTTAATATGGATGGTATTGGTAAAAACCTGCCCGATGAAACTGTTACAGCAAGAATCAAAGCTTTAAAAGGCAACATAACATTAAAAAGTTACATCTCATTAACTTGTACCAATTGCCCGGATGTTGCCCAGGCGTTGAACGTGATGACCATGCTCAATCCCAATATAAACCACGAAATTATCGATGGTGCCATTAATAAGGATGAGATTAAAGCACTTAATATACAGGCAGTTCCAGCTGTTTATGTAAACGGTGAGTTGTTACATGTTGGGCGTTCTTCTATGGGCGAATTGCTAAGCAAAATTGAGGAAAAATCAGGTACGGATTTTAGTCCTTCAGATTTAGCAGCTAAAGAGTATGATGTGATTGTAGCTGGTGGTGGTCCTGCCGGAATTTCTGCGGCTATTTATTCTGCGAGAAAAGGCTTCAGTGTGGCTATTGTTGCTGAACAGGTTGGTGGTCAGCTTAACGAAACATTGGCTATTGACAACATGATTTCAGTTCCACAAACTACAGGAAGTAAACTCACCGCAAATTTACGCTCGCATTTAGGTGAATACGAGATAGATGTATTGGAAAATCGCAAGATCGAAAGCACTCAAATAGTTGATGGCTTAAAGCATTTAAAAACTTCACTGGATGAAACTTTTGTTGCTCCTGCACTGGTTATAGCTACAGGAGCCAGTTGGCGCAGATTAAATGTACCTGGTGAAAAGGAATACATTGGCTCTGGCGTGGCGTTTTGTGCCCATTGCGATGGCCCTTTTTACAAAAATAAACGGGTAGCTGTAATAGGTGGGGGAAATTCCGGTTTAGAGGCAGCTATTGACCTGGCAGGTATTGCTTCGCATGTTACAGTACTGGAGTTTTTGCCGGATTTGAAAGGGGACCAGATACTTCAGGACAAGTTAAAAGAACTTTCTCATGTAAACATTATTACCAATGCTCAAACTTTAAGTATTGAAGGTGATGGGAGTAAAGTTACATCGCTAAAATACAAAAACAGGGAAAGTGATGAAGCAGAGACCCTTGAACTGGATGGCGTATTTGTGCAAATTGGATTAGTAGCAAACAGCAAGGCGTTTACTGACCTTGTTGAAATGAACAAATTTGGGGAAATTGTTGTGGATGCTCACTGTAGAACAACCAAACCAGGAATTTATGCTGCAGGCGATGTTTCGGTTGTACCTTACAAACAAATAGTGATTGCGATGGGTGAAGGCTCCAAAGCTGCACTCTCTGCATTCGAAGACAAAATAAAGGGAAAGTTAATAGCAAACTAAAACGGAGTACTTGAAAGATTAATAATTCCACGAAAAGAACGCATGAGAAAAAAATGAGAACCCAAAGTATTGGTAAACAATTATTTACTCTTTGCGTTTTTTCGAAAACTTTAACGTCCTTTGCATGAAAATGACTTTTTGGATAGGATCTAATCTATAAAATCTTGCATTTTCCTTGAAACTTAATACTGATTTACTAATTTTGTCTGCCTTGCACAAATTAGTATGTTATCAAAGGAAGAAATAAAAAGATATAACCGGCATTTGATTTTGTCGGAAATTGGGCCGGAAGGACAGAATAGATTAAAACAGGCAAAAGTACTGGTTGTTGGTGCAGGAGGTTTAGGGTGTCCCATCCTGCAGTACCTTACAGCAGCAGGTGTTGGTACTGTTGGAATTTGCGATTTTGATTTTGTTGACGAAAGCAATTTGCAAAGACAAATTCTTTTTGGAACTGATGATATTGGTAAGCCAAAGGCTAAAGTTGCAGCCAAAAAATTGGCAGCTCTTAATCCATACATTCAGTTTAACATCCATAATACCATGCTCACCAAAGAAAATGCTCTTGAGCTTTTTGCTGGTTATGATATTATTGTAGATGGTTCCGATAATTTTCCAACACGTTTCCTTGTCAATGATGCCTGCGTTATCACTGGTAAACCCTTGGTTTTTGGCGCCATTTACAAATTCGAAGGACAGGTAGCAGTTTTTAATTATCAAAATGGGCCCACTTATCGTTGTTTAGTTCCGGAAGAACCTGATTCTTCAGAAATGCTTTCCTGTTCACAAATTGGAGTAATGGGTGTTTTACCTGGTATTATTGGAAGTTACCAGGCCAATGAAGTGATAAAAATGATTACTGGAACAGGTGAGGTATTGAGCGGTAAACTGTTGATGATTGATACCTTGAGAATGGAACATAACATTCTGACCATAAAGCGCCATGAACCTGCCGCAAATATTAAAAATTTAGGAGAATACGGCGACTTTTGTCATGATGAATTCCCCGATGTGCCAGAAATATCTGCTTCAGATCTTTATGAAAAGATAAGAAATAATGAGGTGGAAGTAATTGATATTAGAGAACTGGAGTTGTTTAATGCCTATCATATTGAAAGCCAGCATATACCTGTTGGTCAACTCCTTGAGAAACCAGAGCTGCTTTCCGGAGAAAAAGATGTTGTTTTGGTCTGTGAAAAAGGTATGAATAGTGCTGCAATAATTGAAGAGCTTGAGGACACCAGGCGTTTAAACAAAGTTTATAACCTGGGGGGTGGTATTCAGGCCTGGTTGGCACATGATTTTCCTGTAATATATTCAGAAACGAAGAAGAAAGAATAGATGAGTAAAGCAAACATAGAGTTTATGCGTGAAGCTATTAGACTCTCTATTGACAGTGTAAAAAAAGGTGGTGGTCCGTTTGGTGCTGTTATAGTGAAAGATGGCCAGATTATAGCTGGTTCGGCAAATTCGGTTACCATAGATAATGATCCTACTGCCCATGCTGAGGTAAATGCGATAAGAAAAGCAGCAAAAGAGCTTGGTACTTTTGACTTAAGTGGATGTGAGGTTTATACCTCATGCGAACCATGTCCAATGTGTTTTGGTGCGATTTATTGGGCACATATTGACACTATTTACTACGGCAATACAAAGAAAGATGCAAGAAACATTGGCTTTGATGATGCTTTTATCTATGAAGAACTTGATACTCCTGAAGAAAAAAGGAGAGTAAAAGCAATCCCTTTTCTGCGTGACGAAGCAATTGTTTCGTTTCAAATGTGGAGCGAGCTGGAAGATAAAACGGAATATTAATACAAACTTTTAATTAAATGACAAATTTGTCTGGAACCAACAGCTGATAAGTGTGTTTGAAATTATGTTAGTTAACTTAAAATTAGCTGTTTGAAAAAAAACAAGACCTGTGGTCGATACCGGAGATTTGTCTATTCCAAAAAGAAATCATCATAAATCACAATACTGTCTTTTCTAACCAAGTCGAAAACAGTTACCGACATAGAGTATTTCCCTGGTTTGTCTTTCAAATCAGAGGAATAAGAGGCGTAAGGCTTGTCAATCATGTTGTTTGTAAAATCACTATGACCTCTTTCACCAAAAAGATTTTCTCTGATGGTGATTACCTGTCCTATTGCATCCGTAACTTCAAGCTTCATTTCAGCAAAGTTAAGGCTATCGGTGCCACGGGCAAAAGGGCCCACATTTTCTAACACCATGTATACTTCATCTCCCCTTTGGTAAATGGCTTTGTTGTATTTTATGAATTCTGAGCCCTGGAGAATGGCAAAGTTATAATCGCCTACTGCAAAGGTTTTGTTTTGAACTGTCTGTAGCGAATCTGTATTCTCACTTTCCTTATCTGAAGAACTGCAGGAGTCTACAATTATTATGTTAATGAAGAATACCGCAACCAAAAAAAGAGCGAAAACTAATTTTTGCATACACTAAATTTAAAAACCTGACAAAATTAAGTTAAAAATTCCACATACTAAAAACCCATAAATTACAATGCTTAATAAATGTTAATAATTTGTAAGAATTTATGCATTTCTTATGTTTGCAGGCTGATAAAAGGCATACTGATTTTAGTCATTGTATCAGAGCTTTTTTTATTAGATATTTGCGATGCTAATAGAACAATTCAGCATAAAGCCAAAACTAAATATTATGGGTGTGACGATTGACACAATTAAGGAGAACAAAGAAAAAATTGCGAACCTCATTGAAACATTTTCGAAAGCTATACAAAAGAAAAATTGTGGTGCAGAAGTTTTAGAGTTGCTTCATGGGATTAGTTTTTATTCAGAGCAGTTTTTCATTGCAGCGGGTTTATTGCTTGAAAAATATGAAATTTTATCGTTTGAGAAGCACGAAATCAGGCACATGGAGTTTGTGAAAGATTTAATGCAATTTCAGGGGAGATTAGAGAAGGGGGAGAGTATGCTTGCTTTTGATCTTTATAATTATGTAAAAAACTGGTTTGAAGATTACCTGGAAGGGACTGAAAAAGAACTACTTGCTCAAGTAAGTGAGGATTAACCAAAAATAAGCATTTCTTAGATCATAAAATCTAATTTTTGAATAAAGATTGTAAAAAAAACAGAGCTTAGAGGGAGTAGATTTATTATTAGTCAATATCACCTAATAAGAACGAGTCTCCAAGTTTTATAAATCCAAAGATTACCTTTTTACTGTTTTTGTTTTTACTGAATGCTATTTCCAATGCATGCCAGTTTTCTCCATTGTCCTTTGTTTGGGTCAGGTATTTGGTTATTTTGTAATTATCGTAGTCTTCGAGCCACTTTTTGATTTCTGCTCCAAATTGATCAATGATTTTTCTCTCTGCCGGAATGTTGTAGTCCGAAGCCGTTTTTTTGTCTCTTCTCTCGTCTTTGCACATACAAACTATGTATGGGGCCAGCCTTTCGAAAATAATTTCTCCATCATTGGTAGCTTCTTCAGGTCCAGATGAATTACAGATTGTGAAAATTTCTTCAAGAGTAGTTGCTGTTTTTATAGAGTCAGTTTGCACCTGGCCCATTAATGAAATTGATATTACAGAAATTAGTAAAGTAAAAGGCAGCTTCTTCATAATATTCTTACTTAATTGGTTGTTATGAACAAATGTAAATTCAGTATGCAATTTAAGAAAATTGTATCGAATCTGGTCACTTTTAATCGTTAATTTATCCTAAAATTAGGCGCTTTGTCGGTTTTGCGATTGTATTTGAAGTTTGTAATCACGTGGCGTAATGCCTGTTTGTTCCTTGAAAATTCTGTTAAAAGCAGATTTTGAATTAAACCCACACTCTAAAGCAACTGCAAGAATGGTAAAGCTTTGGTATTTATCTGATACAATTTGTTTTTTAAAGCTTTCTATACGGTAATAATTAACATATTCATAGAAGTTTTTTCCAAATCCTTTATGAATAACTTTTGAAAGTTGGTGGGAGGGAATTCTTAATAATTCAGCCAAATCATGAATAGTGAGCATTGGCTCAAGATATGGTTTTTTTTCAGCCATTATCTTTTCAAGTGCCATGGCCTCATCTTGATAGCTAACTCCATTATTACTATCAGTTTGTTCATTTTTGGCAGACTTTATATCAATGTTTTCGCTGGAAAGGCTAAAAATACTCCCTTGTTGATGTCCCCAATATCCAATCAAAAATATAAATACAACAGTTAACAGGTAATAAATGTAATCTGTGTATGCTACTGAAATACCAGTGATAAAATTAACAGAAAAGGCTATTACTGTAGCGGCATAAGCTGCATAAAAAAACAAAACCAGTTTACGGAGCCATCTCAGGTCAATCTTTTCGCTGTTGGAAAATATATTTCTAATCCTTTTTTTATAATTTTTGAGTAAGCTATTGCTCCTTACAAGAAAATAGACATATAAGGCTAAGTACAAGCCACTGAAAGCAAATACCAATACTTTTCCTGTAGCATCAAAATATTGCATGAAATTATTCTCATGAAAAATTGCTGTTCGGTCTTCAGGCATGTATGACATGAAGCCGAAAATGGACAGCATAGATATAAAAAGTAAAGACAGAATAAGAATGACTTTTTTATCGAATTTTAAGCTGCCAACCATAGCTTTTGTGTAAAAAAACAACCCTGCCGGGTGCAAAAAAGAGATGCTGGCTTCATATCCAATAAATTGCTGATATTTATTTACATTGTTTAAGTACAAGAAAGGGTACAACACTTGCAAACCCATTACCATTAGCCACCAGGCAAGAATCTTATCTGATAATGATTTCTGTTTTTTTGAAAAAATTAAAAAACCAAAGAAAAAAGCGTTTACAGCACCCAGAAAATAAACTATTCTAAAATCGATGAGCCACTCCATTGTTCGAATTGATTTTTCGGAAAGCAAAGCTATTGAATTTGGAAGAAGATCTCAAATATCATAGGTTTTTTTATTGGGGTTTAGCAATGATGCATTTAAAATTTTAGCATTCAAATAAATTGCATTGTACGGAGTTTGAAGTCCGAAGACCGAAGTATAAAAGAGACCTCATTGAGCTCCATCTTCCGATTTCGGGCTTGGAGCTTCTGTTACTTCATATATTCTACAGAAAGATATTGTAAATGTAAAGATGCATGACCAGTCAATCATATAAAATGTGAGTAATTCTTAATTTTTTCGTTTAGTCTTTGGGCTAGTTCAATATTCGCTGTGTGTAAAGCATCGTAAATTTGTTTAGCCTCTTCTAAGTACTTGATTTTTTTGTTTTTATCCCAGTAAAATGGTGGTGCGTTAAGGTTCGAAATTCTATCTGCAAGTTTTACCATCCATACTTCTTTGCCTTGTTTTTTAATTCTTTCAAGACTATCGGTCATCATTTCAGCTTTCGATTGAATTTCTTCATTTTTCGAGAGGGCCATAACACCATTTGCTACTTTATCTCCAAACGAAGATTTTATATTATCAAAAGTCGCATCTGTGTCTTCAATCGTATCATGCAATAAGGCACATTGAATAGCTAAATCAGCATCGTACTTTTCTTTAGAGTGTTGCAATGCCCAAATTACTTCCATGCATACCATACCAATGTGATTGATATAATCAACGTATTCATCCGGTTCACTTCCTCCGTATTTTTGGCCGGTGTGATGTTTGGTTGCAAACTTCCATGCTTTAATGTATTTTTCTCTATTCCAAGTGTTTATTGTTGCCATGGTGTGATTTTTAAATTAAAAAAACAATCGTGCAAAGATAAAGATCAGTCCCAAAAAAACATAAATACTCCACAATAGTCGTATACCATCTTCGGTGTGAACAGGGCTAAAGATTCCACTAGGGTACTGTCGCAAACGAGCAAGAATTTTGGCGCCATCACCAACAAAAATCCAGCGACTAATGGTGAAAAGCAAAATAATTAAATAAACATTTGCTGCTATAACAATGGGATTTCTTTTAACATACATGAAATCAAAAATGGAGCCGACCCATCTGGTTTCAATACCAATACCGATAATCACCAGCCAAATATTGAAAAAGAACAGTAATCCAATTACATAATGTCTGAAACCTTTTGCAAATTTCTTGTCCTTTTTATAGGTATCGGCTATAATCGTCCATTGCGAAAAAACATTGATGAAAGTAAAGAGGATAAAAATCATCCAGGCATATCGTAATACCGACTTTTCATAAGGTATCAATAATACACCTTCAACATTTGTGCTATATTGCTCCTCGTATTCATTTCTTTGCTCCATCTTTTTTTCAGCAAGCAGTTTTACTGATTCGTGCTTCTTCCTTTTCAGTTTCTTTATTATTGGCATTTCCTCAAGCTGTAGCTGATATTTTTCGATTAAATTGCTTAATGTATCCTGGGCTTTTTCGTAAGTATCTATCTTTTCATTAATGAAGTACTTATGTAAATCATTTTCTTTTATCCAGACAATTGACTCTCCATCATATTTTTTATGCAATTCGGCCATGTCCAGGGGCTCATTGTATTCAGCTACCTGAATCATGTAAAAGAAATTTTGTTTTTTCTTTTTTAATACTTCAGGGCTGTTGGTTATTCTCCATGTATCATAATTATGAAAACCAAGATTGTAATCAATCATTTGCTCATTGAGAACATTTTTTTTACAGTTGTGTTGCCAGTAATAATTAATTTGATCAATATCAGCGATTTCTCTCCTTGGGTAAAACTTTTTCCTGGCTTCAAGTTGGGCCGAATCATACCTTTCAATCTTTGTGTGTGGTTTTTTCAGGAGGTTAAAGTCGTCAATATCAGGTTTTTGCAGCCTCCATTTTTTGTTTTGAACCTTTACTCCAAAACAATCGGTTTTGCCATTGTAAAAACAAGTATCGCCAATGTGAACATCGCCAAAATCTTTGCTCATTACTTCTGCTATAGGAAAATCAATCGCGCAAAAGTAAAACCCCGTTCTTTTATTTGGCCTGTAATAAAGCTGTGTGGATTCAATTAACCTTAACTCATAACAAACTTCTCTAAGTCCTTTAGGTTCTTGTGGGGGCCTCCGTTTAATCTGAACAATGATTCCTTTAAAGTATTTATTAAACTCTTCAAAAAATGTTTCCTGACTTAGCTTTTTCTTTTTATCATGCATCTGGGCCAGTATACCTCCCCTGATAATGACAAAAATGACAAATAGAATGAATATTCCTCCAATTAGTTTAATTGTTTTGTAGATTTGTCCCGAACCGCCTGAATCGCTCATTTTGTAATAATCTTTAGAACCAAAAATACACTAAATTCGGTAAAAATAAATAGTAAAGCTGTGATAAAAGAAATTGTATTTTTTTTCGTTTCTTTAATTTACAGGTTAAGTGTTTGAAAGTTACCCATGTTTTTTTTTAGAATAATCAGGTTTTCTGCGAAGAAACCTTGATGAGGCTTTCGTTTATTAAGTTATACCGAACCGCTGTTAGTATTTGGTTTGAGCGCTTGCGAAGCAAACCAAAACTGCCAGTCGATCGGCATATACAAAGCCAGTATGGAATTCCGTTTTACAATATTCCATACCGGCTTTATATACATTATTAAAATTGTATTTTTGCCCGATTAAAACTTTAAGGATGGATAAGAAAAGAGAGGTCGGTCTGAGCAAATTTATTAGTCTGGTTTTACGCCATAAGCCTGAGGTGATTGGCATTGAATTAGATAAAAATGGCTGGGCCAAAGTAGATGAATTAATTAGCAAAAGTAAAACTAAGGGAAAAGTATTTGACTTTGACGAATTGAAATATATTGTTAAAAACTGCGATAAACAACGTTATACATTTAATGAAGATTTTACCCAGATTAGGGCTAATCAGGGACATTCTGTTGATATAGATTTAGAGCTTTTGCCACAGCAACCACCTCAAATATTGTATCATGGAACGGCAGTGCAAAACATTGATTCTATTCTAAAAAGTGGGTTAATAAAACGAAACAGGCAATTTGTGCATCTTTCACTAGATACTGAAACTGCTACAAAAGTAGGGAGACGGCATGGGAAAGCGGTTATATTAAAAATAAGGTCTGGAGAAATGCATCAAAATGGGCATCAGTTTTACCTGTCGAAAAATAATGTTTGGTTAACCGATTCTGTTGAACCAGAGTATATTGAAGTCCCCGGTTTTTAGTTTGTTAATGTTTTGTACTTGAGTGGTTTGAGGGTTTTTTTTGTAGTCATATCGTTAATTGCTTTTAGTTCTCAGCTTTGGTCGCAAAGGTGGAATATTGTAGAAAATGAAACTGAAAAGATTTCGTTTCCACCTTCGAGAATACTTGTGACTAAGCACAAAGTTTACTTTTCGAGTAGAGATACTTTTGTCATTCTTAAGAAAAACAGCAAATATAAATTGCGCAAAAATCCGTACTACAGATCCGAAGTGCTTTATGATTCGTTGCAGGTAAAATCAGACCGAAACAGAATAACCGCTGAGCTTCACAACTTGTTTTTTAAGCAGGTCCCGATTGAAGTACAGGATACATCTAACTTTGATAATGGTGAGAGAGTGTTTGAACCATTTGCAGGACGAATCATTAGAAGTATTCGCCTAAAACAGGTTGATATTATTGAGGGCTCTATTCATGATACGCTGCAAGTTGCAAAAAGTACAATTGTAAAGGGTGCGAAGAAGATTCATGTAAACACTTCAAAAAGAACAATTCTAAATAACCTTACAATTAAAAAGGGAGATGTAATAGAACCTCAGGTTCTTGCTGATAATGAGCGTGTTATTCGTTCTTTAAGATATATTGAAGATGCACGAATACTAGTAATACCTGATTCTTATAATAATGATGTAGTTGATATTTTAATTATTACCAAAGATGAGTTTTCTATTGGTGTAGGAGTTGATTTTAATGGATTTGATAATATCAGGCTGAACTTATACGAGGGAAATTTTTTGGGAATAGGGCACGATATGCAGCATTCTTATATTTATCATAACAGTGAACAACCACAGCATGGATATGGTTTTAGGTATCGGGTAGGAAATATCGCAAACACTTTTATCTCAGCAGAGGTAGAGTACGAAAATTCCTGGGATAAAGAACTAAAGCTTCTTCGTTTTAACAGATCCTTTTTAACCCCTCAAACAAAATATGCCGGAGGAATTTCGCTTTATGAAATTGCTGATACCCGTAGCCAAATTATCGGAGATACGAGTATATCCGTAAAATACAGGGCAGATATCCAGGATGTGTGGGGTGCAAGATCTTTTTTGCTTAATAATAGCAATCGAACCAGGGTCAATCTGGCAGCAAGATTTGCCCGCACCGATTTTATCGACAGACCAGTGATAAGTAGTGATAGTAATTATTTTTATCGCGATGGTGATTTAATACTTGGCGAGGTTTCATTTTTGAACCGGAATTTCTACAAAAGTAGTCTGGTACAAGGATTTGGGGTTACAGAAGATATTCCTTATGGATATACGATTAAGTTTCAGTTGGGAGTGGGGAAAAATGAAATAGCTGTCAGGCCCTATTTTGGGGTCGGAGTTATTATTGCGCAACATTTTAAGTTCCCGGGTTATTTAAAATTGGATTTTTCAGTGGGTAACTTTTACAACAACGGAAGAGTTGAGGATGGTGTGGTGAAATTCAAATTCTCACATATTGGTAACCTAATTAGAATGAATCGTTATACAGTTCGAAACTTTTTTAATGTTGATTATCAACGGGGAATTAATCTTACGGACCCTGACCAAAAGGCAGTTTTAAACAGTATGTGGACTAAAATTGCGACTGGGCTTGATAAAGAAGGGTTGGAAGGAATTCAAAAGTTATCACTTAACCTCGAAAGCACATTGTTTACACCATGGTATTTATTCGGTTTTAAATTTGCAGCATTCGGTTATGGCAGTGCAGGATGGGTTTCGCCAGGTTCAAAAATTTTTGACAAAAATCACCTGCTGGCAAGCTTAGGTGCCGGATTTCGACTAAAAAATGAAAGTTGGGTATTTGAGACCTTAACTATTGGATTTTCATGGTTTATCAGGGCTCCTGAAGGTTCTAGCCCCTATGGGATGATGTTGGATATATCAGATCCTCGATTGTTTAATAATTTTTATTCTGATAAGCCAAGATTTGTAAAGATGGATCAAGCCCCAGGGCTTTTTATTGATTAATTCTTTAATTTTACAGAATTGAATCGATAAAAAGACTGATGAATATTAAACTTTTAATACTAGCTGCCTCAATATTTTTGTCAATAAACATTGCTGCACAAAACAAAACTAAGCTAACTAAAGAGGAGTTTGAACTTTTTGCAGAAAGACAGGATTCAATAAAAAAAGCTCAAAAAGATGCACTTTTCAAGCAAAAAGCACCTGACTTTGATCTTGTAACAATTAGCGGAGAAAAGATTTCACTTTCGGAACTAAAAGGAAAAGTGGTCGTTCTAAATTTTTGGTTTACCACATGCAAGCCTTGTATAAAAGAAATCCCTAAATTAAATAAGGAGTTCAGCAATCTTGAAGATAATGAGCTCATTTTTATGTCATTATGTACAGATAGCAAAGAGAAACTTGATAAATTTATGGGGGAGATCAGTTTATCATCTAAATTTAAGATAGTTGCTGACGCTAAGGCAGTTGCCAGGAAATATAAAGTAACAGCATACCCATGCAATATGGTAATTGATAAAGAAGGAATTATAAAATACATTCATACAGGATATTCACCAAACAGTGTTGTTGTTTTAAAAAGAAAAGCCGTAAAAGAACTTAAATAAATGCGATACCAACTTTCTGAAATATTATCAGCAATAAATGCTAAATCCAAACTGGTAAAAGAAACTGTTATTTCAAACGTTTTTATTGATAGCCGGAACATTTTGAATGCAAAAGATAGTTTGTTTTTTGCTATAAGTGGAAAAAATAACAATGGGCATAATTATATTGAAGAACTGATTGAGCGAGGAGTACAGAATTTTGTTGTCGAAGCAGGAGTGAATATTGTCCAGAAGCCAGCATGCAACTATCTTGTGGTGGAAAATTCTTTAAAAGCATTTCAGCAATTCGCAGCCTGGCATCGGTCAAACTTTAATTTACAGGTAGTTGGAATTACAGGAAGTAATGGAAAAACCATTGTTAAAGAATGGCTGTTTTACCTGCTTGATGGTGAAAAGACAATCGTGCGCAATCCTAAAAGTTATAATTCGCAGGTTGGGGTACCTCTTTCGGTAAATTTGATTGAAAACAATCACGAATTGGGGGTTTTTGAGGCTGGTATTTCAATGCCTGGTGAGATGGCGAACTTAGAGAAAATCGTCCAGCCTGAAATGGGGATTTTTACAAATATTGGGGATGCCCACCAGGAAAATTTTGAAAGTGTTTCACAAAAGATTAGTGAAAAACTAAAGCTTTTTATTCATTGCAAACAGCTGATTTATTCTTCTGATTATGAGTTGATTGATGCAGAAGTGAAATGTGGTTTTGCAAAAAAGGGCATTACGATTTTTACCTGGTCAAAAAATAAAAAAGCAGATCTTACGATCACCAAAATAATTCAGGAAAAGAAATTTACCCGGATTACGGGAATTCATAATGGGCAACCCTCTGAAATAAAAATTCCTTTTGTTGATGATGCCTCCATTGAAAATGCAATACATACCTGGGCATTTTTACTAGCCAATGATTTTTTCACAGCAGAAACAGGGCAGAAGTTTGAGAGTTTGCCCCCCATTGGCATGCGTCTGGAATTGATGCAAGGGATAAATGGATGTAGCATTATTAATGATACCTATAATTCGGATCTGAATTCGATAAAAATTGCGCTGGATTTTTTGAAGCGACAAAAGCAGCATGAAAATAAATGCCTGATTATTTCAGATATCTTGCAAAGTGGAGAAAATAGTGAAATTTTATATCAAAAACTGAATGATTTGATCACCAGCAGCAAAGTTAATAGGGTTATTGGGATTGGCTCAAAAATTAGTAAACATTTTGCTGAGTATATCAGAACAGCGAAGTTTTTCAGGAATACAACTGAATTCTTGGAAAGTAAGCTAATCCATGAGTTTGAAAATGAGGCTATTTTGATTAAAGGGGCCCGTGAATTTGAGTTTGAGAAAATAAGCGAAGTGTTGCAGCAAAAAACACATCGTACAGTGCTGGAAATCAGCCTTGAAGCCTTGGAGAACAATCTGAATTATTTTCGTTCATTGTTGAAACCCGAAACAAAAGTGCTGATTATGGTAAAGGCATTTTCGTATGGTAGTGGAAGCCATGAAATTGCTCATTTTTTAGAACACCAACGGGTGGATTACCTGGGGGTAGCTTTTACGGATGAAGGCGTTGCGCTGCGAAAAGCTGGCGTAAACCTTCCAATTATTGTAATGAACCCTGAAGAAGGCAGTTTTAGAAGCATTATCAATTATAACCTGGAACCCGAAATTCATAATTTCCGATCTTTGGAAAAGTTCCATCAGACTATTGAACAGACTGTCAGGGGTCTGTATCCTGTTCATATAAAAATAGATACCGGAATGAAAAGGCTGGGGTTTGATACTGAAGAAATGGATGAACTGATAAAAGCGTTGCAAAAGCATCGATATTTAGAACCTCAGTCGGTATTTTCTCACCTGGTAGCTGGTGCTGAACTGGAGCATCATGAATTTTCTTTGCTACAAATAGAAAAATTTCAAAAAGCTTCTGATTATCTGCAGAAATTTTGCAAAAGACAGTTACTACGACACATCCTTAACTCTGGTGGAATTGAAAACTATCCCGAAGCACAATTTGATATGGTTCGGTTAGGAATTGGGCTTTATGGTATAAGTGCGAGAGAAGGGGGTAAGCTTCAGAATATAAGCACATTAAAAAGCCATGTTTCACAAATAAGGCAGGTAAAAAAGGAAGAGACCATTGGCTATGGAAGAGCCGGTATTTTAAAAAGAGATAGCAGGGTTGCTATTTTGCCAATTGGTTATGCCGATGGACTTAACCGAAAGTTAAGCAATGGTGTTGGGTATGTGATTATAAAGGGTGAAAAAGCACCTTTTGTTGGAAATATTTGCATGGATATGTGCATGGTGGATGTAACTGATATTGAGACCAGTGAAGGTGATGGGGTAATTGTTTTTGGAGAGGAAATCCCAATCACTGAAATTGCAGAAAAACTGGGAACGATTCCTTACGAAGTTTTGACAAGCGTTTCGCAAAGGGTGAAGAGAGTGTATGTGCATTAGTTATACTAAGCCAGTATGGAATACTGTAAAACGGAATTCTATAATAACTACTTCGACTAATATTCAATACTTTGCACATCTTTTCGATGGAATATTTCTCTTTATTTTCTGCTATAAACTGGTAATATTTCCACCGCTCCTGGAAAAGATGTGAACTGCCTTTTTTAGTATTTCAAGTTCTAAACGGGCCTCTTTGAGTTCCTTTTTTAAGTGTTTTACTTCAGGGCTATCTTCATTAAAAACCTTTTTGTTAAGTACTTTTCCTCTTGCTGGTGATATACTCGTTGATTTAGCTGCACGCCTCCATTTGTACAGACGTTCTACATTTATCCCAAGTTCCCCTGCCAATTCCTTTAAATTCTCTCGCTGGCAACTTAGCTGCACAGCTTTCTCTTTAAATTCTTTGCTGTAAAATCTTTTCTTGTTTTCCATAATTCTAAGGTATTTATGGGTCACTTTAAAAAGTTGAGGACTTAGATTTTTAAGCATAAATTTTAGCTACTCCACTCAATCTCGTCCTGTATTGTGGCACAACCTATGGTTTTAATTACTTTGT
This sequence comes from Bacteroidales bacterium, assembly GCA_050296515.1. Classification (GTDB taxonomy): domain Bacteria; phylum Bacteroidota; class Bacteroidia; order Bacteroidales; family NBLH01; genus NBLH01. The sequence goes on along the minus strand of JBNKRJ010000064.1, from coordinate 7,541 downwards.
ATCGTCTACTTTCTTTACTAATTATTTGGATACTAGTACTTCCCGAACGGTTTTTGAGCTTTCTGACAAACATGACTCTAATTTTGCTACACCCAAAAATAATAAACTATCCCTGATTATCAGGTAGTTACCAGGGTTTTGCGAAAAAGTAACGAAAACAAGAAAAAACTCAGTGTGTATTTCTAAACTTCAGACTCCGAGATTCAGTCTTCTGTCTATATCCTAAAAAAAAGAAGTTTATAGAAACTAAAGTAACTATAATAAATTGCAGGGTTTTAACCACTAATTAGACAATAAAAGCAAGCGGCTAATATTCACAAGCTTTTTCAAAAGCCAACAGCCAGGCCGAAACCAATTTACCTTTCATTACAAAAAAACCTGCGTTTTACAACGCGAAACCGACATTACACTACTTAATCGATTAATTTACCTAAAAGAACACTTACTTAGTGGATTCAATTATGATTTTTTAAAGTCTCTATACTTTTAAATAAAATAAATCGAATGTTAGCCAGTTTATACCAAAACAATCGGTTCGTTTTGAAAACGTACACCTTCATGAGCGAAGCGAGTAAAGTCAATTTGCGTTTGGTGCAAACAACTTCATAATCGTAAAAAAAGAGGCAATTAATAAAAAGCAACAAATTTGCCATTTATTGCACGGATATTTGCACCGAAAACAAAACTATTTGCAAAATATAGTTTATTTAATTTATTAATATTTTATACTTAAAAATTATGAGAATTGTTGTTTTAATCGTAATGGTTTTAACCTTTTTAGTAGGCGGACTTATGTCTGCAGGATTAACTGTAAATATAGGATCAAAACTCGATAGAATTGACTATGAAGAGATTGCTAAAATGCAGAAAATGATAGATGAGTACAAAGCGAATGGAGTAGATTTGTCAACAACAAATGATCCTGCTGTAAAAGAAGCATTAGAGCAGTTAGATAATGTACCTTCAAAAACCAGGGCTCAAATAGCTGGTATTTTAGGAGTTTTACTTTCTATTGTTGCTTTGGTTATGGTGATTATTGCATTTATGAAAAAAGAAGTAGTAAAGAAAATTGGCTATGCGGTAATTAGTATGGCTGCTTTTATTTGGATATTAACTCCTTCTATTGATGGCGGCCGCTTATCGGGTGCAAACCCTAAAACAATTGCATTAATTACATTATTTGTTTTAGGTGCTTCTGCTGCCTGTGCCATTATAAGCAAAATAATGCATGCAAAAAAATCTCAATCTGTACAAGCATAGTAAGAATAAAGTTTGTTGGAAATCTTTTATTAAAAATTAAAGTATTTGTGTAATGGGGTATGGAATGATATTGTTCATTCCACCCCATTTTAACTATAAAAACATCTTGAAGGCGAACACCTTAAGTTTTTTTACTTATTCTTTAACCTTGTCTACCTAATTAAATATATTTTTAATCAGGAATTCGTATTCAACCTCACTTTAGATACTTTTCCGAAGGATATTTATGCAATTTTAAATGAATCAGGATAAAAATGGAAAATGCAATCCCAAGCATGTAATGCAAACCTTTTAACAGATGGCTGTTTTTATGCAAAAAGATTAATAAGTAACCGCTTACTGCAAGTATCAGAAATAAAACAAAGCAACAAATATCAGTTCTACAAAGCTCCTTAAGTTTTTTTCCTTTTTTATCACGTTGTTCTGTTATTATATTTTTATAAATCCAAGGCCAGCAAAGAGTAAGATGATATACCATTAAGAATACGAATATCAGTGATGAAAAATTATGAAGGGCTACCCAGCTAAACCTGTCAGAATGGTGGCCACTGACATGATGCCCATGATGAAACCCCAATAATAGTACAAACCCGGAGATGACCATGCTACAGAAGCAAAGCATAATTGACAATAAGAGGATGTTGTTTTTTTTCATATAAGGTGTAAAATTGAATGGTTATTTCACTTGTTTAAATCTTAGTTAAGTTGTTGATATTTATTCACTTTTCTTAAACTATTTATATGGAGTTCATGAGCTTGCTTCGCAAGGTTAAACATATTCTTTTGTCAAGCCATTAAATTCTATATAAACCCCGAAGGGCTCAGCGTAAGCTAATCCCTCTGCGCCTCCGCTAAAGCTTCAGCGGCACGCGGAATGAGGGTTTCATCTATTTATTTTATACTATTTCAAATTGTTAGATGGAACCGCATGATAAAAAACAATTATTGTCGTGTGTGTTAATAATTACTCGCAAGCTCGTGAGAACACTTCGTTTAGTTATTTTTATTATGCTTGTTTTATCTTATGACACCTTTTCAGTAAAAAACTTACAGATTAAGGTAACAAATTCAATATCTTTAGGGTATTTTCATTCAAAATGATCAGACTTTAATATGTGTACGGCCCGTTAAGTCTTTCTTAGTGCTCATAAGTTTATAAACCTGCCTTAGAAAATTATCTACTCAAAAGTACAAACTTCACTTTTGCAAATTAAAAATACTTGCACCCTTTCCCAGTTGCTGCTATTCGTTACCAAGCAGTATACTTTATTAATATCAGGCATTCTTAATTCCAATAATCTCAGCCGCAATACTCACTGCAATTTCCATAGGTGTTTTACTTTTAATGGAAATACCAATGGGTGAATGCACTTTCGGTGCTCCAGCAGCATCAGGATTGTATCCAATGTTTTCATAAAGCTTAGCCACCTTTGCCTTGCTTCCCATTAATCCTAAATACTTGTATTTTTTTTCAATTAGTTTTTGCAAGACATCCTGATCCGATTTATGCGCAAAGGTCATTATTACCACATAAACACTTTCACCTTGTGGTATAACTTCGTCAATATAGTTGTAATCTACAATGTGCTTTTTATCAGCATAATCATTGTCATTAAAAGTGTTCAGGTCTTTGCGATCATCAAAAATCTCCACAATAAAATCAAGGTCCTTCATTAATTTCGAAAGGGCAAGCCCAACATGACCTGCCCCAATGATGCAAATCCTGTTTTTATAGCCAATCAATTGTTTGTACTCCCAGTCTGTTTCATCTTTGATATTTGTATAAACAGCTTTGTTTAATATTTCATCAGATGAAAAGAACAGTCCTTCGGAGGTGAGCGTTAAAACTCCCTGAGTATCATTTATTAAACTTTCTATAATTTGATTAACAGAACCTAAGTGACTCTTGGTTAATTCGTATAGAATGACAGTCTGCTCTCCGGAGCAAATCATTCCAGAGTGTTCTTCACCGGCTTCGGAGTTATGAATTTGTCTTTTTAAAATGGGGCCGGATCTACCCAGTTGCAACATTGCTTTTCCGAGTTCAACAATGTTGTATTCCATCACGCCACCACCCACAGAGCCTTCCAGGGTGCCATCTTCACAAACAGCCATTTTAAAGCCTTGCCTCCCGGGACTGCTTCCCTGGCTGTCGATAACCACCAGCAGCATTATTCTTTTTGATTCACTAAGTTTAGTTTTTATAAAATTCCAGAGTTTCATGATTTTGTTGAAATTAGGGTTTGTTTTTAGGATTCAATGGTAACAATCAAAGTATTCAGGTTGATTCTGTTTTTTAGAACTTAATAATTCTAATTATCGGTTAATCAATATTTTTTAAATAAATCAATTTTCCAGAAGCTGCTTCATTTTCAATTTTGGAAAATAAATTCGCAATATTTTTTTTGCTTAAATATGTTTTCTCATTAAGTTCTTTGTTAGTTAAGTATACTTCATATTTTCCTCTTAAATGAAATTTAATTACATCAAAACTTGCAGCTGCCCCATTTCGCTTGCAATTTAAATATTTATAGAAAAGCTTTGCAGATGAATAAATTTGCCTAATTTACCGCCATAATATTCGCAGTTTTCTATCATCTAACAACCAATAACTTTTTTACTCAATATTCAATATCCCCTTACACAACTTAATCGACTCCTCATCACCTGTATATTTGCCACGAGTATCAGAGAGTTTTATTGTGTGAATCCAATCCTGACCTTCAGGTTTTGCTTCAATGATTTTTATTACAATGTTCAATGGTTTTACTCCTACATCATTTGTGAAATTAGTGCCAATACCAAACGAAATTTTTATTTTGTTTCTGCAAGATTTGGCTATTTCTTCAACCGTTTCAGGGTTCAATCCATCGGAAAAAATAATAGTTTTTGCGGTTGGATCAATTCGCAGGCTCTTGTAATGTGCGATGGTTTTTTCTGCAAACAATACAGGATCTCCTGAATCTTGTCTTACCCCATCAAAAAGCTTGGCAAACTTTGTATCGAATGCCTTAAAAAATACATCTGTAGTAAAGGTATCAGAAAGTGCAATTCCCAAGTCTCCTCTGTAAACTCTCACCCAGTGATCCAACGCCAATTTGTTGGCCATTTTATAACCATATTTCGCTGCATGAAACATAAACCATTCGTGTGCATGCGTTCCAACTGGAATTAAATCGTATTTTTTTGCAAAAAACACATTGCTTGTACCTATAAATGAAGGCTTTCCGTAAGTTTTTAGAGTGTTTACAATCCGGTCATGATTTTCAAACGAATATCTTCTTCTGGTTCCGAAATCAGCAACGCTTACACCAAGCATGTTAAACCGGGTGGCCTTTTCCTTTGCTATTTCAATAATTTTATGCTCTTCGTAAATGGGTTGGTTGGTCATTTTAAAATAAAGCTCTGATATCATAGCCATTAACGGAACTTCCCATAAAATAGTACGGTACCAGTAACCTTCAACCAAAACCTGCAGTTCGCCACCTTTTTGAATCACGCCCACTTCACTTGGATCATACCTGTAACCCATTAAAAAGTCCAAATAAGTCGGATCTAAATAATAGCACCTCTTTTGAAGGTATTCTTTTTCCTCCTTTGTCAGGGTTAACTGACCCATTTTTGCAATTTCTTTCCTTAAGATTTCGCCGAACCCGTCCGGAAACGGTGTTTTTGCCCTGTTGATAAACTGAAACCTCACCTTTGAGCGCGGAAAAATTTTAATCACCGCATTTTGCATGGTGAATTTATACAGATCGTTATCTATGATTGACGTTATCATGGTTGTTTTATTAAATTTTAACACTAAATTAGTTAAAAATATTAACAACGCTAAAGTCTAAACACTAACATTTGGAAGATGAGCCGCTTCCGTTTCCGTTAAGAAACCTTAATCTCATCAAATAGCTTTTCGTATCCTGTTAATAATTAATATATTTGCTTGAACAAAATACGGGCAGTATTGGTTAATCAGTAAATTACTTATCATGAAAACAGAAGCAGGTAAATTATTAAGTACGATTAATTCTCCGGAAGATCTAAAAAAAATAGCCCGGGAAGATCTTCCTCAGATAAGTGAAGAATTAAGACAGTTTATTATTGATGTAGTATCAACCAACCCTGGCCATTTTGGTGCCAGTTTGGGTGTGGTTGAGCTAACTGTTGCCCTACATTATGTTTACAATACGCCTTATGACAGACTGGTTTGGGATGTTGGTCACCAGGCTTATGGTCATAAAATACTAACCGGAAGACGTGATATTTTTCATACCAATCGAAAATACAAGGGGATAAGTGGTTTTCCAAACAGGTTTGAAAGCGAATACGATACTTTTGGTGTTGGCCATTCATCTACCTCAATATCAGCAGCTTTAGGCATGGCAATGGCTGCTAAAAGAAAAGGCGAAGAAGACAGAAACATCGTGGCTGTTATTGGTGATGGTTCCATGACCGCAGGACTTGCTTTTGAAGGTTTAAATAATGCAGGAATTGAAAATTCAAATATACTGGTCATTTTAAATGACAACCACATGTCAATTGACCCAAATGTTGGGGCTTTAAATGAGTACTTATTAGATATCACCACTTCAAAAACTTACAATAAAGTAAAAGATGAGGTCTGGAACATTCTTGGAAAACTTAAGAAGTTTGGGCCTAATACTCAGTCGTTTATACAAAAAATTGAAAACGGAATCAAATCTGTTATTTTGCGACAAAGTAACCTGTTTGAAGCATTGAATTTCAGATATTTTGGTCCTGTTGATGGACATGATGTAAAACATTTGGTAAGTGTTTTATCTGATTTAAAGAATATTCCGGGACCGAAATTATTGCATTGTCAGACAAAGAAAGGGAAAGGATTTAAACTTGCAGAGCTGGATCAGACCAAATGGCATGCTCCTGGTAAGTTTAATAAAAATACAGGCGAAATAATTAAAGTTCAACTTAAGGATAAACAGCCACCTAAATTTCAGGATGTATTTGGACATACTTTGGTTGAGTTAGCCGAAATGAATGAAAAGATTGTAGGGATTACTCCTGCAATGCCTACAGGTTGCTCCTTGAACATCATGATGGAAAAGATGCCTGAAAGGGCTTTTGATGTTGGAATTGCAGAGCAACATGCAGTTACATTTTCAGCTGGCTTGGCAGCTGATGGGATGATGCCGTTCTGTAATATTTATTCTTCTTTTATGCAAAGGGCCTATGATCAGGTTATTCATGATACAGCTTTGCAGAAATTGAACGTTGTATTCTGCCTTGATAGGGGTGGTTTGGTTGGTGCAGATGGTGCGACTCACCATGGTGCTTATGATTTAGCATTTATGAGATGCATCCCAAATATTACAATTTCGGCGCCTATTGACGAAGAAGAACTTCGTAATCTGATGTATACTGGTCAGTTGCCGGATAAAGGAACATTTGTTATTCGTTATCCGAGGGGAAATGGTGTAATGCCAGAATGGAAGACTCCTTTTAAAGAAATAAAAGTAGGAAAAGGACGAAAGCTGAAAGATGGTAATGATATAGCAATTTTAAGTATCGGAGCCATTGGAAACCTTGTTCGAAATTTATATGAAAAGTTTGATAATGAGCAACTAAGTGTAGCCCATTATGATATGAGATTTGTGAAACCTCTTGATGAAGAATTGCTTCATAGCATATTTAAAAAGTTTGATAAAGTTATAACCATTGAAGACGGAACCATTGTCGGTGGTTTTGGCAGTGCCGTACTTGAGTTTATGGCAGAACACGGATATTTCTCAACAGTCAAACGTCTTGGTGTTCCTGATAAATTTATTGAGCAGGGAACACAGGATGAACTGTACGAAGAATGTGGTTATGGCGAAGAAAATATTTTTGAAACCGCAATTGAAATGCTTGGTGTTAAAAAGCATGCAAAAAATTCTGCAGTTGCATGAACTGAGAAAGGAAAAAGCATTCTATAAAATATTGATAAAACAAGCATGATTAAAATAACTAAACGAAGTGTTCTCACGAGCTTGCGAGTAATCATTAAACACACCACTTCTGACAATGATTATTTTAATCATGCGGTTCCATTCGACAAATAGAAATAATTAAAAATAAACGGATGAAACCCTCATTCCGCGTGCCGCTGAAGCTTTAGCGGAGGCGCAGAGGGATTAGCTTACGCTGAGCCCTTCGGGGTTTATAGAGAAACTTAACTTAACGAAGTGATCTCATGAGCGAAGCGAATAATCGCTCTACAAAAGAATATGTTTAACCTTGCGAAGCAAGCTCATGAACTCCATATAAAT
>JBNKRJ010000063.1:0-37504 GCA_050296515.1 Bacteroidales bacterium | reverse complement strand
CATTTGTATTAATAAATTATCGAAAATAACCTATTAATATACTGATAATCAGGCACATAATAAAATTTTTAATCGATTAAATTATTGATAATCAGTAATTTATATTGATTTTACATAATATATTTAACACTTAATTCGCATTATTATCAAAAATTGCTCCCCATGTTGGTAAAATTACTGCTGTTGACATCTCAAAAGCAATGAATAAAACATTGGAAAGCAAAAGAGAATCAATTGCTTGCGAACTGGAAATTCTAGAAATTGATTTGGCCACTAAACAACTTAACCAGGAATTTGATGGCATTATTTCCTCAATGACAATGCACCATGTTGAGGATATTGTGAAAATGTTTGATAAATTTCATGGTTTATTAAAGGAAAACGGTACCATTGCTATATCAGATTTAGATACTGAAGATGGTACATTTCATAAAGATGATACTGGTGTTTTTCATTTGGGATTTGACAGGGAACAATTTCTTAATGTGGCTAAAGAATCAGGTTTTAGAAACTTAAAAATACAAACTGTTGGTTTTGCTGAAAAGCCACATGGCAGATACGATGTATTCCTGTTAACAGGTAATAAATAGAATTGGCAACAAACTCATATATTGCTTTTAATCAATATAATAATTGATTAAAGCTCCTCTTTTGTTTGGTAATTTGATTATTGTAATTTAATTTTATTAAGTTTCTTATTTATCTGGTTGTCCAAATTAATTTATAGTTAATTTCTGACAGTAAACAAAATAATAATTCGGTAGCTTAAACATATTATAAATTATTTATTATATTTTACACATAAGCTTAAGTTGCTGGTTAAAAGTTACTAAAACAAACTGCTATGACCATAAAGAAAAAACTGTTAGCACTTATAACTATTCCAGTTTTATTGTGTACTGCAATTGCTGTAATTATTGCTGCGATTAAAATACAAAACCAGGGACTTGATAATCTTATTGATAAAAGCAGGGCTATTTTGGCATTACATATAGAAGAGTTTGTTGTTAATCACCAAACAGATGTAAGTGTTTTTGAACAGGATAATAGCGAATACATTGAAAAAGAAAAACATAAAGAAGCTCAGAATTACAAATTTAGAATTGCCTCACCAAACCCTAATGTAGATAGACATAAATCGCTCCCTCAAGATCAGCTATTCATTGATAAATTTAGAAAAGAAAAACTGGATGAAATTGTAACATTGGATGATGAAAAAGATTCACTTTTTGTCATGGAACCTATTTATTTAGATAAATCTAAAGGTTGTCTGGATTGCCATAAATCTAAATCAGAACAAGTAACTACAGGTCATGTTGTTCGAGGAATTTTTATGGTGAGTTCCTCAATGAAAAAGACTAGAACACAAGTTGCATCTTCTATATATCAAATTGGTATAGTTGGTACAATTATAGCAATTGTGGCAATTGTCTTAGGTTATTTTTTAGTGATTAGAATTATAACTGTAATTAGACAAATTAACTCTGTAAGCAAAAAAGTTGCTGAAGGTGAATTGCATCACAAAGTAAATATCACCGCTAATGATGAACTTGGTGAACTTGGAAAGTACATAAATACAATGATAGTTCAACTCAGGAAGATAATTTATGGAGTGCATGAGTCGGCGGCTAAATTCACGTTATCATCGCAAGAAATTGCAAATACATCATCTTCTATTTCACAAGGCGCAAATGAGTCGGCGGCTTCAATCGAAGAGGTTTCTGCATCGATGGAAGAAATGACTTCCAATATTGAAATGAGTGGTCAAAACGCAACCCAATCGGAAAAAATATCATTATTGGTAAATACAGGAATCAAAGAGGCTGCAGAACGCTCAGAAAAAGTTGTTAAAGCCAACAGAACCATATCTGATACCATACAGGTAATTAACGATATTGCTTTTCAAACAAATATATTAGCGCTTAATGCTGCTGTTGAGGCTGCCAGAGCTGGTAACGAAGGAAAAGGTTTTGCTGTGGTGGCTACTGAGGTTAGAAAATTAGCAGAACGAAGTAAAGTAGCTGCTGATGAGATAGTTAAACTTACTGCTGAAAGTTTTAAACTGGCAGATGAAGCTCAGAAAAAAATGCTCGAATTACTTCCTGAGCTAGATAAAACTACTTCGATGGTACGTGATGTTTCGCAAGCAAGTTCTGAGCAAATTCTAGGAGTTTCACAAATAAACAATTCCATTCAACAGCTTAATTCGGTCACACAACAAAGTGCCTCGACAAGTGAAAAGTTATCATCCAGAACGATAGAACTAGCCTCCCAGGCTCAACAGTTAAAACAGCTTATTTCTTTTTTTAAGATTGATAAAAATTAGTTTATTCTTTACAAAATTCATAAGCATTTATTAAAACCTACTCAAACTAATTAACTAAAAAACAACTAATTAACAACATCATGAACAAAAAACACCTATTGCTAACAGCATTAATAATTTCAATAATGGTTTCATGCAAAGAGCAGAGACAACAACAAACCAGCAAAATAAGAATGCCGGTTGATACTGTCGGATTTGCTCAATATAGTTATCAAATGGACAGTATTATTGCAAGAATTAATGATGACGATAAACCTAAAACACATGATGTTTATAAAGCTGTTATTTGTCCGCATGATGACTATGCCTATGCTGGAGGGTTGTACAGTAAAACACTTAATGGAATCAAAGCAAAAACAATTGTTTTAGTAGGTGTAGCCCATAAAGCCAGGAACTTTGACCTGAAAGATAAATTGGTTTTTGGATCCTTTGACCAATGGAAAGGTGTTTATGGAAATATAAAGGTTTCTGCACTTCGAAATGAGCTTGTTAAAAAATTAGCAGAGGATATTTATGTCATTCATGATAGCATGACAATAATTGAGCATTCTTTGGAAGCTATTACTCCTTTTTTACAAAGTAAAAACAAGGATATTGAGATAATTCCTTTACTGGTTCCTTATATGAAATATGATGATATGATTACCATATCTCAGGCACTATCAAAAGCATTGCATGAAATAATGCAGAAAAACAATCTGCAATACGGAAAGGATTTAGCGATTGTAATTTCAAACGATGCTGTTCATTATGGTAATGAAGATTGGGGTGGTAAAGATATGGCTCCTTATGGCGTAGACAGTACAGGTAATGAAAAAGCCAGGCAAATGGATCTGGAAATAACAAAAAACTGCCTCGAAGGTGAAGTATCTGCATCGAAAGTAAAACAGTTCACCGAATATACAGTTCAGCAAGATGATTACAAAGAATATAAATGGGTATGGTGCGGACGATATTCTGTGCCTTTTGGCTTGCTACTTGCAAACAATCTTAACGAATTAATTGAACAACAATCTTTGACCGGGAATGTTGTTGATTACAGGACTAGTTTAAATAATAAACACCTTAAAGTGAATGATTTAGGAATGGGAACTACTGCACCGGCAAATAGTGCGCATTGGGTGGGTTATGTTGGAATTGTTTATAAATAATATAATTACAATGTTATAGTTTTAAGTAAACTCTATTCTTAACTATATTTTTATCTTTAATTTATTGATGTAAATTCCTGACATTTTTGGTATGAGTGCTATTGATGAATTAACAATATATCTAAAATCAGCCTCGGAAACACATTATTATAAAGCAATAGCAAAGCTAATTAGTAACCGGATTAATGAAATTGATAATTCTGTCCCGACATTATTAAACAAAGCTTTTAATCATAGATATACCATTAGCAGAATTGAAAAGGCTAAAAAAGAAGGCAGGGAAGGGTTATTTGGAAAAGAACCCGATTACGATGCGCAATTAGAAGATCAATACCGGCTGATAAATGGGATTCAGCAAAAGATCCGTGACTTGAAAAGCGAATTCTCACATCTCAATAAAGCCTTAGAAGCTATATATTTATTGAAGAATTATCATCTGGAAATTATTCCTAAAGCTGAGGAGATTGATACAAACAATTCAGGAGCAGTTACTAAACCGGACTCGTTAAAATACCTTTTTAACACTAAATACGAACAAAAACTCATTAATAACTACAAAGCAGGCCTAGTAAAAGAAGGTCTTGAACCATGGGGAATAAAATCATTGGATGAAATTAAAATCTGATTTTCAGCTTGTTACGAAACACTCTCATTTAAGCATCTAATCAACTTATATCTTGCAAACCTAAAATTTATGGAAATTGAATACTAAATGCATCGTATATTTAGTATTTATTATAAACAGTATCAATCACAAGTGTTCCATGTTTGTCTTTGGAATTGAATTATTCACTAAAAACATCCGCTCTATGAAAATTATAAAAGTATCAGGTTTCATTTTCACCTTAACCCTAATTGTTGTATTGAGCTCGTTTTATCTACCTGGAAATGTTCAAAACCTAAATGAAAACCCTCAGGACAGCATTGTAGACAGCCTTGATTTGACTGCTTTTTTCCAAAAGATAAATAAAGAAGCAAAACTTTCCTCTGAGTTCAAAAAAGGAAACGTAACCAAAGCGGACCTTAAAGCTGCTCTAAAAAAAACAGAAAGCGGTTATGAAATTCAGTTGAGCCAGACAAATGTTCCTTCACCAGTAGTTTATAAAGGAAAAGTATTCGTTAGTGGTGGATTTGGGAGCAAGCAGTATTATGCTTTTGATGCCAAAACCGGTGAGAAAATCTGGTCCATCAACCTTGATGATGATGGCCCTTCATCTGCTGCCATAGTTGATGATATTATTGTTTTTAATACCGAATCGTGTACCATTTTTGCATGCAATATAGCAACAGGAGAACAAGTTTGGTCCTACTGGCTGGGAGATCCCTTAATGTCAATGCCAACAATTGCAAACGGTATTGTTTTTACAGCATATCCAGGAGGGTACAGTAATTACAATATGAATAATATGGAGCAGCAGAATGATATCATCCAGCAAAATAATATTAGTAATCAGTCAATTAATCAAACAAATAATACATCAGTTAACACCTCGCATGTTCTGATAGCCATAGAGCTAAGAACTGGAAAAATCTTATGGCAGAAAAAAATTGATGGAGATGTGATGTCTGCACCTGTTGCAATTAAAGATGAATTATATGTAAGTACATTTCCTGGCACCGTATTTAAATTCAAGCAAAAAACTGGAGAGATTTTATCAGCCAGATCGGTAAGAGCAACTTCTGCTCCTGTTGTCTACAAAGATCAAATATTTTTAAGTAAACGTTCTGATATTCAAGGCGAAGATGTTTCTGAAGCCATTGTTAATTACAGCTCCAGCGGGATGAAACAGACAAAAGTATATAGAAAGAAGAATGCCCCATATTTAGACAAAGATGTACAAGGAAGATCTAGCCTAAAAGATGTTTCTATGGCTTATGATGCGGGAAACGGATTTGCAGGAGGAGCACCGTCAAACTCAGGCTGGATGCTGGCCAACCAAAACATTGGACAATCAAATGTTTCATCCTTACAATCATTTCAAGGCTCCAGAACACTTTATCACAAAGGATTTAACTATAACACAATGGGTGACGAGATAATTTGTACTAATGCAGAATCCGGAAAAGAAAAGTGGAAACTGAAAATTGAAGGAGACATAAAATCAGTGGGTGGATTTTTAGGAACTCCTCCAATAGCTGTAGGAGACAAAATTATTATTGCCAGTTATGATGGGAAAATAAGTATTTATGATTCCAAAACAGGGAAAGTGACCAAAACATTTGAAATAAAAGATAACATTCGTTATCAGCCAATTATTGAAAATGGGTGGATTTATGTAACCACCACAAGTGGAAAAATGGTTGCTGTAAATACCGGAGATAAAAACTTAAAAGGCTGGCCAATGTGGGGAGCAAATGCAGCGAGGACGAATATTAATGAGTAATGCCTATAATCATAGCATCGTGCTCATTAATAATGAAGTACACGATGTTATGATTATAATTTTAACTTCGAGCTGCAGCCTGTTTTGCGTAAAAATCACAAAGAGTATTTTCCTGATGAAATGAGTGTCCTTTCACCCATTCAAATTCGATGTATTTTCCTGTTGTTAGTTGGTCAAATTCCTGCCAATAACCAATATTCTTTACTTTTTCGCCTTGTGCAGTATGCCAATCGTTTAATTTCCAGTTAAACATCCATTCGGTGAGGCCTTTTATAACATATCTGCTGTCAGAAATAATTCGAAGACAGTTGATTGATTCAACTTTTTTTATTCCTTCAATCACTGCAATCAGCTCAATTAAACTGCTACTTATTTCATTTACTGGTTTGGTGACTAAATCAAGCAAACCATCAACTTTTTCAATTAAAACAGCAAATGCGCCTTTTTTGTATTTTTCAAGAAAACAACCATCAGTATAAAGCTTAATAATCTGATTATCATGCTTCTCTATACTTTTAACAATGTACTCCCCTTCCCTCCTATCCAATAAAACCAACTTACTTAAGTCATTGAAAGCAATGGCATCATCATTATTTTTAAAAACGAATTTTAGTTTAAAGCCAATATAAAAAGTATCGGGACGTTTATTTCGAAGAATTTTTCTCAGTTGATAAATATTTTCCCTGAGATCATTTGAGAGTTCAGCATCATCTAAAAAACGAATTTCTTTAAATTCAGGTGAATAAGAAATCTCGCATTGCTTTTTGTCAGATAAAATCAATATTCTATAGAATGAATCCTCTAAGTTAAGAATCTCCATTTCATAAATATTGTAATCAGGTAGATGCTTCATACTTCAAAAGAAAGTATAAAGTTGTTGATTTTATAAAGAAGTCACAAATTAAACAACTGGCAACAATTCAAAACTGGCTATAAGTCACTCACACTCACCCTTATATGTACAAATAGATAAAATTAAAAGGTAGAAAAGAATATTTCAGGATCTAAAAATTAAATCAGCATCAATATTTAACTTAGTATATAGGTTTCGGGCAAAAGAATAACTAAGTTTTAATTTTCCATTTAAAAACTCACTTATCCTTGATGGGGTGGTATCCAGGATTTTGGCAAGGTCCTTCTGTTTCAGTTTTCGTTGATACATCCTTAACTGCACCATCTCAATTAAATTTGAAGGCTTCATCGAATAATATTCTTCTTCGTAATCGGCAATCAAATCAGAAAGAAGATCCAATTCAATATAATTTTGGTCATTGGTATCAGTATTATTATCAACTATTTTAAGCAACTCTTCCATTCTAAGATTTGCCTTTTCGTAATCTGATTTATTTTTTATGGAATCCATTTTTTAAATATTTTTACAATCAACCTTGTCATATTCCGCATGAGTGCCAACAAAACGGATATATACTTTCTGTGATTTAAAAATAATAATTACCACAAGTCGATAAGTGTTGCCTTTAATATTAAACACATACCTTTCGTTACCCACATAATCAACCGAATTGAAATCATTTTTCATGTCAGCAAAACTATTCCAACTCGCATTTTTCACCTTATCATACCAATCCATTAATGCAAGCTTTACATTAGGATGGATATCATAAAACTCAATCAGAGTTCTTAAAGTTACAATTCTCATTTTAAACCACGTTACAAAATTACAATATAAACAACAAAATTCCAAATAACGGAATATTCAAACATAAAGTTATTCATAAATACTTGATATTTCCATAGCCAACCTAATTTATTCTTAATATTTTTTAAGATCTCCTTCTTTTTACTAGTTGATGTATTAGTAATAATATAAAAGGGTGCAATGTATTTTTGAAATTTCCCTAATTTACTATCCTGTTCCAATGCAACTAAAGGGATGCCTCGAACATTCTCATTTGCAAACCTTTGTATACGTACCAGTCCTATCTCTTCAAGAACACCTAAAAAGGTATTAGTAACATTATTTTCGTGAAAAACTTTGCCATTGATGGTGATCTTCAATTTTTCTCTTTTTGTTCCATTTTGAATAGTTTGGTACGTTGAATCATTCTCTACATTTTTGACTATTTCTTTATTTTTAGAAAGAAAATAATCTTGAATATGAACCTTTTGGGGTTTATAACCACATATATTCTCTACTTCTTTTTGCATTATTTCCAGAAAAGCATCACCTTTTACAACATGCTCATATGCAATAGGAATTGATCTCTTTACCAAATCGTTAGTCTTAACAATTTCAGCATATTTAGCTTCTGCCATTACAAATGCTTCATCCTCAGAAATATTTTCATCTTTAATTAGCTTATTTGCAATTGAAAGAATTTCTCGCCATTGTTCTTTAGTGAAATTTTTATCATCCATAATCTCATCATTTAACACACTGCAAAAACAAAGATTAATTTTAACCAAACAAATTTAATTAACGAGATTAATGATTTTAATGAAATCAAGAAAAGGATTGCAAAAACAAAAATATCTGTGCTAGGATATAAACATAATTTGCCCTAACTATTAATATGATTCAGACGACCTGTTCAATATCAATAAAAAAGGTGCAAATTATTCCGGATCCCAAGAAAGGAACAACAAAGGAACTAAATATAGAAATTCATCTCTTCCATGTACTCCCATACCTTTTGAGGAACAAAAAAGCGGACATCCCGTCCTTCTTTTATCGCATTTCGTATAAAGCTTGAAGAAATTTCCATTAATGGTGCATCAACCACTTTTATTTTAGGATGATTATCAAACTGTGTTCCAGGAGTATCAGGTCTGGGATAAACATAAATGCAATGGTTTTTCAGAATCACCTCGTAATTTTTCCATTTATGAAAGTTCACCAGGTTATCAGTTCCCATAATTAACGAAAACTCTTTATCAGGATGTTTATCATAAAGATAGGCCAGCGTATCAACAGTCCTTGAAGGCTTGGGCAAACCAAATTCTACATTAGAAGCCTTATATAAATCAGAATCACCAAGTGCAAGGTTTACAAGTTCAAGTCTCTGATAATCTGGCAAGAGGGTCTTCTTTGATTTAAAAGGATTTTGAGGACTGACCACAAACCAGATTTGTTGCAAATCGCTATATTCAAGCATATAATTTGCAATTGCCAAATGCCCGTTGTGAATTGGATTAAACGAACCAAAATATAAACCTATTTTTAATTTTACCACAGATTTACACAAATTATTTTTAGAACAATCTAAGTTTTAAGGTCTAATTTCTCCATCAATTCTATTGGCTTTTATCATTTTGCAGAAAATTAGTTACTATTCCTATTGTTTCCTCAACTGCCTTTTCTAAAACATCATTTAAAATAACCACATCAAAATCTTTTGCAAAGCCTAATTCATATTCTGCTTTGTTGATTCGCTTGTTGATTTGTTCTTCAGTTTCCGTCCCCCTTTTTTCCAAACGTCTTCTGAGCTCTTCAATCGATGGTGCCTTAATAAAAAAGGCCAGTGCTCTGTCACCAAACTGTTTTTTGATATTCAACCCTCCTTTAACATCCACATCAAAAACAACATGGTTACCTTTTTCCCAGATTCTGTTTGCCTCGCTTTTAAGTGTACCGTAGAAATTATTTTGGTAAACCTCTTCCCACTCTATAAAATCCTCATTTTTAATTCGTTGCTTAAAATCATCAACACTTAAAAAGTAGTAATCTTTTGCATGCGTTTCTCCTTCTCTTGGTGCACGGCTACAAGCAGAAATTGAGAACTCTAGGTTATTGAACCTTTTTAAAACCTCCTTTACAATTGTAGTTTTACCTGAACCTGAAGGTGCCGAGAATATGATTAGTTTTCCCATCCTAAAATCTTAAATATCTTAAATCAAAAAAACGTAATGAAATTGAATCACTAAATTTCACTGCAAAATTAAGCGAATTATTGTATATTTAAAGTTCAAAATAAATCAAAACTGTTTTAATCGAAATGAAGAGATTTAACGAAGACTTTCGTACCCGACTTTACGACACCATCAAAGATATTGAAGACAACTCGCTTGTTGAGGTTGTTGTTCTAATAAAAGCCCAATCAGGGAATTACAGGGACATTCCTGTGTGGGCAGGAATGATTGCATCGTTCATTGTATATACATTTTTTATGTTTTCGCCCTTTGAATTTGATGTATATTTAATTTATGCTTTTACATTACTTAGTTTTCCATTAGTTTATACACTCTTTACCTCATTACCAAAATTAAAGGTGAAATTTGTGAAACGCCGCCGAATGGATAGAAATGTAGAAATACATGCAAGAGCTATTTTTCAAAAAGGAGGAGTTCGATTTACAGGCGAACGCATCGGAACATTGTTTTATGTTTCGTTATTAGAGCAAAAAATATATGTTCTCCCGGACAGAGGGGCTAAAAATGCTGTTCCTGCTGAAGATTGGGAAAAGATAGAAAATGATTTTCAATCCATATTTGACGAACCTGAATCGAATTTACCAAATGCTCTTTTAGATAAACTGGCAAAATGCAGGCCTGTATTTTCTGAATTTATTCCTCCTGTTGAAAATGATATCAATGAGCTTCCTGACGATTTAGATGTTGAATTATAAAACGGCTATATCCTGATAGAAAAACTTCTTAAGATGAAAAAAAATATAAATAAGTCACTAATAATCAAAACAATAATATTTAGCACCATACTTTGTTTAATTCTGCTTCTGATTCCTGAACTTGCAGCAGCACGTCCGGGAGGGGGGCATTCTTATTCAGGTGGAAGTAGTGGTGGTAGTGGCGGAGACGGAATTGGAGGATTAATCATTTACCTGATTATGACTTTACCTCCTGAAATATCCATACCATTAATTATTATCATTGTTATTCTCTATTATATAAGCAAACGTAAAAAAAGCCAGGGCAATGTTACTGTCGCTTCGGTTCCTACCAGGGTGAACAGAAGTAATGAGTTTCAATCAACAGAAGCTAAAATTGAACAACTTAAAAGCAGTGATCCGAACTTCTCGAAAACACTATTTCTTGACTTTGTTACCTCTTTATATTATAAATACTATGGCAATTATTCAAAAGCTGAATTTGCAAGTATCCGACCGTTTTTAGCACAAAGTATTTTTGAAAGTGCTGCAAGAACACCTGCTAACAGCAGAAGGTTTTCCGAAATTGTAATTGGTAATCTTAAAATTATTGCTCTTTTCCAGAGCAGCCAGTATGCTTCGATTACAGTTGACATCGATTCTAATTATACGCTAACTCTTGGTGGACGAAATACAAGATATATTGTAACTGAACGTTGGTTATTTAATCGTAAAAATGGAGTACAATCACAAGGACCTGAAAGTTTACGTGATTTAAAATGTCCAAATTGCGGTGCTGCATCTAATTTCTCTGATGCTGGTAAATGCGAATATTGCGATACATTTATTGAAGCCGGAGAAATGCAATGGTTTGTTAGTCAAATAAATATTCTGCGCCAGGAAACTTTCAGTACTAAAGGACTTGGTCATTACGAACAGGAGGTTGGCACAGATTATCCAACCATCGTTCAACCATCTATAAATAATTACATCAATCGTTTTGTAGGAATTCACAAACTGACTGACTGGAACAGCTACTGGAATAACTTCACTGACAATGTTGCTTCAGCTTACTTTAAGGAAATATATAAAGCCTGGAATGATCTAAAATGGGAAAGAGTACGTCATTTAATATCCGACAGGTTACATGAATCTTACAGTTTTTGGATAAAAGCCTACAAACAGGAAAACCTTCGAAATCGTTTGGATAACATTAATATTCAGCGAATTGACATGGCTGCAATTGATGTTGACAATTATTATGAATCCTTTACCGTTCGTATTTTTGCCTCCTGTCTTGATTATGTAGAAGACACCTCTGGGAGACTAATTGGTGGCTCCAAAAAGCAGCCTCGAGTGTTTAGTGAATACTGGACATTTATACGCAGAACCGGTGTTGAAAATAAAAAAACTGAGTTTAGTTTAAACAATTGCCCTAATTGCGGTGCCCCTGCAGACAAAATGGGACAAGCAGCTGTTTGCGAATATTGTAACAGCAAAATTAGTACGGGTGAATTCTCATGGGTATTGGCAAGAATTGTTCAGGATGAAGAGTATACGGGATAGGTTGTGATTAATTTCAATAAAAATTCATTGTAATAATTATTTAAGGCAAATAAATGACAGAAAATAAGGTATACGCCTTTATTCTAATGGCATTGCTATTAATTCTTCGTTCTATTATTAACAATAAAATCTATAATGAAATTGAAGGAACAAATACTCCCGTATTTGATTTTGATTCTAATCATGAGTATATGATTCGTAGATTTAAAACAGCCTTAGTTTTTTGGTTAAAAATTGACAAAGAATATAGAACACTGGCAATTATTAGTAATATAATGTTTTTATTTCTAATAATACTTTTCGTATTAACAACTTTTGTCTGGGACTAAGTCTGTTCTGATGTATTTGCTTTAATATAAGGCGACAATTTATGCAATTGCCCTAAGTTCTTCCAAATTGCATCCATTGCAACTTCCCATTTAAGTGCAGAAACACTCTCAGTACCTCCAATTATCCCATATGCTTCGTCATTGTAAAAAATCTCAAGTTTTTCGTTAACCAGGGGATTAATTGTTTGTAAATCATTAAAATTAAACGACATATGCTTGTCATTTTCAGAACTCAGCCCAATTCTATCAATAAATAAAGAGATTCTAAGGTAGTTTATACCAATCGCAAATTAATTTTCTTCATTTACCCCAGCCCTAAAGGGAGTGAAGAAAATCAATTTGCTCCCTTTAGGGCTGGGGTAAACAAATTGATTTTCAGAACGGAGCCTCAATTTGGTGTAAACTATCTAATAAACAAATTTTCTTATCTGTCGAATATAAATTCACAATAAAAGTTATCTCAAATAGAAGAAGAATGCAAATCATTTACGAAATTAACATTCCATTATACCCTAACAAATATTTGGTACCATTTGCATCCGCAATTTCAATACCTCGTGAAGTCAGGTGCACCTCATTGCTGCTATCTTTTGAAATAAGAGTTTCTGGTTTGGGAAACTTCCATATAACGCTGCCATCAAAATTAATGCGAGTAAAACCAGATTGCCCATGAATTAAGTAGCTTTCACTAATTTTAAATATCTGAATACAAGCAACTTTATCAAATTCTTTTTCCCATCTTAGCTCAAGTGATGGAAGATAAAGACAAAATACTTTGTTCGAGACACAAACTATCAACATGTCATCAAAAACAATGGCTGATTTTGAATGAATTGAAGTCTTTCCTTTACCACCAAACAAAATTGCACTTTTGACAACATCCCCATTCTGCCTTAAGAAAACACCATGTTTTACAGTACTGCTTTTTTCGCAAAAGTATTCAAAATTGTAATTGTTTATATTTTTTGGTGAATCAATTGTATATAACTCATCATTAAACAATTCAATCTCGTAATCAGTGTACTTTAAAACCATTTTATTCAAATTTGGAGGTCTAAAGTAGTAATAACCTTGGCAAACTCCATATGCAAACTTGCTAAGGCAGTATCATGAATCAACTGCGCACCGTATTTTTCGCCATTCACACCGGTTTTATCAAAAGTGGCAGTTGCATCGCTTACCAAAAATACTTCAAATCCATAATTTCCTGCCATTCTTGTGGTTGTAGAAACACAATGGTCGGTTGTAAGTCCGGCAATTACTAACTGTTTAATATCCATATTATTAAGTAATCCTTTAAGACTTGTGCCAATAAAGGCACTGTTTACATTCTTTTTTATAACGGGCTCACCTTCAATTGGTTTTACAACATCCTGAAGCTCATTGCCTGGTTTTCCCTCTGCCAAAGGAGATTCAGGCGTTGTTGAACAATGTTGAATATGAAAAACAGGCATTTTCTTCTCTCGCCAGAATCCTAACAGTTGTCCGGCTTTTTCTTCGGCATCAGGGTTGTTTCTGGCACCTCCCCAATACTCAATATTTTCAAAGCCCTTTTGAATATCAATAAGCAAAAGCGCAGCATTATGTTCTAAACTTATTTTCATAAACTTTTTTGTTATGATTTAAAGGATAATCAACTCTAACTTAACCAAATTACATGTTTGTTCAAATCTAGCATGACATTTCAGTTAATTAACCAGGTGACAACACCTGGCTGGTGCACTTACCAGGTATTGTCACCCGACAAATTAGACTTGATACAACACTAACCTACCCTGCTTATCTCTTGCAATTTCTCATAATCTGTTATCACAATATCCTTTGTGTTGAGCTCCAGGCACCCATCTTTTTCAAGTGCTTTGAGAAGCTTTACTGCACTTTCATGTGAAATCCCAGCAAAATCGGCAATATCTTTTCGCGAAAGCCATTGAAAAACCTCTGGATACTCAGGTTTAAGACTGTCGAGGTAAAGCAAAACATCAGCAAAGCGTCCGTTCATTTGTTTAAACAGAACATTGCGTAAAGAATCAAAAAGATTCACATTTTGTTCTGTATAGCGCTTAATCAGTCCTAGTCCAAAGGCGCCATTTTCATTCATCACCTTTGTAATGGCATCCTTCTCCACTAAAAAAGCATGACAATCGGTTAGTGCTAATGAAGAATAATTAAAAGTTTTTTTTGAAAAAAGTGAAAACATGCCAATAAATTCACCCGGCTTAATGATACGTAAATTAAAGCTTTTCAATGCATCACTCTCAATATACTGAATTGCCAGCCCCTCAACAATAAATAATACGTATGAAGAAAAGGTCCCCTGTTTGGTTAAATTGTCTCCTTTCTTGAATAAAACCTGGGTTTTACTGGCTCGGATTAGCTCTAGCTCATCCGGGGGAAGTATTTGAAAACAAGGTGCTTGCAAATCACAAATATATTCTTTATCAGTTACGATTAATGGCTTCATTAACTAAAATGGTTTACTATTTTGCTGCAAAGATAAGATTATAACCAATAAAAAAATTGAGCAAGTTCAATTTTTGAACGGATGAAGATCAATTCAACTTTCTTGTTGGTGCTAGGATTTCAATCTAGTTTTGCAGCTAATTTTAGAGAAAGATAATTAATTGAAACCTTCATTGAGGGATCTCATATTTAAAGTTAGCTCCTACATAACTTAGCGAAGCGTTCTAATGAGCATTAGCGGGTAAAGGGATACACTTAATTTTCAAACTCTTAACACAAACTTAAACTAACAAAAAAATAATAAAACACAAAAGAATTACAAAATGGAAAAAATAGTAATTGTTGGAGGAGTCGCAGCCGGCGCAACAGCCGCTGCAAAAGCCAGAAGAGTTTCGCCCGATGCAGAAATTGTAATGATTGAGGCAGGTCCGGATATTTCATTTGCAAACTGTGGTTTGCCCTATTACATTGGAGGCGATATTGAAAACAGATCAAGTTTGATACTTCAAAGTCCGGAGAGTTTTAATGACCAGTATAACGTTGACGTTCACATACATACAATTGTATCTTCAATTGACAGGAAGGCGCATACTATTAAAACAATTGACAGCCGTAGTGGTGAAAGTAAAACATTTGAATATTCCAAGTTAATACTTGCGCAAGGCGGCCGCCCTATCAAACCAACATTGCAGGGTGCAGATCATGATCATGTGTTTACATTGTGGACCATGGAAGACATGGATAAAATTTCGAACTACCTCGAAAATAAAAAGCCAGAAACCGCAGTAGTTGTTGGCGGAGGTTTTATTGGCCTTGAAATGGTTGAAGCTCTTGTTAAACGAGGCTTAAAAGTAAGCGTGGTGGAAAAAATGCCACATGTGATGGCACTTATGGAAGCAGAAACAGCAGGATTCATCGAACGCGAATTACTTTCGTATGGTGTTGGAGTATTTACGAATTCAGGAGTAACTGAAATTCACTCAAACTCAGTTGTGCTTGACAATGGTAAAAAATTAGATGCCGACATGGTTCTGCTTTCGATTGGCGTTAAACCAACCCTTCAATTGGCAAAAGATGCAGGATTAGAAATTGGCGAAGCAGGTGGATTACTTGTCGACAAACATTTACAAACCTCTGATCCTGATATTTATGCAGCAGGAGACATGGTTGAGATTGAACATCGCGTAAACGGGAAAAAGGTTCGTATTCCTTTAGCCGGCCCGGCAAACCGCCAGGGTAGAATTGCTGCTGAAAATGCACTGGGTGCAAATCATGAGTACAATGGTGCTGTAGGAACTTCAATTGTGCGTGTTTTTGATGCTGTTGCCGGTATCACAGGGCTTTCGTTAAAACAAGCTCGCTCTTTAGGTTTGGATGCAGATGCAGTTGTTGTGCACAAAGAACATCATACAGCTTATTTCCCTGGTGCTGAGACTGTAACAACAATGTTGGTATACGATAAAAATACTGGAGTTATTTTAGGAGGACAAACAGCAGGTTACAAAGGAGCAGATAAGCGGTTGGATGTTATTGCGACTGCTACGGCTACAAAATTAAAAGTAAGCGAAATAGCTGATATTGATTTTGCTTATTCGCCTCCAATAGGAACGGCCAATGACGCAATGAATATGGCAGCATACACTGCTGAAAACAGGATGTCTGGCTTTAGTCCATCAGTAACAGCAGCAGAATTAGATGCTTACATCGAAAACAAGCAGGTTGTATTCTTAGATGTTCGTGATGTGTTTGCATTCGAAAAAAGCCATGTTGTGAATTCAGCACACCTGCCTTTGGAATTAATTAAACAACATATTGCAAGAATCCCTAAAGACCTGAATATTATTGTTTATGATGAAACTGGTAAGAAAGGGCATCAGGCATTAAGAATGTTAAAAGGTGCAGGAATCAATAATGTTACAAATATTTCAGGTGGACATACTTCTCTTCAGCGTCATGCTATGGCAGTTGGATTTAAAAACATAAATATTAGTCTTCTTCCAATAGAAGAAAAAAGCCTGGAAAAAGAAACAACTGAGAAGGTTGCTGAAAAAGAAGTTAAGAAGCAGGAAGACACTTCAACTTTAATAGTAGATGTTAGAACTCCTGGCGAATTCATGACAGGCGCCTTTCCTAACGCAGTAAATATTCCTCTTGATAACCTTATGAGAGGAAGAGCTGATTTAGGAAATAAATTGGATCGTGAGATCATAGTTTATTGTGCAACCGGAGCTCGTTCTGCTTATGCACAGCAAATTCTGCGACAAAAAGGATTTACCAATGTGAAAAATGGAGGGGGAATTGCTGCTATGATGACACGTATACAGAATTAAAATAGTCCTAGATAATAATTTAAAAAGGCATGAAATTCCAGAGTTTCATGCCTTTTTGTTATATCCACCGATGCTTCAAGCGGGGACCGTTTCCACAATGCCCCCCTCTAAAACTTAAAATTTAAATTTAGAGCTGTAATTCAGTAATAATTTGTAACTTAGCACCTTACAAATCTAAATCGACCATCATGAAAATCATTATTCAAATTCTATTTATTTTTATTTTTTCAGGAGCCAACCAAATTATAGCCCAGAAAATAACCGACCACCTTGTAAATAATTATCACAAAGTATACTTGGATAAAACAGGTAATGACTCCATTAATATTTATTATACCGGCTGTGGGGGATATTTAATTAAAGATGGAGAATCGGCAATAATGATCGATCCCTTCTTGTCAAATATTACTCCAATGCTCTTAGTACGTTGCAAAAAATTAAAGAGCAATTCAGATAAAATCAATTCCTTTTTCACCCATGTATTTAAAAATAAAAAAGATCTAAATGGGATAATTAAAGCCATCCTGGTTGCTCATTCGCACTACGACCATTTAGCTGATGTGCCCCATATTTTTAATGAAAACATCAATACTGATACTACCAAAATTATCGGAAGTATTACTACAAAACACCTTCTTAGCAAGTACAATATTAGCAGTATTGCTATTGGCAACACCAACTATACAACTGATATACAATGCGATGGAGAAGCAGGAAAACAAGGTTTTTTATGGATTGAAAAAAACAAAATACGGATACTGCCCATATTAGCAGAACATGCTCCCCACTTGCTGGGAATGAAATTTTTGTCAAAAAAGAAATTAACACAACCACCAAAAAAGAAACCATTAAGAGGTAGAGACCTGCCTGAAGGTGAAAACTTCAATTATTTGATTGATTTTTTGGATAAGGAAGGTAAAGTGAAACTGAGGGTTTTCTCTAATGCAGGTTCAGCATGCAATGCCAATGTTGGTTTTCCGCCCAAAGAACTAACAAACAAAAGAAAGATAGACATATTGTTTTTGTGCGTTGCCAGTTTTAGCGAAGTAAGTGATTACCCTACAGCAATTACTGATTCACTCAAACCACAATTTATCCTACTCAATCACTGGGAGAACTTTTTTAAACCATATGGTTCGCTTGATCCAAAAAAACCAAAAACAGTTCCTGGCACCTGTATAAAAAAGTTTATAAAAATACTTGATAAAGCAAAACCGAAACCTGAATATGTGTTTCCAATGCCTTTAACTGAGGTTGTTTTTATTTATTAAAATCAATTATATTCTTAGTCCGGATTTTCGCCAGGCACAATGTCACTTTCGGTCAAGTCCTTTAAAGAAATATCATTAATCATTACATCCAAAAGCACAGCCTCACCACCTTTTACACTTACCAGGGCATAAGCTACCTTGCTGGTATCTCTGGCAGCGTCCCAATAAAGAGATTCAGCTTCAGGAGCTTTAGTTTCTTCCATATAAAACCTGTTGAATGGATAACCAATTCTAATCCCATATCTGTCTTCATCTTCATAGTCTTTATAAATCGAATTGACCTTTGCTTTTACATAATTATCAACATTATAAGGTTGTTCTGATAAAATATAATCAATTTTAGCAAATCCTTCATTATCATAGCCTAAAATAACAAAAACCTCCTGCCCCCTATGAAACAAACTATCTGTATCATAATAAGTATTTGCCTCAAAACTAAGTGTTACATATTTTCCTCTAAAAGGATCATTCGGATCAATCGGGGCCACTTTAAATTTATATTCATAACCCTTCCCTATTACCTCTTCACTGCTTAACATCAGGCTAGTTGGTATGTATAACTGAATTAAAGCAACAACTATAAAAACTATTAGTAAAATGACCTTATTCTTCA
The DNA here is from genome assembly GCA_050296515.1 of Bacteroidales bacterium. Taxonomy (GTDB): domain Bacteria; phylum Bacteroidota; class Bacteroidia; order Bacteroidales; family NBLH01; genus NBLH01. Next base: position 18,509 of record JBNKRJ010000063.1, on the reverse strand, counting down.
TTTTCTCTCCTTCGTTTAATCATTAAATAATTTGCTACAAAAAATCCGGCACCTGCACCAACAAACAAGACTCCTCGGATTACAAAACTTATATTTTCATCGAAAAATCGACAAACTGTAAGGATAGTTATTACCAATAAACCGAAGTTTAATATTCCTAAATGATCTTTTTTAGCACCTTCCCTAACATGAAGCAATCCAATAGCCAAAATAAGAAGGTTAATCAACACATAAGAAAACTCTGTTGCCAGGCCAATTATAAAGATCATAATAAATGCAAGAAAAGTCCATGTTAATGAATTAATCCCGGAAAAATTGACGCGCTTTAATTCTCTTAAAAGTAAAACAATAGCAATACCTGAGAAGAAGATGCTAACAATAAACTCAGGAGCTATCAATGTGTTCAAGCCAAATTTATCTAAACTAAGTTTTTTCCAAAACCAGTCAAAACTAAGAGTTAGCAGTAAAATAATTGTTCCTAGAGAACCAGTAATTAGAAAAGCATTATTTATCAGTTTCTGCGATAGGAACTGCTTAAAGTTACCAATCAGGAATAATAACCCGAACAAACTAATGTAAGCTATATACATTAGCTGAGGGTAATTATCTGATAACATGCCAAGACTAATAATCACAGATAAAGAAACCATCCAATTATGAAAAGTAATGAAATTGCTTTTTGGTTTGTTTTTATACAGCAAGTAGTAATGTGGCAAAGCCGCCAATAAAAGCCCCCAATAAAACCATGCATCTTGCTGAGAATAAGACCAATACTCCGTTTCACAGGTATACCAAGTGATTCCTGCAATAAACAACAGTGAGGTAATGGATGAGTTCATCACATAAATAAGTGGTAATATTAGCAATGCCCAGGTAAGTAGAAATGAACTTAAATCTCCGGGAATATTGTATATCTGACTAATTAATGAAATACCTGCACCCACAGCAAAAACCAAAAATGCTGAAGAGCCCTCACGCCAGGCAGTACTTTCGTATTTTTTTAGTATGACATATAAACAAGCCAATTGTCCAAGCACAAGTGGCAGAAATGCAAAGAAGGCTTTTACCGGCCGAGAAAAATCATCCCAATTATGAGCAATGATTAAGTTAATACCAAGTCCAACCAAAATTGCCCCAAGGATACCGAAAACAGTAAACAAACGTTTTTGCGGCGAAGTCTTTTTACTCAGGTAATAAGCTTGAATACCGTCTGCTGTCTCTTTCGATATAATCTGGTTTTCAACAAGTTCTTCAAGGTCATTAAGTATTTTCATAGGATTTTCATTCTAATTTTCCCATCATTACCCGAAGATAATGTTTTTTCAATAAATATTGCCCTTCTACACCATTTAAAGCAGTTAGACTTACTTAAAAAAACAAGCTTTAACTAAATAAGGAAGTTAGCAAATACTTTGTAAGATTTAAATTTAAATCTTTCCATTTAGTAAACATGAACAAATGTTTATTAAATAGGATTTCAAGTACTTAACTAAAACTAAATTCTATGAAACCCTCATTGAGGGGTTTATAAAGAAAAGGCTCTGGTTTAATTTTGTAATGATTTATTAGGATAAAATCCTTGAAATGAGATATAAGTCATTAGTCAATGGTCATTTGTTTTCGACAATTAACGACCAATGCCTAACAACCTCAGTATCAAACTAATAGAATCTACATAGATAAATCATTACTATTTTAAACCATAGCTAAAGAAAATTAACTTAACGTAGTGTTCTCATGAGCAAAGCAAATAATCGCTCCACAATAAGAACATGATTAACCTTGCGAAGCAAGCTCATGAACTCCATATAAATAGTTCAAGAGAAGTAAATAAATATCAATTACTTAACTAAAACTAAATTCTATGAAAAAAATTATTTTATTGATAGTGGGCATCCTTTTTGGATTAATGTTTATTAATTCAGGTTTGAATAAGTTTTTCCAATACATGCCAATGCCTGAGGATATGCCAGAAGAAGCAATAAAAATGATGACAGCCATGATGGAAATGAAATGGTTAATGCCACTTCTGGCCCTTGTTGAAATTATTGGTGGACTGCTTTTTATGATCCCCAAATTTAGGGCTCTTGGGGCTATTATTATTTTTCCGGTTATGGTAGGTATTATTTTAACTCACCTGGTAGTTATTCCAGATGGCCTTGTAATGGCAATTATCCTGATGACAGTAAACCTTTGGGTAATTATTGAAAATTGGAATAAATATCTGCCAATGATAAAATCAGATGACCAACATCCTTAGCAAATAAAAATTTAAAACAATAAAAGGGTTTCATTAAAATTAAGAGCTCACCATTTTTCAATATTTCCCTGATATTTTTTTTAATGGCATTAACCTTTTTAAGAAAGCTATTGCGCATTTTATCATCATGAACAATAAATATTTTCTGATGCAAGATGATTTTTAATGTAATTTTTTATTTGCTTATAAATGATTTATACAGAAAGTGTTGGATATTATTAAAATTGTATAACTTTATAGTATTGCAATAAAATATCCAATACATTTTCAAGATAAGAAATAATAAAACTAACTATGAGTGACATTAACTGGAACAGATTAAGCAGAGCTATCAGAAACGAGGGTTCTGTTTTGTTTATTGGACCCGATATTGAAAAAGACGAACAAGGTATGCCTGTGTTACAACAACTCTGCAAAAAAATGGTAGACACTTATTCAGGCGAAATTACCTACGATGAAAAAGAGGGTTTTTTGTTCTTTATTGAACCTGAGGCAAAAAACGATGTAATATACGACTTCAAGGAATACTATGAAAAACAAAATTTTGCCCAGGAAGTATATTCAATGATTGCTGCAATTCCGTTCCATTTAATTATTTCGCTGACTCCTGATGACTCTATTCATCATGCATTTACAGATAATGGAGTCGATCATGATTTTGTCTATTTTGATTCGAACAAGGCCGAAGTTGAAAAGCCAACAAAAGACAAACCTCTAATTTACAGTCTGTTTGGATTATCAACAGAAGGTAAATACATCCTTAGCCAGGAAGATTATTACAACTACATAAAAGCGGTATTAAGTGATGATATTTTGCCCACTAAAATGATATCAGCTCTTAGAGCAGCAAGTAATTATATATTTATCGGTTTTGATTTTGAAAAATGGCATGTGCGTTTGTTACTGATGATTCTTAATTTTCATAAAGATAAAGAATCAAAAACCCGACACGCAGTTAATGCCAATGACACCCAGTCGTTATATAAAGAACTAACAGCAAAACAGTTTAATATAAGCTTTATTGAAGATAAGGAAACTGACTTTTTCCAAAACTTTTATAACAAGATGAAAGAAGAAGGGTTGCTTAGAGAATTAAAGTCAAAACCTGAGAGAATAAAATCAGAGCTCTTAGAGAAAGAGAAATTATTAAGCGAATATGAGGAAATATTGAATCTGGCCAGTGATCCAAAAGAAATTATGAGATCAGAAAAAGCCATTGAGCAATTAAAAAAAGAAATGGAAAACCTTCAAACCCAACTTCAAAATTTATAAGCTATGGCGAATCACAGATATGCAGGAATTTCGCCTTATATGAGCGAACAAAAGAATGTTTTTTTTGGAAGGAACAAAGATATTGAAGAATTATACGAAAAACTTTTACTTGAAAAACAGGTATTGCTTTATTCCAAATCTGGTATTGGAAAATCATCATTGGTTAATGCAGGGATTATTCCAAAACTAACAGAATCGAACGAATACTTGCCCATCAAAATCAGGTTTGGAGCCTATAATGAAAAAGATTTTGTCAGCCCATTGACTAAAATTATTCATGAACTTAAAAATCTGGATACTGATATAACCCAACCAACTGTGTTTGAAGAAATTGGTATTGATCAAAATCCGACACTTTGGTTCTACTTTAAGAAGATTCAGCTAATTAATGAACATTTAAAACCACTCCTCATTTTTGACCAGTTTGAAGAACTTTTCACCTATCCAAAATCAGATGTTGAGGATTTAAAAATTCAGCTCTCTGAGGTGTTAAAAACAGGTGTTCCTGCGCATTTTGTCAATTTGTTTGCTAAAGTCCGAAGCCAAAACCGTGATTTGATGAATCGGCAAACAATGAACATGTTAAATAAAAACTTAAATATCAAATCCTTATACATTATTCGTTCAGACAGATTGAGTGAACTTAATTCATTGCGTGATCGAATTCCCGATATACAAAAATCCTATTATGAATTGGTGCACTTGAATAATGATCAGGCCAGGGATGCTATTGTTAGCCCTGCACAAACTGATGGTGATTTTGAAAGTGCGAAATTTGAATATGAAGAAGAAGCTATAAATAAAATCCTAACCTACCTCACTAACAATTTCACCGAAAAAGTTGAAACTACTCAGTTACAAATTATCTGCCATCGAATAGAAAACAACATTATTGCAAAAGGTGGTAATTTTGTTAAGGCTGCAGACATTCCTGATTTTAAAAATATTTTTTACGATTTCTATTCGCTTGCGATAGAGAATGTATCGCCAAAACACCAGGAAAAAGCCCGCAAGCTAATTGAAGATGAAATGATTAGAGATGGTCAACGCATTTCATTAGATGGGCGCATTTGCATGGACTATTTACCTGAAGACGAACTACGCAAACTGGTAGATAATCATTTGCTTAGGGCAGAACGAAATACGGTAGGAGGCTTTAGTTATGAAATAAGCCATGATACGCTTGTTGAACCAATTTTTGAAGCAGCTAAGGCCCGACGACAAAATGAAGAACTGCAAAGACTTAAAGATGAAAGACATGCCAGATTTCTGGAAAACGAAAAGAAAAGAAAAAGGCAATTGAGGATCATCTTTTTAGTTAGTTCAATTGCGATACTCGCATTTATTGCCCTTGTTTATGCAATGTATAAAGACATGAAAGCCACCAACGAAATAAAAAAATTTGATGAACTATACCAGGCCCAGTTATCAATAGGCACGACAAATAACGATGAAATTGTAAATTATTATTGGAGTAAAGCTGTTAAAAGTTATAACCAAAATAATTATCAACTAGCCTTAATTGAACTTCTAATGTCTGTTACAAAAATGAGTTCTGAAACTCCATATGATATACAAGATTCTGCCAGCATATTGTATTGGGACCTTAAACCATTAAAAAGCCTTTATCAGGGTGGCTTGAACCAATTTCACAATTGCAATTTCGCAGCAGCAAAAGATTCATTTTTAGCCATCTATAATTCCAGGCCACAAGATACCCTCTCACTGTTTTATGCAAAAGCTTGCGGCGACTTTACCAAAGAGGATATGATTTTAGTTGAAGGAGGCAGCTTTATCATGGGAAACAACAGTAGCTCATTAGCCAGTCCTGCACATGAGGTAACGCTTTCTGATTTTTACATCTCAAAGTACGAGGTTACAAATGCTCAATACGCAAGATTCTTAAATGAATATGTTAAAGATCGTTTTTCTCGTGATGAAAAAATTGACAGCATCGACCTGTTTGTTAACTGGCGTGGAGTTGAAGGATTAAAAATTGAGGATGGAGATATTAAGGTTGTTTTTGGCTACGAAAACAGACCAGCTGCATGGATAACATGGTATGGAGCCAAGGCTTTTTGTGATTTTTATGGATTATCCCTGCCAACTGAAGCGCAATGGGAGTTTGCAGCAAGAGGCGGCAATGAAAGCGAAGGGTATACTTATTCAGGAAGTTATTATATTAATGAGGTTGCTGAATATTTTGGCAATAACGGAATAAGCACATCCCCGGTAACAGACAACAAGCCAAACGAGCTAGGTTTATATAACATGAGTGGCAATTTGTGGGAGTGGTGTTCAGATTGGTATAATCAATACAGCAGTCAGGCCCAGTATAATCCGAAGGGCCCTCTTTTTGGAGAACAAAAAGTATGCAGAGGAGGAGGATGGAATGACGAAGAAGAATTTTGCAGAGTTTACAGTCGCTATAGCTGGCATCCATCACCTGCCGGGTATTTCATGGGGTTTAGGGTGGTAATGAACCCTTAAATCAAACAAATAAATTAGGTAGTAAGGTAGTATTCACTATATTAATCCGAATAAGAAACTCATTCTTTTCAATTTAAGAGTCAGTTTTTTGTTTAATACACGTTCATTTCAGGACTTCGGTGCATCTTTTCCTTGTGCGATTAAGAAAGTTTAAACTTTCGTGATATTTCTGTGATACTTTCTGATGATCTTTGAAAAGGTTTAAGGGGGGCCCTAAAAACACCGTATTCTCCCTCTTTATTTAGAGAGAGGGCTGGGGTGAACGAAAACAAAAAGCAATTTTTAGAGATTACTTTAAATCAATAACTAAAAGCAAACACGAAAAATGAAAGTTACTGGCACAATTATTCTACTTATACTGTTTTTGCATGTATTACCGCACTCCGAAAGTTTTGCTCAATCTGTAAAAAATTACACTTTAAACAACACAGATGGCGAAGAAATCAGACTTTCTGAAATTTGGGGAGATAAATTAACTGTTTTGGATTTTTGGGCTACCTGGTGCAAACCCTGTATGAAAGCCATTCCTGAGTTAATCAAACTTTCAGATGAGTTTAAAGAAAAAGGTGTCAGTTTTATTGGAATTAATGATGACAGTCCCAGGAATAGCTCAAAAGTAAAACCGCTTACGTTTTCACTCGGCATTAATTACCCGGTTCTATTAGATAGTGAGCAGGAATTAATGAATGATTTACTAGTTAACTCGCTTCCTACATTGCTGATATTCAACAAAAAAGGCGATTTAATCTATACTCATACCGGCTATTCCACTGGTGATGAATTAATTATTAAGAAAGAAATTGAAAAAATACTCAATGAATAAAAGGTACATTATTGTTTTAATCAGTTTTAGCTTGTCTTTGTTTATTGAGCATTCTGCTATTGCTCAAGGCAAATTCAGGGGTTCTAATTTGCTTGAATATCAATTAGGTAATATTCCGTCTTTGGATCCAGAATACCAGTCTTCGTTGTACGACCAGCTTAATCTTTCATATAAATACAAACAATTTTCGTTACAAACCAGGATAGAGCAATACTATCCCTCTTTTGATGATGAGCTGAGTTACAAAAACATAAGTCAGTATCGTGCTCAATACAAGAATAAAGATCTTGCAATAACAGTGGGAAATGTCAACACCACACTTGGAAAAGGGTTGTTATTAAGAACTTACGAAATTCCAGCCTCTATTTGGGAAGACAGAGGGTACCGCATAAGGTACGGTTTTTATAAAGACATTGAGGGAGCAGAGATTAAATATCAATTAGGAAGGTTTAAACTGAAAGGTATTTATGGGAATGTTTTGGATGTAGCCCTCCCTCCTACATTAGAGAATAAGGAGAGGAGGCCAGATTTGGTGCAGGCTGGCGAACTGAGCTATCATAATAAAAAACACACACTTGGTGCCATTTACATGAATCACAAAAATGCGGTAACAAACAACCACTATACAGCTGTGTATATTAAAACCGCATTATTTAAAGATTTTTTGGCTTATGGAGAATTTGCCCTTCAATCAGGAGCGGGCACTAATCTTACATTTAATAATGATAGTGCTTATGCAGCTTACTTTAGTCTTAATTACACCAAAAATAAATTAGGAGTCAGCGTTGAACTAAAAGATTATAAAAATTTTTCGATAGGGGCAGGAATTACCGATCCCCCTACCCTGGTTAAAGAGCACTCTTACAGATTATTAAACAGAAGCACACATGTTCCTGTATTAACCAACGAACGGGGTTATCAGCTTGAAATTTATTATCGGCTTTCGAATGGGAGTTTAATTACCTTCAACAACTCGCTTTCAGAAAACAAACTTTCTGAAGATAATTCACCAGTTTTTAAAGAAGTTTTTGCCGAGTACCAGTTTAATATTGGTTCAAATGTACTTTCGCATTTTTTTATTGACTATGCCAATGACCCGTTTACCAATGAAATCAACAGGTATGCCTCAGGGTTTACACTCGATATCGGGCACAATAAAATGAATTCGATATTAGAAGTTCAATTGCAATTTATCGAACGTGAAATTGTTGAAACAACCAATTTTAGCAATATGTATTTTTCGTATACCCTGGCAATAGGCTCAAAAATAAGTGCATCAGCACTAATGGAGATAAGTAATGATCCATTTTTACTAAACACCGATGAGAACAATGTACTGTATCCCGGATTAAGTTTCATGTACAAACCAAATCACAAAAACAGTATCCTCCTCTTTTACGGAAAGCGCAGAGGAGGCCCATCATGTAATTCGGGAGTTTGTTACGATGTACTTGATTTCCAGGGATTAGAATTAAGAATTTCATCACAATTTTAAACTACAAAGCTATGAAAATTAAAACGACAATTATTTCAGTTACTATCCTGATTACGAACATTTTATACAGTAATTTATTAGGCCAGAATGTTGGCGACATTGCACCAGACTTTACACTATCAACTGTAGGCGGTTCGAGTTTTACTTTATCGGAAAAATCGGGGAAAGTAGTATTTCTTTTTTTATTTGGATATGGATGTCCGCATTGCCTGGCAAATGGGAATAATACCGAAACGGGTATCTACAATGAATTTAAAAGCAACGAAAACTTTGTAGCCCTGGGAATTGATACCTGGAATGGAAATCAATCAGGTGTTGAAAACTTCATTAGTCAAACCGGAATTACTTACCCTGTAGGAATGAATGGTTCCGGGGTGCAATCTGCCTATAACACTACTTACGACAGGATTATTGTTATTGACCAGGATGGTATTATCCGTTATAAAGCAACAGCAAATGCAACATCATCAGTGGTAAACGAAGCAAAGGATGTAATCAATAACCTTTTGACAACCACGGCGGTAGTAAATCCTGATGCCGATAAGGAAAAACTTAACGTTTTCCCAATTCCTGCAAGAGAGACTATTTATATTGAGAATACCTCAGATCGCTTGAAAAACGCAACAGTTAATATTATTAATTTAAATGGTACTATTGCAGAAAGCCTGAGCCCATTAAACAGCAAAGACAATAAGCTTTTAATACCCGTTCAACATTTAAATTCAGGAGTTTATATTTTACAGGTTGTTACATCAGAGCAGGTGCAAAGCAGGAAAATACTGATTGAATAAACCTGTAAAAGGCATAACACTCTATATTAAACAGTCTCCGTAATTAGCAATATGAATATCAGAATCTGTTTGCTGAAATTAGATTTTAAGACATGATGATCGAAATATGCTTGATGAAAACGAATTTTACAAGATGAATATCAAATTTTGCATACTGGAATCGAAATTAGCGATATAAATAGTAAAACCTGTCTCCTGAAACTAAATTTTAAACAAGTGAAACCCTCACAGGGGGATTAGCTTACGCTGAGCCTTTCGGAGTTTATAAAGAAAATTAACTTAACGTAGTGTTCTCATAAGCAAAGCGAATAATCGCTCTACAATAAGAACATGATTAACCTTGCGAAGCAAGCTCATGAACTCCATATAAATAGTTTAAGAAAAGTGAATAAATATCAATTACTTAAATTATCTTCAACTAAAAGGAGTCATAAAAACCCTGTTGGATGGTTCTGACAGCTCGTGGATATTATTTGTATATACATCCGCAGATTTTAATGGCCAGCAAATTGCTTGTCCTGAAGGTGAGCTGGAATGGGTAAAAAATGATGAAATTTAGGATGTTGAATTGATTGGTTTTATCAGAGAAATTATACCTTATATCCTAAAGGATAAAGCAATGATTAAAGGTAAGATTATACACAATAAAAATAGAGAAGTTTTATCAAAAAATATTATTGAATATTAAATCAAAAGCACACTTTTAAGTCTCACGATCAAGCCCTTAGCACCACTTCCTTTATCAGGTCTGATATCTTTCAAAAACCTCATTATTTCAGGTTTGTAAAAAACAATATTATTCTATGTATAAAAAAAGCCGTATATTTAGGAAACTAATGATGGTAAGAAACATTTATCTGCTTGTTTAATTGACCCTCTATACATCCCATTAATAAAGAAAAAATTTGAGTTTGCTGCATTTTAGGAGCCAACCAATTAAACACAAACACTAATTTGTATGAAAATCTTACTTGTTTCCCCTAAGAGAGACCAGCACCAATTCACCAACAAAGGTATTTTAATACCACAGTTGGCATTGTTCATACTGCAGGGTCTCACACCCAAAAAACACGAAGTAAAAATTGTTGAAGAAGAATACATGCCTCTTGATTTTGATGAGGAATGTGATCTTGTAGGTGTTAGTTGCATGACATCAAACGCATATCGTGGATACAGAATAGCTGATACCTTTATGAAAAAAGGTAAAAAAGTAGTAATGGGAGGTGTTCATCCATCCTTATTGCCTGATGAAGCTCTAAAACACGCTGACACTGTAGTTATTGGAGAAGCTGAGGGAGTTTGGGGAAAAATATTAGAAGATGTTGAAAAGGGCAACTTAAAACAAAAATACCATGAACCCAGCCCTGATTTAGAAAGATACATTCCGAAAGATTTTTCTAGTCTGCCAAAAAAAAGGTTTTATAATTTAGTCCCATTGCAAACTTCTCGCGGATGTCCTTATAATTGCGACTTTTGTAGTGTTTCAGATATTTTTGGAAAAAAAATTAAGCAAGTTCCTGTAAAAAACGTAGTAAGGGATATTGTATCCGCCGGATCAAAGAATTTTATTTTCCTGGATGATAATATTATTGGCAACCAAAAATATGCCAAGGAGCTTTTCAAAGCACTAATCCCTCTGAATATTAACTGGATAGGACAATCATCTATCTCATTTGCCCGAGACATTGAGATGATGGAATTAGCAAAGAAAAGTGGTTGTAAAGGACTATTTATTGGATTGGAAAGCGTAGTACAAAACAACAATGTAAAATATAAAAAACTCAAAAACCTTAAAGATACTCAGCAAAGCATAAAAAAAATCCTTAAGATGGGTATTATCATACAAGCTTCGGTGATTTTTGGATTAGATGGAGACACTCAAAAAACATTTAAACAAACCATAAAGTTTTTGATAAAGAACAAAATTAGTATTGCCTCAATTAATATATTAACACCCTATCCTGGTACCAAAATCTACAAAGAATTCAAAGAAGAGGGAAGGCTTCTGCACGAGAAATGGGAATATTACGATCACCATACCGTTGTATTCAAACCAAAAAACATGTCTCCTCTTGAGCTGCAAATTAATGAGATAAAGGCCAAGGCTTCATTTAACAGCGTTGCAAGTATTTTAAAAAGGGCTGTTGGAAACTTAAGAATGCCAATTATTTATTTGGCAGCGAATATTGGCTATCGAAAACATGCAATGAAAGAGAAAAAAAGATTGCGTAAATTTGAAACCAATTTAGAGCCGGATAGTTGCCATAATATGGGTTTGGATGTTTTTGTTAAAGAGGAATCAGTTTTAAAGTCCGTTTGAATTTAAATTCTAGATCGATCTTTTAAGAATACCTATATAAAAAAGCAGCTCAAACTTCTCTTACACTGCGATAGCTAGCAAAATTGTGTCAAAAGAAGCAATATCCACATAACAGTGTAAATGAATAGCCCACAAGGTTCATGAACCAACAAAACGCCGATGTAACTATAAAGTGTAAATTTAGTGTACATTTGAAGACTTAAATAACCAAGCACTAATATGAACAACCTATGAAACGTATCATCCTATTCACCTTCTTGTTATTTTCAATAAAAGTATCTGGTCAAAACGATACTATTACAAAGTCTGTATACTATAGCTTTATCATTCAGGATTCTCCTTCACAATTGTTTACGATGCGACAGTTTAACCAGAATTATCTTTCGGCCTATCGATTATTTGCAAAAGGTGTTAATAAAACATCTAAGAAGCGGAAATTTGCTACTATAATTCAAGTTGGATTAGGTATATTTTTCATTCCACTGACCCATGAAGAAGGTCATCGCTCAATACTAACAGTTAATGGCATAGGTTCTATTTCTCAACCCTACTTTAATAAACACGGGGCAGCTTATGTTAAAGGCGTAACAGATGAAACTTTGCAAAATTTAAGGGATACAGATTTACCCGCCTATATTCGGTTACACACTGCTGGCGTAGAGTCGGATTATATGCTTACAAAGCGTTTAGAATCCATTAGTAGTTTTGAACAAGATTATTTTGATAATTATAAATGGGAATATTTTCTGCGGAAATTTTCGATTTTACAATATTACTTAACCGGGCTTGTAGAGTATGAAATGGAACTGGATGAAGAAGCAAATGAATTAGATAGAGATATTGTTGGCCATGATATTTATGGAGCTGCAAGACATTTACACCGTCCTGAAATGGAATTCTATAGATACACAAAGTTTAGTGATTTAACAGATGAAGAGAAAGATTTCGTTAAAAGAGCAGGATACAGAGCATTTCTAAACCTTTTAAACCCACTAATTATAAAAAAGCACAATTTTAAACTCAATGAAGAACTAAAATTTAATATCGGAATGGGCTACACTCTTGCACCTTTTGGCGATTTTATTGATGAAAACATTTGGGTAAAATACAAAAAGCTTAACATCAGTTCTTATGCAAGACAATTTCAAAATAAAGAAAACTGGTTCACTGGGTTTGGTTTAGCAATTTCAGATTATCAAATCAGTAGTAGAATTTTCACTTCAATAGCAGGTCATTACTGGAATCAACCAATTGATCTTGATTTTACTACCAACCAGTCATTTGATGGCGGTGCCGTTGATTTTGATCTTAAATACTTCTTCCTTAGCAAAACAGAAACAAAACTAAAGGGCTTTTCAATAGATTTAGGTATGATTTACAAGTCAAAAGGTTTCTTGCCTGAAGAAGTATATCTTAAAGAGCACTTTGGTTTAAGGATAGGAACAACAATAAAGCTGTAATTAGTGAATGGGCAGAAAATCTTCTTTACTCGTTCAGCAAACCATTATTTCAACCGCTTCTCATTAATTCAACAAAGTATAGATTATAGAGGAGCAAATGTCGATTAATATCTATGAACAATATATCCAATTTCCCAAAACAGTTGTAATAATGAACTTTTGTAGTGAATTATTAATCTTAAAATTATCAATATGAAAAAATCGGTTCAGATTTGGCTACATGGGTTTGTTTGGTTTTGTGATTTCGTTATGATATTTTTAACAAACTACAAATCAACTATTTGGGAAAAAAGTGCAATTATATCTGTTATAAGTGTTATTGGGCTCTTTGCCATTACACTCGCTTTCATATATATAGGTTATTCATACATTGTTCCGACTTTTTTTTCAAAAAAGAAGTATTTTGAAGGAAGCTTAATTCTTTTGGGTATTTGTCTGATATTCCCGGCTTTCTTATCATTTCGCATTATAGTTTCTGCTATAACCGGTCATGGATGGATGGGTGGATACCCTCTTAATATGCATTTTAAGCTTTCCATCTTTTTTGCAATTTTCAGCATTTCAGGAATATTTTTAAGGGCATTGGAGAACTGGTTTATTGAACAACAAAAGAAAAAAGAACTGGAAAATGAAAAGTTACAATCGAGATTAATGGTGCTAACAAATCAAAATAACCCTCATTTTATTTTTAATGTTTTAAATAATATTGATTCGTTGATTACATCAAAGCCTGCAAAAGCTTCTGAAACCATCAATAAATTATCCTCATTATTACGATATATTTATTCAAACTCTGAAAAAGACAGTGTTTCATTAACTTCAGAAATTGAATATATTGAAAACTATATTGAGTTACAGAGTTTGAGAATTGATAATGAAATAAAGGTTAAACTTGATAAAGAGAATATATCAGGAAATGTTTTTGTAGTACCCATGCTGTTTTTACCATTTATCGAAAATGCATTTAAGCATGGATTAACCAGTAAGACCAATCCTGTCTTCATTAAATTCTCCAAATCAAATGGTCAATTATTATTTGAATGCAAAAACAGTATTGATGCTGCTATTAATAAAAACTCTGACTCTGGTTTTGGATTGACAAATGTTAGAAAACGACTTGATTTAATGTATCCTTCAAAATATAATTTAGACATAAAAAAAAATGAAGCAGTTTATTCAGTATCATTAACTTTGCAGATAAATGAAGATTAGGTGCATTATAATAGAAGACGAAAAGCTGGCAGCAGAAAAGCTGACCAGCTTTATTGAGAAAATTTCTGTACTGGAGCTTGTTGCAACATTTAGTGATGGCATTTCGGCTATCAGTTTTTTAAAAACCAATACTGTAGAATTGGTTTTTCTTGATATTGAGATGAAGGGGTTTACTGGTATTCAGTTTCTGAAAACACTCAATGTTAAACCCGCAGTAATTATTACTTCTGCCTATGAAAAATATGCTTTGGCAGGATATGAGTTTTCGGTAGTAGATTACCTCCTAAAGCCATACACACTTGAAAGGTTTCTTCAGTCTGTGGATAAGGCAATTAATCTTAAAGAACTGAAAGAAAAAGCCCAAAACTATGAATTGATCGCTTCGCAAAGCAATGAATATATCTTTGTTAAATCAGAAAATCGCATTGAAAAGGTAGAATTAGACAAGATACTGTATATTGAAGGAATGAAAGATTATCTTAGAATTCATACCACCTCAAAAAAGATAATGACATTGCAGAGCTTTAAAGGAATCATGCAACACCTGCCAGAAAGAAACTTTGTTAGAGTCCATAATTCTTATGTTGTATCACTTAATAAAATTGAAAGCATCGAATGAAATCGAATTAAAATTGAAGATGAGTTAATTCCAATAAGTGATAAATATAAAGATGTTTTTTATAACGCAATTAAACCGTAGTGTCATGTCAAGGCTAATTTGTCAGGTGACAACACCTTCAAGCGCAGTTTTAATATCACCACTAATGGCAGGAATAAAAATTAAATCCGTCTGCTCCAACTCATGCAATACTTTGTCAACATTAACAGTATAAATACTACCATTGAGTTTTACTTCTTTTGAAACTCCGACTAAATTTACATTAAATAATGGTTCCTTTCCCGAAGCCTGTAAAAACTGGTTCACTGCATTAAACATGTAATGAGGATCTGCCACTGCCTCAATAACAGCTGTTTTAGGAACCAAAATAGTGATATCTTTCATAGTGGAAAAGTTATAAAGAAAACCTTGTCGCAAATAGCCCCTTATTTGTCGTTTATGCACATTTAATGTTGATGGGCTATGACGTAAGTTTGTATTATAAAATAAAATCTGAGGAATTACAATTTAAACAAACAATAAAATGGAAAAAACAGACACTAAACTCATCACCGTAGAATGCACTGTAAATGCTTCGGTTTCAAAAGTTTGGGAATACTGGACAAAACCTGCTCATATCATAAAATGGAACAATGCATCAGATGACTGGCATACCACTAAAGCTGAAAGTGATTTGAGGAAGGGTGGTAAATTTGTTTCCCGCATGGAAGCCAAAAATGGCTCTGCAGGCTTCGATTTTGAAGGAACCTATGATAAGGTACACCTGAATGAGCTGATAGAATACACCATTGCAGACGGTAGAAAAGTGAAAATACTTTTTAGCGGCGAAGGTGATAAGACCAAAATAACTGAAGCATTCGAGGCTGAAGAGATGAATTCGGTAGAAATGCAGCGTGGCGGCTGGCAGGCCATTTTAAATAATTTCAAAAAATACGTTGAGGATTCAATATCAGGTAAATTCGTAAAGATTCAGTTTAAAACAACCATTCATGCCAACGTAGAAAAGGTTTTTCAGATGATGTTCAACGAAACTACCTACAAAGAATGGACTGCTGTATTTAACCCGACATCGAGTTTTAAAGGCTCATGGAAAAAAGGCGAGAAAATGCTGTTTCTGGGCACTGATGAGAATGGAAACCAGGGAGGAATGGTAAGCAGAATAAAGGAATTCATCCCTAATCAGTTTGTTAGTATCGAACATATTGGGATTCTAAAAGGAGACAAGGAAATTACAAGTGGAGAAGAAGTTGAAAGCCGGGCTGGTATATTAGAAAATTACACGTTTTCGAAAACTAATGGAAAAACGCTATTGGTGGTAGAAATGGACTCCAACGAAGACTTTAAAGACTATTTTAGTGAAACCTGGCCAAAAGCACTCAATAAATTGAAAGAAATTTGTGAGGCATAAATGCAGGTAAATCATTAATTCAATGGCGTCTAGTTAAGCTGATCGCAAAAAAGAATCGGGTCATTGGTCATTTGTCACAGGTCATTAGATACTGGTATTCAATGACTAATGACTGATGTTTAATGACAATAAAATAGTCAGAATGTTGAATAAAACCTTTTGAAACAATTTAAATCTTAAAACCATGGCAAAAGTAGGTACCTATTTAAATTTTACAAACAAAACAGAAGAAGCATTTAATTTTTACAAATCAGTATTTGGCGGTGAGTTCGAGGGCGGAATAGCGCGTTTCGGAGATATTCCGCCATCAGACGACATGCCCCCCATAGCTGAAGCTGATAAAAACCTGGTGATGCACATAGCCTTACCCATTTTAAACGGGCATTATATAATGGGAACAGATGCTCCTGAATCAATGGGATTTCGTGTTAACAAAGGAAATAATGTATACATTAGCCTTCATCCCGATACCCGAAAAGAGACCGAACGTTTGTTTAACGCTCTTTCGAATGATGGAAAAGTACAGCAACCCTTACAAGACATGTTCTGGGGAGCTTATTATGGAAGCTGCGAAGATAAATTCGGAGTACAATGGATGTTTAATTGCGATGAAAAAGCAGGCCAATAGTACAACCTAATTAATTCCATTCGACGAATACTTTTTTTTATAAATACAATGGGACGCTGATTAAACGGATGCAAGCAACGCGGATCAATACGGATTTATACCGAACCGCTGTTAGTAATTGTTTCGCTTCGTAAACTCGCAAAACAAAACTGCCAGTCGATCGGCATATACTAAGCTATAGCAGAATAATTTTTACAATATTCCAAGATGGTTTAGTATAAATTCCAACCAGCGATTATCCGCGTTTGAAAATCAGTGGAATCTGCGTTCCATAAGAAAATTAAGAATAAAAATGAAAAATCCAATTTTTCCCTGCCTTTGGTTCGACGAAAACGGCAAACAGGCAGCAGAATTTTATTGTTCTGTATTTAAAAACTCAAAGATTGCTGAAGACACTCCGTTGGTTGTACAGTTTGAATCAGCCGGTCAACAATTTATGTTTTTGAATGGAGGTCCGCATTTTAAAATAAACCCCTCCATCTCGTTTTATGTGGTTTGCGAAACCAAGGAAGAAATCGATTCTGCATGGGCTAAACTTATTGATGGCGGTATGGCGCTAATGCCCATAGATAAATATGACTGGAGTGAAAGATACGGCTGGGTACAGGATAAATTTGGCGTAAACTGGCAGCTCTCATTAGGGAAAATGGAAGATGTAGGTCAAAAGTTTACCCCTTCGTTAATGTTTGTTGGAGAACAGCACGGTAAAACGGAGCAAGCCATTGAATTTTACACTTCGTTATTTGAGAACTCCGAGGTAGTGGGTGTTCTTAAATACACCAAAGAAGACAACGATACAGAAGGCACCGTAAAACACGCACAATTTAAGCTAAACGGACAGGTTTTTATGGCCATGGACAGCTCCTACGATCATCAATTCCGGTTTAACGAAGCCATTTCGTTTGTGGTGACTTGCGAAACCCAGGAAGAAATTGATTATTACTGGAATAAACTATCTGCAATACCTGAAGCCGAACAATGCGGATGGTTAAAAGATAAGTTTGGCATTTCATGGCAAATTGTTCCTGCTGTTCTGGCAGAATTAATGAGCAATCCACAAAAGGCACCGAAAGCAACCAAGGCCTTTATGAAAATGAAAAAGTTTGATATTGAAGCATTGGTAAAGGCTTCGGAGTAAGAAGTCATTGGTAAATAAGTAGAGATTTACGGCCGTACCTCAGCTGCTGCGCGAATTTTTCGCGTGGCTTAAAATAACCACACGATACTCTTTAAATGAACAATTCTTATTTAGAATAATTACAAATTGCCTTAAAATAAGCTAACGATAAAGATAAACCATGGCGTTTTTCTAAAAAATCGCTACAAAATTTGGCTTAAATATTGATAAAACGATATAAAATACTGTTATACAAAAAAATACAAAACCAAATACACTTTTACTCTCCCTCGTAACTTAACATTTCCGACTTAGTTATTCCAAACAGGAATTATTTTATAGTGCTCACCGTTTGGAAGTTAATAAAACAAAAAATAACTTTAAATATTTACAGGGAAAAACACATGTGCTAGAACGCTTTAGCATAACTACAAGTGTGGTAATTATTTGTATTTAATTCGAATGTTTAAATGATTATGGGAAAATTATGGTGTGGTTATACGATAATAATTTAACAGAAGATCCTACAGATTCTTTTGGTAAAATAAAATCGGCCGGAACACTTACTAATGCGAGTATTTCCAGCCTAATGACCAAAGAAGGTATAGAATTAA
>JBNKRJ010000062.1:0-6771 GCA_050296515.1 Bacteroidales bacterium | reverse complement strand
AATAAGGAGGTCTAAATTTATATGACTGGTTGTTTATTTACTGCCATATATTTAATGAGTTCTTAATTAAAGGTTTATAGTCTGAAGAAAGATTCTGGATAAAAATATTTACTTCGGTCTTCTGACTTCGTGCTTCAAGCAACTTGTAAAACAAAATAAGTTTATCGCTCCTCATGTTCTCCAATATTTCCTTTATCGGAGAGCATAATGGCAATGAACCGGGTTTTAGGAAATTCGGCACAGATGATGATGATGATAACTGTGATAGGAACACTTAAAATCATACCAATTACCCCCCAAACCAATCCCCAGAACGACAAGGTCATTATTACTACTAATGCACTGATATTTAATGAATCCCCCATTATTTTGGGTTCAATGATGTTACCAACAATTATCTGAATAACTCCGACAGCAATTAGTACCCATATAAATGGCATTAATTCGCCATATTGCATTAACGCAAAAGTGGCAGGGAAAAGGGTGCCTAATAAAGATCCTATAGTTGGAATGTAGTTTAACAGAAAAATTAAAAATGCCCAGAATAATGCGGCATCAACACCAATAAATAACATGGCAATATAGCTTAATATTCCGGTTAGAATGCTAACTAGTGTTTTTAAAAGTAAATAACTGCCAATTGATTTGTCTACTTTTTTTAATAATGAGTTAACTCGTTCAAATCTTTCTTTTTGAGGATATACTGCTTTTATTTTGTTCATAAAAGCAAATTCCTCTAAAAACAAGAAAAGCATGTACAGCAATATCATAAAAGTATTGCTAAATATAGAGGTAATTGAACTCAGTAATGTGCCTACAATTGACTGAAAATCAAAGTTTTTGTACATTCCGTTGAAAGTTTCGGAGATGTTTATTCCAAACTCTTTGTTTAGGAGGTTGATAATATGTTGTGCATTTTCGCCGTATTGAGGAAGCAATTTGCTTAAAAGGCTGATGTTAACAGATAACATTTGGATTACCAAGCCTAATATAGAAAATACAAACAGGGCAGAAATAAGACTGCGTAACCAAAAAGGAAATTTTTGTTTAACGAACTTTACTTTCGAAAATTGATCTCTGGTTTCTTTTATTATGAACCAGATAATTAAGGCAAGAATGAAGGGAATTAAAAGGTCTTTTCCTTGTATAAGAATAACAATTAAAGATAAAAAGATGATAAAGGCGGAGGCAATTTTTACAATTCTCATTTTATCTGGGTTAGTACAGAATAAATATTCAAACTCGACTTCGGCTCTGCTCAGTCTCTGGAGGTGCCCTGAGCGGAGCCGAAGGGCGGCTTATGCATTATAGAAATTATTTACATTATAACTAAGAAACATTTAGTTTAAATAATAACTAAAGATAACAATTAGTTCGATATAGCTTTAATAATCTGAAAAATTGCAACTAATAGGAGCAAAACTCCAATTATTTGATTTATTCGTTTTGATATGCTTGAAGCCTTTTTTCTTATCTTTCTGCTAATGAGCCTGTAAAAGAGCAATGTGAGCATTTTACCAAACCCCGCGCCAGCTAAAAATCCAACTGTGCAGAATATGTCAAACTGAATATTTACATTGCTTTCTAAAAAGGCAATTGCCAAAAACCAATAAAGCAAAACCTGAAGACTGATGAGGTTAAAGAACATTCCTTTAAATAAGAAAGGGATTTCGTACCTGGGATTGTTACCTGGGCTGTACTTTTTTGTAAAAAAGTAAACAGATGAAATTAGCAATATTGAAATAATTCCAATCTCTATAAATACATTATCTTCAATATTTTTGGCAAGCTGCTGACCTGCAATAATTCCTGCTAAAGAAAAAAGTATTTCAATAAAACTGGCACCTAAGCTAAAAGTAATAGCTTCTTTTTCGGATTTGTTTATGCTAATATCAACAACGCTCAGGTTTACCAATCCAAAAGGCAAGGCTCCAATAATACATGCAATTGTACCGTATAAAAAATGTAAAAAGATAATATCCATACAAAGTAATGCTTAATTTAGCAAATATAGTAAAGTCGAGACCTCTTAAATTGTCATGTTAAGGACGTTTTATAATTTTATGATTAATATTTACTCTCCGTTTGTAACAATTTGGTTTAGTTTTCGACATATAAGTTAAAAGCAATAACAATATGTTTATTTGAACAGGTTTTTAGTGATGACAACCATTTTAGACATTAAGAAAGAAATATCAATGGACGCCATTGAAGCTAATATTAAGACAATCAGTCTGATCGTTCCAATTCTCTTGTTATTTGGGATTCCTTATTTTTTTCTTTGGGAGGAGCAATTTTCCATTAAGTTAATTACTCAAATTGCAGCTAAAACATGGTTAATATTGCTTTTTATTATTTTAGGTGCTGTTTTTCATGAGCTGATTCATGGCTTATTTTGGTCGTTTTTTCTTAAAAATGGATTTAAATCAATTAAATTTGGAATAATGTGGAAGTTTTTAACTCCCTATTGCCATAGCAAAGAACCTATGAAAATGAAACACTATCGAATAGGGGCTATTATGCCTGGTATTATTCTGGGAATAATTCCTGCAATAGCATCTGTATTTATTGGTAGTTTAGGGATGTTTGGGTTTGGCGTTTTTTTTACCATTGCTGCAGGTGGCGATTTATTGATGATTTGGTTAATGCGTAATGAAAAGGGGAGTGAGTTGGTACAAGATCATCCTGATAAAATAGGTTGTTTGATATTAAATTAATTATTCTGATTCGTGTTTGTATACAATAAATCCAGCACTTTTAAAAATATTTCAGCTCGAAGCTTGAAGATGGAAGATAGAAGTAAAAAGGTTCCAATATTCGATAATGATTCTTCTTCTGACTTCCGACTTCGGTCTTTAAACCATAAGAAAAAACAACAGGTAGTTGAAGATTTAAAGTAAAATAATAGGGCAATCATTTTAGTTCTGTACGATACACTAAACCGGGCATAAATTGAAAAAAACAATTGTACGAGAAGAGATTATTGAATTGATTCGTGAGCATCGCGATTTAATTTATAAAATTTGCACTATGTATACTGGTTGTCAAACAGATATGGATGATTTGTTTCAGGAAATTTGTATTCAATTGTGGAAATCGTATCCAAGCTTTAAAGCTAATAGTAAAGTGAGCACATGGATGTATCGGGTTGCTTTGAATACAGCAATTAGCTGGATGAGAAAAGAAAAGAGGCATAAGTACAATGGTTCTTTTACCGAAAGGGAAGCAATGATAAATGATGACTTTCCGTTTTATATTGAGGCAGAGAAAAAGGAACAAATAAAATGGCTTTATCAGGCAATTGAATCTTTATCAAAGTTTGACAAAACATTGGTACTGCTTTATCTTGAAGATGTAACTAACCCGGAAATAGCTGAAATTCTTGGTATTACCGAAGGGAATGTGCGCGTGAAAATGAACAGGATAAGAAAGAAACTTAAAATATTATTGAGCAATGAAAGCATCTGATCGACTTGAACAAATAAAAAATAGCTGGCAAGAGCTTTCAATAGACAGGCTCAAGAAAGATGTTTCAGCTGGGGAGGTTCGAAAAATGATTCGAAAAAAGAGCAAAGGAGAACTTACTAAAATAAAGCGTAAACTATTAATTGAGACCATTTTAAGCGCTGTTTTACTCCCGGTTATACTGGTTTATATACATCGCATGGATTCGTTTTTCGCCTATATTACCGATGCCTTTTTAATTATTTACTCTGGTGCGTTGGCTTTTCCAACCATGCGTATATTACGAATTGGCCGACTTAAAAATCAAGAGACAATTATATTCCTTAGAAAATTTGTGTATCATTTCAGAAAAGCAATTAGAACTGGGGCAATAATTTTAGTAGTTCTTTTTCCAATATACTTTATTGCAGCTTTTATAATAGGGTTTTCAAAAGGCTATGAATATGCTGGTAACTCTCATTTTAATTTCAACACAATTACCAGTCTTGATGGCTCAGCCATTCTTATTGGAGCTGCAATAGTTGTTTTGGTATTAATGGTGATAGGTTTTCTTTTCTTAATAAAGCTTTATTACATGCTCATGTATGGTAAGCATATAAGAAATCTCAAGAACTTTCTTGCAGATCTTGAAAGACACGAAGCTGAGGACGATGCAGAAAAAAGACCAACAAGTAATTAGACATCTTAAATTCCAAATAAAATCAACTTATTGACAGGTTTAGGTTTTATAAAGATCTTAAAACCTGGTATTTATTTACAAATTAAAGTAAACTGATGAAACACTTAACAAATGCATTTACCGGCTTAAATCACTAGGGACGATACTTTTTTTATTTGTAATCTCATTATTTGGAGGCTCGTTAGTTGGAGGAATCCCATTAAGTATTCTCATTGTGCTAAGTTCGGTTCAAAATGGGGCAGATTTATCAGCTTTGGGAATTGACCTTAATTTAGGTCTGGCTTTAATGATGATTCCTTTTATAATTAGTCTGTTGCTTTTGCTTCTTTTATTTAAGCCATTTCATAAAAGAAGTTATAAAACTTTGTTTTCCGGAGAATCTCGTATTAGATGGAAGCGTTTTTTTTCTGCTGCTTTAGTATGGAGTATTCTGCTTGCTATCTATTTAGTTGTTGATTATAGCCTTGCACCGGATAATTTTATTATAAATTTTGAACCTGTTTCATTTACAATTCTGACAGTTATTTCCTTGATCTTTATTCCTGTTCAGGCTTCATATGAGGAGATTCTGTTTAGAGGATATTTGGCACAGGGAGTAGCTAAACTGACAAAAAACAGGATATTAGTAGTTTTAATACCGGCAACAATTTTTGGATTAATTCATAGCTTTAATCCTGAAATAGAAGAGTATGGATTTTTATTAACGATGCCACAGTATATCCTTTTTGGAGTTATTTTCGGATTAATCACAGTACTTGATGACGGAATAGAGCTGGGTATGGGGGCCCATACTGCCAATAATATTTTCTTAAGTCTGTTTGTAACAAATAAAGCTTCTGCGCTTCAAACACCCGCTAACTTTATTCAGGAGAATGTTGATGCCGCTAAAGATTTGTTCGTGATGTTCATAATAGGGGGTGTTTTTGTGGCTATAATTGCAAAAATGTATCGTTTTAATTTTGGAATACTTACCAAAAGACTTGTGGAAGAAACCATGGAGTAAGTAATACTAATTATATTTATATTTTAGTCCAAAGGCAAAATATAAACTGCAATGGTAAATGCCTATGCTACTTGAAAATAGTCGAATGAGGCTTTGCCGAAATTGGACTATTTTAAAAGTAATATCGGTATAAAATTATATTTCTACAATTTTGAGAAAGGCCGGTTTTATACTGGTCTTTTTCTTTATTAAAACTATGCTAAATACTAACCATGATGTTTCAGCAAAATTTTGTATATTTAAGTGAGAGAATGAGGTATGTGGGTAAATCAATGTTTAAAAATAGCTTTGGGCAATGCTATTGGATGTTTGAAAATCTTGAAATATACATCTTTTAAGGTATCAAAAATATAATAACACACTTAAAACTACACTATGAAAGCACTTGATTTTAATATGTCGAAAGAGATTGAATTCGATTTTGAGAAGGGAATTACTTCTTTTAAGGGGAGTAGAGTTCTTATTTTTGATGCAAATATCATGGGTTTGCTTAGAAACAACTTAATAGCAGAGTTGGGTGAGGAAAAAGCAAGGGCATTTTTGTTTAAACTTGATTTTCAGAATGCTTATGAGGAGTTTTTGAACATGAAACAAAACTATGAATTTGATAATGAAATGGAATTACTTGCTTCGGGACCAACAATTCACACCTGGCGAGGAATTGTTCAGGCAACACCTAAAGAAATTGAATTTGACAGGGAAGCTGGAAAATTTTACTTTACAGGAGTTTGGACAAATTCATGGGAAGCGGAACAATATTTGATGTTTAATGAAAAAGCAAAGGTACCTATTTGCTGGTCATTGACTGGATACGCTTCGGGCTGGTGTTCAGCATTTTTTGGTTCTTTAACCATAGCTATGGAACCCTTTTGCGTTGGAAAAGGTGATGATCATTGTGAATGGTTGATTAAGGATGCAAAATCATGGGGGGCAGAAGCAGGTGTTTATAAACAAATTCTTAAGGATTTTAATTTATAGGGCATTATTATGGGAATGAAATTAGCAAAATACTATCAATATATTATTAAAGAAAAAGGAGTGCAGGGCCGAATAGAATTAGGTGTTATGACAAAAATATCTTCGATAATAGCTCCTTTACAGGCTGATAGTCCGGAGAATATAAAACTGTTTAAGGATGCAATAAAAAAAATAACAGGAAAGGAAGCTCCTGATTATTAGATTATTGATCGATTTTTTCAAAAGAAAAGCTCTTTCTGTTATTTTCGCGTCAGTAGGTAAATCTAAATTATAACCTGATACTTTGTCGTCTCTTTTTAGCAGAATGGCAAAACAAGATCTATTACACCTGGCAAAAGAACATTCGCATAGTGTATTTATAATCCAAAGGAATCTCAATTTCAATAGTGTAGTTATTGCGTTCCCAATTGATTTTATGAATATCTGCGTTTATGATTTCACCCTCTCCTAATGTCATGTCAAGGCTAATTTGTCGGGTGACAACACCTGACAAGTGCACCGGGGTTGTATCAAAACTAGTTTTGCTATAAATTTTTCTTTCAATCTTGCATCAATCCAATCAATCTGCTTTCAATCTTGTTGAAATACGCTCTTTTGTTGTTGAAATGAAAGTAAAATTGCATTGAATACTTTTGATACAGCCCCA
>JBNKRJ010000061.1:0-54688 GCA_050296515.1 Bacteroidales bacterium | reverse complement strand
ACTATTTATATGGAGTTCATGAGCTTCGCAAGGTTAAACATATTCTTTTGTAGAGCGATTATTCGCTTCGCTCATGAGATCACTTCGTTAAGTTAAGTTTCTTTATAAACCCCGAAGGGCTCAGCATAAGCTAATCCCTCTATGAGGGTTTCATCTGTTTATTTTTTATTACTCCATTTTATCAGATGGAACATCCACCAGACTTAACTTACATGTTACCAGACAGTTTTTGTTAATAATCATGCTTGTGTGTGATTAAAATTAATCATGGATGTTTCATTATTTTTTCCGATTAGATAAAAATTAAAATGATTGTCGGCTAGTTTATACCAACCGCAAATTGCTTTTCTCCTTTTATCCCTCCACCTAAAAGGGAGTGAAGAACGTTTACCTTCACGAGCTTGCGAGTAAAATCAATTTGCTCCTATTTGGGTTGGGGTAAACAAATTGATTTTCAAACGGAAGAAACCATTTAGGTGTAAACTAGCTGATAATCGTAAAAATTAATTTCCAGATATTCTTATCTTGAAAAGCTTTGGATGATTTCAGCCAGGGGAATAAAAAAAATCTCCCCCGATAAGCCAGGAGAGATTTCTATATATTTTGTTTCGATTTCTCAGATTATCCTAACTTATCTTCCCCTAAATGGGTTGGAATTAGCACCTTGTAACATAAGACTACGGTTGCTAAGGTTTCACAGGGCCTGTCCCTCCACCTTTCTTGATAAGAGCTATTTAAAGAACTTGTGCAAATATAATTTGCTTTTTCTGTTTTGCAAGTACATAATTAAAAAATAATTCACAAATTTTGGATATGATCAGAATTCCTTATTATTTTACCACTGCCAAATTACCTAAACTGTGACTATGGATCTTATTACGGAAGCAAAAGATTATGTAAAAGAATTGTTTTTAAACAATAAAAATGAACTACTTCTATTTCATAATATTGGCTACATAAGTAAAACGGTTAAATATGCCAATCAGATTTGTGAAATAGAAAAAGTGGGAAATGATGAGCGGGAGACAATTCTTGTTGCTGCATGGCTTTTCTCCACAGGATTTCTTTTCGATTACCTTGATTTCAAAAAGCAGTCGATAAGAATAGCGCATGAGTTTTTAAAAGCACAAAAAGTTAGCACAGAGAAAAGCGAGGCGGTGTTAATGACTATTGAAACTGTACTTCATAATAAACAGCATGAGAATATTTGTGGCGAAATTTTGTACGATGCTTCTGAATTTTATGTTGCTATTGATGAATTTTTATTGTGGGTAAAGTACCATCGCCAGGAAAGAAACTATTTTCTCAAACCAAAACTTACTAAACGAAGCTTTTGGCAAACTGTTGAAACATATTTAAACGAGCATGAGTTTTGTACTCGTGCCGGAAGGGCATTATTTTCTGAGGGCAAAGAAAAAAATCTTGGTAAAATAAGATTCCTGTTAAAACAGGAACTTAAACAGCAGTTGCCTACAGATAACCGAATGATTATTGAAGATTTGAAAGAGGAAATCAGGCAGATAAATCAAAAGGTAGAAAAGCGTCTATCATCAACTCGTGGGTT
This sequence comes from Bacteroidales bacterium, assembly GCA_050296515.1. Lineage (GTDB taxonomy): Bacteria > Bacteroidota > Bacteroidia > Bacteroidales > NBLH01 > NBLH01. The sequence continues at coordinate 53,124 of JBNKRJ010000061.1, read as the reverse complement.
TGATACATTATATCGGATTACTGCACGTAACCAGGTAGCTTTGAGTGGGTTAGCAGACAATAAAGCAAATATTTTAATTTCATTAAACACCCTTATTGTATCGGCGGTAATAACCTTTGTATTTGTTTATTCTAGCGAGTTTCGGAACATGATGCTGCCTTCATTTATTACCATAGGCTTTAGTATGCTTTCAATAACACTGGCAATTATTGCAGCAAGACCAAAAATTAATCCCGGGGTATTTTCAATGGACGATTTTCATGAGAAGAAAGCCCACTTATTATTTTATGGAAATTTCTTCAAGGTTAATTATAGTGATTACGAAACTGCATTAAAAGCGATGCTGGAAGATCAGGATTTATTGCTTAGCAATTTAACAAGGGATCAGTATACATTGGGGAAAATACTAGGTGTGAAGTTTAGGTTGTTAAACATCTCTTTTACAGTTTTTTTGGTTGGGTTTGTTGTATCTTCACTGGCATTTGCTGTAACTCTATTTTTTTTCAACTAAACCTTATAATTCTTTTACCCAGAAAAACATTTTTGGCTGGCAATTTTCAAAACCCAGACTTTTGTATAGTTCTTGTGCCCTGTAATTATCTTCTCTGACTTCTAAAGTTATTTTTGCACAATTAATCTCATCAGCTTTTTTAATTATTGCATTCATAAGTGCTTTTCCAACACCTGTTCCTCTATAGAGTTTATTTACAATGATATCATGAATATTAATGAATGATGCAGCAGCAAAGGTCCCAAAATTTATAAAACAGTTTGTCAGTCCTACTATACTGCCATTAACTGAGGCAAAAAGAATGAGTTTGCTTGGATGTGACTGCAAGCCATTTATTAATTTAATTATTTTTTCGCCTTTGAATAGTTCCCCACCTCCCATTTCATCAGCGATGTAATCATTCATTAATTCTACAAGTTTTTGACGGTGAACCGGGTTCGAAAAGTCGCAATCAAAAACGTCTATTTCATTCATCATAAATACCTCTCTGTTTCCTATACTTTTTCGTTTCTAAATCATATTTTTTTATTCTTAGCCCCATTATCCGCTCTGTTATTCCCAACATAAGTGCAGCTTTGTTTATGTTTCCAAGGGAACTTGTAAGGGCATCTACAATCAGCTGTTTTTCAACGCGTTCCATTATGGAGTTAAGGGTTCCTTTATTCTCGGTGCCAGAACTTTGTGCCGTTTGCAGTGTAGGTGGCAAATTGTGCGATCTGATTACGCCATCTGTACTCATAATTGCAGCTCGTTCGATACAATTTTCAAGTTCACGAATGTTGCCGGGCCAGTGATAAACCATTAACATATCAATTGCCGATGATGAAATCCTACGTATGTTGGTCATATTCACCTCATTACACTTTTGTATGAAATGGTCTGCCAAAATAGGTATATCATTTATTCTTTCCCGCAATGCTGGCAAAAAAACCGGAAATACATTAATTCTGTAATATAAATCTTCCCTGAATTTGTTTTCCTTAATTAATTCTTCCAGATTTCTGTTTGTGGCGGTAATAATTCTTACATCCGACTTAAAAGTCTCTGTACCACCAACCCTTTCAAATTCCCGTTGCTGTATTGTTCTAAGTAATTTTACCTGGGTTTGTGCAGGTAAATCTCCAATTTCATCCAAAAAAATACTTCCACCCTCGGCTAACTCAAAACGTCCTTTTCTTAGACTGTCTGCCCCGGTAAACGATCCTTTTTCATGGCCAAACAGTTCGCTTTCAATTAGACCTTCTGGCAAAGCAGAGCAGTTTACCTTTATAAAAGTCTTTTTTGCCCTTGGACTGTTATAATGAATTGCATCCGCAATTAATTCCTTCCCAGTGCCACTTTCTCCCCTTATTAGAACCGTTGCATTGGTCTTTGAAACCCGTTCTATTAATTGATAAACCTCTTGCATTTTTCCTGAATTGCCAATGATATTATCAACTTTAAAAAGTGTTTTTAATTTACTTTGAAGGAGTTCATTTTCTTCTTTTAGCTTTTCAATTTCTTCAATCCGGTCTTGCCTTGCTCTTACAGCCTCAGCAATCATGGCTCCAATTATAGACAATAACTGAATTAATTCTCTCTGATTTAGTGTTTTATCATAGATTCGAAGAATACTAATTGTTCCGGTTATTTGTTTTTCAACTACTATAGGAACACATATAAATGAAATATCCTGTTTGTCTCGGGTTAATAAATTCGATTGCAACTTGTTTAAGTAGCGTTTATCCTCATATATTTTAGGGATAAAAATGGCCTGACCAGTTTTGACTACAACGCCTGTTATTCCTTCACCAATATTATATTCAACCTGATTTGTGTTTTGTTTTTCATAACCAAAACCTACTTCAACAATGATTTTAGATTTTTGCCTGTTTAGTATATTTAAAGTGGTTTTTTCTGCTTTAACGTACTGGGCTATTTTTCCTAAAACAGGACGCAACACTTCTTTAATGTTGCTGCTATTGTTGATCATTTTACTGATTTCAAGCAATAGTGGCAAATCTGTTTTACCATAACATTCCCGACCTGTTTTTTGACAAAAATTCATTAGGCTGATTTTGTTTTGCAAAAATAAATAAAATTCGAAAATACCCTCTAAAAAAATACTTTAAGCTCAAAAAATAACTAAAATTTAAAATCAACCCTCGATTTTTTATGCGTAACTGTTTTGTAAGTATATTATTTTAAAAGTCTGGTTGTTTTTTATAACAAGTTTGTCAATTTCATAATTATTGATAATCCACTTGTAGTCAAGTAATTAACAAAATTTTCCGATTTATTAAGATTGAATAAAAATAGGTTGATTAAAACCGTGCTTTTAATTTATTGTTAGACAAGTAGTTATGAATTTACTACATTTTTGTAGTTTTTCAGGTGCAACAATACATAACTGTATTAATATTTTATCATAAAATAATGAATTTAATAAATTTCACCCATTTAATATGTTGATAATAAATACTTTGCGAAGAAGCCTTGTCTGTTTTAATCACTTTTGGCACACCCAATGTATCCGAAAAAACAGAAATAAAAATGTTCAATAAAGAATAGGAGGTTTAATTATGAGAAAAGTAGCCATTTATGGAAAAGGTGGTATTGGAAAATCAACCACCACACAAAATACCGTTGCAGGTTTAGCAGAATTAGGCAAAAAAGTAATGGTTGTAGGTTGTGATCCCAAAGCTGATTCAACACGCTTGTTATTAGGAGGGTTAGCTCAAAAAACAGTACTGGATACCCTTCGTGAAGAAGGTGAAGATGTTGAGCTCGAAGATGTATTAAAAGAAGGATTTGGAGGTACATCTTGTGTTGAATCAGGCGGCCCTGAGCCAGGAGTTGGTTGTGCCGGAAGGGGAATTATTACATCTATTAACCTTTTAGAACAATTAGGTGCCTATGATGATGAGAAAGAACTCGATTATGCATTTTATGATGTTCTGGGTGATGTGGTTTGTGGAGGTTTTGCAATGCCAATTCGCGACGGGAAAGCCCAGGAAATATACATCGTGGTTTCAGGTGAAATGATGGCCATGTATGCCGCCAATAATATTTGCAAAGGTATTGTAAAATTTGCCGAAGCAGGCGGAGTGAGACTTGGAGGCTTAATTTGCAACAGTCGTAAAGTTGACAATGAATTCCAAATGATTGAAGAGCTTGCTAAAAAGTTGGGTACTCAAATGATTCATTTCGTTCCGAGAGATAACATGGTCCAGCGTGCTGAAATCAATAGAAAAACCGTCATTGATTACGATGGAAGCCATGCACAAGCTGATGAATACAGGGCTTTGGCGAAAAAAATTGACGAAAACAAAATGTTTGTAGTGCCAAAACCTCTTTCAATAGAGGAACTTGAAGAGTTGCTAATAGATTTTGGCATAATGAATTAGTGAATCAGGTATGTTTTGGAATAGATCACAATTAAATAACTATTAACCATAAAAATTAGGAGAAGATACCATGCAAATGATAAGAGCCATTGTGCGACCCGAAAAAACAGGAACTGTAATGAAAGCCCTTTTTGAGGCCGGATATGTTGCTATTACCCGTGTTCCGGTTGTTGGAAGGGGAAAACAGCGAGGACTGAAAGTAGGGGATATTACTTACGATGAACTACCAAAAGAATTATTAATGATTGTTGTTCAGGATTCGGATAAAGATTTTGCGGTAACAACCATACTTGAAGCTGCAAAAACCGGTGAGTCTGGAGCATATGGGGACGGGAAAATATTTGTAGCCCCGGTGGAAGAAGCTTATACCATTAGTAGAGGAATCAAAGAACTATAACTTTAAAACCTAGGCCGTATGAAAACGATAATGGCAATAATTCGAATTGATAAGATGAACGAAACCAAGCGATTGCTTTCGGAAATAGGATTACCCTCCTTTATGGCAACAGGAAGGGTTTATGGCAGGGGAAAAGGCAAATACGATGCAAAAGTGCTTCAAGGTGTGAAAGAGGAAATCCCGGAGGCAATTAGTGTAATGGGGCCAGAGCCACGTTTACGCCCGCAAAGACTTGTTAGTGTTACTGTTAATGATGATCAGGTAAAAAAAGCAATAGCTGCCCTGATTGAAGCAAATAGAACTGATAGCCCGGGGGACGGGAAGATTTTTGTAATGCCATGTTCAGATGCTATCCAGATTAGGACTGGTTTACATGGCGAAACTGTTCTTTAATCTAAAACTTACGAATATGAAATCAGAAGAAACAAAAAATATCAGGAACAAAGAGTTTACTGAAGAGGTTTTGGCTAAATACCCTCCCAAAATAGCGAAGAAAAGGGCAAAGGGTATTTTGGTAAACGAACCCGGAATGGAACAGGAGATTCAGGCAAACGTTCGTACTATTCCCGGAATTATTACTCAGCGAGGATGTACTTATGCCGGTTGCAAAGGTGTGGTATTAGGGCCCACACGAGATGTTCTAAACCTTACTCATGGGCCTATCGGGTGCGGATTTTATAGTTGGCTGACAAGGCGTAACCAAACCAGACCAGAAACGGAAGAGAGTCATAATTTCATAACTTATTCTTTTTCAACCGATATGCAGGACGAAAACATTGTTTTTGGAGGAGAAAAAAAGTTAAAACAAGCAATTATTGAAGCTTACGAAATTTTTAAACCACATAGCATTGCAGTTTTTTCTACCTGCCCGGTTGGGTTGATTGGTGACGATGTTCACCAGGTTTGTAAAGAGGCTGAGGAGGAATTAGGCATCAATATTTTTGGATTTAGTTGTGAAGGTTACCGGGGAGTTAGTCAATCAGCAGGACACCACATTGCAAATAACAAAATTTTCACAGATGTGGTTGGGTTAAATGACGAGCCAAAACCAGGAAAATACAATGTTAACCTCCTTGGAGAATATAACATCGGGGGTGATGCTTTTGAAATTGAAGAGCTCTTTGAAGAGATGGGGATTACATTAACATCAACCTTTAGCGGTAATTCAAGTATCTATGATTTTGAAAGGGCTCATACGGTGGACTTAAACATGGTAATGTGCCACAGATCAATTAATTACATTGCCGAAATGATGGAGAAAAAGTATGGTATTCCCTGGATAAAGGTGAACTTTATTGGAGCTGAAGCCACTGCAAAATCATTATTAAAAATAGCAGAATACTTTGATGATCCAGAGTTGGTAAAAAAAGCAAAAGCTATTATTGACAGAGAAATGCCTAAAGTAAAAGCAGTTGTTGAGATGGTAAAGAAAACAACTACCGGGAAAAGGGCAATGCTTTTTGTAGGTGGTTCACGTGCCCACCATTACCAGGAATTGTTTAAAGAAATGGATATGGAAGTGGTTGCTGCCGGTTATGAATTTGCTCATCGTGATGATTATGAAGGACGAAAAGTATTACCAAATATAAAAGTCGATGCCGATAGCAGAAATATTGAAGAATTAACTGTTTCCCAGGATCCTGAAAGGTATGATGCAAGCAAACAGGAACATAAAGCAAAAAAGGAAGCTGAAGGCTACACTTTTGAAGATTATGAAGGTATGATGCCGGAAATGACTAAAAAGGCCATGATTATTGATGATATTTCTCACTGGGAATCAGAAAAGCTGATTGAGCATTTTAAACCAGCTGTTTTTTGCGCAGGAATTAAAGAGAAATATGCTATCCAAAAAATGGGTGTGCCATTAAAACAGCTCCACAGCTATGATTATGGAGGGCCCTATGCTGCATTTGGTGGTGCCATTAATTTTTACAAAGATATCGAACGAATCGTTGGCACCAAAATCTGGACAATGATTAAAGCCCCATGGGAAAGCGAACCCGAATTAATCGGCGAAGTTTATGCTGAATACGTTTAAAATAGTTCATGAACTTAAATTAGAAAATTATGTTACTCAGACATACAACAGATGAAATAAAAGATAGAAAAGCCCTGACGGTAAATCCTGCAAAGACTTGTCAGCCGATTGGAGCAATGTACGCAGCACTTGGTGTTCATGGCTGCCTGCCGCATAGTCATGGTTCACAAGGGTGCTGTTCTTACCACCGAAGCATGCTTACTCGTCATTACAAAGAGCCAGTTATGGCTTCAACCAGCTCATTTACAGAAGGTTCTTCGGTTTTTGGAGGACAGGCAAATTTGGTACAGGCAATCAACAATATCTTCACTATTTATAACCCTGAAGTAATAGCAGTCCACTCTACCTGTCTTTCAGAAACAATTGGTGATGATTTAAAACAGATAAGTCAAAAGGCCAAAGACGAAGGTAAAGTTCCTGAAGGTAAATATGTTGTGTATGCCAATACTCCAAGTTATGTTGGTTCACATGTTACTGGCTATGCAAATATGTTAAAAGGATTTATTCGCTCATTCTCCGTAAATACAGGTAATAAAACGAAGAAAATCAATGTATTATCTGGTTGGGTAGAACCTTCTGACATGAGGGAAATTAAACGCCTTGCTGAATTAATGAAAGTTGATATCACTTTATTACCTGATACTTCAGATGTGTTGGATGCTCCAATGACCGGGAAACATGAAATGTATCCTAAAGGCGGTACAAAAATAAAAGATATTGTGGCAATGGGCGATGCAAAAGCTACACTAGGGCTTGGGCACTGGGCAACAAATGATGCAGCTATTCAACTTGAAAATTCCTGTAAAGTCAAATTCTCTATTGAAGAGCTGCCAATTGGTTTAAGAGCAACAGACAGGTATATTCAGGCACTTTCAAAACTAGGGGTAGTTAGCGTTCCGGAAATTATCACTGATGAACGTGGGCGTCTGATTGATATGATTACCGATATGCACCAATATCTTGCAGGAAAGCGGGTTGCCATGTATGGCGATCCTGATACTTTAATTCCTTTAACTGAATTTTTGGTAGATATGGAAATGAAACCTGTATACATTGTTAGTGGTACACCGGGAAAAAGGTTTATGAAAAAAATGGAAGATATTCTTGGCGAAAAAGTTCCGGAAGCCAAATTTAAAAATGGACTGTGTGCCGATATGTTTTTAATGCATCAGTGGATTAAGCAGGAAAAAGTTGATTTGCTGATTGGAAATACCTACGGTAAATACATCTCTCGTGATGATAATATTCCTTTTGTCAGGATGGGATTTCCTACAGTTGACAGGGTTGGGCATTCTTATTTTCCTGTAACCGGGTACCAGGGAGCAATGCGTTTGCTCGAAAAAATATTGAATGTTTTTCTTGACAAGCAAGATGCCGAATGTCCGGAAGAAAGTTTTGAGCTGGTAATGTAACAGGCTCTTTATTAGGATATTTTAACCAATAAAGTGTGGAACTACCGATTTTATTTCTGAAATATTTTGATTCTTTATTAATTTTTCATTGAAAGATTATGAACCAATTTTTAACTGACAGATTATCTCAAATAGCCACAAAAAATGGCAAAGACAATTTCAAAATAGCCTGTTCTAAGCCTAGTCTGGCAGGTTCTGTTAGTCAAAGAGCTTGTGTTTTCTGTGGATCAAGGGTGGTGCTGTACCCAATTGCGGATGCAGTACACCTTATTCATGGGCCCGTTGGATGTGCTGTGTATACCTGGGATATTCGTGGGGCGTTATCTTCTGGCCCTGAGATACACAGAAATAGTTTTACTACAGATTTGCGCGCAAAGCATGTGATTTTTGGAGGAGAAAAGAAGCTGGAAGAATCTCTAAATGAATTACTTGATAAATACAAACCCCAAGCAGCCTTTGTTTATTCAACCTGCATTGTAGGGGTTATTGGTGACGATGTTGAAGCGATTTGCAGGAAGGTAAGCAAAGAAAAAGGGATTGAGGTAATTCCTGTAATGGCTGAAGGTTTCCAGGGAACTAAAAAAGACGGGTATAAAATTGCCTGTGATGCGTTAGCCAGACTGGTTGGAACTTCTGATTCTATAAAAGTAAAGCCTCACACAATCAATATTTTAGGTGATTTCAATCTGGCAGGAGAATTATGGATGCTTAGCGATTATTACCAAAGAATAGGCATTGATATTCTGGCCACGATTACCGGAGATGGCCGGATAGAAAAAATAAGAAATGCGCATAAAGCTTCGCTTAATGTGGTACAATGCTCTGGCTCAATGATTCACCTCGCAAAGTACATGAAAGAAAAATATGGTATTCCGTATATCAAGGTTTCTTATTTCGGAATTGAAGACATGTCGGATGCATTGTACGAAGTTGCTAATTTTTTTAAGAGTGAAGAGTTGCTCGAAAATGCCATAAACCTGGTGAGAGAAGAAGTAAAAGACTTAATTCCTGCTTTGACAAAATACCGTGAAAAGCTGGAAGGGAAAAAAGCGGCCATTTATGTTGGAGGAGCTTTTAAAGCCATTTCTTTAGTGAAAGCCTTGCGGTTAATTGGAGTTAAAACGGTTGTAGTTGGCTCACAAACAGGCAATAAGGATGATTACAATCTGCTTGCTGAACTTTGCGATGAAGGAACAATCCTGGTCGATGATTCAAACCCAAACGAACTTTCAGACTTTGTTCAAAAAACCGGAGCACACATTTTTATTGGGGGAGTAAAGGAAAGGCCTATAGCTCATAAATTAGGTTTAGGTTTTTGCGATCACAATCATGAGCGAAAAGAAGCACTGGCAGGATATGAGGGGATGCTAAACTTTGCACAGGAGATTTATGCTACAGCCTGTAGCCCTGTCTGGCAATTTGTAAGAAAAGAAGAAAATTTTCAAACTGCTTAGCGGTTAATTCTAAATGTGCTAGCCGGCATTTTACGATTTTATACTAGAATGACCCGCTTGGCAGTTGTTAATCTCTAAAAATATGGCATGGAAAATACAAATATCAAAACAATAGATAAGGACAATTCATTTGCTTCTACGCGCAATGCATGTAAATTATGTACACCTCTTGGAGCATGTGTGGCATTCAAAGGTATTGAAGGATGTGTCCCGCTAATTCATGGTTCACAGGGGTGTGCAACCTACATTCGAAGATACATGATTTCGCACTATAGGGAGCCCGTTGACATAGCCTCTTCAAATTTTAGCGAAGAAACGACCATTTTTGGAGGAAACAAGAATTTTTGTGAAGGAATTGATAACATAATAGCCCAATATAAACCTAAAGTGGTAGCCATAGCAAGTACCTGCCTGAGTGAAACCATTGGTGAAGATGTGCAGCAACTGATTCATGAGTACAAATCAAAAAACAAGAACAAAGAATTGCCGGAGTTTATTTATGCATCAACACCCAGTTACCAGGGAACCCACATGGATGGTTTTCATGAAGCCGTTGCAGCGGCAGTAAAAACTTTGTCGATATATTCTTCTGTAAATGAAAAGGTTAACCTTTTTCCGGGATTTGTTTCAACTGAAGATTTGCGGTATATGAAAGAGATAATGAATGATTTCGGATTGGATTACAATTTACTTTCAGATTACTCAGATTCATTGGATAATCCTTCCTGGGATACCTACATGAGAATTCCAATAGGTGGGATCCCAATAGCTGAAATAAGAGACATGGGGAATGCAAAAGCTTCTATCGAATTTGGATACATCCTGAACAAGGGGGCCCTGGCAGGAAAAACAAGAGACACTAAAAAAGCTTATACTGCGGCAGAGTATCTTGAAAACAAATTTTCGATTCCCAAATTTTCTCTCGGCTTACCGATTGGAATAAAAGAAACAGATCAATTTTTCAGGGTTTTAAGCCAGCTTTCTGGTAAGCCTATTCCACAAAAGCATGAAAATGAGCGGGGAAGACTGATTGATTCATATGCTGATGGTCACAAACATATTTTTGAAAAGAAGGCAGTGGTTTATGGTGAAGAAGATTTGATAATAGGGATGGTCTCTTTTTTAAATGAGATTGGAGTGGATGTGGTAATTGCTGCTTCTGGTGGATACAGCGGTAAACTAAAAACTGAAATTGCAAAAGTCAGTACTCAAAGTTCGCCAATAAATGTAATGGATGATTCAGACTTTGAAAAAATCAGGGAACTGGCCGAAGAGCTTAACCCGGATATTTTAATCGGGCACAGCAAAGGGTACTACATTTCACGTCAGCTGGGTATTCCTTTGTTGAGAATCGGTTTTCCGATTCACGACCGAATGGGAGGGCAACGAATTATGCACTTAGGATACAAAGGAACTCAACAACTGTTTGATAAACTGGTAAATGCCATAGTTGAACAAAAGCAGAACACTTCACTGGTTGGCTATAAGTACATGTAGTTAAAAAGTGCCTTGAGTACTTAAAGTACTTAGAGTATTTATGAGTTGATTTTATTAATATCTCTAAGTTTTAATTTCTAATTTCTAAGTTCTAAAATTATGATTGATACTAAAAAACATCCTTGTTTTAATATAGATGCAAAACATAAATACTCACGGGTACATTTACCTGTAGCACCAAAATGCAATATACAGTGTAATTATTGCGACAGAAAATACGATTGTGTGAATGAAAGTCGTCCAGGGGTTACCAGTGCGGTGCTAACACCGGAGCAAGCTCTTTCATACCTCAAAGAATTGCACAAAGAACTACCTGAAATAACAGTAGTGGGAATTGCCGGGCCAGGTGATCCTTTTGCTAATCCTGACGCTACCATGAAAACTTTAAGAATGGTTCGTAAAGAGTATCCTGAAATGATATTGTGCGTTTCAACAAACGGGCTTGAATTAGCACCATATATTGATGAATTAGCAGAATTACAGGTTTCTCATGTAACAATTACCATAAACAGTATCGATCCTGAAGTTTTAGCAAAAATATACAGCTGGGTGCGTTTCGGTAAAAAAGTATATCGGGGATTGCAGGGAGCAGAAGTACTTTTGGAACAGCAGCTAAAATGTATAAAGCTACTTAAAGATGCAGGTATAACTGTAAAAATTAACAGTATTATACTACCAGAAATTAACGATCATGTTTTTGAGGAACTGGCTGAGGATGTTGCTAATAGAGATGCAGATATTATGAATTGTATTCCCGTTGTAAAAAACGAAGGAAGTAATTTTTCTGAAATTATGGAGCCGGACAAAAAAATGCTGGCAAGGATAAGATTACAGACCGAACAATATTTAAAACCAATGACCCATTGTGCCCGATGCAGGGCAGATGCAGCTGGTTTATTAGGTAAGGACTACAACCGCTCAGTTGAAATGATGCGAAAAGTAGCTGAAGAAGAGCAGGTTAAAGTACAAAGCCGTCCTTATGTTGCTGTTGCTACTTACGAAGGAATGTTGGTAAATCAGCACCTTGGAGAGGCGAAAAAACTGTTCATTTTTAAGGAAACAAAAAATGGATACAGGTTTATTGAGCATCGTCTTACACCAAACCCTGGAAAGGGTAATCTCCGCTGGGCAGAACTGGCAACAACCCTTTCTGATTGCAGAGCTGTTTTAACAGGTGGTGCAGGTAAAAACCCAAGCGATATATTGACTTCTACAGGGATTAAAGTAGTTCAAATGACTGGTTTGATTGATACAGGACTTGATTATGTATATAAAGACAAGGTATTTAGAACACTTAAAAAAGCTGATATGATGAAGTGTGGAGAAAGCTGTAGAGGTGATGCACAGGGATGCGCTTAACAGGTAAGAAATTAATTTATGGTTGGTATTAACTGGCACTTAATCATTTAAATAAAAAAATATGAGAATTGCAATAACATCATCAAATGGGAAAAAGGTGGATACCCACTTTGGAAAGGCAGATAAGTTTTATGTTTACGAACTACAGAATTCCTTACCAAAATACATCGAAGAAAGGAACACATTTAATTACTGTCCTGGAACTGAAAATCACACATTTGATTCTCAGAGACTTGAAAAGATTTATAAGTTGATAGAGGATTGCCAAATACTTTGCACAGTTAAAATTGGTGAAACACCTGCATTGAAACTACTTGAAAAGGGGATTAATATCGTTGAATCGGAAGGAGAACTCAGTGATATTTTTCAAAACATTAACTAGTTATGTCATTAATATTTAAATATTTACATCATGAAAAAACCTGAACATTTAATACTGTTTTGTAATTCGTACAGGGTAGCTGGTGATGCCCAGGGTGCCTGTAACAAAAAAGGGGCATCTGATTTATTGCAATATACTTCTGAAGAGTGTGCCGACAGGGGGCTTGACGTTGCTGTAACAACAACTGCCTGTTTGAATGTATGCCAACAGGGACCGGTAATGGTTATCCAGCCTGGAAATTTCTGGTATGGAGGTGTTAATGGAGAAGATGAAATAGATGCTATTCTGGATGCTTTGGAAGAAGGCAATGTAGCTAAAGAATTTGAAATATCAGATTAAAAAAAATTAAACCTTGAAATTAGAAAAAATAGTAATCCAATTTCTAGCTTCTAATTTCCAATTTCTAAAGTTATGGAATTAAAAGGATATGATACAATGATAAAGGGGGCAGATTCTTATTTCAATTCTGCTAAAAAAGCCTACATAAAAAACTCAAAGTTTTCTGATGAACTAGTGTTTAATATTTTATCAATGTCGATTGAGAAATTTCTGGTTGGTTTATTAATGAGTAAGGGAATTATGCCGGCAAACCACGTAATAAAACATTTGCTTAACGAAGCTGAGGAGCATTTTAAGATAAGTAAAGTAGTGCAAAAGACATTGTCAACCGTTGATGATTATTTATACATCTGTTCGATGGATAGTTTTACGAGCAAGGTTCCAACAAAGGAAGAAATGGCAAATCTACTGGCTGCTACTGAGAAATTAAAAGTATTTGTTTATGAACACTGTTTGCTTGAGTCGGCTTAAACAACTATCTGTTATTTTGTTCTGTTGTTGGACGCTGTCATGCCAGCAAACTGAAGACAATAAAAAAATAACCCTATTTGTTGCAGCAAGTTTAACCGAGGTAGTTGATAGCCTGGCAAATTTTTATTGTGCCAATAAAAATGTTGATTATGAGATAAATGCAGCTTCATCAGGGACATTGGCAAAACAAATAGAACAAGGTGCCCCTGCGGCAATTTATTTCTCGGCGAATAACAATTGGGTAAGCTATCTTTTAGAAAAAGGAATTATCTGTGATACTTGTTACAAGCAAGTTGCTGGAAACAAACTGGTTCTTGTCAGTTCAAAAAATGATTCAATTGCAGGTACCATTCATTCGTTGTTCAATGATATTGTTGAAAAGAGGAATAAATGTGCAATAGGCACACCGGCTTATGTTCCGGCAGGGAAATATGCTAAAGAAGCATTAACTGCTTTGGGTGTTTTTTCAGACATGGAATTTGCATTAATTTATACCAAAGATGTTCGCGCAGCCTTAATCTTGGCTGAAATGGGTGAAGTTGAATATGCTATTGTTTATAAAACAGATGCTTTGCGCTCAAAGAAGGTTAAAACTATCAATGTTTTTGCTGATAGCTTGCATTCACCCATAGTATTGTCGGCCGGTTTGATTGAAACAAGCAACAAAAATGCAAATGAATTTTATTGTTTTTTATCATCTCCCGAGGCAAAAAATATATTCAAATACTATGGGTTTGATTTACCGAATGAATAAGATCCAATTTTATTAATTAACATATTTCTAATTGAATATCAATGAATTAAATATTGTTTTAATCTCTGTTAAAGTGGCACTTTTGGCCACTTTTATTAACCTGCCCATGGTTTTAATTCTGGCCTGGGTATTAGCTCGCAAACAGTTTTTTGGAAAGGCAATTGTTGAGGGTATCTTAAACATCCCCATGGTATTACCTCCGGTTACAATTGGATATATTTTACTGATGTTATTTGGTGTTAATGGTTTTTTAGGAAAATACCTTTTTGAATTATTTGAAATACGTATTTCGTTCACTTTTACAGCGGCATTGCTGGCTTCCATGGTAGTTTCGTTTCCGCTGGCACTCCGATCAGCAAAAACAGCGTTTGAAATGATTGATGTGCAGTTGGAAACAGCCTCAATGATACTTGGTTACAATTTGTGGCAAAGCCTTTTGAAAGTCAGCATACCGCTGGCTTTTCCAGGTATTTTAAGTGGGTTGATTTTGTCATTTGCCCGATGCATGGGAGAATTTGGGGCCACAATTACTTTTGCAGGTAATATTCCTGGTAAAACACAAACCCTACCATTAGCAATTTATTCATATCTGCAAATGCCCGATAAAGAAGTTGAAACTACAAGACTGGTTATTATTTCTGTAATAATTTCATTGTCTGCAATGCTCATTTCAGAAGTTTTGATAAAAAAGAAAAAGAGGCATGGGACTAAAGCTTCAAATTAGACACAAACTTGCTGGTTTTGAGATTGATATGTCTTTTAACACAAAAACTCCAATAACAGGGATATTTGGGGTTTCAGGTTCAGGAAAATCAACAATGTTTAATGTAATTGCAGGAATTATTAATCCGGATGGAGGAGAAATAAATTTAAATGACCGAATACTTTTTTCCTCATCAAAAAATATAAATGTTCCATTGCACAGAAGAGGTATCGGTCTTGTTTTTCAGGATTTTAAACTGTTTCCACATTTAAGCATAAAGGAAAATTTAGAGTTTGGTAAAAAAGCCAAAAACAATTCCTTGTTTGATAGATTGGTTGATATGCTTAATATTAATCATTTACTTAACCGAAGACCATCCAGTCTCTCTGGTGGCGAAAAGCAACGGGTGGCGATTGGCCGGGCAATATTATCACAACCTGAGATTTTATTGCTTGATGAACCTTTTTCTGCTTTGGATATAAAAATAAAAAACGAAATCATTGATTTTATAAAGGAAATACCTGTCCGTTTTAATATTCCTGTATTAGCGATTAGCCATGAGCTTTCCGATTTATTGCAATTAAGTTCCGATTTGATACTAATAAAAGAAGGAAAAGTCTTGAATCATGGAAATATTTACGAGTTGCTCAATCACCGTTCTTCTATTAAGCTGCTGAGTCATTCGGGGTTAAAAAATATCCTTGAATTAAAAGTAGGTTTTATTGATCATGAAAAGGAGATGGTTTGTTTAAGCCCTTCCAGTGGTGGAAGTAAAATAAAAGTAATCATTAACGATCTTCAGCCAAAACTTAAATTAGGAAATAAAGTTAAGCTTTTCCTGGCTCCCGAAGATGTAGCTATTTCTTTACAACCTGTTGATACTATTTCTATCCAAAATCAATTAAAGGGATGGGTCGAAAATATTTTCTTCATCAATGGAAAAATGATTTGTTTGATTGACTGTGGTATAAAAATTTTAGCAGAAATCTCCCGTACTTCAGTCGAAATGCTACAGCTTGAGATACGAAAAGAAGTGTGGTGCTTGTTTAAATCTGTAGCACCAAAAATTATATAATAAAAAAACGCCGACTCATTGAGACGACGTTTCAAAGCTTTAAATATCAGTATTTTATAAGCCAAATTTAGCTTTAATTTTATCAACGTAGTCTAATTTTTCCCATGCAAAGAATTCAACTTCTTTCTCAACCTGGTTTCCATTAGCACCAACCAGTACTTTTTCGGTATAAGGTTCACGTCCCATATGACCGTATGAAGCTGTTGGCAAGAATACAGGATTTGTTAATCCAAAACGCTCAACAATTTTTGCAGGGCGCATGTCAAAAACTTCATTCACTAATTTTGCAATTTCAGAGTCAGTTTTGTCAACTTTAGCTGTTCCATAAGTGTTAATGAAAAGTCCAACTGGTTGAGCAACACCAATTGCATAAGCCACCTGTACCAATACTTCGTCAGCCAAGCCTGCAGCAACCATATTTTTAGCAATATGTCTTGTTGCATAAGCCGCAGATCTGTCAACTTTTGATGAATCTTTTCCTGAGAATGCACCACCACCGTGAGCTCCTTTTCCACCATAAGTATCAACAATAATTTTACGCCCTGTTAAACCAGTATCACCATGAGGTCCACCAATTACAAATTTACCTGTAGGATTCACAAGGTAGCGGATGTCTCCGGTAAACAATTTCTGAAGTTTTTCAGGTAACTGAGGAACTACTCTAGGAATTAAAATATTTTTAACATCCTCTAAGATAGTATTTAACATGATGTCATCAGCTTTTTTTCGAGCTTCTTTCGAATCATTTTCCGGTTTTGCAAAATCATCATGTTGTGTAGAAATTACAATGGTATCAATTCTTATAGGAGCACCATCTTCATCATATTCAACAGTTACCTGTGATTTTGAATCAGGGCGAAGATAAGTCATTTCTTTTCCTTCTCTTCTAATAGCTGCTAATTCAATCAATAATTTATGAGATAGGTCGATAGGAATTGGCATGTAGCTGTCAGTCTGGTTAATTGCGTAACCAAACATCATTCCTTGGTCACCAGCTCCCTGCTCTTCTTTCTTTTCTCGCTCAACACCCTGGTTGATATCTGATGATTGTTCATGAATGGCTGACAGAACACCGCAAGAATCACCATCGAACTGGTATTCTGCTTTTGTGTATCCTATTTTATTAATCACTGCTCTGGCTACTTTTTGAACATCAACATAAGCATTGGTTTTTACTTCACCACTTAAAACAGTTAAACCTGTTGTTACTAATGTTTCGCATGCTACTTTTGAAGTAGGATCCTGACGTAAAAATTCATCCAATAAGGCATCAGATATTTGATCAGCAACTTTATCCGGATGCCCTTCTGATACTGATTCTGAAGTAAATAAATATGACATAATTTATTTATTAAGTATTTAAAAATAAGTTAGTTATGCTCTGAAAGCTGATTGGATGGAACACACTGTTTTAGCATTTTTGGGGTGGTTGCAATCAATCAAATCTTTCCACAATAAAAGTATGCAAACATAATGATATTATTTTGATTGGCAAAGGCTTCTGTTTTTGGTGGTCAAAGAATATGTAGGTTTGGTGGAAGAACTATGTTTGACTAATTTTCTTTGGTCAAAAATTTAAACACATCCTCCAGACTTTTTTCCTGTTTTTGTTGCGATAGAATGGTCAAACCGTTTTGCACGGCAAAATTAAAGATGGTACCTCTGATGTCATTGTTTGCATCACTTTCTATTAGCCAGGTATTGTCTTTGTGTTTTATCACTTTTGTAGCGCCTTCAATGCTTTCAATTAATTGTTGGCCAACTTCTTTGTCAAATTCAACAACAATAACAATGGTTTCGTTGTTTACTTTGTTTTGAATGGTATCAGGGCGCTCGTCAGCAACCAGTTTTCCTTTATTTATGATAATTACCCTGTCGCAAATAGCCTCAACTTCCTGCATAATGTGAGTGGAAAGCATTACGGTTTTTTCTTTTCCAATTTGGGCAATCAGGTTACGGATTTCAACTATTTGGTTAGGATCTAAACCTGTTGTAGGTTCATCTAAAATCAATACTTCAGGATTATGAATAAGCGCCTGGGCAAGCCCTGCCCTTTGTCTGTAACCCTTTGATAATGAGCCCAGCTTTTTATTTTGTTCAACCGTAAGGCCTGTTAATTCAATGATTTCTTTAACCCTTGCTTTCACCTGTTTTTTAGGAAGGTGAATAGAAGCCATAAATTGCAAGTATTCTTTCACATACATCTCCAAATAAAGTGGGTTATGCTCGGGCAAATAACCTACAATTTTCCGAACGCCAAGAGAATCTTCAAGTATACTTTTTTCATTAATAAAAACATTGCCGTTGTTTGGTGGGATAAATCCAGTCATTATTTTCATCATGGTGGATTTGCCTGCCCCGTTTGGTCCTAAAAAGCCAACTATTTCACCCGAATTAATTTCAAACGAAACATCATCAAGCGCTTTTTGTTCGCCGTAAATTTTTGTAATATTTTGAACTTTTATCGACATATTTTTGTTACTTAATAAAAAATAAAACAGGGTAAAGATAATCACAAGAGTAAACAAATTTAAAAATTTATCTTTGTTGTTGAAATTATACAAAATTTTTAATCAAGAAATGAAACACTGATAAGGACTGATTTTTTGAAAGCATAATAAATTATAACCTGGTCAATAAAATTGTTGATTCTAATTTCAAAGTTCTAATATTCAAATTTCTGATGATATGGAAGATAAAAAATACTGCAATAGCATAAATAAATACGAACGTTTCAAAACACGTGAAGTTAAGATAGGGAACATACCAGTTGGTGGAGATAATCCTATCAGAATCCAGTCGATGACAAACACCAATACTCTTGATACTGAAGCTAGTGCTGAGCAATGTATACGAATATTTGATGCAGGTGCCGATTATGTCAGATTAACTGCGCAAAGCACAAGGCATGCTGAGAATTTAGCGAACATAAAAACGGCATTGGTAGAGAAAGGTTACAAAAACCCTTTAATTGCCGATATTCATTTCAATCCAAAAGTTGCCGAATTAGCTGCTCAATTAGTTGAAAAAGTGAGAGTTAATCCTGGTAATTTTGTTGACAGAAAAAATGGAAAGGAGATAGAAACTGAGGAAGAATATCAGGAGGGATTGAATAAAATTGAGGAGCAGTTTACCCGTTTAATTGATATTTGCAAAGAGAATAAAACTGCAATCAGAATTGGCTGTAATCATGGTTCGCTTTCTTCGCGTATTGTAAATCGCTATGGTGATACTGTTGAAGGAATGGCGCAATCGGTAATGGAGTTTCTGCGAATTGCCAGAAAAAATGATTTTCACGAAATTGTGATTTCATTAAAAGCAAGCAATACCCGTGTGATGGTTTATGCATACCGCTTACTGATGAACAAGATGATTAAAGAAAATATGAATTATCCGCTTCATCTTGGAGTAACCGAGGCTGGTGACGGTGAGGATGGCCGGATAAAGTCTGCAATAGGTATAGGGACCTTGCTAGCTGATGGAATTGGTGACACAGTCCGGGTTTCTTTAACTGAAGATCCGGAAGAAGAAGTCCCGGTTGCGAGAAAGATTGTTACAAACTTTACTAAACTATCAGGACATGAAGGCATTAATGGTGTTAGTGAGTTGACAAAAAATCCATTTGATTACCTCAAAAGAGAGACTTTTAATACTACCAAAATAGGTTCCGAATCTAAAGCAGTTGTCATTGCTGATTTGTCCTCTAATATCTCAGTAGTTGATGCTGACATTACTAAATTAGGTTATAAATTGGATAATGAGGGGGCATGGCAACCGGCAGATAATTCTCCTGATTATATTTTCACCGGAGAAGCAATTATTTCAACAAGTACCACTCATGGGTTAAAATTTATTTGTGAAGCAAATGAATGGTTTGATAAAATTAATATTTCCCCTTATTATTCTGAAATTAAGGATTTTCATAGTGGAGAGACCAATTCAAAAATGAATTTCATCAAAGTACAAAATACTGCTGAAACAATTGATGCATTAAAAGCTTTGAAGGATGATGCTTCGATAATATTATTATTGGAAAGCAATTGTAAAAATGCTATGGCTGATCAAAGAGCCTTTATGCAGCATTTAATTAATAATAATTTATTGTTTCCGGTAATTTTAAAAAGAATCTATGATGTAGCTGATAATGAGGACTTTCAAATAAAAGCAGCATGTGATATTGGGCCATTATTAATTGATGGTTATGTAGATGGTATAATGATTTCTAATACTGCTGAAAAAAATTGCATGAATATTGTAAATACCTCATTTGCAATATTACAGGCAAGTCGTACACGTATGACAAAAACAGAGTATATTTCTTGTCCATCGTGTGGAAGAACTCTTTTTGAAATTCAAAAAGTAACTGAAAAAATAAAAAACAGGACAGGACACTTAAAAGGCCTGAAAATTGCAGTAATGGGTTGTATAGTAAACGGACCTGGCGAAATGGCTGATGCCGATTATGGTTATGTGGGAGCAGGAGCAGGGAAAGTTTCACTTTACAAAGGAAAAGAAGTCATCAAAAAAAATATTGCATCAGAAAATGCGTTGGATGACTTAGTACAGTTAATTAAAGACGAGGGTGACTGGAAAGAACTGGTTTAAAAATTAAAAAAGAATTTTTAATTTTAGTCAAATAATCATTTATTTGTAGTTTAAGAGTGTATATTTGTTACATTTTTATGAACCGGGAGTATAATTTTTGAAAATTAAATTTTCAGTTTTACCTTTACAAGTTAAAATTATACCATTTTAATAATGAGACGATTATTTGGCGCATTAGTTATTTTCTTTTTTACAGCAAACACTATTCTGGCCAAGGAAATTACTGTGAGTGGCATTTATCAGGGTGAAAATTTATTTGTGATGAACCCGTTTGCTTCAACAGGTGTTGGATTCTGTGTGTACGAAGTAACCGTAAACGGCCAGATTACTACTGATGAGATTAATTCAAGTGCTTTTGAAATTGATTTAAGCGTATTTCAATTGCAAATTGGCGACAAAGTCACCATTGTTATCAAACATAAAGATGGATGCACTCCTAAAATTCTAAACAAAGAAGTTTTATTACCTAAAAGTACTTTTAAAGTACTCGAAATTAGAGTTGACAGGAAAAATAATTTATTAAAATGGTCAGCTTCAGGCGAGAAGGGACCACTTCCTTATCAGGTTGAACAGTTTAAATGGAAAAAATGGGTTAATGTTGGAACAGTAAACGGAAAAGGAACAACAGGACCAAATAATTATGAGATATCAATCACTCCTCATAGTGGTTTAAATAAATTTAGAGTTAAACAAATTGATTATTCTAAAAAGCCCAGATATTCTCCTGAAGCTACTTATCGCTCTTTGGATCCCGAAGTAAAATTCTCTCCGGAAAAGCCAAAGAATGAAATCAAGTTTACAGCTGAAACTAATTACGAGATTTATGATTTCTACGGAAGATTGGTGAAAAAAGGACACGGAAGCACTGTTGACATCACAAAGCTTAAAAAGGGAGATTATTTCCTAAATTATGATAATACGATGGGGCGTTTTTCAAAAAAGTAAAACTTTCAAGATTAGACTAAAATTTGTCTAATTCAACCCAAAGTAGAGTATCAATAACATTCCTGAAAAACCAAGTAGAAATCCGATATATACTTGTGCCGAATTGTGTGCATGTAACTTAAGTCGGGAATAAGCAACTATTCCTGCCAACAGGCTAATTACTGCTAAAACTATTGTAAAATCAGCAACAAAATAAACCGCATAAAAGAATATGCTGGCCATAAAACCTCCTGCGCCAATTAAATGAGCACTAATTTTCCATTTTAATGAAATGAGTAAGCATATAAAAATTAGAATAGCTGAAGCTAATATCATAATTTTCACAAAGCTAATACTGCTGATTGACAACCTATTAAGCAAGTGATATGCAAAGTAATAAGATAAGGCGCTGATTGCTAATGGTATAACCCGTTCTCTATGGTGTTTTAGTTCAGGGCCAGAAATTAATTTTAAATTAACCAAAAAGGGGATGATGCTGACAGGAATTAAAAAAGTGCAAAGAAATACTATCAGGTAAATTACTTTTTTTACTTCAAAAGGCATGTATGAATAATGAGTATTTGAATTAAAAAGAATAAGCATGGCATACGATGGCATCAGTAATGGATGAAATATCACTGAGATTACTTTGGCTAAAATTGGAGTTGATTTTTCCATTGAAAAGGAGTTAGAAATTACTATTTACAAATAGAAAACAGTCTCGACTTATCAGCCGTTGTTTTTTCGAAGAACTTTTTCCATTGTTGACAATAAAGGGAATTTATTTTGGTTAAAATACTGTCATTTAAGCTAATAGTATTTGTTATTGAAGAATCTGCAAAATAAGATTTTACAAAAAGTTCAACAGGTTTATCGCCACCGGAAATTACAACTGCAGTAGAATCAGGAAAGGCATTTTCAGCAGTTAATTTGCCTTTTAACAGGTTTTGACAAAGCTTCTCGAATTGAGACTCCTGTAGCATAACCATTTTCTCTGTAGATGATTCTTCAATACCTTTTGCCCATCCACCAAAACCAGGGAAAGCAGCAGCGGTATTTAAAAAAGCAACTCCGTTGAAAAACTCAACAGTAGGGGCGAAAATTTCTTTTTCATCCATTTTTTTATTTGCGTTTGTAAGCAAACTACTACCCTTATTGATTAAATATATTGGTATTAAGAAATAAAGGAGCAATATAACTACTAATGGAATAAGGTATCCTTTTTTTCTTTTTCTTCTTTCAAATTGTATTCTGCTCATTAATTATTTTCTTGGTTAATTCTAAATATGTTTTTGTAATGTTTTAAAAATGCTATTTGATTAACGATATCATATCCAGCTATTTCTAGGCTAACTTCTGCAATACCCTTTTTTGAAAGGCCTATTTTATCAGCTGCTTTTTTTGATAAATCTATTATACGATATTTTGAAAACGGGCCCCTATCATTAATTCTAACAATTACCTCTTTCCGATTCTCTACGTTTTTCACCCGGACAAATGTACCAAATTCGAGATGTTTATGAGCAGCAGTCAGGGAATTCATATCAAATTTTTCTCCAGAGGCTGTTCTTTTATCCTGAAAACCTGATCCATACCACGATGATTTCCCATCTGCGATAAATATATTTTTTAGATGGTGATTGTCATTTTTATTGCAATAAATAAAAAAGAATAGCAGTATGAAGACATACCTTCTCACTTTTATTTTTTTAGATACTTAAGCATTGTCCAGTTATTTTTTTCATCTTTTTTAACCAACTCAAAACCATTACTCTCTGCTATCGAGTTAATGTCTTCAATATCAGAATTATAAAAACCGCTCAAAAGCAAATATGCATTTTTGTCTATGTGTTTTGCATATGCACCAATGTCCTTTAGTAGGACATTTTTATTGATATTGGCAAAAATAATGTCGTAGCTTCTTTCATCAATTGCAGAAACATCCCCATGTTTTACCTTAATTCCTTTAATGGAGTTTAACTCCATGTTTTCAAGGGTGTTATTGTATGACCATTCATCAATATCAATTGCAGTAATGTCAACAGCACCTCTCATGGCACTTAAAAGAGCAAGAACACCTGTACCACAACCCATATCAAGAACTGATTTACCATTCAACTCTAATTGAAGTATTTCTTTTATCATTAAGCTGGTGGTCTCGTGATGTCCCGTGCCGAAAGCCATTTTAGGGTCAATGGTTATCTGGTACTTAATTTCAGGAAATTCTTTGTGAAAAGAGCTTCTTACAACACATTGATTTTCAATAATGATTGGCTCGAAATAATTCTTTTCCCAGGTTTCGTTCCAGTTTTCCTGTTCGATAGTTTTATGTGTAAATGTGATACTGTAATCAGGGTTTGACACAATACCAATAGATGGTAAAGTTTCTTCCTTAAAAATATCTTCCTGAATGTAAGCCAGAAGTCCTGTTTCGGTTTCCACAAAACTTTCAAAGTCCAATTCGCTCAACTCTGCTGTTAAAATCTCTGCTATTTCCGCATTGTAGGGAGTTATTCTGCAATCTAATTCTATGTAGTTCATGGTTGTGAATATTAAACTGAACGAAAGTATTAAAAATATACAAAATGAGAAACTTGCGAATCTAAGTACTCATCCATCAAAATGTTAAAACTTATAAATTTCTTATTGTATCTTTGGAGCAATATTTTGGATTAAAATGACAGGAATACATAAAGAATTTTAACATTTTGATACCAATCCTTTTAAATGAAGGCATTATTGAAATCTTATTATTCTTTTTGCAATAGTGCTGATAATCATTGATTTATAATTATTAAAAAATATGAGTAAACATTTTATAGTTGGAATTATTGGCTTACTAATGTTTTGTAACCAAGGTATTTCACAAACCAGTTCAAAGCCGGATGATAGGGGCTTTGTAATAAAAGTAGGAGATACGGCACCCGATTTTCCTATTGTGTTTCCTGATAAAAAGAAATCGGTAAGGCTTTCTGATTTAAAAGGAGCTGTTGTTTTGCTGCAATTTACAGCTAGCTGGTGCGGTGTATGCATAAAAGAAATGCCTCATCTTGAAAAGGAGATCTGGCAAGCATTCAAAGAGAAAGGGCTACGTGTTTATGGTGTTGACAGAAAGGAAAGTAGAGAAAAGGTGATGAAGTTTGCAAAAAAAATGAAGATTACTTACCCGTTAATTATGGATGAAAATGGAGAAATTTTTGAACTTTTTGCAGATAAAAATGCCGGGGTTACACGTAATGTTTTAGTAGACAAAGAGGGGAAGATTGTTTATTTAACAAGACTTTTTGAAGAACAGGAGTTTAAACAATTGGTTAAAAAAATTGATTCATTGCTGTAGTAAAGAAAAAAATCCTTAAACCCAAAACAAAATAATTAGAAATGATTAGTACAAAACAAAAATATAACGTTTTTAAAGAAATAGAGAAAAGAGTACTAGTACTTGATGGTGCAATGGGCTCTTTAATACAAGAATATAAATTATCGGAAGCAGATTTTAGAGGTGAACGATTTAAAGACTATCTGATTGATTTAAAGGGGAATAACGACTTGCTTTGTATCACCAGACCAGATGTTATTTCGGCAATTCACGAAAAATATCTGGAAGCCGGGGCTGACATTATTGAAACCAACACCTTCAATGCTACGGCAGTCTCTTTGGCCGATTATAAAATGGAAGATCTGGCCTATGAAATAAACTTTGAAGCTGCGAAAATTGCCAGAGCTGCTGCTGATAAATTTACAGCTTTAAACCCCGAAAAACCAAGGTTTGTTGCTGGTTCAATGGGACCAATGAATAAAACTACATCCATGTCTCCAGACGTTAATGATCCAGGTTACCGGGCTGTTACTTTTGATGATGTAGCTGGAGCATATGGTCTTCAAGTGAAAGGTTTGTTAGATGGTGGAGCAGATATTCTTTTGGTTGAGACTATTTTTGATACCCTGAACGCTAAAGCGGCCTTATTTGCCATAGACTCTATTTTGGACGAAAGAGGTCTTAAAGATTTCCCGGTGATGGTTTCTGGAACAATTAGTGATAAAAGTGGAAGAACATTATCCGGGCAGACCATTGAAGCCTTCTTAAATTCATTATCGCATATAAAATTGCTTACAATTGGATTAAACTGTGCATTTGGTGCGCATGATTTGCATCCATATGTAGAAGAATTATCTGAGAAAGCTCCATTTTATATAAGTGCCTACCCAAATGCAGGATTACCAAACGAGTTGGGAGAATACGATGAAACCCCTGAAAAAATGGGTTTACAGGTAGCTGAATATCTTGATAATAAACATGTTAATATAATAGGAGGATGTTGTGGTACAACACCTGAGCACATTCGTGAAATAGCCAGGTTAGCAGCTAACTCTGGTAAGCATGAAGTGCCTGAGATAAAGCCAGAAACCAGATTAAGCGGGCTTGAGCCATTGACGGTTAATCGACAAAGTAATTTCATAAATATAGGTGAAAGAACAAATGTGGCGGGATCAATAAAATTTGCCAGACTAATTCGTGAGGGAAATTATGAAGAAGCACTTTCAATAGCCCGCCAACAGGTTGAAGCTGGCGCACAGGTAATTGATGTAAACCTTGATGATGCCATGCTGGATGCCGAGAAAGAAATGGTCAAATTTCTAAACCTACTGATGGCTGAACCTGATATATCAAGAGTTCCGGTAATGATTGATTCATCAAAGTGGAGTGTTATTGAGGCTGGGTTGAAGTGTTTGCAGGGAAAAACAATTGTTAATTCAATTAGTTTAAAAGAAGGTGAAGAGCAGTTTATCGATCATGCTAAAAAAATAAAAAGATACGGTGCTGCGGTGGTTGTAATGGCTTTTGATGAAGATGGACAGGCTGCAACTTACGAGAGAAAAATAGAGATCTGTGAACGAGCTTATAAAATTTTAACAGGAAAAGTAGGTTTTCCTCCTCAGGACATTATTTTCGATCCTAATATTCTTACAGTTGCTACTGGTATTGAGGAACATAATAATTATGGAGTTAATTTTATAAAAGCCACCAAATGGATCAAAGAAAACCTTCCTCATGCAAAAGTAAGTGGTGGCGTTAGTAACTTATCCTTCTCATTCAGAGGGAATAATGTGGTGCGAGAAGCGATTCATTCTGTGTTTTTATTTCATGCCATTCAGGCAGGTTTAGACATGGGAATTGTTAATGCCGGAATGCTACAGATTTATGATGAGATTCCAAAAGACTTATTGGAATTAACAGAAGATGTGGTACTTAACCGAAGGCCAGATGCAACAGAACGTTTGATTGAATTTGCTGAAAAAGTCAAACAATCAAAAGAAAAAACGGTTGTAAAAAACGACTGGCGAAGTAAAAATGTTGTAGAGCGGTTAAAACATGCACTGGTAAAGGGAATCACTGATTATATAGAGGAGGATACCGAAGAAGCACGAAAGAATTATCCTTTTGCATTAGAGGTTATTGAGGGGCCTTTAATGGATGGCATGAATGTGGTTGGTGACTTATTTGGAAGTGGCAAGATGTTCTTGCCCCAGGTAGTAAAAAGCGCCCGCGTGATGAAAAAAGCGGTGGCAATTTTGCTTCCTTACATCGAAGAAGAAAAAAAAGAGCAAGGGGGTGGCAGCTCAGCAGGAAAAATATTATTGGCAACAGTAAAAGGCGATGTTCACGATATTGGAAAGAATATTGTTGGCGTTGTTTTGGCCTGCAACAACTTTGAGGTTATTGATTTAGGTGTGATGACTCCTGCTGAAAAAATACTTGAAGTGGCTGAAAAAGAGAAAGTTGATATTGTTGGGTTGAGTGGCCTGATTACTCCATCACTGGAGGAAATGGTGCATGTGGCTAAAGAAATGGAAAAAAGGGAAATGACTGTTCCATTGCTTATTGGAGGGGCTACAACATCAAAAATTCATACAGCAGTAAAAATTGCCCCAAATTATAGTGGGCCTGTTTTACATGTACTTGATGCTTCACGAAGTGTGGGTGTAACAAGTAATTTGCTATCAACTAATGAAAAAGAAGCTTTTGTTAAGGAATATGCAAAAGAGTATGAAAGAATTAGAGACACTTACCAGGCAAAAAACAGGAAGTATGTAGATTTAGAGACTGCACGAAAAAATAAAACTGAAATTAACTGGTCTGAAAAAGATCTTAGCAGACCTAATTTTGTTGGCTTAAAGGAGTTTAACGACTATGATTTAAATGAAATTAGAAACTACATTGATTGGACCTTCTTTTTCAATGCATGGGAAATAAAAGGGAAATACCCCCAGATTTTTGAGCATCCTGAAAAAGGCAAAGAAGCAAAAAAGTTGTTTGATGATGCCAATGAAATGTTGGATAAGATAATTGCAGAGAAAATGTTGGTTGCTAAAGCTGTTGTTGGTATTCATCCGGCAAATGGAGTAGGGGATTCAACCGAAGTTTATACCAACGAGAACAAGAATGAATTGTTAGCTGTTTTTCATCATTTGCGTCAACAGGTTGAGATTACTGATGCTAAAGCTAATTATTTATCACTGGCCGACTATATTGCTCCAAAAGAAACAGGATTGACTGATTACATTGGAACTTTTGCATGCACTACAGGAATTGGAACTGATGAATGGGTGAAGAAATACGAAGAAGACCACGATGATTACAATGCTATCATGATTAAAGTACTGGCTGACAGACTTGCAGAAGCTTTTACTGAATTAATGCATGAAAAAGTAAGAAAAGAGATTTGGGGTTATGCAAATAATGAAAATTATAATCTGGACGATTTGCTAAAATCAAGATTTCAGGGAATTCGACCTGCATTTGGTTATCCTGCTTGCCCGGATCATTCAGAGAAGGAAACACTATTTGATATTTTAGGTGCAAGGGAAAAGCTGGGATTAAAGTTAACAGAAAACTTTGCGGTTTGGCCTGCGGCTACTGTTTGTGGGCTGTATTTTGCTCATCCCGAATCTAAATATTTTAATGTTAGTAAGTTGACTAAAGAGCAAATTGAAGATTATGCCGAAAGAAAAGGTATTTCTGTTGAGCTTGCTGAAAGATATTTAAATACAAATTTGGCGTACTAAAATTTTATTTTTGAACTTTGAGTTTCTAATGACATTCCTCTTTAGAAATCCAAAGTTCAAAATTCTTTATTTAAACATAAATCCAATTCTAACTGCAATTTTATTGAATTCGTAAGTATTTACTTCTTTCGATTCTCCATACCACCAGTTGTATAAATCACTGGTTTCCTTTACAATCTGGTACTTGTAACCAGCTGTAATTGTAACTGCATAATTCTTAGTTCTAAAAGAAGAAATTCCAAGATCCAGACCAAGACCAAACCCTCCCTCATAGCTATAGTCAGTGTAATCATCTTTTCTTTTTGTGTTGCTCAATGGAAATGAGTAACCAACAGATAAATTTACAAATGGAGAATTAGGTTTATTTAGCAAATGTGATTTAAAACTAGCATAAACCGGAAGTAGTTCTGTTTTAAGATGTTCTACACCAACCCCGACCCCAACACCAATTAAATGATTGAATTCATATCCTATGCTGGTCTGAAAGCTAAAAGTAAAATCATCAATAACTTCAGAATTACCTGTGAGCATCCCAATAGTTGTATAGCTGTAAAGACCTTTTGAATCATTTAGCATAATGTTGGCTTTACTAATGATCTTTGTGTTTTCTATAGGTTCTTTTTTTATGTCTAAAATTTCAGCTTGAGATAAAATAATGTAACTGTTACAGTTCGTTTCAAGCCATAGACTATCAGTAGATTGCTTTGTAATTTCACCTCTGATTATAGAACCGTTTTTCAGATAAATAACATTTTGCAAAAGTTGGGCAGAAACATCTACCCAACTTAACATTACTAACATTATTAAAACTAGTGCCTGCTTATGTTTAGTCATTTTATATTTTATTTAAGATTATAGGTAATACCAATCTTAACACCATTTTCGTAAATCCTTTTCTTACTTGTATCTTGCGAAAATTTGAATAAAGAATGAAATTTTGAATATGGGTTGACAAAAATTGAAACACCAAACTTAAATTCATACTTTATCCCAAGTCCAGCCATTATTCCAATTCCCGAATGCAGATCTATTGATTCAGGCACCTTTGTATTAAATCCGAGGAAACCTCCTCCATTTAAAAATAAAAATTTTAAGAAATTAACCCTTGCAGTTAAAGGTATATTCATTAAAGAAAAGTTAACTGCGTGTGAACTATTGTCCGTAATTGGTGGTGTAATGGAATATATAGTAGCACCAAACCTTGAATATTCTAATCCTATTTCAAGTTCAAGCCAGTTTTTGATTGGTTTCTGGAAATTAATACCAATAGAATAAAAATTATCTTCGTCATAGCCTGGGCCTCCAATAAGATTTTCATCCCCATCAAGTAAGAATTCTCCGAAAGAAGAAAAAGAAAAGCCAATTCTTTCCATTACTTTTTCATGTTCAATATTTTGAGCATTTATGGAAAATGAAATAAGAAACAGCAGTAAACTTGTTTTAGCATATAGGTTAATCATATATAAGTTTTTTAAGAAAATACTTTTTTTGAATAAATGAGGCTGCTTGGATTACTCAAATCTTCTACGAATTTTTCAAGCAGCCTCTTCATATTACGAAGTAACTAAAATGCTATTTTAAGGATTTATAACAATATGACTAATCTCTTTAATGTTCTGGATATCAGAATAATCATACTGATAGATGCCATCAGTACCTGTCATAATTAACACATCATTATTTGGAATAACATCAAAAGTTTGAATATTTTCGAAATGTTTAATCAGGTTCTCGTTGATTTTAGTAACATCGGTGGCATCATAAATTTTCAACCCTGCACTTCCATCACAGATAAATAGGATGTTATCATCAATTCCAAGCCCATGGGGATTAAACATATTATAAGCTTTAACAAGCGTAGGGCTTTCAATATTTTCCAAAGAAACAACATTAAGTTCATTTACATTTCCAAAACAGTTATTTCCTGAACGTAGGGTTACAAACGCATAGTTTCCGCTAACTATTACAGGGTCGCAGCTTGTTATATGTTGATATTCAGAAATGTAAACGGGATGTTTATTATCTCTAACATCATAGATATACAATCCATTATTGCTGCCAATAAAGAGTTTGTTGTCATAAATAAACAAAGTTTCAATACCCCAAAGAGTCTGAATACTATCTGTTTTAGAAACTTTATTGTCTCCAATATCAAAAATTTTCAATTCAAAATTATTATTGATAGCATAAAGAGTTTCACTTTTGATAGCAAACCTGGCCATTGAACCAGCAATACCAACACTATTTCTGGGGCTGCCAGAGTTTGATGCAATATCAAATTCCATAAGACCACCCCCCCAATAGTATTTTGGTTCTTCTCCTTCTTTTACAGTTATTTCCTCAACCTTCCAGTCAACCACAATTCCTTTGCTTGCATCAATTTCTGCAATTGGATATTCGTAATCGTATTCAGGATAAATGTCAGGGAATGCATTGGAATATCGATCAACTTCTTGCGGGTTCTGAATGTTTGAAATATCTATTACCACCAAGTCAATATAGCTATCCACATAAAGCAAATTACCTCTTATTGCCATATCAACGTTCCCGGGGATATTTATAAAGGTAACATTTACTGGTAAGGCAGGATTGGTGTTATCAAAAACATGAATGCCTTTATTTACTTCATTTACAAATAAATATTTGTCTTTGATATAAATTTTCCCAGGTTCTTTAACTTCTTGTGGTGTTGTTTTTTTTACGGCAGATTTAAAATCCTTCTGACTCATGTAAACAGGCACATTTGCCATATATGTTACTTCTCTTGTGACTTTATCTTTGCAACTTGCAAATGCCAGTACAACAAATAGTACTAATGAAATTTGTTTAATTTGGTTCATAGCAAAATATTTTAAGTTTATACTTGTTATCAGAGCTCTTTTTTCACCAGTACGGATGATGCTAAAAAAACGTTGCAGTAGAAAGAAGTTTTTTGGAGGAAAATAGAAAAGCCAAGACTATATCCTGACTTTTTGAGATCACGGGCGGACTTGTAAGAAATACTTGTTACTCACTGTATTTTAGATTGTTATTAGACTTTAAAAACTTCAGGTGGTAAACATTTCTGTTGTTTTCGATATCTTTTTATAAATAGTTAAAAGGGTGAAATTATGAAAAAATTATTTCAATTTTAGTAAAGACTTAGCGATGAGCACTTGGTTTGATTGAATAGATTTGAAAATATATGTTTCAATTCTTTTAGGGATTTGTTTTTATGAATCTATAAATTTTCATAACTTTGTTCACAAAATTAAAATGTTCACATATTGTGAACAGTCTATTTTTGTGAACATGAAAAAGCAGAATATCATAAATATTGCAATTGAAAATCTTGAAAAAGTACTGCAAACTAAGATTGAGTGGTTGCCTGGCGAGCTTGATGGCCAAATTTCAATTAAGCTGGGCAAAGAATTGCTAAATTTCAAGGTTGAGGTGAAAAAAGAAATACATAACCATCAACTTCCAGCTATTATTAGGAATAAACACAATAATCCGAACTTAATGATAATTGCAGAAAAGATTTACCCTGGTGCAAAAGAGCAATTTCATGAAAGGAATATCCCTTATATGGAAACTAATGGCAACATTTATTTCCGTTACAAAGATGTGTGGATATGGATTGAAAAGAGTAACCCGACTAAGATACCAAGGGAAACAGGGAACAGAGCTTTTACCAAAACAGGGCTAAAAGTACTCTTCCATTTTTTATTAGATAGAGATTTGGTTAATATGACACAAAGGCAAATTGCGGATTTTACAGGAGTTGGCTTGGGGAATATTCCTCAAGTAATTGCAGGGTTGAAAGAGACAGGTTTTCTGCAACAAAAAGATAAAAAAGCTTATTTATGGACAAATAGGAGAGGTCTTCTTGACAGGTGGATAACTGAATACGGTATGAACTTTCAAAAGAACCTTCTAATGGGAACCTATAAGCTGAAAGGTAACTGGAGAGACTTAAAACTTAATGGAAGTACTACAGCCTGGGGTGGTGAACCAGCTGGGGATATATTAACGAATTATTTGCGGCCTGGTGAACTTACGTTATATACTACGGAAAGTAAATTGGAATTAATGAAAAAGCTTAAACTAATCCCGGATAAAAACGGGGAACTTAAAGTTTATAATATGTTCTGGAAAAAGCAGGATAATAAACATATAGTACCTCCAATCTTGGTGTATGCTGATCTTATGCTTGAAAATAATAAACGATGTACGGAAACTGCCCAAATAATTTTCGATGAACAAATTAAACCAAACCTATAAAGAGCTTGCGATACCTTACTTTAAAGAAACTTTTTACTTTATTGATGAAGTAATGAAAGCTAAAGGCCATCCATATTACTTAATAGGCTCAAGTGCAATAGCATTAGAGCTTTTAAAAGAAGGAGTTAAACCTGGCAGGGGGACAAAGGACATTGATTTTGCAGTGATGCTTTCAACAATGGATGAATACAATGAAATTGTTGATGAGCTTGTGAAGAGAGGTTTTACTAAGGTGAAAGCTCCTTGGACATTATACCATTCAGAATATAATGTAGCTATTGATTTGTTGCCATACGGGCAAATTGCACAAAATGATACCATCCAGTTTAATGAAAGACATTTGGATTTACATGTTCTTGGCCTGGAAGAGGTTTTGAAAGATTCAATTGAAATACCTATAGAAGAAAAGATTGCACAAATACCACCATTACCGGGAATAGTACTATTAAAACTTGTTGCATGGAGCGATAGACCAGAAGATAGAGGTGATGATTTATCAGATATTTTACATATTATTAGAACGTATTTTGAATACAAATGGGATGATATAGTAGAGAACCATAATGATACATTCTCTGATGCAGAGGAATTAGATCAATTAAAAGTTTCTGCAAGGGTTTTAGGTCGAAAAGCAAGAACATACCTCGAACAGTCTAATGTTTTAGAACAAAGAATAATGAAGGTACTGGATGAGAACCTTATTGAAATTGAAAATTCTATAATTGCTAAAGAATGGGCTAAACTAAACGATTTTGAAGTTAGTTATGCACATTCAATTTTAGAAGAATTAAAAGTGGGATTAATTGAGTAAGTGAAGCTAGATTAATCTTACCAACCTATATTTAAAACTCCATGAAAACAAATCTAGATATTTTAAAGCCGGGAAAAAGCCGGAAAAACCAGCTTTTAGAGGTCACGAGCGGACTTGTAATAAGCCATTATTATTTACTGTATATCAGGTGTTTATGATTTTTTTAGGGCTTCAATTGGTAAACAATTGGTAAACATTTTTTTTGTTTTCGATAAAATGATTGTCAGTTAAGATTGTATAAAATTACAGATTTTGAAATAATATTTTCAAATTAATAATGGCTCAATTAACTTTGGTCTATTATTTATACTGATATGATTGTTCAATATGCCTCTGACCTACATTTAGAATTTCCACAAAACAAGGATTTTCTTAAAGCAAACCCATTGCAGCCCAAAGGAGAAATATTATTATTGGCCGGAGACATTGTACCTTTTGCTGTGATGAATGAACATAAAGACTTTTTCAACTACATTTCTGACAATTTTAAAGCTACATATTGGATACCTGGTAACCATGAATATTACTATTCTGATATAGGTGATAAAAGTAATGTTTTGTATGAAAAGATTAAGGACAATATATTCCTGGTTAATAACATATCTGTCCTACAGGACGGTGTAAAATTCATTTTCTCTACTCTTTGGTCTGAAATAAAACCAGCGAATCAATGGCAAATTGAGAGCGAATTAAGCGACTTTCATGTGATTAAGAATAAAGGCAACCGATTTTCTACTAATCAGTATAATCAATTACACCATGAAAGCCTTAAATTTCTTAAAAAAGAACTTGATTCTGAAGTAATTAATAAAATTGTAGTTAGTCATCACGTACCTACTTTCTATAACTATCCTGAAGAATACAGAAGCAACTCCCTTAATGAAGCCTTTGCAGTTGAATTGTTTGATTTGATTGAAGAAACACTGCCTGAATATTGGGTTTATGGACATACTCATGTGAACACCCCGGATTTCAAAATAGGGAAAACTCAATTATTAACTAATCAATTAGGGTATGTAAAATATAACGAACATGGAACCTTTGTATTGGGTGAATCTTTTTCTATTTGATAATTAATAAAATAAACTTATTTTTACATAATAAACTAGACAGGTTTATTGTAATTATTTTAGTTTATTGATAAAATGAAACATCCATGATTAATTTTAATCACACACGAGCATGATTATTAGCAGAAACTGTCTGATAGCATGTGAGTTGAGTTTAGTGGATATTCCATATGACCATATAAAATAATTAAAAAATAAACAGATGAAACAATTAAATCAATACATAAATGAAATCTTTGGATTAGATGTGTATCCAAAATTAATTCCAGACCAGCGGCTTCAGGATTTACCAATGTTTATAAATGAAGCTTATAATTTACAAATTATAAAACTGTTCAATCATCAACTAGTACTAGTACAGCCACAATACATTGAATTTAGTATTTTACAAATTGAAAAGCATATAGCTCAACTGAAAAGTAGATTTATAGAAAAAATTGTACTTGTCCTTAATGATATAACAGCATACGAACGTAGAAAACTGATTGAAAAAGGAATCAACTTTATCGTACCCGGGAAACAACTATTTTTGCCTGATTTATTAATTGATTTAAGAGAAAGCTTTACAAATCCAAGAACAAAAATAGAAAGCGAAAAACTTTTACCATCTGCCCAATTTATTGTGATTTATCATATAATTCATCGTTATTATTCATGGAAAATAGAAGAGCATTCTTTTAAAGAAATTGCTGGAAAACTTGGATACACTGCCATGGCAATTTCAAAAGCGATTAAAAACTTGAAATACCATGATGTAATAGATGTGATTGGAGATAAAGAGAAATTTATTCGTTTTAAATATGATAGGCAGGAGTTATGGCAAATCCTTGAAAATCAAAACCTTCTTGTAAATCCGGTTTTAAAGAGAATTTATACTGACAATCTCCCAAATAATGCGTTTATGTTATATACTAATACATCTGCTTTGCATGAATATAGTGATTTAAATCCTAGCAATCAGATATTTTATGCAGTTGATAAGACACTTTATTATAGATCAATAAAAAATAAGACCTTCATTGGTACAGAGCAAAATGAAGGTAAGTATTGTATTGAAATCTGGAAGTATGCTCCTGAAGCTCTCGTAGAAGAAATGCCAAATGACGCACCAGTTGTTGATCCACTTTCGTTATATTTAAGTTTAAAAAACAGTAATGATGAGCGAATTGAAATGGCTTTAGATCAGATAATTGAAAATTTTATATGGTAAGAGGATTAGATAAATTCAAAGAATATTTTGAACAATTTACTGATAATTATATTATTATTGGTGGCACTGCATGCGATATAATTATTGATGAAGCGGGTTTTATACCCAGGGCAACAAAAGATATTGATATTATTCTTATAGTTGAAGTTTTAGAGGCATCTTTTTTTATAAAGTTCTGGGAGTTTATTTATGAGGGCAAATATCAAGTTAGAGAAAAATCTAACTTGGAAAGACAATACTATCGATTCAAAGAACCTCAAAATACTGAATTTCCCTGGCAAGTAGAATTATTTTCCAGGATACCTGATATTTTAGATATTCCTGAATATTCCAGGTATACTCCAATACCAATTGATGAAGATATTACCAGTCTATCAGCAATATTAATGAACGAAGATTATTATCAATTAACAATAAAAGGTAGTACCTTAAAAGATGGGGCTAGGATAGCAAATCTTGAAACGTTAATTTGCTTAAAAGCAAGAGCGTATAATGATTTAAAAGCAGCTAAAGAAAATGGTGAAAATATTGATAGTAGAAAAATAAAAAAGCATAAAACAGATATTTTCCGATTGGCTGTTATGCTTGCTCCTAGTGATATGTTTGAATTATCGGCAAGTATTAAAGTGGATTTGCAAGAATTTGTAAACAATATTTCATCAGACCTACCGGATAGGCAGATTTTTAGAAATATGGGATTAAGTACTATTTATGAAACTGATGTCTTTAACCAGATAAAAAAGAGCTTCTTGTTAGATTGATTTTTGGTGATAACATAAAAACTGGACTACTTTGAACACCGTTGAAAAAGGAGATAAATTTGAATTACTATGTAAGGATATTATTTCCAAAGCACTAAGCAAAGGGGAGCTAAGCATAATCCCTGAGCATTGTAAAATATTTTCAAAAAATGGTTACTATTCACGAGATAGGGGAAAAGATATTATTTTTGATTTATCTATCGAAGTAAAATCTCCTGGAGCAAGTAAAAACACTTTTCTATATCTCATAGAATGTAAAGATTATTCGTCAAAGCCGGTTCCTGTTGATGATCTTGAGGAATTTAGTGCAAAGGTGAATCAAATATCAGGAGTTCAAACAAAAGGGGTTTTCATAACGAGTAACACATTTCAAAGTGGTGCTTATAACTTCGCAAATTCTAAAGGAATTATTCTTATTGAAGTAAATGAAAATTTAACCTATAATATTGTTTTACATAAAACATTAAGCTATTCAGAAAAATTGATTGAATCAGAGTATAACAACACCTATTTTAATAATTTACCCGAAGATATTAACAGACAAATACAGAATAAAAAGATTACAAGAATAATAGATAAAAGTATTTTAAAAGGATTTGTAAATTACTTGAAACTAAATAGTAATACCGAAAAAAAACAAATTAGTCGGTATTCTAAAGGACATATTGAAGAAATTACCGGACAATTACTGAACATCTTTGATTCTGGATATTCAAAAAATAAAAGAATACCAAATTTAATCACAATAGCTAAACAGCTTGGAGAAGTTTTTGATTTAACCATTCTAGATGAAAACATAAAACAATCAGATAGTTATGGACGAAAAATTATTAGTACCTGTTCATTTGTTAATAAAACAATTACAATTGACAAGTCTGTTAAAAATACAGGTAGATATAATTTTTTGTTGGCACATGAATTAGGACACTTTTTCCTTCACAATAAAGTACAAATAAAGCAAGAAGCATATGAAAGCTTATCTGATTCAGAAAAGAGCTTGAAATTAAATAGATATTTGCTAGAAAATGAGAGGAATTGGCTCGAATGGCAAGCAAATCAATTTGCAGCTTCTTTTCTGATGCCCAAAGAAGTCATTACATATTTTTTTGCAAAAGAACAGGATAAAATAGGTTTACGGCCAGGAACAAGACTATATGTTGATGAACAACCTTGGAACCAACATTCCTTTAAAATAATAACTGGAAACCTTTCAGTTCTTTTTCAGACTTCAAAAACAAGTGTAATATATAGACTAAATTCGTTGAACCTATTGAAAGAACAGTATCAAACCAAGCATATAAGCCAGGTAATGGATATCTTTTTTAGTCAGTTTGATTAATATGTCACTTTTAAGAATCCTGAAATTCTTACTGTTTTTTCCGTAAGATTCCTGCAGATTAAATCATTTTTTATAAGTACATGGTAAACCTTCGACTTTTTTGTCGAATGATTCTTTAAAAGGTGACAAAATTTTAAAGTTTATGTCTGATTTTAGCTGTTAATTTCGATAAATTGGATAACTACAGAATTGATTAACACAAAATCTCTCCCACTCCTTATACAATTTTCTAATGGTTATTAATTCACCCGATTTTACATTTTTTGGTGATCTAAACTTTATTAAAGATGAGAGGAGAACTAATTACTCTCCCCTTCCTTTTTAATTAATAAAGAACTCTGCAAAGTAAACCATGTTTGCGATAGTTAGAATGTATTGGCTTGATTTAATGTTTTTTAAAGAAGCCTATAGGCAACATGGTGCGTCCTTTGGTGAAATGTTTACAAAAACCACCTTCGTGTAATTGTAAATAAAATCTTTTAATATGGATTCAAAGACAGTTAAGAGAAAGTAAAAAAAGCCAGCAATGGGCTGACTTTCAGAGGTCACGAGCGGATTCGAACCGCTGTAGCTGGTTTTGCAGACCAGAGCCTAGCCACTCGGCCACGTGACCATTTAATAGGGTTGCAAAATTATAAAATATCTGGATATATTCTAAAAAAATGTATAAAATTCTTTAATGTCCAGTTTTTCAGCTGGTTGAAAGCGTTAAATTTATCGAACTTATAAGTATGAATAGGGATTTTCAAATTTTTGCTAAAAATATTTTTAAAAATGTGATAAATCTTATTTAATTTAGTCAAACAAACCTTTATGAGTATCAAATTTTTTTTGATACGGGAGATATTGATGGAACAAGACTTCATAAATAGGCAAAGTGAACAGTTAGCTGAAGAACTAGATTCTTTGGTTAGTATTTTTGGAAAGTCAAAAGAGAGAAAGGGCCTACTGGAAAGTATTGGGAAAGTAAATAAAGGGTTAATGGGAAGCCTTAATATGAATCTTGAAGAGATCAATAATATTCCGGTAGAGCATTTTATGGCAACGATTACAGTTGATAGTATTCTTAATAATCCTAATTTGGATAAATTGGGAAACCTTTTTTTTATTACTGCTAAAGCGTTTGAACATCTTAACGAAAAAGAAAGCGCAAAAAGATTATTTACGCGTACTCTCCAAATCTACTTATACTTAGCAAAAGCCGAAGTTGAATTCCCTTTTGAAAGACATCTGCGAATTAAAGAATTGAGGGAGATTTTATTGCAATAGCTTCCATTTTAACAGTTTCCTGGAGTAAAAATCTAAAAAAAACATGATTATCTTCGTTTGTGTTCGAATTTGAACAAAAACTGTTCTAAAACCGAACAAGAGAAATCCCTTTTGAATTACAATTCTTGTGTTAATTTATTGATAGTAAATCTATTACACATTTTGGCATAATAGATGGTAAATTCTAATTGTTCATTTAAAATAAAAATATTTAAGGGGGAAAATATTATGAAAAAACTATTTGTGATTTTATCTATGGTGCTTGTTAGTACTAGCTTAATGGCTACAACTGGGGAAGGTGACTTTATCCGAACAAGTGAAGGTACTTTTTTCTTCAAAAAAGTGAAAATAGGATTTACTACTAATTTTATAGGAATTAAAGACAACGGGGAAAGGGTTAAATTCAACAATGCTGATGTTATTGCTTACTGTAAAGAAGGTGAACAATTCGAAAAAATGCCAGTTTATAAAAATAATGTTTTAATTGGTAAGGAAGATTTTATGAAAGTAGTAAGTTACAGGAATGGAATGAAACTGTATGAGTATGAGTATCTTAGTGAAAGTACTGGAAAAGAATCGCGTAGATATTATGTGTTCAAAGGCGAAAAATTTGTTGTTGAAATGGATTATGTTAACAGAGAGACACTTACTGCATTTTTTGGCGCGAACGAATAAATCATAGTTGAT
Organism: Bacteroidales bacterium; assembly: GCA_050296515.1. Lineage (GTDB taxonomy): Bacteria > Bacteroidota > Bacteroidia > Bacteroidales > NBLH01 > NBLH01. Next base: position 13,342 of record JBNKRJ010000061.1, on the reverse strand, counting down.
ATTTTGAATTAGAAAAGCAATTGCCTGGCAGTTGCTTTTTTTGTTCGTTTTTGTAAAATTGTATCATTTCGATACAAATTGCATCCATCTAAATAAGTCTTTTGTTTTGTCAACTATCTTGTTGCCAGTATCTTAGCTCGATTGGCATTATTCATGATTTACTCTTTTTAGTTTAAGAAATGAAATCTTAGTTATACAACTTGATACAAATAAATACATAAAACCATGATACGCTTATTTTTTCTTGGCATGTTGTTATTTTTTAGTATCCATGCTTTTTCAACTGAGGTTGAGGAAGATTTTGTTGTTACTCACAATGCTTGTTTTCACTTCAGGAAAGTTAGGCATGGGGTGGGGGCAGGTTCCTTTTTGGTGGGTATCAGGGCCAATGGCGATAAAATGCGTTTTTCTCAGGTTGAAGTGATTAAGTATAAAATGAATGGATACATTTATGAGAAAGCTCCGGTTGTGTATAATAATGTTAAGTCTGGTGATTATGATTTTATGAAAATTGTTTGCAAAAGGGACGAAATGACATTGTATGAGTACAACGATTGCACTATATGCAAAAAAAAGGACCACAAACGGTATTACGTTTTCAGAAAAGAGCGTTTTGTGGTCGAATTATGTAGTCATAGAGAGGCAAAATTGTTAGCCAACCTTACTTCTTCGGCAAATTAGCCAATATTGCTCCAATACTTGCCCTTTTTTTGTAATCGTAGTCAAAATGCCGGTAAACAATCTTTCCTGATTTATCAATGATGTAAGTAGCCGGAACAGGCAACCTTGCTTCCGTTTGACCATTATTTTCAGCAATACTTATTCTTTTAAATAACCTTATTTTTTTTGAATAATCCGTGGTTACATTAAAAGCAACATCAAAAGATTCCATTATTTTTCCTTCCTTATCTGAAATTACTGAAAATTTCAAATTTGTCTTGTCAATTGTTTTTGCAACCCCATCAGTTGTTTCAGGTGTAACAGCTATAAACCATGCTCCATTATCTGTAACCAAATTTATTGAATCAGCATACGATTTCAATGTCCTGCTACAATAAGGGCACCAATAACCGCGATAAAAGATCAATACAACAGGGCCTGTTTTTAGCATAGAATTTAATTCAATTGAATACCCGTTTTGATCAACACCCTTAAAATCGGGGGCAGAAGTTCCAACTTTTAAGCCTAATGGTGCAATAGGATCCATTATCCCGTATTTTTTCAATTTCCTGGCCTGACCTGATAATACTACAGGAATAATTAATATTGCAATAATGACTAAATACTTTTTCATGGTTATTTTGTTTAATGTATTAATTTACACATAAATATCGCATGTTTTACTAATTGGCTTGGTATTCCTGATTAGAATAAAATGGAGAAATTTCCCTCCCTAATAACAACTGTTTTTGTAACGAATTAATCTTTAGTTCGATACCATGATTTGCAGGTGAGAATATTTCTGATTAGAACACTCTGCTATTTAGAATCATTCAAAGCAATATGGGGTTTTCTAATACTACAAAAATTCCATTCAATACGTTTTTTTCACATTTACTACATCATTTTTACAGTTTATTACATCTCACTTTAATATTTCCTAATACATAAGGAAATTTGTAGAGTAGAAAATTATTGTAAAAAATATAAACTCTGGAAAAATGAAAATACAATTAAAAGTAACCCGGTTTATTATCCTCTTGTTAATTCTTATTGTGATAATAACTTTTGCCAGCATGGCTACAGCATCTGCAATAGACATTAAATGTGTGAATTTGGAAAATCCAAATGATGACTACCTCGATAGTTTAAAAAAATATAATAGAGTATACACTTACAGGAATGATGACAGCTTTGAAAATTTTGAAGTTGAGTATAAAGGAAAAATAGTAGTATCAGATGACGACAAAGATATTGTAAGTATTAGTCCTGGAGGTTTTTTTACTGTTATAAAATCCTCGTTTGGGAACAAACGGAAAATTTATATTTCTGCTGACAATAATGGAGGACTTACCAAGGAATATTTTGAAGGTAAAAGCAAAAAAGACTTCAATAAAGATGGAAAAGAATGGCTATCAGATATATTGCCCGATTTGGTATTGCAAACAGGCATAAGTGCAGAAGAAAGAATTGAAAGACTTGTGCGCAAGAGTTTTATGGCTCTTTTAAACGAGCTTGAAAAGTTGGATAATAGTAAGTTTTACAATACCTCAAATGTAAGCTTTGGTATCTATTGTTCAAAAACTGAATATAGCAGAAATGTATTCTACTTGTATTTAAAAATTATTGCTGATGAGCATCAAATGACTAAAAATGAGTTGTATAACTTTTAAAAGTATGTGAAAAAACTTGATTCACAATCATTGGAAAATACACATTCTCTTAAGATTTAATGAATGTATTTTTAATTACAACTGGGTCCATTGGAGTATAATACCGAAAAAAGGGGCAACTTTAAGGGCTTTTATGAAAAAATATAAAGTTGCCGGTTACAATTCAAAAGGGATGCTTGATCCTAAAACTTTTATGCGGGTTCAACGCTCTTTTATTGTGAATATTAATGCAATTAAAGATGTGCTTGTTTATTCAAAAGCAAGGCTAAGAGTAATGCTTCATGTTGATTTTGATAAAGAAATCATTGTAAGTCGCGAAAAAACGAAAAGTTTTAAAGATTGGCTAAGCGGGTAGGTTTTATACATAATTAGCTTATTATCAGAACTTAATGCCTTCATACGAAAAAGTACCCACAAAAAAAATGTTTTACAACAACTTCATTGTAATTAACAAATAATCAATTGCTTATAAAAAACAATGATCAATACATTTTTTTTTTACGCTTGGATTTCGTAAAGTTGCAGTAAATAAAGTAAATTAACGGACAACCAGGTCTTTTTTTGTCCGTGATTCTTTAACTAAAAAATAGATTATGCCTCTAAAAAGAAAAATTCAAGAACTCCAAAAAAAACGGGAGCAAGTGCTTCAGGGTGGTGGAGAAAAAGCTGTTCAAAAGCAGGTTGCTATGGGTAAGCTTACCGCCCGTGAACGAATTGAAGCGATTGTTGATAAAGACTCTTTTCATGAATACGATTTATTTGTTGAGCATGTGGCAAGAGACTTTGAAATGGACAAAAAAGTGCTTGCTGGTGACGGTGTAATAATTGGTACAGGTACGGTTTACGGTGCCCCAATAGCCATTTATGCACAAGACTTTACCGTTGCAGGAGGTTCACTTGGTTTAATGCATTCAAGAAAAATCACAAAAATCATGGATTACGCCTTAAGAATGCGTATGCCTTTGATTGGTATCAATGATTCAGGTGGTGCCCGAATTCAGGAAGGTGTTAATTCACTTGCCGGGTATGGTGAAATTTTCTTCCGAAACACATTAGGTTCTGGCGTTATTCCTCAAATATCTGTTATATTAGGTCCGTGTGCTGGTGGTGCTGTTTATTCCCCGGCTTTAACTGACTTTGTGTTTGTTGTGGATAATATCTCTAAGATGTTTATTACTGGACCAGAGGTAATTAAAACAGTTCTTGGTGAAGAAATTTCTATGGAAGCTTTAGGTGGTGCGCGTGTTCATAGTGAAATTACCGGAAATGCTCACTTCTTCTCAAAAAGCGAACAAGAATGCTTTGATAAGATTAAAGAATTAATCACCTACATTCCTTGGAACAACAAACGAAAAGCAAAAGCATTTGAGCCCAAAGAGCCTAAAAACGAGTTTGTTATTGATGAGATTGTACCTGGAGATCCAAAGCAACCTTATGATGTACGTGATGTAGTGCGCTCTGTTACAGATAATTCTGAATTCTTTGAAATTCAGGAAATGTGGGCTGCTAATATTGTAATTGGATTTGGCAGAATGGGTGGCGAAACAGTTGGTTTCGTTTGTAACCAGCCAAAAGTTCTAGCAGGTGTTTTGGATGTAGATTCTTCAGATAAAGCTGCTCGTTTTATTCGCTATTGCGACGCTTTCAATATTCCATTAATTACGCTTGTTGATCTTCCGGGCTATCTTCCAGGCGTAGATCAGGAGCATGCTGGTGTTATTCGTCACGGAGCTAAAATACTTTATGCTTATAGTGAAGCATCGGTACCAAAAATTACTGTAATTTTACGTAAAGCTTATGGTGGTGGATATATTGCAATGAACTCGCGTCACTTACGTGCTGATTTCGTTTTTGCCTGGCCAGGAGCTGAAATTGCCGTAATGGGTCCAGAAGGAGCTGCAAATATTATTTTCCGTAAAGAAATAATGTCAGCCGATGATCCAGAAAAGATGCGCAAACAAAAAGTAAAAGAATACAAAGATAAGTTTGCGAATCCATATGTAGCTGCTGCAAAAGGATATGTTGATTCTGTTATTGAGCCTCATGAAACTCGTAAACTGCTAATGCACGCAATTGAAGTTTCTAAAAGCAAAGATGTTTATACACCAGACAGAAAACATGGTGTACCTCCGTTTTAATAGAGATTATTATTTTCAATCTTTTAGCTGATTTATAATTAGTTAAAGAATAAAATATTTGATATGGAAAACAAAGAAGAAAATCAGGGGAGTGATCATAAAGCGGAGAAGAAAATCCGTAACAGGACCCTGGTTATTGAAGGAACAGGTTATAAAACTCTTTTAACCAATAAGTTTAAAGACAGGGAAAAATGGATTGCACCTGATGAGGACAAAGTAACTTCAATTATTCCTGGCACTGTGATTACCGTTTTGGTAAGAAAAGGACAGCAAGTTAAGCTAGGTGAAAGTTTACTGATTCTTGAATCAATGAAGATGCAAAATAAAATTGCCTGCCCTCGTGATGGTAAAGTAAAAGCTATTAAGGTAGCTGCTGGTCAAAATATCCCCAAAGGTTATGTAATGATTGAGCTTGAATAGTTTTTAATGAAATTATGTAATGTATTAACCCTTAGGATGAAATACGCCTGAGGGTTTTTATTTTGGGTGAGCTAAAAAACTTTAAATTTTACATTTTTATAAGTACATTCGCAACTGATATTTAGGTTTTAAAATCTAGATATGGAGGCTATCGCGCGATTTTATTGCGTGGTTAGGGGCACGCGATGCAATCGTGCGACATCGCAAGCCGAAGAAAACTAAAATAAGATTACTCAAATCTCATATCTAAAACTTAAAATGGGCAACAAGGAAAAGTTATACGATGCTTTTGGTGAATTGGTTTATGTGGTGGCGATGACTGATGGGATTATTCAACCAGAGGAAAAAAAGGCACTTCAAGATATTATTGCAAATCACCCTTGGGCAAATGAAATAGAATGGTCATTTAACTACGAAGTAGAGAAGCACCAGGATATTGATTATTTGTACAAAAGAGTTTTAGATGCCTGTTATCTGAATGGACCTGATCCTGAGTACAAATTCCTTATTGAAGTTCTGGAAGCTGTTGCCCAGGCAAGTACAAGTGCAGAAGATGAAAAACAGGTAATTGATCGTTTTACATTTGAATTAACTGAGCGTTTCAAAAAAGATATCGATAAGCTAAACAGAGCACACGAGGAAGACTAAAATACCTTAATCCTGTCCTTGTGCTTTTGGCGACGCTTTATCCTTGACAGCTACTGCAGGAGGCTCTGCCATGTAACCCATAAACAATATAGTATTTGTTCCATTTTCTTTTACCATAAACAGAAACGGTCTGTCTGCTTTAAAAACAATTGGAATATCCTTGGTAACCATTGTTGAACGCATTGAAATAACTGCAGTAGAAGAACTTGCTTCTGTTCCGCTTTCGTTTACATCAATTACAGACTGATGAAGTATCTTGCTAATAGTTAAATCCTTACCGCCAGTAATACCTGAGAAGTCAGCATCTTTTGAAAAAGCTGCTTTCATACCCATTTTCATCATAATGTCTTTTAGTTCATACATAACTTCCATCTTGAATTTTGGAATGCTCAGCTTCACTCTTTTTACTTGAAACGACTTGGTAATATCTGTATAATACTTATAATCAACATCTTTTATAGTTGACTTAGTGTTTTCCTTAGGCAGAATTACAACCATGGATGCTTCTTTATTTTTGTAAGGAATTTCAATAGCCTGAAGCGATTCATCCTCGTAATACAATGTATTTACACTTGAATTCATCATTTGACAGTTGATTTTTTTACCAGAAGCGGCTAAAAACTGTTCAGGAGCAGTTTCTTCTTTTGTAAAAGCTGTTTCCCATATTGCTTTAAAATAAACTGCATTTACAAGCACCATTCCTGTAGCATCGGTCAAAACTCCCGGTTTGATAAAATCCTTTATCATTTCCTTTGTTTGCTTTTCAACCCAGCTGTTTATTTCTTTTCTTGCCTCTTCGCGTTTAGCGTCATCTTCAAAATCAACGTTTTTGCATTTTGCATCGTAATAATCGTGCGAAAGTTTCGAGAAGGATTTTTTTAACTTTAAGGTTTTGTGTAACCATATTGAATTTGCAGTAAGAAGTTCAATTTCTCTATCCGACTTAAATTCATCTGTTAAATTTTTAAATTGTTCCGGAGCATTTTTTCCTTCTTCTATTTCAAGGGCCTTCTGCATTTCAAGCAGAGTTTCTTTCTTGGCCCCTGCCGAGGTTAATGAGAGAGCACCAAAAACACTATAAGGAGAGAAAAAACAATTCTTTTGTTCGTCATTTACTAATTCAAACAATTTAAATGAAAAGGCATTAATACTTTGGGTGGGCATGTTTTTTTGTGCTAATGAATTGATTGATAATAGGATAAGTAACGCTAAAAGTAGGTTTTTCATGGTATACGCTTTATTTGTTAAGTCTAAGCATATCAAAGGTAGTAAAAAAAGAAACCCAACGATACTCAAGTTTATAAGCAAAGCTTATTCTTGTGGTAACGTTGGGTAAATTTTGACAAAACAACTTCTACAAGTTGCTCTATTACATATTATTATATTCTCCTATTTTTTAGAATTTATATTGGAAGTTAACATAAATTGCGGAATAATCATTTATATCAGAATTATCATGTTTGAAGGTTCTGTAGTTTAATGATACACTTACACCTTTTACCGGAGCATATTGAACACCTCCCAGTATTAAATTTCCGTCTTTATTATAATTCCACCCCTCTGTTTGCCCTTTTAGTTCGTTTGATGAAAGCTTCATGTAATTAGCAAAAACCTCAAATTTCTTGTTAATAACATAAGTTCCGTAGACTGAAATACCTGTTAAATCATGATCTGCTGCCTGACTTGCATATTTTTTTCCATCAATTTGCTTATTGAACTCAGCTCCAATTCTAAACTTTTCAGTTTTATATCCTGCAAAAAAAGCAAGGCTTTTAATAGAAGTGGTATCGGTTGCAACCTCGTTACCTGTTGCTGGATCCTCAACTGCAATATTACCTGTGTAAATATCATAATAACCTTTTAAAATCAGGCCTTCAACAGGTTCAAATACAACATTACCACCAACTTTTAATGTTCCCATATCGTCCTGAAGCTTTTTATAACCTTCACCATTAAGCAAAAATAAATTCACTTTTATCATGTCTGATAGCTTGAATTCTCCATTTATACCCAAATCAGCGCTTGAGCCAAAGCCAAATTCATCTTGCATGGATTTATAAACATATCGGTATCCCCAGAATTTCTCTTGAGTGTCAAATTGTTTTAACCCCATTAACCCCAAAGTTACCTTTACCTGGTCAGTCATTTTCCAGTCTAATTGTGCAGTTTTTAAATATGCTGTATAGGCACTACCAGCATCATTTTGCCCAACATCAAGTGTAATTTTAGTTGAAATAGCTTCGCTAAAGCTGTAACCATAACCTAAATAACTTCGTTGAAGTTCAAATACGTTTTTGGGGTTTTCTCCTTCAGTTGCATTATAATGATAGTTAAAAAAAACTTTACCAAAAGCTTTTCCATGTGGTTTAAATTCATCTTTTTTTTCAACCTCTTGTGCATTAACATTAATTAAACATAGGAGGCTTAAAATCATTAAAAATGATATTTTTTTCATTCTTTTCTTATTTAAGATTAAGTAATTATTAAAAAAACTGAGGTATTTACTAAAGTTATAAAATTTGGCCTAGTTTTAATATTGATTAATTAAATTAGGGTAGGAATATTCTATAATTTTTGCCCTAAAATATTTTTATAAATCTAATTTGAAAGTTAATAGCACAAAATAATTTACAGCTTACTTTTCTTTATTTTTTTATGACGCATTATTTGTGCATTTATATAGAAGATCAATTCTTCGGTGATATGCTTACAATAATCGCCAGAACGCTCCAACTTTTTGCTTGTTGAAAATAAGAAAAGGCCTTCCTTTGTCTGCTTTGGATTATCGGCTATATATTTTTCAATTGTTTTAAGGTTGTGTTTATTGGCTTTATTAACCTTTTTATCTAAATAATAGGCTTTCCTTGCTTTTTCAATATCCATTTCTGAATATGCTTCTGTCAGATACCCTAACATTTCAATAATGGTGTCAATCATTTTTTCGAGCTCAAGTTTACTCAAAATTTCTTTTGAGTAGGGCTTTCCTAATTCATCAATATAATCGGTAACACGTTCTGCGTTATCTCCCATTCTTTCGAGAAAGATGGTCGATTTTAAGATTGAAATTACAAATCGTAAGTCAGTAGCAACAGGTGTAAATCTTGCCATAAATCGTTCACATTCCCTGTCAATACTTAGTTCTAGAGAATTTATTCTTTTTTCATAATCCCTGATTTCGCTTGTATAATCATCATCCTCACCAGATGAAAGATATTTTTTTACTGCTTTAAGCTGAGATGTTACCAATTCTAACAATTCGGAATGCATCTCCTTTAAATCATCTAATATTGAATTTTCAATTGCTGTCATTTAAAATCTTTTTTACTATCCAAATTTACCTGAAATATATCTTTCTGTTCTCTCATCCGAAGGATTCATGAAAACTTTATTTGTTTTATCAAATTCAATTAAGTCGCCCAGTAAAAAGAAGCCGGTAAGATCACTAATTCTACCAGCCTGCTGCATATTATGGGTAACAATTACAATGGTATAGTTTTTCTTTAGTTCAAAAATAAGCTCTTCGATTTTTGCTGTAGATATAGGGTCAAGAGCCGATGCAGGTTCATCCATTAGAATGATTGAAGGCTCTACGGCCAGTGTTCTTGCTATACTTAATCGTTGTTGCTGACCTCCGGAAAGAGCCAGGGCTGACTTTTTTAAATCGTCTTTTACTTCATCCCAAAGAGCTGCTTGTTTTAAAGAGCTCTCAACTTTTTCATCCAGAATACTTTTCTTTTTAATACCCTGGATTTTTAATCCATAAATCACATTTTCGTAAATTGATTTAGGAAATGGAGTTGGTTTTTGAAAAACCATACCAACTTCTTTTCTTAAAAGCTCAATAGGTCTATCCTTATCCAGAACATTTTTTCCATCAACCAAAACAGTGCCATCGTATTTAAAAATATCGATATAGTCGTTCATGCGGTTAAACATCCTAAGAAAAGTAGATTTTCCGCAACCCGATGGCCCGATTAAAGCTGTAATTTTATTTTTAGGAATCTGAACATTAACATTATTCAGGACCCTTTTATCACCATAAAATACATTAAGGTCTTTACTTTCTAATATTGTTTTTGTCACAGAATTATCAGTTTCTTTTTTAGATTTAATGACTTTAGGTTTTTTCTCTAAAGTTGCTATCATGTGAATTTTATTTTAGTTCGTTTACGTAAATAAACCGCAATACCATTTAGGATGATTACAATAAATAACAACACAATTATAGCTGCTGCTGAGTTAACCAGAAATCCGTGTTGTGGTCTCGATATCCAGTTAAATATTTGCATTGGCATTACGGTAAAATCATCCATTGGAGTTTTTGCCACAAAAGGCACGTATGCTAAAGCTCCTACAACAATTAATGGAGCAGTTTCTCCAATGGCTCTTGAGATAGATAAAATAATACCCGTTAAAATTGAATTTATAGAAGCAGGTAAGATTTGGTGCCAAATGGTTTGCCATTTTGAGGCGCCAAGTGCATAAGATGCTTCGCGCAATGATTTTGGAATAGCTTTTATAGCTTCGCGTGTTGCAACAACAATAATGGGCAAAATCAAAAGTGCAAGTGTTAAACTTCCAGCTAAAACACTTGGCCCAAGGTGAAAGAAACGCGAAAATAATTCAAGTCCTAATATACCATAAATTACTGAAGGTATTCCAGCCAGGTTTGCAATATTAATCTCTAAGATATTTGATAAACGCCCTTTTTTAAGATATTCTTCCAGGTAAATGCCCGTAAAAATCCCAACAGGGATGGCTATCAACGAAGTAAGTACCATTACCCAAACAGTTCCTGTCCAGGCAGTTAAAATACCCGCTTTTTCAGGAAATCTTGATGGAAGAGATGTGAAAAAACTAAAATCTATTCGTGACAATCCTGTTTTGAAAACATCAAAAAACAGGTATATCAAAGCACTGAAACCAAATAAGGTAAAAACTAAGCCAAGAACTCTAAACCCCTTATCAATTGCAATATTTAGCCTTATTCTATTATTCATAGGATTGTTTGTATCTTTTGATGATAAAATAGCTGATATTGTTTAAAATTAATGTCAGTAGGAACAATACCAGTCCTGCAGCAAAAATAGTTTGGTATTCTAGTGAACCATGAGGTACATCTCCTAAACTAACCTGAACTATGTATGCTGTAATTGTTTCAATCGGAACAGTAGGATCAAAAGTAAATCTTGGCTGCTGTCCAGCTGCAATTGATACAATCATTGTTTCACCAATGGCTCTTGCAACAGCCAGGATAACAGATGCTGAAATTCCGGAAATGGCTGCAGGAACTGTCACCTTAAATGCTGTTTGAAATTTAGTTGCTCCCATACCGTATGATGCTTCACGAAGTGAATTTGGCACGGCTGCAAGTGCATCCTCGCTTAATGATGAAACATAGGGTATAATCATTATTCCCATTACAATTCCCGGAGATAAAGCATTAAATGTTGATAAATCGGGAAATGCTTGTTGTAGCAATGGAGTTACTATTGTCAATGCAAAAAAGCCATAAATTACAGTCGGGATAGCAGCCAAAATTTCAAGCAATGGCTTAAAAAAGCCCCGGACCCTTTTAGGTGCGTATTCATTTAAATAAATTGCAGTGACCAATCCTACAGGGAATGCCACTAAAATTGCAATAAATGTAATTAATATTGTTCCACTTAATAAGGCGGCAATTCCATAATGCTTTTGCGTAAAAAGTGGTGTCCATTGGGTGTCGCCCAGGAAGTCTTTTAAAGATACTTCTTTAAAGAAAAGGAGTGATTCGCTGATTAGAACATAAAGAATTCCGGCAGTTACAAGGATAGTGAGTAACCCGCTTAATGAAAGCAGACTTTCAATAAGCTTTTCTTTTATCTTTCTCCACGAATAATCTTGCTTCTTTTTAATTTTCACAAAATTGAAATTATATTAAATAATGAATGTTTAAGTCTTTTTGTTTTAGGTTGTTTTCATGGTTTGTGAAATAATTTCTTAAAACCTGGATAAATTTTAAATATTAAAGTGAGTCGGAAATTTAAACGACTCACCTTAATTACTGAATTATTATTCAGCAACTGTAAACTTATTAAACTTATCTAGCATTGCTTTATACTCTTCGGCTGGAAGTGAAATATATCCTACTTCCTTAGATAGTTTTGCTGCATTTTCAAGGTAGAACTTAACGAAAGTACTTACTACCTCTGTGCTTGCATATTTCTTTGATACATATAAAAACAATGGACGAGATAAAGGTGTATATTCTTTATTTTTCACCGTTTCAAAAGTTGGGAAAACAGGACCGTTTCCTCCATCAACAGAGACAAGTTTTAATATATTCTGGTTTTCTTCGTAGTATGCAAGTCCAAAGAATCCTAATGCATTCTTGTCACCAGCAATACCTTGCACTAACACGTTATCATCTTCGCTTGCAGTGTAATCGCCTCTACTTGCACCACTTTCACCAATAATAGCTTCAGTGAAGTAATCGTAAGTTCCTGAAGCAGTCCCCGGACCATATAAGTGAATTTCTTCATCTGGCCATTCGCTACGAATTTGATTCCATTTCATAATCGTATTCTGAGCTCCGGGCTCCCAAATTTTCTTAAGTTCATCAACTGTAACAGACTCTATCCAATTATTTTCTTTATTAACTACCACAGCCATACCATCATATGCCACTTCAAGTTGAAGATAATCTATATTGTTTTCTTTGGCAGCATCAATTTCTTTTTGTTTAATAGGTCTTGATGCATCAGAAATTTGAGTTTCGCCACGTGTGAACTTTTTAAAACCGCCACCTGTACCTGAAACTCCAACAGATATTTTTACATCCGGATACTGAATTCTAAATTCTTCTGCAACTGCTTCAGTTATTGGATATACAGTACTTGAACCGTCAATAGCAATCTCGCCTGACAATTTTGAATTTTCATCGTTTGAATTTCCTGAGTTCTGACATGCTACAAATCCTAATAAAAGGACACTTAAAATAAATAATGTAGTTTTTTTCATTTTTTAATTATGATTAATTAATAAAGCTTGAGTTTTTACTTTTAATAACTACAAGCTTTTTTGTATTCATATTTTCAATGTTTTTAATATGTGCAAATTAATGGGTAGAGTATTAACTAATGGTTACGTGTTTATTAACTTATGATTATTGTTACATTAAGTAATTGTTAAATTTGGAATTTTAAACATATAATATATTGACAGTTAGATTATTATGTCACACACTGAAAGAAGATTTTTACTTTTTTATTTTGTCCGATTGCAAATGGGTCTTAACGTGTGTTTTCGATTTTTTTAATTTGTAAGTTATATGACTGCATATCAATAAATTAGTGTGTTATTGTGTTACAATAAACCTTGAAATTGGGTGTTGTGGAAGAGGAAATGATAACTGAATCTATTAATTCACATTTAAATTTTTGTTAAATGATTTAATTGATGTTTCCCAAGTCAAATTTATGAATAAAAGATGATGCGTTATTGCAGGTAGAGCGATTGGCCTCATGGAAAACCTTTTTCAGCTTGCAATCAAGCCTTAGTAAGACCGGGAAGCTGAGAACTTGTTCGAAGATCACCCGGCCGCACTCAGGCTTGATAAGAGATGGAGAAGGTTTTCCATGAGGCCTTGACCTTTTTACTCGCTCTTTCAGAGCTACATGAGAACGGCTTCGCCTAAGTTGCTTCGTTTTTGGGTCAACCGGAACAAAGTGGAGCTCATGAACGAAGTGAATAACCCAAAAATGAAGACCTAATTCAACTCTGAAGTTGAAAAACAAAGTTAAACGTTACATAATAGTGATTGTA
>JBNKRJ010000060.1:0-156377 GCA_050296515.1 Bacteroidales bacterium | reverse complement strand
TTTTTATTCAATTCCTGCCTCTATGTTAAAAACTATATAGAAGCGACCGTTTTGGGGACAAAAAGGGCACACCTTTCCCATTGCCGTATACAATCATTGCTTTACGACTTAGGTTTATGAGAAAAATATGGTTGGATGCCCTCTTTCCAGCCTGGCGGTGCCCTTTGTTTTTTTCGATAGCGGTTTGGGATAATTTCAACTACAAGCATTTTTCCACCACATGATTTACAAACACCCGGTAGTATTCCCATTTTGCTAAAGATGGCCTCCATTATATCATCTACTGTTTGGCTTTTAGGGGTAACTTTTAAAGCTTTCCTGATAACCTTGAGCGATTTGGTTTTCGAGGCACTTGAAAGGAAACCATAATGCCTTATCCGGGTAAAACCAGGGGGGAGGATGTGCTGGCAAAACAAGCGTAAAAATGCTTCCCCTTCTAAAGTTGTTTGCTGTTTAGCATAGCCGTTTTTAGAATCCAGCCAACTAAAGGTTACCCCACTTTTGTCCACCTCCAAAATCCGGTCGTTTGAAATAGCTGTGCGGTTTGGTATGAAAAACTTGTCCGGGCCTTTTGCAGTTGTAAAACGAAACTACTTTTTGCTGAAATTTATAAATAACTCCCTTCCCATTCTGGGTTTTATAGAATTGCAGGCTGTTTCCATTTTGCCGATAATAAATTTATTACTGAAAAGCCTCTGATATTCATCAATAGTTCCGCCAAAGGGTGGAAAGGTGTTGTTAAAATGGTGGTTAAATAATAGTCCTATCAATTTTCCTTTTGGATCTAACAAATCATGTATCTTGTCAACATATTTCGTTCTGAGTTTTGGATGCAGAGAACTAAAAAAAGTTAATTCAATAATAATATCATATTGTCCGATATGTTCAAAAAAATCGCCTGTAATTATTTGATTCTCTGGAAAATCAGGAACTCTTGATTTAAAGTTTTGAGCTGCTGTTTGGGCGAAATCAAGGATGTAAATATTTTTGAAGCCTAGTTTAAACAGATACTCTGCTTCATAACTATTTCCAGCTCCCGGAATAAGAACTTTTTTTGATTTATCGGTTACCTGGTTAAAGTATTCTTTTATAGGTGTGGCAATATAACCAATATCCCACCCGGTTGTACCAGACAAGTATAAATTATTCCAGAATTGTTCGTCAGGTTTTTCTGGAAAGTTGTTCATTATTAAATAGTTATTTTTTTTCGTTGAGTGTTTTCCTAAGCTCAAGGCATTCTTTTAAGAGCAATCCTTTTTCAATAGGCACCACACCCACTTTTTCACAAACTAGTCCACCAGAAATGTTTGATATCCATGCAATATGCTTTGGCGATAAACCTGCAGCAAGGCACAAACTAGCTGTGCTAACTACAGTGTCGCCTGCTCCCGAAACATCTGCAATATCCCTTATTTCTGCAGGTATTTGATGGTACGAACCATTATCGCTGATGTAAACCCCTAGTTCGGACAAGGTGGTCATTACAATCTTAATATTTTGTTCCTTTTGAAGAGTCCTGGATGCTTCATGGATTGCCTCAATATCGCTCTTTTTTATTTCAAGTTTTAAACCTTCAACCAATTCCTTAAAGTTGGGTTTAAAAAGGGTTACACCCTTGAAATTATGAAAGTTTCGTTTTTTTGGATCGACTAAAGTAGGAATGTCTTTAGCTTGGGCCATTTCAACTACCGATTCAATAACTCTTTGTGTTATTACTCCTTTGTCATAATCCTGAAAGATTATAGAATTTATTTGTGTGGTATCAATAATTTTCTTGATATTTTCAATTAACTCACTTTCAACATCTTCGGATATGCTGTTTTTTATTTCTTCATCAATTCTTAACAAATGCTGATTGTCACTTATTACCCTGGTTTTAACGGTTGTTATTCGTGAATCGTGCTTAATGATCCCGTCAGTATTTAATCCCCTGCTTCTCATCACATCAAGAAAAATGTCTGCTTTATCATCACTTCCAATAACTGAACACAAAATTGGGTTAGCACCAAGGGCTTTAATGTTTCTGGCTACGTTTGCAGCACCTCCTAATCGATGTTCTATATCAGTTCTTGAAATAATGGGGACTGGTGCTTCTGGCGAAATTCTATCAACTTTTCCCCAGAAATAGGTATCAATCATTACATCCCCAACAATTAACGTGTTAAAGCTGTTAAATTTTTCAAAAAGTGATAAAATTGCTTCTTTCTTCATTACTTACTGTTATTATTTGTCAAAAATTGATTTTGCATGCAAATATATAGAGAATATTCTTAGAGCCTTAGCGAATGGTGTAAACAGAATGTAAAATATGGTGATTTGATGGTTTATTTTGATAAATTGGAAGTAATTTAATCTTATTTGCGGGTGATTTTAGTGTGAAACTTAAATCATTTTGTCAGAAGCGCAAAGATGGATGACCGAAGTTCCCAGTCTCCAGTAGGCAGTTCCTAGTCTTCTGAAGATGAATTCAATTGTCTAACAATCAGTGTTTTGTGTTTAAGTTAGATAAAAGAAAATACTTTAAACCAATGAATTTCTTCTAACTTCCGTCTTCGATCCTTTGACTATAAAATTTTAAATATCAGCTTATTATCACTGCTAAGCAAATTCATGCCTAATACGGATCTACATCGTATACAATTTGAATTGATTTGCAGCTATCCTGTTTTAATAAATGCTCAGATGCTTCGAAAATATATTTTTTATAGGCGGCAGCTAGCGAGGCTTTTTCTATTTTGATTAGAATTGATTTTAAATAAAGATTAAAAACTTTCCCCACAATTGGATATTCTGGTCCAATCACATTTTCTTTCATAGCTTTTTTTAGCCAGTTAGCATATTCACCGGATGCTTTATCGAGTAAATCTTTGTTTTTGTGCTTTAATGTTATAGAAATAAGTCTGTTAAAAGGCGGGTATTTAAATTGCTTTCGCTCCATAAGCTGGTTGTTAAACATTCTTTCATAATCATTTTCTTTTACAAAATGAATGATTGGGTTTTCTGGACTTATGGTTTGAATAATTACTTTGCCTCGTTTGTTTTTTCTACCAGCTCTTCCTCCAACCTGGGCCATTAATTGATAACTTCTTTCGTAAGCCCTGAAATCAGGAAAATGTAGCATTTGATTGGCATCCAGTATTCCAACCAAACTAACATTTTCAAAATCAAGGCCTTTTGAAATCATTTGAGTGCCAACTAATATATCAACATTATGGTTTTCAAAATCGACAATTAGTTTGCTATGTGCTTTTTTCCCTCTGGATGTATCCAAATCCAGCCGTTTGATTTCAACTTCAGGAAACATTAACTTTAAATCTTCCTCAACTTTTTCTGTTCCAAACCCACGTGTTCTAATATCAGTTTCTTTGCATTCAGGACAAGACTTTAAGTTGGTGTACGAAAACCCGCAATAATGACACACCAACTGATTGGTGTGCCTGTGGTACGTTAAGCTAACATCACAATGTTCACATTTCGGTATCCAACCGCAGCTGTGGCATTCAACATAAGGAGCAAAGCCTCGTCTGTTTTGAAAGAGAATGATTTGTTCATTCTGGTTTAATGCAGTTCTAATATTTTCCAGTAACAATGGACTAAAATGCGATTTCATTTGTTTTTTACGCCTGGCTTCTTTAATATTTGAAACAATAATTTCAGGCATTTCTATGTCTAAATGTCTTTTATCGAGGGGGACCAATCCAAATTTACCAGATTTTGCATTGAAATAACTTTCTACTGATGGAGTAGCTGAACCAAGTAGCGTTTTAGCTCCATGTAAGTTTGCTAAAAAAATAGCAGCATCTCTTGCCTGGTATCTTGGTGCCGGATTAAACTGCTTGAAAGTATTTTCGTGTTCTTCGTCAACAATTACAAGCCCCAGGTTCTTGAATGGTAAGAAGACAGAAGAACGAACGCCCAGGATAATTTGATATTGCTTTGAACCATCAGGTTTCTTATTTCCCTGAATGTTCTGCCAAGTCTCAACCCTTTCTGCATCATTATATTTTGAGTGATAAACACCAACTTTGCTCCCAAATACTCTTTTTAATCTTTCTACTATCTGAGAGGTTAAGGCAATTTCAGGTAAAAGGTAAAGAACCTGCTTTTCCTTTTTTAAATATTTGTCAATCAGGTGAATATAAATTTCAGTCTTTCCACTAGAGGTGACACCGTGTAGCAAAACGGTATCTTTTTCGGTAAAATAATCCTCAATCTTTTTTAAGGCCTCAAGCTGGTTTTTATTGAGTGGATGAAGACTTTGTTTTTGAGTTGAACTAAACTCCAGGCGACTAACATCCTTTAAATCAATCAATAAAATATTCTTTTTAATCAATTCTTTGATTATCGAAGCAGGGCTACCACTTCTTTTCTGAAATTCTGATTGACTGATTTTATTCAGTTCGTTTGTAAAACCATAACTACTTAACTCTAAAAAGGAATTGAGAGCTTCAAATTGCTTTGGTGCTTTTTTTAACTTATCAAGTACCAGGTTTAGGTTTTCATCATCTGCAATTTCAGGATTTAGTCCGATATATTTTTCTGTTTTTGCCTGAAAACCTTTCTCAAGTTTCTCATGGATTTTTATTGCACCTTTTTCGTAAAGAGATTTTAGATGAGGCAAACTGTTTTTTAACGAAAGAATTTCATTAATTTCATTAAGACTGAGTGATTTACTGCTTTTTAGCGAATCTAATATTAGTGTTTCTTTTGCTGAAAAACAGAGGTGGTCGAAATCAGCTTCATTTTCAAAAAAATCTTCATTGTAGCTGATACCCGTACTGCTCTCCAGTCTCAACCCTGCTGGTAATGCAGCTTTATAAACATCACCCAGTGAACACATATAGTAATCTGCCATCCAATCCCAAAATTTAAATTGTGTTTCAGTAATGATTGGTTGATCATCAATGATGTTCAATATATTTTTTGTTGCATGCTCGGATGGCTTGCTTTGATGCACTTTTTTTATAATGGCCGAATAGATTTTTTTTTTGCCAAACTGAACAACAGCCCTTTTTCCTACATGGCAATCCTTTCGAAGCGTTTCAGGAACCTTATAAGTAAATAATTGCCTCAGGGGAACAGGTAAAATCAGGTCGACAAAAGTATCCTTATTCATGTAAGTTGGTAATCAAAAAATTCAGCTAAATGTACAAAAAAGCAGGAAATAAAAAAGGATTCGAAATGCAACGAATCCTTAAGTTTGTATTTTATTTGTCTGGATACTATATGGTTAGTATGTCAGCAACTTTAAGTAGTTCATCATTTACATTTCTGTGCCCTTTAATAGTTTTGTTGAAAGGAACATGCACTACTTCGTGGTTTGTATATCCAACCATAATACTTCTTTGATTATCAAGCAGAGCCTCAACTGCTGCAACGCCTAAACGGCTGGCAAGATACCTGTCAAATGCCGTTGGTGAGCCTCCTCTTTGAATATGCCCCAACACACTTACACGAATATCTAAATTATCGAAATCAGTAGCTACTTTTTTTGCTACCTCCTGTGCACCTCCAAAGTTATTGCCTTCAGCTACTAAAATAATCTGCGAGCTTTTCTGGGCTTTCGATTGTTTTAGAATATATTCTTTAAGCTTTGCTTCTTGTCCGGGTACCTCAGGGATAAGAATTGCTTCAGCTCCTGTTGCTATTCCTGCCTGTAGGGCAATAAATCCGGCGTCACGCCCCATTACTTCAATAAAAAAGCATCTGTCGTGTGCGCTTGCAGTATCTTTAATTTTATCAATAGCTTCTACAACCGTATTTAATGCAGTATCAAAACCAATGGTAAAATCAGTTCCATACATGTCATTATCAATGGTTCCTGGTATTCCTACACATGGAATATCATGTTCCTGTGAAAAAAGTCCGGCACCCATAAAAGTACCATCTCCACCAATCACGACAAGGGCGTCAATTTTTTGTTCTTTAATTTTTTGATAAGCTTTTGCTCTTCCTTCTTTGGTTTTAAACTCAAGACTTCTTGCTGAGCGTAAAAATGTTCCTCCCCTTTGAATTACGTTTCTCACCTGGATAGAGGTCATTTTGATAAATTCCCCGTTAATCATTCCTTCGTATCCATGTTCGATTCCAAAAACCTCAAGTTTATGATATAAGCCAGCCCTGACAACTGCCCTAACTGCTGCATTCATTCCCGGTGCGTCACCTCCGGAAGTAAGTACTGCGATTTTTTTAATTTTCGACATAATGTGTTATTAAAAACTATTAGTTACTAATCTGATTCCCTAAATTGACCTGCAAATGTAGCGAATTTTGCTATTAATTCTAAATCTTTGCTTCGTCAAAGGATTAAAAAAATGTTAATAAAATATAAATACCCCTTGTAATGAAGGTGTTCAGTGGGCCTGTTTAATTGAAATTTACGAAGAAGTTATTGCTTTTCAGGGGTAGCTTGTTGGAAAGTAATCATCATCCATTCAGAAACTTGAAAATAGAAGGGGGAAAAAGTAAAAATCCCTAAAATTGATTAGGGATTTTGTTTTGGTTTTTAGCCTTCGCTTGTCATAATAAACAGCGGGCTCATTTCAAAGCTGTGGTAATAAGGCCTTAGCCTTTCAATATTGTAAAATTTATCAATGTTTACTAACTTTTTCGATGCTGTTACTACATCAATAGGCACATTATCATAGCGTCCATTTTTTAATACAACTAATCGTCCGTGTACACCTTTTAAAATCAAATCAAGAGCAAGGTTACCATATGCCATAGGAACAATGGAGTCGATTGCATCAGGGTCACCACCTCGTACCATATAACCTAACTTTTGAGTAATGTGATTGACTCTTTTGCCGTTGTTAAATTGTGGTGAAAGTTGTTTAAGTTGTTCTGCAATTCTATCGCCAATACCTCCCAGCTTAGCGTGTCCAAACATATCTTTTTCCTGGTTCTGAAACATCATTTCTTCACCTTCGAACATTGCACCTTCTGAAATAAGTACAACAGCATATTTACTAGGGTTTTTTGACCTGTCTTCAAACAACAATTTTGCTAAATGATCAATTTTGAACTTGTACTCGGGAATAACGCATCTGTTTGCTGCTCCGGCCATGGTAGGTAACATTGCTGTAAAACCTGCATATCGTCCAAATACTTCAAGAACCATTAAACGTTCGTGAGATCCTGCAGAGGTACGTATAGTGTTTATAATATTAATTGTTCTTGTTACACAGGTACTAAATCCAATGCAATAATCCGTTCCTGGGACATCATTATCCATAGTTTTTGGAATAGCAACTACTTTTACTCCTTCTTTATAAAGGCGAACACCATAACTAAGCGTATCATCACCTCCAATGGGAATTAAATAATCTACATTTAAGAATTCAAGATTTTTAATAATCTCTGGAGTCATGTCGTTCACTTCATCGGTGTACTTATCCTTTAGATGATCCGGGACATTTTCTTTCGGACAATGGCTAGGTCTTGTTCTTGAGCTGTGAAGAAATGTACCTCCGGTTCTTCCTGCGCGGTTTACTATTTCTTCAGTCAATGGAATGTAATGCTGGCTATTATCAGCTTTTTTGTCACGGATCATTTCCAGTATTCCTGCCCAGCCTCTTCTAAGGCCAATTACTTCGTAGTTTTCTCTGATAGCCCTAATCGTAATAGCTCTAATCGCAGGATTAAGACCGGGTACGTCTCCACCGCCAGTAAGGATTGCAATTACTCCTTTCTTTGTTTTCGTATTTGCCATAAGTTTGTTTTTTATAAAATTCTCCGCTAAAGATATTGCATAAAGCTTAAAATTTCAAATTGAGAGAAGGCTAATTTCATTTGAATTAGGTCTAATTTTCCACGTTAAAATAATAAAAATAAACATGGCTGCATTTTGTTTTGCAATTTGTTAATAATGAGTTGTTTCATTGACTTTCTACTGTTTTTTTCGTATATTTAATACTACTATTATATTGATGTTCTCTAAAACATTATAGCTATAAACCAATAAAATATTCTACCATGCAAACTTTTATTCTTCTAACAAAACTTTCAGACGATCTCTCGGCCAAAATGAAAAAGAGAGAAGATATTGGAAACGACTGGATGGATGCAGTCAAGAAAAAGTGTCCTGATGTAAAATTTATCTCACACTTTGCTATACTGGGCCAGTATGATTTTATGGATATTTATGAAGCTCCGGATATAGCTACAGCTACTAAAGTATCAATGATTAGTCGACAATTTGGGGCGACATATGCAGAAAGCTTGCCAGCTATACCTTATAAGGATTTCTTAGGCTTGGTAAAAGATTTATAGGGCTTTGATTTTTCAGAATTGGGTAGGCCTGCGGTTTAACATTAAGTTAACACTAAAATAAAGATTTGTAAATTAAGTGTTTTAGTGAAAGGAGGTAATTTTGTTCTAAATTTAAAATCAATAAAAATGAAATCAGTTCTAAGAATCTCTATTATCTCTTTTTTAGTAATTTTATTTGTGCAAAGCAATGTTTTTGCTGAAAATGAAAAGCCAAATGGCGAAAAGAAAAAGACAGTTAAGTTGCAAGGTAAAATTATCGACAAAGAAACAGGTGAGGCTTTAACAGGAGTTAAAATATTTGTAAATGGTGAGGAAAAAACCGTGTATTCTGATTTTGATGGTGAATTTCAGTTAGAAGCACTTGTTTCAAACGACTCTCAGGTTACCATCTCTCTAATTTCTTATGAGGTTAAAAAAATTGCGATTGAAGAATCACAGTTGGGTGTTATCGAATTAGAAAGAGTTGAATAGAAAAAAGATAGAAAATTAAAGAAAGCCGGATTATTTCCGGCTTTCTTTTTAATATGTTTTTCGCGCAATCTCTTCACCCTTTTCATTGTATTTTATCCAGAGCCCCACTTTCTTATCTTTCTTGTAGTGCATAATAAAAAGTAAATGTCCTTCATCATCCCAAACTTTCCACACTCCGTTTTTTTTGTCATCTGAATAATTTGCTATTGCAGTTTTTCTTCCCTGGTTATTAAAAGTTTCCCAAAGACCATGCATTTTATCTTTTTTATACGAATGAACTTCGTGCACAGAGCCATCTTCAAAATAGATTTTGGAAATACCGTTTTTTAAACCTTTTTTCAAATTTACTTCCATTTTTAGTTTTCCGTTTTCATGGTATTCTTTATATATACCAGTATAAGGTACTCCATGTTCATTTACATATACACCACTGCTATTTTTCTTAATCGTTTGTCCTAAAATAACACCGCTGAATAAAGTTAGTGCAGCTAATAGACTTATAACTTTCATAAAATTTAATTAATTGAAATTTAATTGATTTATCGGCAGCAAAATTAATTATTGATAAAAAAAATTGATACGGTTTGCTTTTATTTAATAATGAATTAACACTACTTAATACTTAGTTAACACACCTCGTTTGTTTCAATAGATTAGTTTAATTTTTTACGTGTAAGTGTCAGTTTATCAGTGTGTTGTATTGCTTTGTGTGTTTAACAATAAACTAACAATTTGATAAAGTTTACTTTAATCTTGTTTCAGAACAAATGAATTTCTTTGCACCGGATTGAAACTTAAAAAAAATTAAAATCATGAAAAAAATCTTATTGTATGCAATGGTAATGACCTTTGCTATTTTTACAGCTTGTAAAAAAGATGATAATACAACACCTGATGGACCAAAGGTAACTGCACCGAGTCAAGCGCAAGTGATTGCTGAAGGAAGCACGGAATTAACATTTAATTTTGTTGCTGCTGGTGGATTTGGTTCTTCTGAAGTATCTGCTACTGGAGGTACTGCAACTATTAAAACTGATGGTGCAGATGGTGCTAAAGATGGTTCAATAGTAGTAACCTTTGCTGCCGGAACTGCTGCCGGAGCAGGCTCTGTTGTTCTAAAGGTTACTGACAAAAACAATCAAGAAACATCTTCTACAGCTGTTTTAAGTGTAGTTGAAGAACAAATTGTTTTCTCAGTTTCACAAGACATTGCTGCTGATGCAACCTGGGAAACTGGTAAAGTTTATGTTCTTGAAGATAGAATAGCCGTTTTAGATGGAGTAACTTTAACCATTCAGCCGGGTACAATTATCAAAGGACAAGTTGGTTCGGGTGTTAATGCTACAGCTTTAGTTATTGCTCGTGGGGCTAAATTAATGGCTGAAGGTACTGCAACTTCTCCGATTATTTTCACTTCTATTGCTGATGAAATTATGCCTGGTCAAATAGAAAGCCCCAATTTGCTTCCTACAGATAAAGGTCTATGGGGAGGCTTAATTATACTTGGAAAAGCAAGGGCTTCATTAAAAAACGATGTAACAGAAAGTCACGTAGAAGGACTTCCTGACACTTATGAAAATGGTTATTTCGGTGGTACCGATGATACTGATAATTCAGGAACAATTACTTATGTGTCTATCCGTCATGGCGGAACAGCTTTAAGCGAAGGTAATGAAATTAATGGTTTATCACTTGGAGCTGTTGGTTCTGGTACAACTATTAACCATATTGAGATTGTGGGTAATGATGACGATGGAATTGAATGGTTTGGTGGCGCAGTAAACGTATCAGACATTGTTATATGGAATCCTAGCGATGATGGAATTGATACAGATATGTCGTATAGAGGTACCATTGATAACTTTGTTGTTATTAATGTTGGTGATGCTTGTTTTGAGTTAGACGGACCAGAAGGTTCTACAAGAATTGATAATGCTAACCACACTATTCAGAATGGTCTTGTAATAGCTGGTGATGCTGAAGAACTATGTGATAATGATGACGATACAAATGTTAATATGAACTCTATCTATTTCAAAAATGTAAAAGGTCAATTATTCCATACTATGCCAACCTATGATAATTGTACTTTCTCAAAATTTGAAATTACTGTAGAAAATGGTAAAACAGTATCTGACTACTTCCAAAATGGTTTTGATGCTTATGCAACTGCTGTTACAGAAGATGCTAATACTGTTGGTGCTGATTTGACAGAATTCAATACTTGGTCTTGGGCACGTGTTGCTGGAAAATTTTAATATTTGGTTTTACAAAAATAATTAGATAAATCAACTCGCAGGTTAAAGAACTTGCGAGTTCAGTTTTTTTATAAATGTCTTTGCTATGTTTTCTATAAAATATCCAGTAACCCTTTTATTACTAATCATAACCACTTTAATTCAAGCACAAAATGGATTTGTCAGAGGAACTATTTTTGATGCTTCTAATGGTGAAACTTTACCTGGTTCTACAATTGCTGTTGACGGAACTACTTGGGGGACCATTACAGATCTTGATGGAAATTTTAATCTGAGTCTTTCACCAGGGGTTTATACTATTAAAGTTTCGTTTATTTCATACGAAACCCTTACAATAAGTAATGTTGAAGTTAAAGCAGGGGAGGTAAGCTTACTGGAAAATATCCACCTAAGCGAATCTAAAATAGAACTGGGCGAAGTAACTGTTACAGCGAAGGAAATACGAAATACTGCGGCTGCATTAAATACAATTAAAATGAAGTCAGCCAATTTATTGGACGGAATTTCTGCAAGTAGCCTGAAAAAAATTGGAGACTCTGATGCTGCTTCATCTATGAAAAGAGTGCCTGGCGTATCAGTCCAGGGTGGTAAATATGTTTTTGTCAGGGGATTGGGTGATCGTTATTCAAAAACACTTTTAAACGGGGTTGATGTTCCAGGATTAGATCCTGATAAAAATACTATTCAGATGGATATATTTCCTACCAATATTATTGACAACCTTATCGTCCATAAATCCTTTAGTGCTGAACTTCCTGCTGATTTTACTGGAGGGGTAATAGATATTGAGGTAAAAGATTTTCCTGAAGAGGAAGTTGGGAATATCTCAATAAGTGCTGGCTATAATCCTTATTACCACTTTAATAAAGATTATCTTACATATGAAGGTGGAGCAACTGATTGGCTTGGTTTTGACAATGGAACAAGGGATGTTCCTGCAAAGGACAATATACCTGATTACGCCAACGTATTTTTAACGCCGACAAGTGAAGAAGGTATACGCTACAAAGAAATACTAAATAGTTTTACACCAACCATGGCAGCTATAAAGGAAAAGAGTTCTTTGGATTATGATTTTGGTATTTCTTATGGAAACCAGCATCCTTTGTCAAGGGTAACTCTTGGTTATAATTTAGCGTTTTCTTATAAAAACAATACTGAATTTTATAAAGATGCAGAATATGGAATTTATGACAGGGAAACCGGAGCACCTGCTGAATATGAATTAGAGCAAAGAATATACAGGAAAGGTAATGTCGGTATAAATAATGTTTTTCTTAGTGGCTTGGCAGGATTTGCCCTTAAAACAAAAAAATCTAAGTTTAGGCTTTATTTAATGCATCTTCAAAATGGCGAGTCAAAGGCGGCTATAGCTTCTTACGAATCTACAAATTTAGGTACAACTTTTTCGGCATTTCAGCATGGTATTGATTACAGTCAGCGATCATTGTCAAACATGTTAATTGACGGAAAGCATAGCTTTGCCAATAACTCTTGGATTGTTGAATGGAAGTTGTCTCCTACAATTTCCAAAATTGCGGATCCCGATGTTCGATTTACAAGATATAGATTTATGGAAGGTGGAGGATTGGCAATTGGAACAGAATCTGGCTATCCGGAAAGGAATTGGAGATATTTAGATGAAATTAACCTTGCCGGAGTTTTGCATTTTACCAAGAGTTTTAATTTTAATCAGCAAAAGGCAAATTTTAAATTTGGTGGAGCCTATACTTTGAAAGATCGTAGTTATACCATTTACTCATTTCAAATAATACCTGATAAAAACTTAGAATTAATTGGTGATCCGGATGAACTTTTTAAAGAAATGAATCTTTGGCCCATTAATGGTAATGGACGGGCTGGAACGTATTTCAAAAATGCTTCGGACAAGTCAAAAAACTATGACGCAAATGTCAATTATAAAGCTGCATATGTATCTATAGAATTGAATTTCTTTAAAAAGTTGAAATCTATTTTTGGACTTAGGTATGAGAATTATATACAGAAATATACTGGACAGAATCAAACCGGATCACACGTTCTTGACAATGATGAGGTTTTGAACGATGCTAATATTTTCCCCTCAGTCAATTTGGTTTACAACCTTACTGAAAAACAAAATATTAGGTTTTCATATTCTCAGACAATTGCCCGACCCTCAATGAAGGAACTTTCTTATGCCGAAATTTACGATCCTATCAGTGATGTAACATTCCTTGGTAGTCTTTCACCTATTGGTGAAATTTGGGATGGTAATCTGGTAAGTACTAATATGCAAAATTTCGATTTACGTTGGGAATTGTTCCAGGAAGGGGGACAAATGATTTCTGTTAGTGCGTTTTATAAAGCATTTGAGAACCCAATAGAAATGATTCAGTCAGCAGTTTCGCAAAAACCTACAATACAACCAAGAAATGTAGGAGATGGTTTGGTTTTTGGTGCCGAATTAGAACTCCGTCAGAATTTAGGTATGATAAGTGGCGCCCTGAATAATTTAAGTGTAGTAGGGAATTTTACTTATGCTAATTCAAGGGTGAAATTAAGTGACATAGAATATGCATTAAGAGACAGTTCTCTCAGAGATGGTGAAAGTTTAAGCCAATATCGTGATATGGCAGGAATGTCTCCATACATAGTTAATGCTGGGTTATCATATAGTGGGCAAAGGGGGTTTTGGAAATCATTTGAGGCAGGTTTGTATTATAATGTGCAGGGGCCAACCCTTTATATTGTAGGTATAGGTGACAGGGCTGATGTTTATTCAAATTCGTTTCATAGTTTAAATTTTAATTCCAGTAAACGTTTTGGCAGAGACAACAAGTTTAATATTGGGCTAAAGATTGAGAATATTCTAAATTCAGATAAAGAATATGTATATAAATCTTATAAAGCTGAAGATCGGTATTATGAGAAATTACGAATAGGAACTAAATTTGAGGTAAAACTAGGTTATTCATTCTAATAAGATTTTTTCAGCATATTTTCAAAGCTGAATGGAATTTATTCATTGGGTGTAATTGGTCATCACCTAAAACATAATCACAGAATGTGGTATAATTTCCTATTGGATTAAGAAGGAGATGAGCTGAATACAATTTTTGTAACCACAGAAATTAATCTAAGAAAAATGCTCCAGCGAATAAAAGCTGGAGCAATAAAAATCCTTACAATATACCGGGTTCATCCTATTTTTTTGAAATTTGTTTGGCATTAATATTAATATTGAATGAAACGGAGGGAAATAATTTATCTTTTAAAAAATAATTTGGATAGTCACCTATTGTAAAAACAGCAGACATTGTATTTGCAATGTGAAAAAGATTTTTTCTGTATTTTCCGGGTGTTCCTTCAACGATTGCACACAGAACTTCATACCTGATTTCTTCAGGTGAATAGGCATAATCATGCCAAATGATTGTGCTGTTCTCATCCTTAATCAATTTAAAAGCTGTTTCTGTATCTTTTCTTACTGAATCGAAATGATGATCGCCATCAATAAATACAACATCGAACTTTTTATAAAAAGGTGAAAAATCAAAATGCATCGAATTCCCTTTTAGATGGGTTATTCCTTCAATTCCTTTTGAATAGAAATCCTGCTGTCCGATATATTTTTCAGAAAGCCCCAAACTTCTCAGTTCATCAGCAGATAAATTAAGAGTATAACATTCATCTGCAACATTAGCAATATTAGCAACACTTTCACCACGCCATGTTCCAATTTCGAAATACTTAGCACGGTTATAATTTTTCACCATTTTTTTTATCAATATCAGATCACTAATTAACGATCCTCCATCTAATAAAGAATAATATTCAATAGTTTCATCAAAATCTTCGAACAAATCAAGGATGTCTATTACAGGAAACCCGTCTTTAAAGCCAAGTTTTTTCGCATGTAGCACATTTGCATCGTTCTGTACCAGTATTAAATTAAGCAATGAAGGGTTTCGGAGCAAAACTTTTGTCAGCCTTATTATTTTCGATAATTTAGACATATGTTTTCTTTTTGAGGTATGAAATATAAATAAATAAGGTGATAAATCCTGAAATCCACATTGAAATTGATGTAGCCCAGGCTGCTCCTAAAATTCCATATTTAAAAATAAAAAGATAATTTAGAACAACATTTAAAATCAGAGACCCAATTGAGACATAAGCGTTAAAATGAGCCCAGTCGGTTGCTGTAAGAAGGTTGCCAAGAGGAATTCTTAAAATAAAACCGGCTGCTATTGAAATTGAAAAAATCCAGATCAAATCACTTACAACCTTATATCCACTACCAAAAAACATCCCCCAAAAATTTCCGGTCAAATAAAAAAAGATAATCATAATAATTGAAAGGGGTAGGAATATTTTTAAGTAATTCAGGAAATACTGAGATAGAAAGACCCTGTTCTTTTCATTTTCGGCAAACTTAATATAGTCAGTAGTGATGAATATACCTGGTACAAATCTCAGGCTGAAAGGTATCAGCCCGGCAGCTTTATATGCAGCAACCTCACCACTATCTTTTATTATATTCCCAACCATAACAATATCAATTCCATATAAAAATTGAGATGATACAGCCCCCACACTTACAATTAAACCATATTTCCAAAATGTTCCAAAATTAATAGAAGCATCTAAAGGTGTTTTTCGGAAACTGATTAGTTTATATTTTATAATTATGATTAACGAAATAATGAATGGGGTTATAACAATTGCAAGTGCATAACCTTTAGCCCCAAAATAATGAATTGCTATTAATGTTATTAAAAGTAATAAGGAGTAATAGATGATATCCCAAATAGCATAAAGATGATTTTTATGTATCAACCTAAAATAGCTTTTTATAAATTCAAAAAAAGTAAGGCCTACAATTTGAAATACTATTATTTTAAAATATAATGATGAACCTGGGAGATTACGCGTAAGAAAAGGAATGATTAAGAAAAGTATACCGCTAATCAATAATGACAGTATAAGCCCCCTTTTTATGGCATAATTAAATAGAATAAATTTCTGTTGTTCATTTTTAAACCTTGCCCCAAACCTGATAAGTCCTTGATATGCCCCCATTCCCATAAAAGGCACTACAAAACTAATTATGGAATTTGCATATGTAATCTCCCCGAAAGTATCTTTCAATATCTGCCTGATTGCAATATATGAAATAGAAAAACTTATAAGTTTTGTTAACACTATAGATGTAAAAACATAAATGCCCTTACTTTTCAAAAAAGATATTATAAATTGATAAAACTTCAACCCCTTACCGTTTTATGACTTCTTGATAAATATCAATAAATTGCTTACCTATCTTTTCATAACTATATTTTTTAACTGCATTATCTCTAATTTTTTTCGAATCATATTTCATAAAATTATCAATAATGTATGACATCTTGTTGCAAAGAGTTTTTTCATCATCAGGTTTTATTAGGATACCGTTCGAGTCGTCGATCATTTCATTAATACCGCCAACATCGGAACTTATTACAGACAAACCTGTACATAAAGCTTCACTTATTACACAAGGTGAATTCTCGTAATTGCTGAACAATAGAAACACATCACTTTGGCTCATAAGGTTCGCAATCTCTTCGATTGGCTTTGCACCTTCAATTTGTACAATATTTTTCTGTAAATTCAACTCTTTGGCATATTTAATATGAGGTTTGATGTTGCCATCTCCCACAATAAGCACATTAAAATCTGTTCTTTTAAGGCTCAAAGCTTTTATTGCCCTCAATATTCCTGAAACATTTTTATGGTTGTCTTTTAATGTAGAAACATGGATAAACCTGATAGGTGAATGTACTGGTTCTTTTAATGAAAATAAGTTTGAATCCACAACATTTGGAACAACTTTATAATTTCCTTTAATCCCTAATTTTTGCATTGATTTTCCAAGATTGTTTGAAACAGGTAAGATAAAAGCAGCCTGTTTTGACAATGTCCTTGATAGTTTTAAAGTCAGCAAAGGTAGTTTTTTACTATTTGCTGGTAAATATCCTGTCCAATGTTCTGTAATTACAAATGGTATTTTAAAGATTTTATAGAAATAACCTGCAATACTCGCAACAGGAAAAATTACATTATGATGCACAAGATGGACATTGCCTATCTTGTTTATTAAATCAATAAAAGCTTTTAAATATAGTTTTCTTAAAACATAGTATTTTTTTATTTGACTGATTATTGGAATATTACATTTTATCTTGGGATAATATATAATAATAGTATTTACACCCTTATCTTCAAATTCATCTATTTCAACTGTTTTTATATCTTCTTCAGAGCATGCATGAATAACATAAACATTTGCATAATTGGCAACTGCAACTGCATGCCTGGCAACAAAATTTCCATTATGCGGATCATTCTTGCATGGGTACCAACTTGATAAGAATAATATATTTAGCCTTTTCTGCATTTGACAAAACTAATATTTTTCTGCTTTTATAATCCTGCAAGATGAATAAATCTTGAAATTGTATTTTTAAAGTATTTATACACCTCAACTCTGCCAATGTTATGCTTTTCGAGAGCTTTTGATAAAGTTAAAACAAAAAAAAGCCGGAATATTTCCCGGCTCTTTTACCTATGTCCTATTCTGAGCTAATTATGCTTAAAACGAAGCTGAAATTGGTAAAACCTCATTTAATTTTTAATTTAACAACGAAAATAACCGATTAAGCACTACAAAAAATAATTATTATGAGAAATTACAAAATAACTCTGCCTAAAGGAGTTGAAAATTTCCTTAAGATTCTTTTATTATCGCTACTTATGATAACTGTAATTCAAGACTCAAATGCCCAAAAAAAGAAAAAAAACGATGAGGAGAAAAAAGATGATAAGCCAGTTGCACTGAATTCAGCAACGTACTCCGGTTTAAAATGGAGAAGTATTGGTCCTGCGTATGCTTCGGGCAGAATTGCTGACTTTGCTGTAAACCCTAAAAACCATAGTGAATGGTATGTGGGTGTGGCCAGCGGAAATATCTGGAAAACAACCAATAACGGACAGACTTTCAACCCTGTTTTTGATAAATATGGAAGCTATTCAATTGGTGCTTTGGCAATTGATCCCATAAACCCAAATATTGTTTGGGCTGGGACAGGCGAAAACAACCATCAAAGAGCATTGGCATATGGCGATGGGGTTTATAAAACACTTGATGGAGGAAAGTTATGGGAAAACATGGGACTAAAAGATTCTCGCCAAATTGGGATGATCGCAATTGACCCAAGAAACACGGATATTGTTTTTGTTGCGGCAGAAGGATCTGCCTGGGGACCAGGTGGTGACAGAGGACTCTATAAAACAACTGATGGAGGCAAAAATTGGGAAAAGGTACTAGAGATAAGCGAAAATACTGGCGTAAATAATGTGGTGATGGATCCTTCAAATCCAAATATTATGTATGCAACTTCTGAACAAAGAAGAAGACATGTGCATACTAAAATTGGTGGTGGACCAGAATCAGCAATTTACAAATCAACTGATGGGGGAGAAAATTGGCGCAAGTTGAAATCAGGTTTACCTGGTGGCGATATTGGAGGAATGGGAATAGCTGTTTCTTCAATTAATCCAAATTATATTTATGCAATTATTGAAGCAGAGGGAGAAACTGGTGGCTTTTTTCGATCTACAGACAAGGGAGAATCATGGAATAAGATGAGTTCATATCATTCAAGTGGTCAGTATTATAATGAAATATACTGCGATCCTGTTGATGTTGACAAAGTCTATTCAGTGGAAACATTTTCCAAAGTTACGCATGATGGAGGAAAAACATGGAAGAGTTTAAGCACTAAAAACCGACACGTTGACGATCACGCGCTTTGGATTGATCCTAATGATACAAATCATTTTTTGATTGGAGGAGACGGAGGAGCTTACGAAACTTTTGATGGAGGTGAAAATTACAGACACATGTCTAATCTTCCTGTTACTCAGTATTATAGAGTATACCTGGATAATGGATATCCCTTTTACAATGTATACGGAGGAACCCAGGATAATAATAGTATGGGAGGTCCATCAAGGAGTACAAGCTCTGTCGGTGTTTCGTCTGGAGAATGGGTGAATACAGTTGGAGGTGATGGTTTTTGGGGGATGGTTGATCCTAAAGATCCAAATATTATATATTCTGAATGGCAGTACGGAAATGTAGTTAGGTTTGACAAAAAGAGTGGTGAACGAATCAGCATTAAACCGATGCCAAAAAAAGGAGAATTAACCTACAAATGGAATTGGAATACACCTTTTATAATAAGCCCTCATAACAATAAGAGATTATATATTGCAGCAAATAAAGTTTTTAAAAGCGAAGATAGGGGACAATCATGGACTTCAATTAGTGGTGATTTAACTGCAAATATTGACAGAAATTCCTGGCCTGTAATGGGTAAATATTGGAGTAGCGATGCCGTTGCAAAAGATGTTTCTACATCATTGTATGGTATGGTGGTTACATTTGCAGAATCTCCTAAAAAAGAAGGGCTTTTGTATGCCGGTACAGATGATGGATTAATTCAGGTAACAGAAAATGGTGGTCAATCATGGACAAAATACTCAACGTTCACTGGAGTTCCAGCAAATACATATGTTACAGATATTTTTCCATCAAAGTTTGATGAAAATGTGCTATTTGCAGCCTTTGATAATCGTAAACGAGATGATTTTAAGCCCTATTTGCTAAAAAGCACAAATAAAGGAAAAACCTGGACATCAATAACAAGTGATTTGCCAACGAAAGGAACTGTTCATGTAATAGTTCAAGACTATAAGAATCCTGACTTATTATTTGCTGGAACTGAGTTTGGCGTTTTCTTTTCTAATAATGGAGGAATTAATTGGGTGCAACTAAAATCAGGGATACCCACAATAGCTGTTAGGGACATTGCAATACAAGAACGTGAAAACGACATTGTATTGGCCACATTTGGTCGAGGGTTTTATATTTTAGATGATTATTCTTCTCTAAGAGAATGTGCTGATTTAAATACAGTTGGAGCAAAAGTTTTTGAGGTAAAGGATGCCTTGGCTTATGTTCAAACTGGTGGCAAGTATGGTCAGGGCTCTACATATTATGTTGCAGAGAATCCTGATTTTGGCGCTGTTTTCACTTATTATTTAAAAGAAGCTCCAAAATCAAGTAAAAGTGAAAGAAAAGAGAAAGAGAAAGAGCTTTTTAAGGATAGCAAACCAATTCCGCAAGTGAGCTTGAGGGGGGCAAGGGATGAAGAAAAAGAGGAAACATCATATTTGTTATTTACAATAAAAGATGAAAGCGGAAATGTAGTGAGAAAACTTACAAAGTCTCCATCAAAAGGAATTAACAGGATTACTTGGGATTTAAGGTATCCAACTGCTTATGCTATTCGAGACAAAATAGATAAATTTGATCCTGTTAAAGAAAGTCGGGCTGGTTTTTTTGCAATGCCAGGAAAATATACAGTATCAATGGGGCTTTATGACAAAGGAGTTTATAAAGAGTTGGTTGCCGATAAACCGTTTAATGTTAAGCAATTAAATAATACAACACTTCCTGCTCAAGATAGAAAGGCAATGATAGAATTCCAGCGAAAAGTTACAGAAAGAGTCAAAACAATTAATGCAACAATGAGTTATGTTTCAGCTTTAAACAATAAGGTATTAAAAATAAAACAGACAATACTAGGGGTTCCTGAAGCCAATACTGAGCTTATGAAAGAGGTTCAGCGAATTGAAAAAGCTCTGGATGAAGTTATATTTGCGTTTGAAGGTTTGGAGCCAAAGGCTAGTTTTGAAGAAATTCCGCCACATGAGCTGTCAATAAACCGAAGAGTTCAATATTTGATGTGGACACATTATAATTCAACAACTGCAATCACACAAACGGAAAAAGAACAATTAGCAATTATTGAGGAGCAAGTTCCATCATTAATTGAAAAATTGAAAAAACTTGCATTTGAAGATGTTGTTAAACTTGAAAAACAATTGGATGCAATTGGGGCACCGTGGACACCTGGAAGGTTTCCAGAATGGAAATAGGATATAGCGAGGAAGATGAAACAGGTTCTGATTTGTTAGAATAGTTAAGCCACTAAAAAAGTAAACAGGTGAAAATTATTTATACTAATTTGTAAAATCAACCGTTTTTTTATAAGCAGATAATTAGTATTCAAAAAATGCTCACTAACTTTCTGCAACAGAAAATAACAAAATTTTGTCTAAAATTTGTTATTTGAAAAATTAGTGAGCATTTTTGGTTTTTTTTATACCTTTAATTTATAAAAGGATATTTTAGATTTATCAAATAGATGCTTTCTAAATTCTTTTATAGTTAAAGTTGGCATGATTTTTTCTTTGAAATAATCGTAGTTTTTAGCACTTATTGTTTACTTAATGTTAAAAACCTTATAAATATCTTATTTAACTATATCTTTATAGGAAATTATAAAGAGCTATAAGAAATAAAACTAGAAGTATGAAAAAGGTTGTTATTGGCTTAATCAGTATGTTTTTTCTTGCAAATTCATTATTTGCGCAAAAAATTGAAATGGTTCAGGTTCAGGGAGGATCGTTTATTATGGGTAATGATTACTCAATAAACCAGGATGAATCTCCTGAACATAAAGTTACTCTTAGTGATTTTATGATTGGAAAATATGAGGTGACTTTTGAGCAATTTGACCGTTTTTGTGTTTCAACAGGTTGGGAAAAACCTGAAGATGCAGGAATGGGACGAGGAAAAAACCCTGTTATGAATGTTAGTTGGGAAGCCGCCGTGATGTTTTGCAACTGGTTAAGTAAGATGGAGGCCCTCGAAAAGTGCTATACTATTCAACGAGATAGTTTAGCTACTGTTGTCCTTTGTAATTTTGAAGCACCAGGTTATCGTTTGCCAACTGAGGCTGAATGGGAGTATGCTGCTAAAGGAGGTAGCCAGTCTAATGGTTATGCTTTTAGTGGTAGTAATAATCCTGATGAGGTTGCTTGGTACTATGGTAATTCAAATGGAGAACCTCATATTGTAGGTCAAAAAAAGGCAAATGAATTAGGAATTCATGATATGAGTGGAAATGTTAGAGAGTGGTGTTGGGATTTATATTCAAAGGATTTCTATAAGAAAAGTCCAGAAAATAATCCATCAGGACCAACTGAAGGAGTTAGAAGAGTTTACAGAGGCGGAGGCTGGAATTTTAAATTAGATTTTTTGAGAATGACAGCAAGAGAATATATGGGGCCAAGCAAAGGATATGGAAATATTGGATTTAGAGTTGTTCGTAAACCATAAAAAATATTGAAATTTATTATAAAAAAAATGTCAGCATTAGTTGGCATTTTTTTTATTTTAGATTTAATTTGTTGATAAAAAATAGAAAAAAGTAAACAAAAATTGTCTTTTTTGTAGTTTTTTTGATTAATTTTGTTTAGTAGAAATCTTCCAGTTCGGCAAAATTATTGTGGGATGATTTTTTGAAATATCTAAATCTAGTTTTAGTTTTTATTATTTTTTTAATCTTTTTAAAATGCAAAATACAATCAGAGTTGAAAGAGCCAAACAAAACATGACCCAAGGCCAACTTGCCGAAGCAATTGGAGTTTCAAGGCAGACTATTCATGCCATAGAAACTGGGAAGTTTGCACCATCAGTAATTACTGCTTTAAAAATCTCAAAATATTTTAACACAACAGTTCAGGAAATATTTCAACTTGATGATGATGAGTTAGTTGACCCTGTTAGATAAATTCAAAAATCTTTCTTATTGTTTCTCCAAATTTGTATTGTAGCTTTAAATAAATGCTACCTTTTGCTATTTTTGAATTTTATTTTGCAACCGAATAAAAAGGCTTAAAGGTCAACATCTATTTTATTTACTATGTTAACTGTTTTATCTCCGGCCAAATCTCTGGATTTTTCGAAAACTAATCGAAAAACAGATAGGTGTGAACCCATTTTTGTTAAAGAAGCTTCTACTCTGATTAAAGGACTTCGAAAACTAAAGGCTTCAGAATTATCATCGCTAATGAATATTAGTGCGAAACTTGCTGATTTAAATTTTGAAAGATTTTTGAAGTGGGATTCTGATCATATAAATGGTGAAACTAAACAGGCAATATTAGCTTTTAAAGGAGACGTTTATATTGGTTTAGATGTGAATAGTCTTTCAGATGAGCATCTTATGCATGTAAATAAAAATGTTCGAATTTTATCTGGCTTATATGGAATCCTTAAACCATTTGATTCAATTCGTGAGTATAGGCTTGAGATGGGAACTAAACTTGAAAACTCCAAAGGAAAAGATCTTTATGCTTTTTGGGGAACAAAGATAGCGCTTGAAGTTAATAAGGCAATTGAGCAATCTGACGGCGAAAAGATCTTGATAAATCTTGCTTCGAATGAATATTTTAAATCAATTGATCAAAAGACTCTTAAATATCCTATAATCACTCCAGTTTTTAAAGACTTTAAGGATGACAAATTCAAGGTTATCAGTTTTTTTGCCAAAAAAGCCCGAGGAATGATGACTCGTTATATTGCTGAAAATAATATAACTGAGCCTGAAAAAATAAAAACCTTCAACTACGGTAATTATTCTTTTAATGCAGAACTGACAAAAGGTAATGAGTGGGTTTTTACTCGTTGATTTAATAACACTATTTCTGATTAACTTATCCTCAGATAGATAGGTTTATTGGCTTCAATATTTGATTTTAAAAACATAGATTTTTTTTATGTTTTAAAGGTTTAAGGTAAATTCGCAACTGAAAAAAATACTTACCATGGGCGAATTTATTATGGTTTTAGTGAAACACCGACTATTTGGTTGGATACTAAAACCTTATATGGTTGAAAAACTAAATGAAGAATTTTATACAATTACTGAAAGTGTATTAGCTGAAGAGATTAGCGATAAAGGCTACTCAACTGATCAGATTGAGTTAATAAAATGGTCGGCTCAGTGCAGTGATAAAGAAATTGCCCGTGTTTTTTCGAAAAAGAAAGTGGCCTCAAGGGACTTTTTTGCAAAGCTTACCGATGAAAAGACGATTGAATCAATTAAGGAATATATAGAAAAACGTTTATTAAAGTGTTTTTATATTATCAGAAGATCTGATATTCGGGTTTTCTATAAGGCTGAAAGCAAAAACCTGTTTGACGAGGACGAAATTGAAATAGTTAAAGGAACCACTAATGCTGTTTTTAACTTTATCAAAGAAAAAGAGGCCAGCAAATATTATTTAAGTATCAGTGATGGAAAAAATACGATCACTTTGACTGATACACCAGGAGAAATTCTTACTAATTCTCCTTGTATTTTGATGGCAGATCAGAGACTTTACTTTTTCGACAAGGACGATGGTATTGATGGGAAAAAACTACTTCCTTTCTTTACTAAAAACCATATCTTAATACCTAAATCTGCCGAGAAAAAATATTTTGAAACTTTTGTTAAAAGCTCAATCGAAAACTTTCAGGTTAATGCAAAGGGTTTTACAATGGAAGTTTTAAAACCCGAACCGATTACAATTCTTAATTTCGAGAACGACTGGAAAAATGAATTCACGCTTATTTTGAAGTTTGATTACGAAGGAAAAACCATTTCGCCAAATAATAGAAAGAAAGCATTTGTGGATTTTGTTGATAATGGTGGGGAATACCATTTTGTGAAATTAGAGCGGAATTATGAATTCGAAGAAAAGCAGGCCTTGTTTATTCGTCAATTTGATGAAATAGAAGAGGTGAATAAGTGTTCCTATAAAATTAAAAAAGAGCTATCAAATGAATTAAATCTTCTAAACTGGGTAAATACAAAATCTGTTTTATTGTCTGAAAATGAGTTTGTTATTACTCAAAACTTTCATGATAAAAAATATTTCACTAATGAGCTTTCTCTTGATTTTAACTTAGAAGAAAGTAATGACTGGTTTGATTTAAAAGGTACTGTTACTTTTGGCGAATTTACGATTCCCTTTATCTCCCTCAAAAATCATCTACTTAGAGATATTAAGGAATATGTTTTACCAAATGGTGAAGTCGTAATTTTACCTGAGGAATGGTTTGAAAAATACAGTGGTCTTTTTAAGTTAAATAAAACTGAAGGGGACACACTTAAAATAAAGAAACATCATTTAAACTATTTTTACGAAGAGTTATCGGAAATAAATAAATCTCTGGTTGAAAAGGTAGCAGGTATTATTCATGTAGAACCAGAAAAACCACAGAACTTACAAGCAGAATTTCGACCATACCAGCAAAAAGGGTATCAATGGGTTTATTCCCTGTACCAAAGCAAGTTTGGAGTTTGTTTGGCTGACGATATGGGCTTGGGAAAAACTATTCAAACCCTTGCTGTAATATTAAAAATGAATGAATCGGGCAATGGAAAAACAAATTCACCAACGCAGCTTGATTTATTTGGTCAGCAATCAATCGATAAAGAAGCGATTTCGAGTAATGGTGCAGGTTTAATTATTATGCCAACATCATTAATACACAACTGGGTAAATGAGATTAATAAATTTGCTCCTGAGTTAAGATTTCTTTGCTACACAGGTTCTAACAGGGAAAAAAATACTGATGATTTTGACAAATATGATATTGTTTTAACAAGTTATGGTGTTCTGCGCAATGATATTGAAATTTTGCGTAATTATTTTTACGAATTCGTTATTCTGGATGAAAGCCAGGTGATAAAAAACCCTTCATCAAAAATATACCAATCTGTAATAGAGTTAAATACAAAGTTTAAAATGGTGCTTACAGGTACGCCAAT
Organism: Bacteroidales bacterium; assembly: GCA_050296515.1. GTDB lineage: Bacteria > Bacteroidota > Bacteroidia > Bacteroidales > NBLH01 > NBLH01. The sequence goes on along the minus strand of JBNKRJ010000060.1, from coordinate 130,618 downwards.
TGAGAACTCCTTATTGGATTTATGGGCTCAACTCAACTTTATTAACCCGGGCCTGCTTGGAAGCCAGGAATTTTTCAAAAAAGAATTTGCAGAGCCTATTGAGCGAAACAAAAACGAAGAAGAAACTCAAATTAAGCAAGAGCGATTGCAAAAGCTCATAAGCCCTTTTATTCTTAGAAGAACAAAGCAAGAAGTGCTTGATGATTTGCCTGACCTGACAGAATCTGTACTGTATTGTGAAATGGATGAACAGCAATTAAAGTTGTACGAGGAAGAAAAAGCAAAAATACGAAATGCATTATTAGAAAGCATGGAAGAGGATGATGTTTCTACTTCTAACATGATTGTTATTCAGGGACTTACTAAGTTAAGGCAACTTGCTAACCATCCACGAATGCTTGAAACTGATGGGATAGAAGAGCAGGAGTTTGAATCTGGGAAGTTTGAAGAGGTTATACGAATGCTGGAAAGCTTAATTGCTGAAAACCATAAGGTACTTCTATTCTCTTCATTTGTAAAGCATTTAAACTTGTTTGCCGAATATTTTAATAAACATGAGTGGAAATATTCCGAACTTACTGGAGCAACTACCAACAGAGAAAAGCAAATAAAAAAGTTTCAGGAAGAAGAGGATTGTCGTCTTTTCTTAATTTCTTTAAAAGCGGGTGGGGTAGGACTAAATCTTACTTCGGCAGATTATGTGTTTTTCTTAGATCCATGGTGGAACCCAGCTGCAGAAAATCAGGCATTGAGCAGGGCACATCGGATTGGCCAAAAAAGCAAGGTTATGGTTTATCGTTTCATCACTGAAAATAGCATTGAAGAGAAGATTCTTAAGTTACAGGAACGAAAAAAAGAACTGGCAGATGTATTTATTAATAGTAATAATCCATTTAAACAGCTCACCAAAGAAGATATTGTAGAATTATTTAATTAATACTAAATTTATTCTTAAATCGTTTGCAATTATAGTTAAAACGATAACACTTAAAAAATCGGCAGGGTAAACGGAGATGAAAAAAATATACATTGCAATATTATTCTTATTTACTGCTATACAGGTGGTTACCTCACAGGAAGCAGATACTGCTTATTTTGTCAATACAGCATTTAAAGGGAATGAAATGCTACAATATAAAGTTGGCTACGGTCTGATAAAAGGCGGAGAGGCTTCAATGATAATTAATTCAGTTGCTGTTGGAGATACTTATTTACATCATATTAAGGCTGTTGCAAAAACAACTGGAGTTGTGGGTGCTATGTTTACGATTTATGATACCTATGAGAGTTATGTGGACATTTTTTCTGGCTATCCAGTAAAGGCGGTTAGAAATATTAGAGAAAACAAATATACATCCTATAATGAAGTGCTTTTTTTTAGGGAGCAGGGCTTTTTAAGAAGTCTTAAATCAGGAGATCATAAAGCCCCTTCAAATGTACTTGATATACTATCTGCATTTTATTATGCAAGAAGGTATCTTTTCTCACATGACCTTAAAAAAGATGAAATTATTGATTTGTATACCTTTTTTGATGATGAGTTTTTCCCTATAAAAGTAAAGTTTAAGAAGATAGAGAAAGTTCGAACAAAGTTTGGAAAAATAATGTGCCTGAAATTTATTCCATTATTAGGAGATAAAAGTCCGTTTAAGAAAGAAGAACAGTTTCAGGTGTGGATTACTGCTGATAAAAATTTTATCCCTGTAAAAATAAGAGTAAAGCTACCTATTGGTTCATTGAAATGCGATATTATTGATTTTGACGGGATTAAAAACATAGACGGACAATTGCGTAAATGATTTTTATTTGCGATATTTATGGAAGCGAAGTTGGAAAACAATAGTGGAAGTAAGTGAAATTTTAAATAAGAATCCATGATAAAACATGCAAACACAAAATATCCAGTTGATGAGTTTATAAAAAAGAGATGGAGTCCGAGATCTTTCACTGGTGAAAAAATTCCGCGAGAAAATATTTTGACTTTATTTGAAGCTGCAAGTTGGGCTGCATCATCAAGAAATGAACAACCTTGGAGGTTTATATATGGTTTGAAGGATGAGGACGAAAGTTACAAAAAGATTTTTGATAGTTTGGTGCTTTGGAACCAAAAATGGGCTCAGTCTGCATCAGCATTAGCACTAGGTATTGCAAAAATGAATTCAGACTATCATAATAAACCAAATGATTATGCCTGGTATGATTTAGGACAAGCAGTTGCCACTATGGCTGTCCAGGCATCTGCAAGTGGGCTTTATATACATCAAATGGGAGGTTTCGATCCTGAAATTGCTCGTGAATTTTTTAATATTCCAGAGGACTACACAGCTGTGGTAGCAATTGCAATAGGATATTTGGGTAAGCCTGAAGAACTTCCGGAAGATATGAAAGATCTGGAAATAAAGGAAAGGACACGTATCCCAATCGAAAAATTAGTATTTACAAATAGTTTTGAGCCTTAAAAACAAAAAAGGCAGCTCTAAATTGGCTGCCTTTGTTTTATTATCCGTTGACCTTTTTATAATCAGCAAGGAATTTTTCTAAACCACTATCAGTTAAAGGGTGTTTTAATAGGCCCAAAATTGGTTCGAGAGGACATGTTGCAACATCGGCACCTGCTTCAATACATTGTAAAATGTGCATTGTGTGACGTATAGAAGCAGCCAATACTTGTGTTTTAAAGCCATAAGAGTTGAACATATCTACTATTTTGTAAATCAGGTCAATACCATCACTGGCAATATCATCTATTCGGCCAATAAAAGGAGATACATATGTGGCTCCAGCTTTAGCTGCAAGCAGCGCTTGTCCTGGTGAAAAAACCAGTGTACAGTTAGTTCTGATTCCTTTAGATGAAAAATACTTAATCGCTTTAATTCCATCTTTTATAACCGGAACCTTTACTACTATTTGTGGATGTAAAGCAGCTAATTCTTCTCCCTCTTTAATGATGCCTTCATAATCAGTAGCAATTACCTCTGCACTTACATCACCATCAACAATCTCACAAATTTTCAAGTAATGGTTTTTAATGTTTTCTTCGCCTTTAATTCCTTCTTTGGCCATTAGCGAAGGGTTTGTGGTTACACCATCCAAAACGCCTAAATCCTGAGCTTCCTTAATTTGATCAAGGTTAGCTGTGTCAATAAAAAATTTCATAGTAATAAATTTTATAAAGTAAATGGATAAGTAAATGTGACTTATTAGTTAAGGTGTATCGTTATTGAGGATTAAAGTGGGTAAGCTACTTATATCGCACCGCTACAACCGCCTACCCTTGCTACCTTCCGGTCCTGGGGGAGTTCAGCAGGAGCTGGTCGTATAAGACTTACCCGCCGCAAAAGTAGAAATATTTTTTTTGGTACCAAAAATTTCCTGTTTTTTTTAACCTCAAAGCACTCTTTTTATTCCAATCACTGTAGGAGCAGTTATTGGTTTCTAGTCTCTGGTTGTTGGAAGTGGCTGTGTACAAGGGGCTTGTAGCCAGTGATCACCAACCTGAAAAAAACTTACGTTTTTTCCGCTTAAATTTCTTTCTTTGTACGTTATTATTACTTTTCGCAAACCGAATTTTAGCAATATGGAAGAAAAAAAAATAAACTTCTGGAAACATTCTATTAATTGGGGTGTTATTCTAGGTATAGCATCTATTATTTTTTCTTTACTGATTTATCTCTTAGATTTTAAACCAACAACATTTAAGAATATAGGTATTATTTTTTTTCTAAGTGTTGTTTTGCTTGTGGTAATACTAAGGCAAACTATGAAATCATTTAGGGTAAACATCCTTGATGGCACAATGTCATTTGGACAAGCTTTTAAAGTTGGTTTTTTTGCAATATTAATTGGCGTTGCTATTTCAACAGTTTATTCTTACGTTTTTTACCAATTTATTGATCCTGACTATCTAAAAAATGTGACAGAGGAATTTAAACTTTTTATGGAAGATTTTTATCTTAACATGGGAATGACCGAAGAACAAATAGAAGCGAATATGGAGGCTAGTAATGGAGCCGTTCCTACGCCAATTATGCAGGTAATAGGTGATTTCTTTTCTGGGATTATATTTTACACAATCATAAATCTTATTGTAGCAGCTATAATGAAAAAAAAAGCTGAAACCCCTTTTAGCTAATAGAAGAATATGGATATATCTCTTGTAATATCACTATATAACGAGGAAGAATCACTTAAGGAATTGGTTGAGTGGATTGATAAAGTGATGAAAACCAGTCAATTTACCTATGAGTGTATCATGATTGATGATGGAAGTACTGATGAATCCTGGGAGATTATCCGGAATTTAAAACAGGAACATCCTGAAATTGTCGGAATTAAGTTTTTGAAAAACAATGGTAAATCGGCCGCAATGTACTGCGGATTTGAAGCTGCCAAGGGCGAAGTGGTGATAACCATGGATGCTGATTTGCAAGACAGCCCTGATGAAATACCTGAGCTTTATAAAATGATTAAAGAAGATGGTTATGATTTGGTTTCGGGCTGGAAGAAGAAACGGCACGATCCGATTTCAAAGACCATTCCCAGCAAATTTTATAACTGGACAGCACGTAGAGTCACCGGCATTCATCTGCACGATATGAACTGTGGCTTAAAAGCCTACCGAAATAAAGTTGTCAAAAGCATAGAAGTGTTTGGCGATATGCATCGTTATATCCCAGTGTTAGCTAAAAGTTCTGGGTTTAAGAAAATTGGTGAAAAAGTGGTTATTCACCAGGCACGAAAATATGGAGAAAGTAAATTTGGATTATCTCGTTTGATAACAGGATATCTGGACTTACTAACTGTGGTTTTTATAGCAAAGTTTGGAAAAAAACCTATGCATTTTTTTGGAACCATTGGCTCGTTCTTTTTCTTTGTGGGTTTTATTATCCTTGGTTATCTTTCTTTTGCGAAAATTGCATATAATCAGTATCAAATGACTGACAGACCATTGTTTTATTTTGGTTTACTTGCAATTATTTTTGGAACCCAATTATTTTTAACTGGTTTTATAGCAGAATTGATTTCCAGGAGTTCATCAGACAGGAATGCATACCAGATTGAGGAGCGAATTTAGTAATTAACAAAAAGATATTCTTAAACTTCCTGTTTTGGTTAACAGGAAGTTTTTTTATATTATAAAATAAAATTTACATTAGTAAACCTTAAAAATTAAATGAAACCATTTATCAAGCATATTTTCAGATTGTTTATTTTACTTGCGATTGTAATTTTACTATTTACGGCAGGAAGGTTAATTATGTACTTTTCGAATAATCAACTATTTGAAAATTTTGGTTTTTCAGAAATCTTTTATGCGATATTTAATGGGGTTGAATACGATTTTTTGGTAGTTCTATTCATAAATAGTCTTTTCATTTTTCTTTTTTTATGGCCATTAAAAATTTATAATTCAATACTTTACCAGTTTTTTCTGAAGTTTATTTTTTTCTTGTTTAATGCAGCAGCTATATTGATTAATTTGTTTGACGTAAGACAGGTGCAAATTTATGGACATAGGCTCAGAACATTTGAATTAAAAGATGAAATAGCTCTATTTGTTCGAGAATTACAGAAAATGCAGCTAAAGGAAATCGTAGCTAGCTATTTAAGCCTGACAGTTTATTTTATTATTTTTCTGTTCATAATCTGGCAAAGTTTAAAGCTTATTCTTAAGATTCAAGAAAGTGAGAAGCGAGGTAGTATTATAAGAAAGTGGACTGGTTTTGTGTTGCTTTTAACAATTGCTGGCATTTTTATTTTTAATTATGGGAGAAATGAAAATTATTTGACAAAGCTTTATTTAAAAGCAGATAGAAAATTAGCTCCATTGGTAATGAATAATCCATATTTACTTATTTCCACTTATGGTGTAAAAAAGATTGAAACACAAGGCGACTGGGAACTCCATGAATTTCCTTCAATAAAAAAATACGATTTTGCCGGGGCTGAAAGCATAAAAAATATTAAACTGATAATAATTGAACAAAATAGTATTCAGGATATTAAGAAAGATGAGAACTATTTTCCTGTTTACACCTTAAAAAATGAACCCCAAAGTCTTTTCCAACTTCTGGATGAGGTATTCCTCTCTTTTCCTGGAATATACACAAATGGCTTTTATCTTTCTACTTATTCGCTAAATAAGTTTGAGAGTTTAATTGAGCAAGTAAAAGAGAAAGGTTATGCTGTTAAACTTACGGTAATTGGATATTCCTCAGAAGTTGAAAAATTGATTAGGAATTTTTATGGCTCTAATGGTGTTGAAAGTAAAGATGCAAATAACACTGCAAAATCTTTTGAGATCATTCTGATAAATGCAACGGTAAATGAAGATAATATTGCTGCAGCTGGTACTGATATGATTAGCGATAATGAGCTGATTATAAGGCTTTATTTTGGTGGCAAACAAGAACAAAACAAAGGGAATAAACTAAAAAGAACCATTTCCTTTACCTCATTGAATAAACTTCCATTTTACAAACCTATTGATTCAATAGTTTCTCAATCAATGGATATAAAACCAAGTCTACTTCAATTAATTGGATATAATAAGGCTTTTACAGCTTATGGAAACAGCTTGTTTGCAGCAGATGATAAGGTATTATTTCAAAATCTATCGGATACTTCTTCAATGGTTTTAATTGATAGTCTATTATTGGACTTTTCTAATAATGAAACAATCAAGCTTAACAAACTAAAAGGAATGGAAATTTCTGATATGGATTTTAAGGACTCTTTAGCTGTTGAAAGAATTATTCTTGAAAATAAAATACAATCTATACTTAATAATTTTAAACAACGATTAAAAAACAACTCGCTGTAGTTGACAATTGTGTATTCTAATCGTAAATTTGATGTTATGGGAAAACTAGTACTTTATGTTGCACATAGTGTTGATGGTTATATTGCCCGCGAAAACGGAGCTGTTGACTGGTTAAACTTTGGCGAAGGAGAAGATTATGGCTTTCATTCTTTTTTTGATACTGTAGAAGTGGTTTTAATGGGAAACACTACCTATCAGCAAGTTCTTTCATTTGAAGGTGAATTTCCTTACAAAGGCAAAGATGTATACGTATTTACCAATGACATGAACAAACAAAATGATGAATATGTGACATTTATAAACAATAAGTTGACAAAGTATATTGAAAAGATAAAAGAGAAAGCAAATGGAGTTTGTTGGTTGGTAGGCGGAGGTAAAATCGCTGCTTTTTTTCTTGAAAATAAATTGGTTGATGAGTTAAGACTGTTTAATATTCCTATTTTATTGGGTTCAGGAATTCGACTTTTTAATGATATTACAACGGAAAGTAAGTTGCAGTTAGATTATAGTAAAGAATATCAAACTGGTGTGGTAGAAACGGTGTATCGTATTAAGTAGGTAGATAACATTTTATTCGATAACAATGTTAAGAGCTGTATTTCTTGTTTTTTATTTACTTTCCTTTGGGTTAAGTTATTCAACAGCTTCAAATAATATTGGATTACCTCGGGGAGAAGTTGTGGATACCGTGAAATGTATCTATAATAAGGTGCAGTCATATGCATTGTATTTACCCTCTTATTATACTACTGATGAAAAATATCCTATTATTTACACTTTTGAACCCGCAGCAAGGGGTTCATTACCAGTAAGAAAATATAAAGACTTGGCCGAAGAGTTTGGTTATATTCTGGTTTGTTCTAATAATTCCAGAAATGGCCCGGGTGGGCCAATTGATAGAGCTGCTAATGCGGTATTTTCAGATACAAGAATACGCTTTACAATTGATACTAATCGAGTTTATACGATGGGATTCTCTGGAGGGGCAAGGGTTGCAGCACGCAAGGCAATTGAATTGAAAAATGTAAAAGGGGTTATTGCATGTGGGGCAGGGTTTCCATATGATTATAAACCTTCAATAAACAATAAGTTTACATATGTTGGGTTAGTAGGTAACGAGGATATGAACTATTATGAACTAAAAATTCTTGAAAATCAATTAGCCACCTATGGGATTAATAATTTCATTGAATCTTTTAAAGGAGAGCATGTTTGGCCTCCTGTTGATGAAATGCACAAGGTCTTTGTGTATTTAAAGTTCGATGCTATGAAACGGACGCTAATAGAAACAGACACTGTATTAGTCAACAATTTCAAGAGAAGTGAACAGGAAAACTTGCAGAAAGAAAAAAATATTTTTACTCAGTATATATATTACAATAATTTATTGAAACATATTAAAGGCCTAGTAGAAACTAATGAAATAGAAAAAGAAATAAATAGACTAAGCTCTGAGCCTATTGTAGCGCAAAAATTAGAAACCCAACAAAATTATCTGAAAATGGAGTCTGAGCTTTCTGTTTTCTTAGGGGAGGCCTTTTATAATTCTGAAAAATACTCAATTCAGTGGTGGAAAAATAAAGCTGAAGAACTTAAAGAAAATGCTAAAGATTCTTCTAATTTGGATATGCTTCATTTATCTATTAGAATGATTAATAAAGTCTACTTAATGGCATATGAAGATTATACACAAAATGAGGAATCCTTATCACTTGAGCAGTCTGTAAGAGATTTTAAAATAGCATCTTTAGTGAAACCTGAATCTCCATATCCGGAATATTACCTTGCTTCAATTTATGCAAAAAATAAAAAGGAAGGATTAGCCATAAAAATGTTAGAAAAGTCGATAGAGAAAGGGTTTTCAAATCTTAATTATTTGAGACAGAACAAATCATTTGATTTACTTAGGACTAATAAAAAATACCTCGAACTAGAAAAGCAATTAACTAGTGATTAGCTAATAGAAATTTTTAATTTCACCTTAAACTATTAATTTAGCACTCTGATTTAAAAAAAATAGCTTCCTTTGTATTTGACTGATATTGAGTATGATTACCCTTTGTTTCGCCCACCAAGCGAAGCCAATTCTTTAATACTGCAGATTACGCACGGATGTTCCTGGAACAAATGCGCATTTTGCGAGATGTACACTTCCAAGCAATTCCGAATTAAAAAACACGAGCAAATACTTCAGGAAATTGAAGCTTTTAGCAAAGAGTATTCGCGAGTTAACAAAGTATTTTTGGCTGATGGTGATGCAATGGTCTTAAAAACCTCGAATCTACTAGTTATTCTTAAGACCTTGAAGAATGCATTCCCTGGTTTACGCAGGGTGTCAGCCTATGCAAAACCAAAGGATTTATTGAACAAAAGCTTAGAAGAATTAATTGAGTTAAAGGATGCTGGATTAAGTTTGATATACACAGGTCTTGAAACTGGTGATAACGAATTGCTTAAGTTGATAAATAAGGGCGAGAGTTCTCAAGGTTCTGCGGATGGGATGATAAAGTGTAAGAAATCAGGCATTAAAACTTCTGTAATGATAATTAATGGACTTGGAGGGAAGAAGCTATCAAAGCAACATGCAATGAACTCTGCCAGGCTGGTCAACGAAATACAACCCGATTATTTATCCACTTTAGTCTTAAGTTTTCCCTTCGAACTAACTCATTTCAAAAAACGAATTGATTTTGAATTTACTCCTTTGTCTACAATTGAGCTAATTGAAGAACTTGGGGTGTTTATCAGTCATACAAATTTAGAATCAACTGTATTTAGAAGTGATCATGCATCAAATTACCTGGTATTAAAAGGAATCTTAGGTCGGGACAAAGAATTACTGTTAAAAAAAATCTATCAGGTTATACAAAACCCGCAAAGTACAACGTTAAGAGAGGAATGGCAAAGAGGATTATAGTCGTATTATTAGTTTTAGTTTTAGTTCTGCATTACTCATGTGGCAAAAAGGATTGCCTGAAATCCTCTGGAGAAAGAAGTATAGAAACCCGGCAGTTATCAGCGTTTAAGAAAATTGAAATTTACAATTATTTTAACGTTTACCTGAAGTCTGATACTGCGAATAAAATTGAGATTGAAGCCGGTGGAAACCTGGTACCAAATATTGAAACATCTATTATTGATAGTGTGTTGACAATTAGAGATTTGAATGCTTGTGGGTTTATAAAAGGATACAATGAAAAAAATCTATATATTTCAGTTGATACTCTCTCTGAAGTGCTTATTGAAGATGGAATAAATCTTTATTCTATAGATACCTTAAAATTTCAATCTTTAAAAGTAAAGTTTGTTTCTGATATAGGATATTGTGATTTAACTCTTGATTGTAATTCTGTGATATTTCAGGTATGGTATGGTACAGGAGATTATTTTTTAAGGGGAAAAACTGATTACTTATATTTTGATATTGAATATCTTGCTTTTGGATATGCCTGTGAACTGGAAGCTAAATCAGCATATGTATACCAAAATAGCATGGGTGATAGCTATGTAAATGTTAGCGGTAAACTACGTGCTTTTATTAAAGATGAGGGGAATATTTATTACACAGGAAACCCAGCAGAAGTTATTCTTGAAGAGCATAGTGGAAAGGGGGAATTAGTTAAAAATGATTAACAAAAAGAACTACACAATCATATTATTGGGTTTGTTTGTCCTGTTTTATCATAAGGCGCAATGCCAGACTTCATCAAATATCAGTATTTCAGCAAAATATGCAAGAGGCTTTATTTATCCTCACCATGAGTCATTTAAATATATTATTAAAGATTATTCTTCTGCGCTTGAACTAAATTTGAGCAGGGAAGTGAATGGAGAAAAGTTATGGCATCAACTTTATAAAAATCCTACCGTTGGCCTTGGATATTACTTTGTTGATTTGGGAAATAAAGAGCAACTTGGTAATGCGAATGCTATTTTCCCATATATTTCTATTCCAATATTAAGAAGCAAATATGTTAATATTGCATCAAAATATGCTGCTGGAATTGCCTGGTTGTCAAAACGTTTTGATTTAGTTGAGAACAAGTACAATATTGGCATTGGTTCGAACTTGAATGCATACTTGAACCTGAATTTAGATATCGACGTCCGTTTAACAAAAAAAGTATTTTTGCAAGCTGGTGTTGGATTAACCCATTTTTCAAATGGAGGATCTCAGCAACCCAATAAAGGCTTCAATATTTTTGCTTTTCAAACAGGCATTCGGTATAAACTTTCAGATCTTGAGAAAGATACAAGTTTCTATGTATTGCCAAAACTGGAAAGGAAAAATGAATTTTCAATTATTTATGCAGGTGGGGTAAAAACTTTGGAACCAGCCAGAACCAAAAAATATTATGTTTCTACCTTATCATTAAATGCAGAAAGGCAGGTGTCGTATAAAAGCAGGCTGGGATTGGGACTTGATGTTTTTAAAGATAATTCAAGAAAGGAATATTTGATTGAAGAAGATGTAGAAAACCCTGTTGGAAAAGATCTTTTTTATGCTGGTGGACATTTTTCATACGATTTGGTTTTTGGAAAAACTTCTTTCACTATCCAAATGGGAGCTTATTTTTGGCAAAAAGCCAAAAGTTTTGAAAGCGTTTATCATCGTTTTGGCTTAAAGTATCGCTTTTCAAAGCACTGGATGGCTAATTTGACTTTAAAAACATTCTGGGCTGCCGCAGATTTTGCTGAATGGGGGATAGGTTATCGATTCTAAAAGCTTTAATCTATATTTTAATATTTTCAATTGCACCAGTTGGGAGAAGCTCCAACTCAACCAACAAATCATAAAACAATCTTATCGATTGTTTCTTTTTCTCATCCATTACAAAGTCTATATTTTGTGTTAAATACTTTTCAAGATCAATTGGAGAGTTCGGAAAATTTAGGTGATATTCTTTAACTACCTTGTCAAGGTTATCCAAACCATATTGTAATGCATTATTAAATATTGTAATGAATTTATTATCAATTGGTTTGTTGGCAATCCATGTGGCGAAAACAAAAGGGTGGGAAGTCATTTTAAACCACTCTTCCGACAAGTCAAAAACGTATTTGTATTTTGATTTAAGTGAAAAAGCCCTGTCCCCAATTACCACACCTGCAACATTGTCTTTTATTTTATCTTCAAAGCCAATTTCTGCATTAATCCAGGTAGGAGAAATATTCCAATGCTTTTTTGCTAAAACTTTAATTAGGTTCACTGATGTACGAGATTGATAATCAAGTAGTATTGTTATTATTTCACCCAAAGGAACTTCGCTTAAAAGCAGTACCGTACGGACTTTGTTTAACGCCCCAAGGCAATAATTTGAAATAAAGTAGGGGGTTTTTACCTGCGGAATAGCAGCTACAGGTATCAATGCTATGTCCACTTCGTTTGTTATTAGCTTTTTGGCACATATTGAAGGAATGTCCTGCTCAAAAATAAAACTCTCAAGTCCGGGATGGTTTTTAATACCATACAAAAAAGGCAAGGTATTTAAATATGAAACTGCAGATATTTTTATTTTTTGTTTTTCCACAAATTAGCTTTCCTTTAGTTTTTTATGATTTATACAATGGCTAATTCAGTTTAGAGTTTAATGAACATTAAATGATTTCTTGCTTATATGCATCCGTTTTATGCATTGCTAATGCTGCTGCAACAACTGCTACTATAGAAATGAACAAAGGCATAAACATACCACAAAACGGAACAAGTAAAAACAATGAAAATACAAGGCCATTGGCAATTGCAACCCATTTGTATTTGCGCACCACTTTTACACTTTGCCTAATGTTTAATTTTTGTCGTTCGTTATTAAAATCAATAAACGAAAAGCCATAAAAATAGGCTGAAATAAAGAATACGATGATGGTTCCAAGCCATCCAACTACCGGAATAAAACTGACCAGAAACATTAAAAATAACAGTAATAACTCCATGAAAAGGTTTCGGAGTGCCATAAATATACCACGGACGATGTCTTTTATCATTTGCGAAATTCCTACACTGTATTCATTTCCTGTTAATATTTGCTCCGTTTTTTCAGACAAATAAGCTAATAATGGCGACATTAAGATAATCACAATGTATCCTGAGATATAAGCAAATATGATAAAGAATAAAACCTCTGCTAAAAAGCCAACTACTCCACCAAGGAGGCCTCCCCAAAATCCACTTTCTTCCAAATTTACCCAACCAAGTATTGTTTCCTTAAGATAATCAATTGCTTCGTTTACAAGTGCTTGCCCGCCAAAGAACATTAAAATTGTTAAGCCAATCGGAACCAGAAAAGTCCAGCCCAGTTTATTTCTGAAAATAAAACTTATTGCTTGTCCATATGTTTTAACTCCTAATCCAAATTGTTTAGCACCAGTCATTATTAATCGTTTTTGTTTTCGTTATAGTTATACCAGTTAATTTTTCTTGATAAGTACATGATAACAGCCATTACCAGGAACAATCCGATACTTCCCATTAGTAAAGCATAATCCTGTAATTGCAAAATTACAAATATAAAACCATATAAAACGATTAAAATAAGCCCTGCAATTCTGGTCAGAGTGATTTTCTTGAAGATACTGTGTGAATATGCAGTAACTAATGAAATTGTTGCAACTGCAGCAATTAGGTAAGCTACATTGAATCCAAAATGTTCTGATATTGAGAGTAATAGTGTGTAGAAAATAATCAATGCAAGCCCTACCAACAGGTATTGCATGGGATGAATTTTGTTTTTGTTGTACACTTCTACAAAAAAGAAAACCATAAAAGTTAAAACAATTACCATAATGGCGTATTTAGCTGATCTTGTTGATTTCTGATAATGATCTACCGGAACAATCAGGCTAACTCCAAATTTTGCACTTTCAACATAGTAGTTTTGTCCAACCCATTTTTGTGGAAAATTCCTGTTTAAGTGCAAAACCTTCCAATGTGCCGTGAAATCTTTTTCTGTAATATGATGTTCATCAGGTAAAAAGGAGCCCTGGAAACTAGGGTCTGGCCACGGAGAGTTGATGTCAACCACTGTATTTTTTCCTATTGGGATAAAATTTAGTTCTTCGCTTCCATTAAGGCTTAATTCAAAGTTGAATTCAATTTTTTTATCTGTTAAGTTGGATAGATCAATTTCTGTGCTTACTCCTGAATTAAAAATATCTGAGCTGGGAACTCCTGGATTAAATAAGTATTTTGTGCTATCCCAGTTTAACTCAATATTTTCTTTAATTCCTCTCATATCAGGAATCCCCGCAGAAATTACTGCTTTGTCCCAAAGTAACTGTCCCTCGTCTAATTGCCAGTTCCTAAATTCAGATGTATTGAAATAGCCTGAAAATGAAAGGTTTGTTGTATAAACTACTACTTCGTAAATGCCTCTGTGCCGTTTTTCAGGGATAACCTGTCCCTCAATTTTTAATTCATCAGGTAAAATATGTGCATAGGAGTATTCCGTAATTGTTTCCCGGTTGATAATTTTTGTCTTTTTAACAGGAACAGAGATTACCGGTCCGCTTAACGTTTGGATAGCCCCCCAGGTTGAACTGATTTCTGATTTTGCTTCATCATTTCTTTGTTTTCTTTCGTGAATCAAAAATTGAATCATAAAGGAAGGAATCAGTAATATTATAACCAATGCTCCAATTAGTAGTATTTTGATAGTCAATGAATAACTGTTCTTTTGTTGAGGTGGTTTGTTTTGAGCATGCATTGAATTTTCCATATCAGTAATTTTTTTAAAACCTTTTCTTCTCTTTACGATTCTTAATTTGTTTGTTTTCCATAAAATTATCTGCTTCAGATTCAGTTTTGTCAGGCCTTTTGTAAAATCTTTTCAAAATGAATTTATTAATTGCTAGAAAGTAAGCCATAAGGGCTGCCAATAAAACCAGGAAATTCCTGGAAGTAAATAGGCTTACAAAAAGACCGAAAATGTTTATTTGAATAACGTATTGATAAAGCACATAAAGGATAATTCCATCAATTAAATGAATCGCAAAAAAATAGGAAAGCGTAATAAGAAAAGCCGGGATTCCAATTTTTTTATCTGCATTCAAATTATGTTTTCGTAAGAAAAAGGCTATTCCTATTGCAATAATAAAGATTGCGTAAAAAGGGGTATAAAATCTAAAATAAATATTTGCGAATGAGTTCATAAGAGCTATAACTGAAGCAAAAAAGATGGCAGGTTTAAGCTTTAGTTTTTGACTCTTATTATGCTGGTAATCAACTTTTGAAATGGTTACACTTTGGTTTTCATTAGTTTCTTTTTGATAATTTTTTATTTCTTGTTTGGCAATTCCAGGCCGAATGGTTGAATAGGAATCATCAGGGCCAATAGTTTCATCTTTGGTTTCCTTAATTATTTTTTCTACCACAGCACCTATTGCCTCAAAGTTTTTAATGATTTGCTCAATGCTAATGTCATCCCTGTATGAAATTAGGATAGATGGAGCATTATCCATAAGCTCTTTTGATTCTTTCAAACCAAGTTGAGTAAACATACGTATAAGTTTTACTACTTGGATTTTATGTTTTCCAACTTCTACTAGTTTTAGCTTATGCATAACATCAATTTTGGTTTGCTCTAAAAATGCATGCCAATTACTAAAATATCATCTAATTGTTTTTGATCGCCTTTCCAGGTAATGTGTGTTTCATCAATTATTTCTTTTTGCTCTTTCATTGGCTTTCTATACATTGAAAATAGGAGATCTTTAAACCTTCTAGTTTTGAATTTATTTCCCATTTCTCCTCCAAATTGATCTATGTAACCATCTGAAAACATGTAGATTGAGTCATTGTCTCTGAGTTGAATGCTATGGTTGGTAAAGGCTTGAGGTTCTTTTATATGAATACCAATGGGCATCTTGTCTGCTTTTTTCTCAATCAAATCGCCGTCCCTAAATAAATAAAGGGGATTATATGCTCCGGCATATTGTAACTTTTTAGTTTCTAGATTAATAACACTTAGGGAAATATCCATTCCGTCTTTGGCTTCGTCATCTTTCCAGGTTTGATGTAAGGCCTCAATAATTCTTTCGCGCAAAAGATTTAGAATGCCAGCAGCATCTGTTAATGTTTCATTCACAATTTCATTTAAAAAAGCAATTCCTAACAGGCTCATGAATGCACCCGGAACTCCATGTCCGGTACAATCTGCTGCTGCAACCACAATATGCTTGTTCAGTCTTTTTAGCCAATAAAAATCTCCACTAACAATATCTCGTGGTTTAAAATAGATAAAATAATCCGGAACTAACTCAACAAACATTTCACGTTGTGGAAGAACAGCTGTTTGAATTCTCTTCGCATACTGAATGCTATCCATTATTTCTTTTTGTTTCTGCAGTGCAATATCTCTTTGTTGCTCAGTTAATTCTCTTTGTGCTAAAATCTCTTCATTTAATTGCAAGAGTTCTTCATTTTTTTGTAGAATTTCGTCTCTTTGCTTTTCAAGTAGGATGTTGGATTTTTTCTTTATTCGGTAACTTCTAAAAACGAAAAAGGCGACTAAGGCAACTAAGCCAAGTGCAATAAAGGCCCCATAAGTATACATGGATTGTTTCTCCAGTTCTTTTTGGGCCAGTAAATCTTTTTTTTGCTGCTCCAATTCCATTTCTTTTTGCTTTCTGTTTACTAAATAATTTAATTCCTGGTTGGCTGATTCTTGTATTTTTTCATCATTTCTCAATTCGTTCGAGAGTTTTTTGTATTGGAAATGTGAAAGATATGCATTTTTGTAATCGCCAGTTGCAAAATATGATTTACTTAATTCTAACAGAATATCGCTAATTAATTCCTTCGAGTTTAACTCATTTGAAATACTTATAGCTTCTTTTAGGATTGAAAGTGCTTTTGAATATCTTTTAATATCATGATAATACCTTCCAATATTTAATTTTGTCTCGCTTATTCCGTATTTATCACCTGTTTCCTCATAAATTTTGTAGCTTTTTTCTAAGAATAACAATGCATTTGAATAATCTTTTAAATCTAGATTTACGAGACCTATATCATTATAAGACATGGCTATTCCTTTTTTATATCCTGTCTCACTATAAAGTGGAAGGCTTTTTTCAAAATAACTTATTGCTTTATTAAAATAAATCTTTTTTTCTTTTTCAGCAACAGTGTCTGCTTTGCTTATGCTTCTATAAAGGTTTCCAATATTACTATAAATATCAGCCATTTCTTTTTTGTTGTCTAATTTTTCAGAAATGCTTTGAGCCTTAGTATAATATTCAAGCGCTTTGGAATAATTATATTGTGCTCTATAAATATTACCTATGTTGTATAAGGTTGTCGAAATCAGATTTTCATTATTTAATTCTTCATGTATGTTTAAACTTTTGAAAGAATACTCAAGTGCTAATGTATAATTACCCTGGTTATTGTAAAGGTTCGCAATATTGTTGTTAGCCCTTGCAACTCCGTCAATATCATTTATTTGCGAAAGAATTTCTGATGCTTTCAGATAATTTTCAAGTGCTTTATCATATTGTCCAATATTAAAATAAATAATACCGATATTATTATGAGCTCTTCCAACACCGCTAACATCACCTGCTTCTTTCCAGGTTTTTAGGCTTTGTTTAAAATTGCTAATCGCTTTATCATACTCTCCTTTTATATAATACACAATGGCAATTTGGCGGTAAGAATTAGCTACACCTTTGTAGAAATTGATTTCCTTTCCAAGCTCTATAGCATTATTGGCATAAATTATTGAAGTGTCTTGATTTACTCTTAAATATTGTTGAGCCAATTCAAGATATGAATTCACCTTATTTGAATCATTTTTACTCGTGTTGATTACATTTTTTAAACTGTCAATAGGTGAAACTTGTGCCAATGCCGAAATACAAAAGAAAGTGTAAACTATAAATAGGGATATTTTGGTTTTCATATGGAAACTAGGTTAATCTGGTAATTTCTTTCTTTTAATATGCTAATAAATTACTAAAAGAGATTTAGCGTTTTAAAAATACTTATTATTTTTTTAATAAAGCAAATAGCATACAAAAACTGCTAAATAACATTTATTAAGATGCTTTTAAAGATTTTTAATAGGATTTAAACAACATTTTGTTTTATTTTGTGTTTAAATTTTAATTAAACCGCACTTACAAACACTTCTGTTGGAAATTTTTCCTTTAATTGTTATTTATGAGGGTTTTTGAAAGTAACGAATTGACTATTGATTATTTTGCTGATAAATCATACTTTAAGGTCTTCAGGCATGGTAAGATGGAAATATCTGAAGATGAGTACAAAAGTTTGATGTTAAAATGGGCCAAAGAAATTAAGTTTTACAAGCCAACCTTCCAGCTGGTCAGTTACATGAACTATTACAAGCCAATTGCTCCTGATATGCAGATTTGGATTAATGAGAATCTTGTGGGCCCTGCATTTAGTGCAGGAATGAAAAAAGTGGCATTTATCATCAGTCGTGATTTTTATATGCAGGTTTCTTTGGAACAAACCATGAAAGAAAAAGAAGGGCAGAAGTTTAAAATAAAATACTTTGATAATGAAGTAGAGGCTGAAAATTGGCTATTTGAAGAAGAATAGTTTATTCAAAACTATATAAAACCTCTTTCCATCTTTTGTGCGACCACATCCAATCTTCTGGCTGCCTTCGGATTGAGTCCTCCAAATGATTTGCGTATAGCTGAGTAAGTTCAGTCTCTTTTAATTTACTTGAATCATCAGTGAGTTTGAAATATTCCATTGCATAGTAGCCTCTTTTTACCCTTTTCATCACAATATAATATACCGGGGCCTTTAGTTGCTTTGAAAAATTCTCAGGACCATGGAGAAATGGTGTCTTGTTGCCAAAAAACATTACTTTCTTTTCTTTTTCTCTTGTGGTTGGATATTGGTCTGCTACTAAAAAGTAGGCGGCAGGCTTTTCTTTTTTGATTAAAAAATAACGCATGCTGTGGTAAATAGAAACCATTTTTGAACCAAACCGACCTCTTCGTGCTTTAACATATTCTTCTATAAATGGATTAGATATTGGCTTGTATAAAACGGCCGGTGTATGTTTCAATTCTTTACTAATCACGGCATTACCCCATTCCCAGTTACCAAGATGGCCGGTGAGAACAAAAATATTTTTACCCTGGTTAAAATCATCGTACGTGATTTCATGTGAGTTGCTTGTAAATCGTTTTAACAACTCTTTTTCACTCATTGAATATCCTTTTATACTTTCGATTAAAATATCACACAGTCTTTTGTAAAATCTTTTTCTGATTAATCGTCGTTCTTTATTTGTTTTTTCAGGAAAACAATATTCAAGGTTTTTATTAATTACAGATTTTCTATAACCCACAACATAATTCATTAGAAAATAGAGTCCGTCAGAAAACCAGTACATTAACCAAAATGGGACAATCCGCATTAATCCGACAAAAATTAAAAACGAGTAATGCCCTGTTTTTTTTCCTAACATATTAAAAGTTGTTTAATTGGTAATTTAAAAATAGCAAATAATAACTTATTTTTTCCAATAAAATTGATACCCTAATCCCCATTCTACAAAATCAGCCACACCTTTGCTCGTTTTTAGTGAAATGTTTGCAAACAGATTATTAGTAAATAAATATCTCAATGCTACTCGTTGATAAATTCTTCCATCTTCCGTGTAATTTGCATGTAAGTAGGTTCCAATATGAACGGCTAAAACCAGTTTCTTGTATTGTGCTTCTGCAGATAAATGGATACCATAGCGCATTATATCTTGGTTATTTAGATTCAGAGTTGTATCTGGATCCTGAAGCTCAAAAAGTGTTTCATCATAAAAAATGTCAACTCCTGCACCTAACTTATGTTTTAAGCTGAAAACTTTCATGTAATCAATCGAACCAGAAGCCACCGTGAATTTTTTACCTCCCAGGGGCCTTTTTTCTTTTACGCCAGCCCCCAAAACAATTGTTAAAGCGTTTTTGCCATAAACTTCGGGAACTTCTAATGTGATTTTTTCTCTTTCTTCCGAATTCAGTCTGTATTGTAGCCCAAGTCGATATGAAAAAAGATTAACTCCAAGGTTAGGCATTTCAATAGCGCCATTAGAATAATGGGTTGCTCCAAACGCATTGATTAATTGCAATCGCTTGCTCAATTTTATTTTAGTATCAAGACTGGCATCAAAATAAAGGTTGATATGAGAACCTATTGCGATATTGCCTTGGTTGAGCCAAGCTAAACCTCCTGATATTTTGTAACTTAAACTGAATTTTTGTTTTTTTAGAACAGGAATTCTTAAATAGTAATAAATTGAATTAGCCTGACCTAATTCATCAGGGTTGCCAAGGTCTGTAAAAGAATAGCCGATTCCCCAATCTGGATATCTGTATAATTGTTCCCAGTAACTTTGACCAAAAGTTGTTTTTCCAAAGCTAATTCGCGCAACATTTATATTTCCACCAATTACTTCTGCCAATGATGGACGGTGCTGCCAAATGAAACCGTACTGATAAACTGGTTCTATGTAGAAATTTTGATGATTATTTTCCTGTGCAACAAAGCTATAACTAATGAATAGAAAAAAAACTGTAATGATTCCTTTGTAAATATTCCTCACCTTTAGTAAAATTAATAAGGTTCATAAAGTAAAAAGTAAAGACTGCTATTTACTTTTCACTTTCTTACTTTCAACTTTTTGATTCAGTTTGGGCGCAAAAATAGCTAAATAATAATCAAAAACTTGAATTGAAATAAGCAAAAAACACTATATTTATCTTTCAAGAAGTACTTATGTGTATTTATAAATACGTTATGAGTACTTATTAGTTTATTTTGTGATTCATTGGAACTAACAAATTTCTAATTTCAAAGTTCTTTTATTTCAATTCAAGGCACTTATAAATATTTTGGTCACTTTTAATACTAAATAATATGTTTGGAATAAAATACATCAAATTTGACTCTATGAGTCATATTATTCGTTACAAAAATGGGAAAGTGGTAAAAGAAGGACGGGGCTTGTCATTTTTCTATACCTCCTATAACTCTTCCATTGTAGCTATTCCAATCGGAAGTAACGATATTCCTTTTATTTTCAACGAATCGACAATTGATTACCAAAAAATAAGCATTCAAGGACAGATTACCTATAAAATTGAGAACCCCAACCATTTGGCAGAATTGCTTGATTTTACTGTGGATAGTAAAGGGCATCACCAAAAAGATGATATTGAAAAATTGAAGCAAAGACTGGTTAATGAAGCACAAACTGCAACCTCTTCCTATATTCAGGGATTGGTTTTAAAAGATGCTATAGTGCATGCAAAAACCATTGAAACTAAAATACAGGAAGGACTTCAGGTTTCGGAGGCTGTGAAGTTGTTGGGTGTTAAAGTCTTAGCTGTTAATGTGATAGCTGTTAAGCCCAGTCCGGAAATGAGCAAAGCTTTAGAAACTACAACTCGTGAGGCGCTGCAACAAGAAGCTGATGAGGCGATTTATCAGCGTAGAAACTTTGCAGTAGAGCAAGAACGAAAAATCAAGGAAAGTGAGTTGAATACACAGATTGCTGTTGAAGAGAAGAAGAAGCAGATTACTGAGAAAAAAATGGAAGCCGAGGTATTAAAAGCTGAGAATGATCGTAAACTAAGAGAGATGAAAGTTCAGGCGGATATTTCAGTGGAAGAGCAAAACAGGCAATTAATAGATTTAAAGACGGAAAACCAGAAAAAGGAAGCAGATGTGAAGAAATATACCATTGCATCTAATCTGGAACCATACAAAAGTCTTGACTGGAAAACAATAATGGCCATTAATTCAAAAGGCGACAGTCCAAAGTTGAATATTGCCTTAGCTTTCAGGGAATTAGCAGAGAATGCACAAAACATAAAAAACCTCAATATTAGTCCTGATTTACTGGATTCTTTAATCGAAGGAGAGGAGCAAAGTTATGAGTAGTTTGAGTAGAAAGTGAAAAGTAGTAAGTCGTTCCAGACACCTAACTTTTAACTTTACAAACTTTATAAACTGTTAACTTTGCAAACTCTATGAACACTATCGAAAATGCCATAATTGTTAGAAGTAAAACCAGGCTTGAACAACTAACTGAAAGGTTTAACACACAGGATCAGGCAAAGTTTTATATTACACAATCAAAGAAAGCTTTTAACTTTAAAAAAGCATCAAAATTATCAAAAAGAGGTGATGTTCAGCAGGCAATGGAGGATGCTCCGGAAGATGATTTTAAGATGTATGATGATGAGCATAAACGGTTTTATGAATCGTTTGATATGCTGCAAAAACATCTTTCTAAGGTTTTGAAATTTAAGGTTATTCAGCAGGATTTTTTGCCAAACTATATTTTTTCTGAAAAAGATGTTGTAATTGTAATTGGGCAAGATGGACTGGTTGCAAATACTGCAAAATACGTGCATGGTATACCAATTATTGCTGTAAACCCCGATCCCGACAGGTATGATGGGGTACTCTTGCCTTTTAATCAATACTCAGCTATTCCTGCCATGGAAAGTGTGCTTTCTGGAAAATATAATTACGAAGAGGTTACAATGGCAGAGACTGAGCTTAATGATGGACAAAAGTTACTTGCTTTCAACGATTTTTTTATTGGCCCGACTTCTCATTCTTCTGCCAGGTATGAGATTAGCTTTAATGGATATTCCGAAAATCATTCGTCAAGTGGAATTATTGTTTCAACAGGGGCAGGTTCTACCGGTTGGCTTAGTTCGCTTTTTAACATGGCCAACAGTATTCATCAGACTTTTGGAGATATTCAACCAATCCCCTACCAGCCTATTTCAAAAACTGAAGACAAGCTGGTGTTTGTGGTACGCGAGCCATTTTTAAGCAAAACCTCTCAAATTAGTCTGACCAGTGGAATTCTCTATACAGGAAATGAGTTAACAATTGAATCACACATGCCACAAAATGGAATCATATTTAGTGATGGAATTCAAAGTGATTTTTTAAGGTTTAATTCCGGTGCAATAGCTACAATTAGAATTGCAAAAGCCAAGGCTAAACTTGTTTTACCTTAGATGTAAAATACCTGCTTTCTAACCTGTAAGGTTTTGCTTTCAAAATTATTTGTTAATTTTACATGCAAATAAAAATTAAGCACAATTTGTTTTTAATTTATTGAAAATTAGACTAATATAATAACTTAAATTGCTAAAGCGTGAAAACCAAAAATAAGATTCTTGTTGCACTTGATTTAGAAGCCCAATCAGTAGTAGCCTTAAAATATGCAGAACATTTTGCTGAAATTCTTGATTATGAGTTGGATGTTATTACAGTGGTAGAGGAAAGCAGTTTGTTAAGCAGAATATTTTCGGCTGATGAAGTAGAAAAGAAGCTAAATAAGGATGTGCAAGAGCAGGTTGACAAACTTATTAAACCTTATAGTGGGAAAGTTAAAATTAATACAACAGTTTTGTACGGAAAAGCCTACGAAGAGATTGTTCAGTATGCAAATATGACTCAACCCAGCTTGATATTTATGGGTAAAAGTGAAATGCCAAAATACAAAAGAGCATTTTTGGGTTCTAACTCCTTGCATGTTATTCTGGAATCAGATTTTCCTGTTATAACAATAAGGGGTGATTATGACTTTGAAAAGTACCAAAAAGAACATACGGACATTCTTGTTCCTCTTGATTTAAAAAAGGATATTTCGGAGCAAATCTCAGCTGCTGTTGAAGTTACAAAGTTGTTTGATTCTTCACTATATTTATATGCTATTGAAAGAAAGGGAAGTACAGGTGAAAAAACAAAGATGCTTACCCAATTGGCAAAAATAAAAGAAGTGCTGGTAAAGGAAGGTGTAAAATGTAAAACAGAGTTGATTAGTGATGAAAAAACTCCAGTTTATGAGCTAATTTGTCAGGAGGCTGAAAAATGCAATGCTTCGCTTATTGTTATTATGACTCGCGATGAGAATAGGTTTACTGATTTGTTTATGGGATCAAATGCAAGAGATATCATCAACAATTCAGATATTCCGGTTTTAAGTGTTGAACCATGGGATAGAGAAGAAGGCAGTAAAGTTTTTTCTCAGTTTATAGATGTTCTTAATGTTTACAATAAATAACCAATCATGACCAGAGTATTTGTATTGTGGAACGAATCTTATAGTGTTGGCATTAAATTGATTGATGAACAACACAAAGGTTTAATTAACATACTAAATAAACTGTATGAATCATTTATTGATCAGACAGTTGGGAAGATGCTTGAAGAAATAATAAATGAATTGGTTGATTATACCAAGTATCATTTCAAAACAGAAGAAAAAATATTTGCTGAATCAGATTATCCTGAAAAAGAAAAGCATATAATTGAACATCAGGAGTTTGTTTATAAAATTAATAACTTTAAAACAGCTCTTGAAAAAGGAAAATCAAGTCTTACTTTTCAACTGATGAATTTTTTACGAAACTGGTTACTTAATCACATTGCAGTGAGCGATCAGGCCTATGCCGGTCATGTTAGAGCCAAAGGATTAAAAATAAATTAATATTAATTCTTCGTTTTTGATGGAGTTCTCGGTTGTCCTGAAATTTTCTATAGTAATTTGTTCAAATTTCTGTAAATAGATTCTGGAGTAAGTCAAATTATAATTTAAAACAAAACCAATAGATTAATCCTCAGTGAGATATCACCTGTGAAGGATATTAGATGAGTTAAACAGAAACTAGAAATCAAGACAATGAGGTTTTCGCGCCAGGTTCTAATTTCTAATTTCCAATTTCTTTTTTTATGTTATTGAAAATGTACAAAGAAAACCCTTCGCATAAGCATGTCTTGGAGGTGGTTGAGGTGTTAAGAAATGGTGGATTAGTTATATTCCCAACAGATACAGTTTATGGTTTAGGTTGTGATATTCATCATCACAAAGCTATTGAAAAGGTGGCACGGTTAAAGGGACTGGACTGGAAAACAGCAAAGTTCTCATTTATTTGTCACGACTTAAGTACTCTCTCCGATTATTGCAAGCAGGTAGATACTCCAATTTATAAAATTATGAGAAGGAACCTTCCAGGGCCGTTTACTTTTATTTTACATGCAAGTAATAAGGTGCCAAAGATTCTGAAAAACAAAAAGAAAACAATTGGTATTCGTATTCCTGATAACAGTATAATTCGCGAAATTGTACAAGAGTTGGGCAACCCGATTTTAACCACCTCTATTCGCGATACTGCTGATGAAATTGTAGATTATCTAACTGACCCTGAGTTAATTTATGAGAAATACCGAGACAGCGTAGATATTGTTATTGATGGTGGATTTGGTAATGTTCAGGGCTCAAGCATAGTTGAGTGTACCTCGGGAGAACCAGAAGTACTTCGGGAAGGAGAAAAGGAGCTAGAGGTGTAGATAACCGATTAATCTTCAAAACATTCAAATTTAACTACCTTATTTTCAGTTAATTCATTGATGTGCAATAATTGAGTTTCTGGAAACTTTTCTTTAATATATTTTTTTAGGAAATCAAATGTGCTATTTGCAATTGTTTCGTCACCCCCTGGTAATTTGTTGTATATAACAAGCTGTAAATCTATATTATAACTTCTACAGATTTCAAGACTAAGCAGTGTATGATTAATACTTCCAAGCTTTGATGAGGTAACCAATATTAAAGGAAGTTGATTATCAGCGATGTAATTAACTGTCAAATAGTTTTTAGTAATAGGAACCATTAATCCTCCTGCAGCTTCGGTTAAAAGCAGGTCATAGTTTTTTAAGAGTTGTTTTGCTGATTCCCTGATAACATTTAAATCAATTATTTTATTATCAATTTCAGCAGCCAGATGAGGTGATGCAGGATAGGAAAACACATGGGGGCAGGTTAATCCTGAAGAATCTTCAGGCAACAATTCAATACCCATCAACCTTCTGTGTTCTATAATGTCTTCGGGTATACCTTTACATCCGGTTTGAACCAACTTGGAAGTAATCAGGTTTTTCCCTTTTTTGAGTAGATTATCTGCTAAAATACCTGTTACATAGGTCTTACCGCAATCGGTATCAATTCCGCCAATTATGTATTCTTTTGATTTCACCTGTTTAAATTTTAGTTTTGTGTTTGAGATTTGCCCCTATCTTTACTGAGGAGCGATGAGATCTCATACAAAATCCCTCACTGAGGGTTAAATCTTCTTTTTTGCGATTATTATAATTGGATGATAGGTTAAATTAACAGTTCTGTCAATATTTGAAAATTGCATATTGTAATCATTTTCAAACTGCAAAAGCCTCTCTTTACCAAATGAGCACTGACAAACACCATTTACACCCGTTTTTTTGATGTGCCTTAAAACATCAATTGGGTTTTGAAAAACTGATGTTTGATTCCATTCTTCTGAGTGGATAATATCAAAATCAGGCTGCGTTAATCTAATAAGCTGGGTCAACGATTTATATTTTAGGCCAACATCTAATGTAGTCTTTAACTCTTTGAAATTGTCAGGGCCAAAAGTACTAAATGCAAAAATGCCGCTTGTGTTAAGCATGTTTTTTACTTTAACAAAAAACTGTTCAAGATGGTGAAACCATTGAAAAGTTGAAGTAGAAAATACTGCATCTAGCTGTTTTGGAAAATTAATTAGCTCAGCATCATCAGGTTTATAAATAAAGTTATTGAAGCTGTATTTTTCCTCTAAATATTTTATTGATTGGGAAAATGTTGAGGTTAGATCATTTATGACGTAATTTTTTACCTTTAAATTCCTAAGAATTTCTTCTGTCAAAAAGCCTGTTCCACAACCTATTTCTACAATGCTGTTAAAATGAACAAGTTGCTTTTCCTTCATGAGATGAATCAGTTTCCAAGCAATCTGTTTTTGAACTACAGCCTGATTATTATAGGTGGTGTAATTTTTTTGAAAACGTTCTTTTACAATTTGTTTATCAGCCAGTTGCATTTTTATAAATGAATTAGTTGGTCCCACGAAGTAAAATTGCCAAATGGGTAGTGTGGCAAATCCATTTCAATTAAGTTTGTTTTTCCTTTCCAGAAATTAACCTGATTTTTAGGAAGAAATATTAAATCTTTATTCCCAACAATAGTGTAATCAAATTTGATATTGTATAATAGCTTGTCATTTAGTTGATTATTAATACATTCAAGCTCATCTTTTTGGTCTTCACAAGTTCTTGACGACAACAGACTGTTCCACTTTGCAAAAGCATCCTTCCCGCCTAAAATTCGCTTATTGAATTTCTCTCTGTTCCTGGGAGTCCAGTTTTTCAGGGTATTCTCAAATACTGTTGGGTGAATACCATATGTTTCATCTTTAGGTACTTGTGTTCCGTTAATGGCTATTGCTTTCTCAAAACCAACTTTTTCAATATTTACTAAAACGGATGCTGCCCAAATACCAAGAGACCACGCAACCAGATAAACATTATCATATTGGTCTCTATCAAATTCTATGGTTTCAATAGATGAATAATTATAAAACATGCAAACATCGTAATTCTCAACATTTAAGTGTTTTACTGCATTTTCATCCATTCCCCAACCATTAAAGAACAATATGCAGTTTTTGTTGCCACTTTTATTTAGCCAGAGCTTTTTCATATTCTTCTAAAATGTCTTTTACTTTTAATAATTCATCGAA
Source organism: Bacteroidales bacterium (assembly GCA_050296515.1). Lineage (GTDB taxonomy): Bacteria > Bacteroidota > Bacteroidia > Bacteroidales > NBLH01 > NBLH01. Next base: position 103,191 of record JBNKRJ010000060.1, on the reverse strand, counting down.
TTTTAAATCAGCGTTTAATGAGAATCGTAGTCGCGCAGTATTCTGTGGTACAGTAGGATACCTGATTGGCAATACATTAAACCCATTTTGTTTTAAAAGATCTGAAGCTGAAATGGTTTCATTATTCCCACCAATAATGTAAGGAACAATATGGCTTTGAGATTCGCTTTTTAATAGTTCGCTAAAGTTGCTGCTGATTGTTTTTAGTTTCTCTCTTTTTGAATTTAAATCTCCAAGCCTTTCGAAAACATACTTTGTCCATGCAAGGTTTATTAGAGGCAAAGCAGTAGTGTAAATCAATGTTCTAGAGTGATTTACAAGATATTGTTTGAAAATATCATCACAAACTACATAAGCTCCAACTGAAGCCAGGGCTTTTCCAAATGTTCCAACAATGAAATCAACATCATCAATTAGATTTAATTCTTCGATAAATCCAAGACCTGATTTACCTCTTGCACCAACTGCATGGGCCTCGTCAACATACAAAAGACATTCGTGGCGTTTTTTTATTTCAACCAGCTTTTCTAAATCGGCAATATCGCCATCCATACTGAAAACGCTTTCGGTGACAATGAAAACATTTTCGTAGCCATCTCGTAACTTTATTAGTATTTTCTCCAGATGTTCACAATCAAGATGTTTAAAGCGGGTGGTAGTTGCATTACTCAATCGCATTCCATCAATCAGGCTTGCATGTACCAACTTATCTGCAATAATCAGGTCTTTTTTATCAGCCAGGGCTGGTAATATACCAGTATTGGCATGATAGCCACTATTATACAACAGGCAAGCTTCCCGCTTGTAATTGTTTGAAATAAGTTTCTCTAAGTCCTCATAAATTTGTGAATTTCCACTAAGCAAACGTGATGAACCCGAGCCAGGAAGGTGAGTACTACTATTTATTGAATTATAGAAGTCTTTTTTAAAAGCCTCATCATTTAATAGGGATAAGTAATCATTTGAACTTAAGTCGATTAATGTATCAGGAACACTTGTAGGAAGAGAGCGTAAATTCCCTGAAGATTTTAATAACTCAAGTGCATTGATGTATCTTTTTTTAGTTTCCATAAAGTTCTGTTATTACTTTATTAATTCCTGAACAAAGCTTACCTAATTCATTTTCAGATATTACGTATGGTGGCATGGTGTAAATAAGCTTGCCAAATGGTCGCAACCAGATGCCTTCATCCACAAACCTCTTTTGGATCATTTCCATGTTTACCAGCTCTTTCATTTCAATAACTCCAATAGCGCCCAATATTCGTACATCGGTAACTGATTTGTTTTTTTTCAGTACTGGCAAGTTCTCAATCAATTGTTGTTCAATTCGTTTCACTTGTTGTTGCCAGTTGTTTTCAAACAGGAGGTCGATACTTTTGTTGGCTGTAGCGCAAGCTAAAGGATTTCCCATAAAAGTAGGGCCATGCATAAATACTCCCGGAGATCCTTCTGATATTTTTGCAGCAACATCATGTGTGCACAAGGTGGCAGCCAGTGTCATGTAGCCTCCGGTTAAAGCTTTGCCCAAGCATAATATATCCGGTTCAATGTCAGCGTGTTCGCAAGCAAAAAGTTTACCTGTTCTACCAAAACCTGTGGCTATTTCATCAGCTATTAAAAGCAGGTCATATTGGTTACATAAACTCCTGACTCCTTTTAAAAATTCAGGATGATAAAAATACATTCCTCCTGCACCCTGAACTATTGGTTCCAGAATGAAGGCTGCAAGGTCCTGATGTTCTGTTTTTAAGAGTTGTTCAACAGGTTTTAAGTCCTCTTCGTTGAAATCATCATAAAAACCTGATTTTGGCCTGGGAACAAAATATTGCTTCGGTAGTTTGTTGTTAAAAACATGATGCATCCCCGTTTCAGGATCACAAACAGACATGGCATGCCAGGTATCTCCATGATATCCTCCACGAATGGTTGCAAAGGCGTTTTTGCTCTTCTGCCCCTGGCTTTGCCAATACTGAAGGGCCATTTTCATGGCCACTTCTACAGCTACAGAGCCAGAGTCGCAGAGAAACACGTGCTGTAGTCTATCTGGAGTAATGGACAACAGCTTTTTAGCAAGCTGAACAGCAGGTTCATGCGTTAACCCGCCAAACATAACATGTGCTACCTGAGCAAGCTGGTTTTTAATGGCCTGGTTTAATTCCTGGTTATTATAACCATGAATGACTGACCACCAGCTCGACATCCCGTCAATGAGTTTTTTCCCGTCAAAAAGCTCAAGATGGACTCCCTGAGCCTTTTTTACAGGGATGCAGCTAAGTGGATTGGTTGCTGATGTATACGGATGCCACACATGTTTGCGATCAAACTCGATGATTTCGTTGGTGTTCATTACAAAGCTTCTTTTCTAATAGTGAATCCGACAGCTTTAAAGTCTTTAATATCACATTCTACATCTGAGCCACTAGTTGTTAGGTAATCGCCTGTTAATGAGGCATTAATGCCAGCTCTTAAGGCCTTGTGCTGATAATGCTTAATTTGCAATCGTCCACCAGCAAAACGCAGATTGGCTTTTGGGTTGATAAAACGAAAAACAGCAATTGCGGTCAACACTTCTTCTTCAGAAAGGGGCGCAGCATTTTCAAGAGCCGTTCCTTCAACAGGTGTAAGGATGTTAACCGGGATAGACTGCACACCTAAATCGCGCAAAGTACAGGCCAATTCCACACGATGCTCCTGACTTTCACCCATTCCTATAATACCCCCAGAACATATTTTTAACCCTTGATTTTGAGCAGCTTTTATTGTTTCAATTTTTTCGTCTATGGTATGAGAAGTACAAACTTCTCCAAAATAAGATGGCGCAGTTTCTAAATTGCAATGGTAATGTTCAATGCCAGTTTCATCAATTAAGCGCTTTATTTGTGATTCATTTATTAAACCCATTGAGGCACACAAGCTAATATCACTTTTCTCTCTGATCTCCTTATAGATAGGGATGAGTTTATCTAATGTTCGATTGCTCACTTTTCTTCCTGCAGTAACCAGCGAATGTCGGCTTACTCCTTTGGCTGCATTTTCAACTGCTTCTTTTACAGTTTGTTCCCTATCAACAATTTCATACTCGTCAATACCTGTGCTATGAAAAGAAGACTGGCTACACCATTTGCAATCTTCGGAGCATCGTCCTGATTTTGCATTCGTTATTGAGCACAAGTCAATGGTATTGCCACAAAAATGCTCCCTGATTTCATCAGCAGCTTTGTACAAGAGTTCTTTATCTTCCACATTGCACAGTTCAACACCTTCTTCATAACTTACCTGGTATCCATTCAGGACTTTGGTTTTTAATTCAGTAATATTTATCATAGTGGTTTTAAATTAAAAAAGCCTGTGTTACAATAAGATGCAACACAGGCTTTGATTAAAAATATTTATCGTTATTTGATTTATCTGAACTTTCTGTATTTAAATTACACTGAATAACAGCTTGAAAAGCTGAGCTTTCTATTGTAAGTGGCTCAAATTCCAATTCATCCTCTTCTGGTTTAATTTCTTCAACAATGTTATTGAGGATAACAAGAATAGAACTTGCATTTTTCTTCAATGAACTGGAACAAATATCAACTGAGAGTCTTGCAATTTTAACCACTCTTTTTAAGCTGGCAAAAATGGCGTAGTTTTTCCGTGACCATTTCGAAAAAACGAGTGACTTTTGTGATATTTTTATGTTGCTTTTCACAGTGTGCAAAAGTATAGATTTTAGAATGAAATTTGCAAACTTCGTTTAGTGTTTAAAAACACTTTGGTCAGATGACTGGTTTTGAGATTCTTAGAAATGGTTGTTAAAATAAATCTAATAAAACAAATCAATGTTGTTTAATTGACAAGCATCTATTATGTCCCCTTCGGCTTCGGCTCAGGGTTCACTGGAGATGGAGCGAAGCCGAAGTCGGGTTTCACTAATAAAATGATATTGTATGACAAATAGCTACCCAATCTTCTCATTCACATACTCAAAAACCTTTTCGCTTTCAAGTAGGCTCACGTGATTCTCTCCTTTAAAAAGCTTCATTTCAACTTTCCCTGATTTTAGGTTATTAGTGGTAAACAGGCTGCTCAATGCACTTTCTTTTTGTACAAGGCCATCCCCAAAAAAAGTAAAAATACGACTACGTTTGCTTTCATCAGCAACTGTACCTGCAATCAGGTAATAATCAACATTTCGTAATGGATACACTTTTGTTGTTTCGATATTCTTTTCATTACCATCTTTGGCATTTTGCCAATCTTCATCAACAAGGTAACCAAAACTCAAGTCTTTTATTCCGTTGCTGCGAACATCAAAAAACCTGGCAATAGAATCTTTTTCAGAGATATCAATTTTACGGAAGAAATATTGTGTCATGTACGCCACCCTGGCAAGGTACGAACCTTCGTTAGGTACACCAATTAAGAATACTTTTTTTAATAGATTTGTCCATGCTTGTTTTTGAATATCAGCATAATATCCTGCGCTTCGAGTTACTAAACCACCCATTGAATGACTAATAATCACCAGTTCCCTGACTGAGGAAAAAGTATCCACAAACTTCTGAATTAAATTACTTAATTTTCTTCCATTTTCTGAAATGTGCAAACCAGTGTTATATCGAATGTAAAATACATTTGCTTTTTCTTCTTTTTCAATTAAAAAACCAAGTCTCTGGCTTTTATCATTGGCCTCTGATTGCCACACTTTTTCATCGTTCATTAAACCATGAATGAATAATATTACTTTCCCCGAATATTTTTCAAAATCGTATTGATCATTCAATTTATCCACTGCAATATCCCTTGATTGGTAGCGAAACGACATGTTTACAAGTGCTTTACTTCCCTTTTCAGCCATAGTATCACCCATTAAGCCATTCAGAATAGGAACCATATGGTGAGAATCATCTTTAAGTTCAATCACCTGTTGCTTTATGTCTTCCCAAGTTGTTTTAAGTTGCTCTTTTATTTTATCAATAGTATCTTTTTCGTCTTCAAGCTTTTGTTTTATCCAATCTGAAAAATTAAAATTACTGCCCATGGTTTTTTGTTTTTGTTATAAAGATAGTTGAAATAGCTCTAATTTGTGACTATAAGTGTGTGAAGATGTAAGTTATTATACTTTTGCAACTTTTTTAGTGGGGCTATAGTCTGCTATGAAAACAATGTGAAGGTCTGTACACAAAGGTCTGATCTAAAAGAATATGTTTAACTAATAGAAAATCATGAAGTTATTTAACCTGGTATTAATTGCATTTGCAATTTTTGTGTTTGGTTCTTGTAAAAAGGATAGTGATATTGATGTTACACCAAAATTTGAGGATTCTGATTTTCCTTCAGATGAAGGGAAAGATACTATTTGGGTGAGCAATGTAGATGAGTTGAAGGCAACTGTTAATTCTACCAAAGAAGGAAACAAGGTGGTGCTGATAAAAGATGGTACCTATGTTTTAGATACAAGACTTTGGTTAACCGGTAAAAATCTTATTTATCGCGGTGCTTCAGAAGACAGGAGCAAAGTTGTGATTAAAGGAAAAGGGATGGGCTCAACGGATGTAGGCTATATTTTTAGTGTTGCAGGAGACAATTTTGCAGTAAAAGATATGACGATAGGAGAGGTGTATTTTCATGGAATTCAGGTACATGGAGAGTTGGATGCGGATAGTGTTTATATTCAAAATGTTCGGTTTTACGATATTCGGCAACAAATGATCAAAGGCTCTTTCGATAAGAATCACCCAGGAAATTACAGTGAAAACTGCGTTGTTGAAGGTTGTTTGTTTGAATATACGGCTGGTCATTCCTTCTATTATTACTGTGGTGGTGTAGATGTGCACCATGGAGTTAACTGGCGAATTAGTGATTGTACGTTCAAAAATATTTATAGTCCTGAAGAAGGCAATCTATCTGAAGGTGCTATTCATTTTTGGAGTGATTCTGAAGGAACAATTTCAGAAAATAACACCATAATTAACTGCGATCGTGGAATTATGTATGGACTTGATAATTCTCCACATCATGGAGGAATTATAAGAAATAACATGATTCATGTTACAGTTGATGTTGGTATTTATCTTTGTTATGCGCAGGGAGCAAAGGTTTATAATAATACTGTTTATACTGAGTCAAATTATTCAAACTCAATAGAATATCGTTTTGAACAAACGATTAATTGTCAGATAGTTAATAATCTGACGAATAAAACCATTGCAAACAGAAACTCAGCAAATGCTTATGTTGAGAACAATGTTACCAATGCTCAGTCTGATTGGTTTGTAAATGCTTCAGCAGCTGATTTACACTTAAATAAAAATATTGAAAGTGTAGTTGACAAGGCCGTTGATTTGGAAGAAGTTAACGTGGATTATGACGGAGAAAGTCGTCCAGAAGGTGCCTCAGATATAGGTGCCGATGAGAGTTAATGATTTGATAGTATTAAAACAGTAGAGGCACACGGCCATGTGTCTCTACTAATATTTCGCAACCAATGGCATTCTTCGTCCAAAACCAAAAGCTTTAGATGAAACTCGTAATATCGGTGGTGTCTGGAAGCGTTTATATTCATTAACATCAACCAAACGAATAACTTTTTTCACTACAGCTGAATCAAATCCCTGTGCAATGATTTCAGAAGCTGCTAACTTTTGTTCAATATACTGAAACAATATCGCGTCCAGCAACTCGTATTCCGGTAAAGAATCAGTATCTTTTTGATCGGGACTTAACTCTGCTGATGGCGGTTTTGTAATGGTATTTTCAGGAATAATTTCTTTGTTTCTATTGATATACCACGCCAATTTAAAAACATCTGTTTTGTATACATCAGCTATTACGGATAGACCTCCTGCCATATCGCCGTATAAAGTGCCATACCCAACGGCAGCTTCGCTTTTGTTGCTGGTATTCAGTAAGATATTGCCTAGTTTGTTAGATAATGCCATAAGAATAGTTCCTCTTGCTCTTGCCTGGATATTTTCCTCGGTAACGTCTCTTTTAAGTCCTTTGAATAACTTTGAAAAACTTTTTTCAAACTCGTCAACAATCTCCTGAATTGGAATGGTATGGTATTTAACTCCAAGATTTTTAGCCAAGTCCTCCGCATCTTTAATTGAATGATCTGACGAAAATTTCGAAGGCATTAATGCAACCATTAGGTTTTCTGCTCCTAAGGCCTCAGCAGCAATAGCCAGGGTAACGGCAGAATCAATACCTCCGCTTAATCCTAATGTGGCAGTTTTGAAGTTCATTTTTGCAAAATAATCACGCACCCCTAAAACCAGTGCATCATGTATTTGGGCTATATAATCTGTCTTGGTTTTTTCTATTTTCTTATACTCGTCATTTAGCAAAGCCTCAGTATCAATAACCTGAAAGTCTTCTTCAAAAACGTTCAACCGATTTACGATTTCCCCCTCTGCATTAATGACCATTGAATCTCCATCAAAGATTAGTTCTGTATTTGCACCTACCTGGTTGACATAAATTATGGGGAGTTTATATCTTTTTGTATTTTCAACCAGTACTTTTGTACGAACTTCTCCCTGGTTGTATGAATATGGGGAAGCAGCAATATTGATTATATATGTCGGTTTTAATTTACTTAATTCACTCATTGGCGAAGTTTCGTAAAGAGCTCCTTTTGCATTTACATATGCAGAAGGCTGCTTATCCCACAAATCTTCACAAATAGTTAAAGCAAAACGTTCACCTTTCCATTCAACTAATTGATATTCATTATTTTGCTGGAAGTGTCTGTATTCATCGAAAATATCATATGTTGGAAGAAGGCTTTTGTTTCTGATGGCCTGAACCTTTCCTTCAGCCAATAAACAGGCTGAATTATACAACTGTTTTCCTGTTTTCGAAGGATTGATAGTTGGTACCCCTACAATTGCTGCAATACTCTTGCATTCTTTTGCAATTTTCTCAAGTGCCTGCTGACAGCGGATAATAAAATCATGTTGTTCCAGTAAATCATAAGGGGCATATCCACAAACACTTAGCTCTGAAAAAACAACCATGTCGACCTTTTGTATTTCAGCTTTTTTTAAAGTAGTAAGAATTAATTCAGTATTTTTTGAAAAATCACCTACTGTATAGTTTAATTGGGCAAGAGCAATTTTCATAATTTAATAATGTTTGCGTTTAGTGAACAAAAATATCCACAAAAATAGTATAAAACAAAAGGTAATTTAAGGATATTGTTTATTTCTGGTCATCCGATAAGTTATAAGTTTCGTTTTTTGAATGAAGACAAACAGTTACATCCAGCTTTATTGAATCCTGTTTGATTAATTTACTTATAATTAGCTGTTTATCTTTTACATTAGTTTAACCTATTAACCTACTTTTTACCTTTTCTACTACTTTTTTCAGTTCAGCTTTCTTTGTATAAGTATACACATCACAATAGTAGACAAGGTTATTAATTAAGAAAAATTGTGCAGCTTTGGTACCAAATCTGATTTTGTCTAATCTTTGTATTTCATTTATAGCTAATTTGGCGTCTTCATTTGTATCATATTCGCATTGCTCAAATACAATGTCTGCATGTTCATAATGGATTGCAGCACCATATTGTTTTGTTATTATTACGGCAAGGATTTGATTCACTTTTGAAGAATACTGTCATTGACCGGAAGCTCACCAGTTTCATGATTCAACATGAAGGTTTTTATATTTCTGACTTCTTCATGTTTTTCATAGCGAATGATATAGTAATCCTGATCTTTTTGTTAGTTGAGAAATTCTTAGTTAGTTAAAGTGTTGGTGCTCAGGTGTATATTTGTCTTCTTTTAAACAGGAAAGGGCTATAATTAATTCTGGAACAATTGTTTGTTTTTTATAATTTTCTAGATTAAGTGAGGGGCTTCTGTAGCAGGAAAAAGAAATGGATATCATTATGTTTGATAGAAATAAGTGGAGTGAAAGTTTCATAGAGCTAGTGTCATGTCAAGGCTAATTTGTCAGGTGACAACACCTGACAAGTGTACCAGCCAGGTGTTTTCACCTGGCTAATTACCAGGAATATCATACTTGACTTAACACCAGCTTGTTAATTAACTTCAGAAAATATTTCAAAAGTTTAATACTTATACAAAAGCAGAAAGTCACGATCAATAAATAGTTTGTCACTATTTAACTTTTGTGGACTATTAATATCTTCTGAGCTGTATTTTACTTTTCCTATTCCCAATTGTTTGCCATTTGAGTCAAAAATCTTAACCAGATCATCTGCTTCAAAAAAACCTTCCACTTTTTCAACTTCGGATGTCATAATATTTGTTGTGTTTTTATCTTTTAGGGTCTTTACAGTATTTTCATTAATTATTACTGAAGCTTTAGGAAAAGTGGTCGTTCTGGGTAACCATTTTTGCAACTCTTCTCTTTTTTCTGTTGAAGCTTTAAAAAAAGTATGGGGCGTATCTTTTCCATCAATAATATCAAGTAAAACATTGTCGCGAATGCCGCTTGCTATATGTACGTTAATTCCTTGTATAGCAGCTTTTTGTGCTACAGTGCATTTGGTGTTCATACCTCCTTTACCAAAAAAGGATTTTTGAGGAGAAATAAACTTTTCAAAAGTCTTATCAACAGCATCTAATTCACGTAGTAATTCAGCACCTTCTTCCGATGGATGACTGGTAAAAACCCCGTCAACTAACGTGAGGATAAAAAGGGCATCACAGTTCATCATACTGGCAATCAGGCCCGAAAGTTCATCATTGTCGGTAAACATCAGTTCAGTTACTGTAATGGTATCATTTTCATTAATAACCGGGATAATCTTGTTATCCAGCATGGCTGAAAGGCAGTTTTCCATGTTAGAATAATATCTAAGCCCCTGAAAATTTTCTTTAGTAGCTAAAAGTTGTGCGGCCTGGATGTTATAACTGCCAAATAAAGAAAAATAGTTAACCATTAACTTAACCTGTCCAATGGCAGACCATACTTGTTTTGCTGATATTTCCGGAGTTTCTTTTATAAAACTGTATTCACCTTTTCCGGCAGCCACTGCACCTGAAGAAATTAATATAACCTGTACTCCACGCTGATGCAGTTCTGCAATTTGATCTACTATTTGAGAAATGCGCTTGGTATTCAATTTACCATCATTTCGGGTCAGTACATTACTGCCAATTTTAATAGCTATTCGTTTATATGGTAGTTTCTCTGAGATCAAATTAATTCGGTTTAAAAATTTAACCGTAAATTAAATAATTATTTGTTAAAAAAATAAGGACTTTTGAATGTATATACGTTTTTCTTTGCACTATGGGTTTAATTTTTTCAAAACACTTTCCCAATTCGGATATTTTTCCGAACCAAATGCAATTAATTCACCCTCAAATGCTTCCTGACCTTTCCCATTTGTCATGTCATCAATTAAAAAATTACCTTTTAGTAATCCTTTATTTGGTGAAAGTATCAATTTTTGAGCCACATCTATTGAAAAATGGTCGGTAACCCAAAGTCTTTTTTCCAAATAGCAAAGAGGATTTTTTACCGAAGGAGCTGTCAGTATGTAAACATCATATTTTTCACTTTCCCAAAGCTGACTGAATCCTTCAATTGCACCATTAATGGGAGGTAACTTCCTAAAAAAATCTAACTGTGACTGTGGGTACTTAATTTCTGGTGATTGTTGCCTTGCTTTTGAGTGTGTCCCCATAAAATCACACAGCACATCATCCATGTCTACATAAACTATTTGCATGCTATTTTATTATTGTTTTTAAAGGATATAGTGAAAAATATCCGACTGATCATTCAGGTATTCAAAATTAATTCTTCGGGCTTTCATTCTTTCAATTAATTGCTGGCTGTCTTCAGGCTTTTGAACTACAATTCCAACAAGGGCAGGACCCTCTGTTCTGTTGTTCTTTTTTTTGTATTCAAAATGCACAATATCATCGGTTTCGCCAAGAATTTCTGCAACAAACTCCTTTAAAGCACCAGGGCGCTGGGGAAAACTGATTAAAAAGAAATGCTTAAGGCTTTCGAATAGCATGGAGCGTTCTTTTATCTCTTCCATTCTAATAATATCATTATTTCCTCCACTAACAATGCAAACAACATTTTTGCCTTTTATTTTATCCGAAAGATAATCAAGGGCTGAAATGGAAAGGGCTCCGGCAGGTTCCACCACTATCGCTTCCTCATTATATAGTTTAAGGATGGTTGTACAGATTTTTCCTTCTGGTACTAACACAATCTCATTCAGTGCTTTTTTCGAAATTTCAAATGGTAACTGACCGATTGATTTTACAGCAGCACCATCTACAAAAGTATTGATATTTTCAAGTTCGACTACTTTTCCTGCTTCAATGGCTGCTTTCATTGATGGGGCACCTTCTGGTTCTACGCCGATGATTTTGGTATTTGGGCTAATTTGCGAAAAAACAGTTATTAAGCCAGAAACCAATCCTCCTCCCCCAATTGGAACAAGCAGATAATCAATTGGTTCATTCATATTTTCCAATATTTCCAAACCAATTGTAGCTTGCCCTTCAATGATATTCGTATCATCAAACGGAGGAATAAATACAAGGTTGTTTTTTTCACAATCAGCTAATGCTGCTTCTTTTGCTGAATCAAATGTATCGCCCAGCAGCACGACATCCACTTTGTCTTTACCATACATTTTTACCTGCTTCACCTTTTGTTTTGGTGTGGTAACAGGCATGTATATTTTACCTCTTATCCCCAGTTCAAAGCATGAAAGGGCGACTCCCTGGGCGTGATTGCCTGCGCTTGCGCAAACAATACCTTTTTGTCGTTGCTCTTGATTCAATTTTGAAATCTTATGATAGGCACCCCGTAATTTATAGGAGCGTGTTTTTTGTAAGTCCTCTCTTTTAAAATAGATATTGGCCTGATAATATTCTGATAAGTTAAAGTTCTGAATTAATGGAGTTTGCTCAATAATATTGTTAATCACCCGCTTTGCTTCATAAATTGATTGTAACTCTGGTAAAGCCTGTTTTTTTACCTGCCCATTCTGTTTATTTTCAACAATACTCTTCATACACATAATTTTTTATGTTTAAGCCATTTTCTCTATATTTTATTAGATAATTGGCTAAACAATCCCTTCAATAATGAAACTTTTAGCCTGAAACTGAATAATATCTCCAATAATCCTGTTTCTCAGAATTTGTCCAATAGGAGAGGCCATTGAAATTGAATAGAATATTTCATCTTCAATTTCAACTTTACCAAGTCCAATGGAGATAAAATAGTTTCCTTGATTGGTAAGTACCAAACTTCCAAATTCGACTTTATCAAAAGTTTTATTGATATCGATGTTTGAAAGTTCTTTCTTTTGTTTTAAGTATTGAGCAAGCTGTTGGTTGTTTTTCTCCAGCTCAATTTGCATCATTGCGCGATTGGTTTCATATTTATCACCAACACTACTTTTAGAATCATTGTCTCTGGCTTCTTTTGCCAAATCAATTGCTTTATTGCAAATGATTATTTTTTCATCAATCACCAAGTGTAGATGAACCAATAATTGTTCTTTTATGTAAGTTTTTGTTGGCAAACTAAAAAGTAGTATGGCGGCGTTTATTTTTGTTCAGAAAGCAAAGATAGTTTCTTTTAGAAATAATGAGCAATTTATATTTGATAAATCACTTATAAATAACAATACCGTTATTTAATTTACAAGTTTACTGATGATTGCAAAAGATAAAACCAATATATTTGTTTTGTAAATGAGTAAAAAAACAAAAATACCAGTTTATAGTTTAGATAAGTTCAAAACAAAGAACTACAAAAGAAATCTATATGAGGTTGAGCTTTTCGATGCCAACAGACATTTTCAGGTGTCGTATCCTCACAAGCACGACTTCTATGAGGTTTTATATCTTTCAAATGGTTCAGGTTATCACATTATCGACAGCAATAAATATGAAATAATACCTCCTTGTATTTTTTTTATGTCACCCGGGCAAGCACACAAGTTAGAACTTTCAAAGGACATCGAAGGCTATATTTTTATTTTTAATGCTGAGTTTTATCTCTTAAATCAAAAAAATAAGAACAGGTTGCTTGAATTTCCATTTTTCTATTCGATCGAGCAAAATAATCCTCCAGTTTACTTAACAAAAAGTGAAGATAATCAGTATTTGAAGTTGTTATTTAAGCGTTGTGCAGATATAGTTTTAGTGAATGACAATGCTTCAAGTGATGAAATAGCACGCTCAACGCTTGATTTAATTTTGCTCACCTGTAATGATTTGTATCCTACAGAAAGAAAGACAGTTCAAAATAGCAAAGGACATATCTTGGTTAAAAATTTTCTGCAATTAATAGAGGAATATTATTACAGAAACCTACGCATTAGTGATTATGCAGATATGCTGGCTGTAACACCAAATCACTTAACTCAAATGGTTAAGCATGTGATGGGGAAAACGTCTGTTGAAATTCTTCAAAGGAAAACAGTTGTAGAAGTAAAACGATTGCTAATTCATACAGATTTATCTATCGCTGAGATTTCAGACTACATGAATTTTCCTGACCAATCATATTTTACGAAGTACTTTAGGAAGGTTTCAGGAGTTTCTCCAATGACCTATCGGAAGAATCATGAAAAATAACAACCATTGCTTAACTATTACTTTGATACTTAGTTTTGTTATTTATTTTCTTTAGTAAGTTATTAATCAAATACATACCTGTATTTGTATTGCAGATTGAAAGCAATTAATTTTTTCCAATTTCTAACTTCTAATTTCCAGGTTCTAAAAACAAAATCCATGATTTTTACCAAAATCACCAGAAAAACCAATGTATAATTATGCATCAGATGTCATTACTTTGTAAAATCAGAAAATATCATTTTGTAGACAGAAAACAAGTAACAATAAAATAAAAGAAAATGGCAAATTATTTTAATACACTACCGTTGCGACTGAAAGTACAAGAATTGGCAAAATGCCGGTTTATGGACGAGTCGGAATTTAGCGAAGGCGTTAAAAAATTAGAAGGAAAAAAAGTGGTTGTATTGGGCTGTGGCTCTCAGGGACTTGCCCAGGGGTTAAACATGAGAGACAGTGGGTTGGATGTTTCGTATGCCCTTAGAAAAGAAGCCATTGAGCAAAAGAGGTCATCCTATCAAAATGCAGTGGAAAACAATTTCAGAGTGGGAACTTTTGAAGAATTGATTCCTGATGCAGATTTAGTTTTGAATTTAACTCCGGATAAACAGCACACACCAGTTATCAGCAAAATAGTTCCTTTGATGAAAAAAGGTGCATGTCTTTCCTATTCCCATGGGTTCAATATTGTAGAAGAGGGCATGCAAATCCGTGATGATATTACTGTAATAATGGTTGCGCCCAAAGCACCTGCTACAGAAGTCAGAGCTGAGTATTTAAGAGGTTTTGGCGTACCAACATTAATAGCTGTTCACCGCGAAAACGATCCAAACGGGGATGGTTTTGAAATTGCAAAAGCCTATGCTGTTGCAACCGGTGGCCACAATGCAGGTGTATTAGCTTCATCGTTTGTGGCAGAAGTAAAATCGGATTTGATGGGCGAGCAAACCATTCTTTGCGGATTATTACAAACCGGCTCTATCCTGAGCTTCAATAAAATGATTGAAGGAGGAGTTGATAAAGGTTATGCTTCAAAATTGATTCAATATGGCTGGGAAGTAATCACTGAAGCACTTAAACTTGGCGGAATCACTAATATGATGGATCGATTAAGCAATTCGGCAAAAGTTGAAGCTTTTAAACTGGCAAAAGAATTGAAAGAAACCATGCGTCCATTGTTTGAAAAACACATGGATAACATTATGGACGGAACCTTCTCATCAACCATGATGGAAGATTGGGCAAATGATGATAAAAACTTATTGAATTGGAGAGCTGCTACAGGAGAGACTGATTTTGAAAAAACTCCAGCTGGTAATATGGAAATAGCTGAACAAGAGTACTTTGACAATGGAACATTATTGGTAGCATTTGTTAAGGCAGGTGTAGAACTGGCCTTCGAAGTAATGACTGAGTCTGGAATAAAAGAAGAATCGGCCTATTACGAATCATTGCATGAGGTACCATTAATTGCTAACACTATTGCCAGGAAAAAATTGTACGAAATGAACCGTGTTATTTCCGATACTGCAGAGTATGGTTGTTACTTATTTGATCATGCATGTAAACCTTTATTGGCTGATTTTATGTCAAAACTGGATACCAGTGTGATTGGTAAAAACTTCAATGAAGAAAAATCAAGTCAGGTAGATAATAAGGAACTTATATCGATCAATGAAGAAATCAGGTTCCATGATATTGAGTTAATTGGCGCCGAATTACGTGAAGCAATGGAAAACATGGAATCGATAATATAGAAATTTGAATATTAGAAATTAGAACTTAGGAGATAAAGTTCTAATTTCTAAGTTCTTTTATTGTTCTCTATATGATTCAAGCAAATCCCTTAAAACCTGAATATAATCCTTAACAGCATCAGGTTCATTGCCATACTCAAAGGTAACTTTATAAACAACATCATTTTTCTTAATCTCTAGCCATTCTGCTCCTCCATCAGCACAATCAGGACAACCTAAAATAGGAGGAAGTTGTTGGAAATTTTCGTAATTAACCTTATCAAGCAGGTTTTTCCATGATTCTTCATTATTCAAATCAGTAATGGTTACTATTGGATATTCTTCAAGGTTCCAGCTTTTCTTTTCAAAAATTATTTTTGAACTCGAAATTTCAACCTCTTTCCTACAATATCCGTAGCACTCACCAAAGGAGATTCCATATTTAATGTATTCATAATCAGCAATGGCTCCTTTTAATTTTGATTCTTCAATTGATAAATCATCATCTTGCTTGCAACTAAAAAACAGTGTTAAAGAAAGAAATACAAATAGTAAATTTAATAGTTTTTTGTTCATAGTTTTATGGTTTATTTGGTAATATATTTTTCTAAAACGTCTTTTATTATCAAGACGCAGAAAGAACAAAAAACGCTGCAAAGAGACTTAATAATTTTGTGAATACTATTCTAATTAAGAGAAAATGAATAGGTTATTCAGAAGTTAGATGGTTGTTGAATGTGGAGATAGAGTGAATTGAGCATAGAAATTGGAACTTTTGATGTAAAATTACAATCAAACAAAGTTCTAATTTCTAAGTTCAGGTATCTAATTTATAAACTCTTTCTTATAAGCCCCTTCATTCTCTAAATCTTTCAGGTGGCTAAACAACCGTTTCATTGGTTTGGTAACAATCACCCTCCCTGATCGAATAAACTCATGTACATCGTAAGGAGCTAGCTTTTCAAGGAAATCCTGGGTTTCTTCCTGGTTACCGGTTTTCTCAATAACAATGTATTCGGGTTCAATATCAAGAATTCGTGCATTGCTATGTCTGATAAGCTCTTCAATCACATTATTTTGTGCTATATGTGCGGTGGAAACCTTGTAAAGAGCAACTTCCTGGGCTAAAATCATATCTTCGTCATACAGAAAAGCTTTTAGTACTTCTACCTGTTTTTCAATGTTTTTACGCAGGTGTTCAGCTTTTTCAAGTGTTGTATTTACCACGATGACGAAGGTATGAATGCCTTCATGCCTTGATGGAGAAGTTGTTAGGCTTTCGATATTTATTTTTCTCCTGGTGAAAATAATTGATATGCGATTCAACAGCCCAATATGGTTTTCAGTGTATATTAAAATGGTATATTTTTTTTTCATTTCTTGTGAATTAAAACATTTGACAACTAGCTTTTTATTAGCTCCTTAGAAGGATCTTCAAGCAACATTTCAGAAACAGCTTTACCAGCAGGTATCATAGGAAAAACATTGTTTATTTTTTCCACAATTACTTCAAGGAAATATGGCCCTTCATGTATCATCATTTCAGCAATGGCTTTTTTTAAATCCTTCCTTTTGTTTACACTTTTTGCTGGAATATTAAATGCTTCAGCAATTTTAGTAAAGTTTGGATTTGGAAGTTCGCCAAAGAAATCCCGGCTTTTGTAATAAACATCATGAAGTTGACGAATCATTCCTAAAAAGTTATTATTCAACACAACTACTTTTACCGGAATATTATAGTGCATCACCACTCCAAGCTCTTCCATTGTCATTTGAAAGCCGCCGTCACCAATTACTGCAATCACCTCCCGATCTTTTGCTGCCAGTTGAGCCCCAATTGCTGCCGGGAGTGCAAACCCCATAGTACCTAAACCTCCAGAGGTTATCTGACTGTAAGTTTTGTTGTATTCATAATATCTTGCAGCTGCCATTTGATGCTGTCCTACATCAGTAACAGTGATTGCTTTACCTTTCGTAATTTCTGAAATGGCGGCAATCACTTCCCCCATTTGTAGTTGCCCTGTTTTGGGGTGCAAATCATTCTGAAAGACTTTTTCTTCTTCAACTTTCCTGTACTCAGCTGCCGTTTTTAACCATTTTCCATGAGAGTTGGCCTGTATTTTTTCATTAATTACCCGTAATGCTACTTTTGCATCTGAAATAATTGGCACAGCAGCGGTAACATTTTTGTCCACTTCAGCTGGATCTATCTCTATATGAATGACTTTTGCCTGTTTTGCATATTTTTTCAGGTTTCCTGTTACCCGGTCATCAAAGCGCATACCTATAGCAATTAATACATCGCATTCGTTGGTCATTTTATTTGACGCATAATTTCCGTGTAAACCTACCATGCCCGTATATAATTTGTGTTTTGAAGGGAAGGCTGAAAGTCCTAATAAGGTTGAAGCTACCGGAATTTCGGCTTTTTCAGCTAATTCAAGTATTTCATCTTGTGCTTCGGATATCAACACACCCTGACCAACAATCATAAATGGCTTTGCAGCGCTATTAATAAGGTGACAAGCCTCTTCAACAGCTTCCATTTTTGGTTTTGGGTAGGGATGGTAACTTCTAATTCTTTCACAGGGCTCATAAGAAAAACTTTCAAGTATCTCATTTTGAGCATCTTTTGTAATATCTATAAGTACCGGACCTGGTCGTCCTGAGTTAGCTATATAGAATGCTTTTGCCATTGTTTCAGCGATTTCATTTGCTCTTGTTATCTGGTAATTCCATTTTGTTACCGGCATTGAAATTCCAACAACATCAGTTTCCTGAAAGACATCGTATCCAAGGTTTGGGCCTTCTACCTGACCTGTTATGCAGACAATAGGAGTGTTATCGAGCAAAGCATCAGCTATACCAGTTATTAAATTTGTTGCTCCCGGGCCTGAGGTCACCAAGCAGACGCCGACTTTTTTTGAGGCTCTTGCATATCCTTGTGCTGCATGTACTGCTCCCTGTTCATGACGAACCAGAACATGTTGTACTCTATCCTGGTAATCGTAAAATGAATCATAAATTGGCAGGTTTGCTCCGCCGGGATATCCAAAAATAGTGTCTACCCCTTCGGCCATCAACGCCAAAAAGATGGCTTCGGCTCCTTTGATTTTGTCTTTCGTTGCTTTCATTACCATTTGATATTGATAGTTATTTAATAGGTTTGGAACTTTAGTTGTGAATTCTTTTAAATGAATTTTATGTTTGCGTTGTATATGAGCTAATTAGTCAGATGACAACACCAGATAAGTTCACCAGATGGGTGTTGTCACCCACCTGATTTTGATGTTTATATCTCATTCAGGCTAGTTACTACCATTTGTCCCTAATTTCCAGCTTCTAATTTTGTCAGAACTTTCTGAAGCTTTTACCAAATCTTTTAAATAATTAGTTAACTCTTTGGTTTGCTTGGTAATAGCTACTCTGCCAGAACGGGCAAACTGAAGAACGCCGAATGGTTCAAGCTTATTGAAAAGTTCTTGGGTCTCATGCTTATAGCCCGTTTTTTCAATCACAAAAAAGCTGGGTTCAATATGAAGTATTCTGGTTTGATTTTCACGTATAATTTTTTCTAATTCTGAATTATTTGATAACAATTTTGTTGACACCTTATACAATGCCATTTCCTGGTGAATAACTTCTTCTTCGAGAAAATAAAATGCTTTAAGCACCTCTACCAGTTTCTCAATTTGAGAGACAACTTTTCTAATTTGCTCTTCGGTTGTTCTTAGCACAATTGTGTACCTGTAGATATCTGAAACCTCAGATTCAGAGGCGGTTATGCTGTCAATGTTTAAGTGTCTCCTGGTAAATATGATGGTGATTCGGTTAAGCAAACCGATTTCGTTTTCAGTAAATATTGTTACGGTATATTGATTCTCCATTATTCAACTTTTTAAGATGTTAATTTCCAAAAATTTATTCCAAACCCAGTTTTATTTCATCTACAGAAGCTCCAGGAGGAATCATGGGAAATACATTCGTTTCTTTTTCAACAGTTACTTCCAGCAAATAAGATTCTTTTGAGGCCAACATTTCATCAATAGCTGCAGAAAGATTTTCTCGGTTTGTTACTTTTTGGCCATTGATATTATAGCCTTTTGCAATCTGCACAAAATCAGGACTTTCAATATGTGTTTCTGCGTACCTGCCATCAAAAAACATTTCCTGCCATTGCCTTACCATACCAAGGAAATTATTATTAAGAACAACAATTTTTACGGGTATTTTATCTTGCATCAACGTTCCCAACTCCTGTATTGTCATTTGTATACCGCCATCACCGGCAAAGCAAATTACTTGTTTCTCTGGTCTGGCTAATGCTGCACCCATTGCTGCAGGCAGACCAAAACCCATGGTTCCTAAACCACCTGACGTAATTAGTGAGTTTGGATTAGCATATTTGTAATATCTTGCTGCAACCATTTGATTTTGACCTACATCTGTTGAAATAATGGCATCTCCCTGGGTTTTTTCAGAGATCAAATGAACTACCTCACTCATTTTTATTTTTTCTCCCTCTGGCCAGCAATCCGCTTTAATTACTGCTTCATATTCTTCATCATAAAAAGCTTTGAACTGTTGTAGCCACAATGGATGAGTTTGTTCCTCTATTTTAGGGATTAAAGCTGTTAAAACCGCTTTTAAATCTGCATTTATCGCTAAATCAACATTTACATTTTTATTGATCTCCGACTTATCTATTTCAATATGAATAATTTTGGCTTGTTTTGCG
Organism: Bacteroidales bacterium; assembly: GCA_050296515.1. Classification (GTDB taxonomy): domain Bacteria; phylum Bacteroidota; class Bacteroidia; order Bacteroidales; family NBLH01; genus NBLH01. The sequence goes on along the minus strand of JBNKRJ010000060.1, from coordinate 83,122 downwards.
TAATCACTTAATCTTCCAGTTACCCTGTCGTCAAATCGCATACCGGCTGCAATAATTACATCTGCCTTGTTTGTTAACTTATTAGGTGCGTAATTCCCATGCATTCCAAGCATACCAGTAAACAATTCATGTTTTGATGGAAATGCCGAAAGTCCTAACAAAGTTGAAGCTACAGGAATATTTGCTTTTTCAACCAAAGCAGCCAGTTCTTTTTCTGCCCTTGCTATCAAAACACCGTGTCCCATCAAAAGTAATGGTTGTTTGGCATTGTTAATTAATTCTGCTGCCTCATTGATTTTATTTTCAGGAACTTCCGGATATGGATTGTAGCTCCTGATTCTAGGGCTTTTTTTGTATTCGAACTCAGTTTCATTAATTAAAGCGTCTTTAGTAATGTCAACCAAAACAACACCAGGACGTCCTGATACTGCAATATAAAATGCTTTTGCAAGAGTTTCAGCAATGTCTTCTGCTTTTGTTACCTGACTGTTCCATTTTGTGATTGGCATAGACAAACCAACCATATCCGTTTCCTGAAATGCATCAGTACCTAACAATGGAGAAATTACTTGTGACGTAATAACAACCATTGGAACAGAGTCAATATTGGCATTGGCAATACCTGTCAACAAATTTGTTGCTCCAGGTCCTGATGTTGAGATACATACACCAACTTTATCTGTTACCATTGAATATGCTTGAGCAGCGTGCGAAGCTGCCTGTTCATGCCTGACAAGAATGTGCCTGATTTTTCCATGGTAATCATATAATGAATCGTAAAGTGGCATTACTGCGCCTCCAGGGTAACCAAAAATGGTATCAACTCCTTCGGCTAACAGAGCGTGTATTACTGCTTCAGAACCTTTCATTTTTTTTGTAGTCTCCATTTTTGTTTTTTCTTTTTGTTCTGTCTTGGTTTCCATATTTTTTGAAATTTGAAATTAGAACTTTGAACTTAGTTATTGGTTATTAGCAACTTATTTCTGTTTTAATATTACATTTCGTCCTATATTGCTAATTTCTAATACACCAATTTCTAATTTCTAGTCGATTAATCTAACAGCCCCTTTATCTGCCGATGAAACTATCATTGAATAAGCTTTTAGTGCTTTCGAAACATTTCTTTTACGATTTTCTGGTTTGAAAGCTTTATTTCCTTTACTAAGCTCTTGTTCTCTTCTTGCTGCCAATTCTGCATCTGAAAGGAGAACGTTGATGGTACGTTCAGGTATATCAATAGCAACCTTATCACCATCCTGAATCAATGCAATTTCGCCACCGGCAGCAGCTTCAGGAGAAACATGGCCTATCGAAAGACCGGACGTACCTCCTGAAAACCTGCCATCGGTTATCAAAGCGCAATATTTATCAATTTTCGTTGATTTAAGATAGGAGGTAGGGTAAAGCATTTCCTGCATACCGGGACCACCTTTTGGGCCTTCGTATCGGATAATTACCACATCTCCTTTTGTTACTTTTCCATTTAGAATCGCGTTGACTGCATCATCCTGAGAATCATATACTTTTGCGGTTCCTTCAAATTTTAGAATTGATTTGTCAACGCCAGCCGTTTTAACTATGCAGCCATCTTTTGCGATGTTTCCAAATAATACAGCAAGCCCACCATCTTTGCTATAAGCATTTTCTACGCTTCTGATACAGCCTTTTTCCCTGTCTAAATCCAATTCGTGTTTAGTAGATTGAGAGGCAAAGGTCAGGTTTCTACCATCATTGGCAGCTGAACTGCTGTATATTTCAAAGGCTTTTTCGCTTGCAGTCTCTCTTTTCACATCATAATTATCAATCGCTTCTTTCAGGCTTGAGAAATCAATACGGCTTACCGAAGTATCCAGTAAACCTCTTTTTTCAAGCTCACCAAGGATGGAAATAATCCCACCAGCACGATTCACATCTTCAATATGATAATGTGAGCTTGGAGCTACTTTGCAAATGTTTGGAACCCTGCGCGATAGCATGTCAATATCCTTCATCGTAAAGTCAACTCCAGCTTCGTTAGAAATTGCCAAAAGGTGCAAAACAGTGTTGGTACTGCCTCCCATTGCAATATCCAAAGTCATAGAGTTCAAAAAGGCTGATTTTGTAGCAATGCTTAACGGAAGAACCGACTCATCACCTTCAAAATAATATTTCTCAGTGATTTTAATTAGTTGATTAGCAGCATCTTCAAACAAACCTTTACGGTTTGAATGGGTTGCAACAATGGTTCCATTGCCAGGCAGTCCTAAACCCAGTGCTTCAACCAGACAGTTCATTGAGTTGGCTGTAAACATCCCCGAGCAGGAGCCACATGTTGGACATGCATTTTGTTCAATACTTGCTATTTCTTCATCAGAAATTTCGTCATCTACTGCCATGACCATGGCATCAACAAGGTCAATTTTTTTATCATTATGAATCCCTGCTTCCATTGGGCCTCCAGATACAAAGATGGTTGGAATATTCAAACGCATTGAAGCCATTAACATTCCTGGGGTAATTTTATCGCAATTGCTTATGCAAATAAGAGCATCCGCTTTATGAGCATTACACATGTATTCTACACTATCAGCTATAATTTCGCGAGATGGGAGTGAATACAACATGCCATCATGCCCCATGGCTATACCATCATCAATGGCGATGGTATTAAACTCGGCCGCAAAGTAGCCTTTTGCTTCAATTAAAGACTTGATATATTGGCCAACACCATGCAAATGAGCATGTCCGGGAACAAATTGAGTAAATGAATTGGCAATGGCTATGATTGGTTTACCAAACTGGCTTTCTTTTACTCCATTCGCTCTCCAAAGGCTTCTTGCGCCTGCCATTCTTCTTCCTTGCGTGCTGGTGTTGCTTTTTAAATCAATTTTCATTTTAAGAATCAACTGTTTTACAAATTATTTTTAAAGTTTTAAGCAAAAAAAAGCGCCATTCTTTTGGGAATGACGCTTGACATATTTTTTCAGTAGTCTACATCACTCCCGCTTATCTAAAATAATAATAGATACCACGACCAGGCTAAGAATGATGTTTAATACTTTCATAAAGACATTTTATAATAAAAACAATCAAACCTCAATTTGACTGCTTTTTGGATAACCCCGGTAAGGGTTAGAATTATTCTGTACAATTATTTCAAAACTCGATGTAAAATTAGTGGATATTTTTCTAAAAAAACAAACTTATTTTTCAGAAAAGATGAAATTTACTAAAATTAAAAACAGCAACTAGTTGAATACTAGTCGGATAATGCGATTTTATTTTTCTTTAAAACCAATCAAAAAACTTTCAAATTCACAGATATTCAATCGGGTTTAAAGCAAAATCATACCACTTATCTGTCTGTTAAATGCTAAAATTTAACTTGCAGGTTGTTCCCTTACTGTGACAACTCCTTTATTATAGAATCCTAATATAATACCTAAAACTACAGACCAAACAGCTGCTAAGCCAATCTGGAAAGGTTTATCCAAAATAAAAGTAACAGTATGAGCAGGTATCCAGAACCACAAAAGAGAAAGCATTCCTTTGTTAATATTGGCCCAGTTGTTTTCGCGCGCAACAATGTTATCAAGTAAACGGTGCATAATTACTAAAAGAGGACCAAACTGAAGGTTCATGGTTGATGAAATAGCAAAGGAATATCCTAATTTATTCATTTCAGGAAACATACCATGATCAATTAGCACATCAACAAAACCATGAAAGCCTACAAATGCGTATTTTATACAAATGGCCAATATCGCCCATTCAATCATTTTTAAAATAAGAGTTACAAATCCATAGGGAGCAAATATTTTTCCTTTTATAATCCATTTAGCAATAGCATCACCTAATGTTCCTAAAATAGCAAACTGAATCATTGCTGTGGTTAGCGGATAAGCTTTTACTGTTTCAATATACCAATTCATCTTTGATTTTAATTTTGTAGTTAACTGAATTAATTTGTTAATTCGTAATTTTATGTGTTGTATTCAACATAAATTGGGCACGAAAGTACAATTATTTAGAAAAGGAAAACATGATTTTTGTTCAAGAATGAGGTTTCCGTTACAAATCTGGTAGATTTTTCATATTCTAAGCGAATTAAACATGCTTATGGAAAATATTTGCATTAAAAATGTCATAGGTATTAAGAGTTTTGAAAGTGGACTTGCTCCCGTAATTGTTTGTAGTGGAAACAATTTTAAATACAAGGCTTATTTATCTAAGCTTATTGCGCTTTTTCGAAATTGGGAGTTTGAAGGTAAACTGTCTGATTATCATAGTTTATTAGAACGATTTTCGCTAGGAAATTTTCTTACCAAAGATTCTCGTATTTTTTATGAATCTGATATGCGCAGGATTTCATTTGATGGAGAAGTTTTTGAAGTAACTTCCAAGATATCAAGAATTGATGAAAACATAAGAGCAGAGGAGATATTTAAAAAACAGGTTATAGATATTGTTCAGGAGGCCTTGAATGAAGGAAGCAGATCTAAAAATATTGAATATTTGTATGCTAAGTTATCGAAAGTAAAGGTAAACATTGAGAGTTTGATTATCATTCCTTCGCAAAGAAGTATTGTTTCAACTTTTTCTGAAGTATTCTCAAAATTTAAAGGAACTAATTTCCCATTACAAAATGACATAATTGATTTTGTTGCGAGGTGGAATATATCAAGAAACGAATTGTTAGTTTGTATGCTGGAACTTTGGGGTTTAGAGTATAGATATAGTGACAATGAGGATGTATTGTACAAGAATAATAAATTTGTTTCCAGGCTAATCGATGAATCAGCTGATATTCAGTCAGTATTACCCTTAAAAATAGTTCTGGAATTCTATAAAACTATAAGTAAGAAGAATCAAAAAACTGCAATAAAAGATCTAAAAACATTAAGTTTTTTAATTGAAGAACCTGAACTGCATCTGCATTCAGACTTTTATCATTATGTTGTTCAGCTAATTTATGATTCTTGTGATATTAATGTGAATGACTTGATTGTTACAACTAATGATGATAAAATGGCATCTTTGATTAAGGAAGGACACAACAATGCAATTGAATTTAGATTTGATGGTGATACAATTATAAGACTTGACTTTTAACTTACAACCTTCTACTTTTAACTATCTCCTAATCATCATCATCGTCATTATTACTCACAGAAGAGATATCATTCGAAAAGCTTACCGTTGATTTTTTTTCATAGTAATAGATTTTCACAATGGCGGTATCGCGTAAAAAGTTAATTTCACCCACTTCTACCCGATTGATTTTAAGACCGGTTCTTTGTTCAAGGTCGATAATCAGCATTGAATGATTTTCAGGTTTTATAAGTTCAATACGCTCATAAACAATTGTTTTAGTCGCTTCATGTTCGAGAAGAAAAACCCTTTCCAGCAGCCAGCTGGAACCAATTATTGCTACGTTACTGAAAAAAAGCTCGACATAACTAATATTATTACCTGAAAGAGCATTAATAACAGACACTGCAATAATTAGGAAAAGATAAGTCATTTCCTTTATTGGCATTGGATTCGTACGATAACGGATAATTCCAAATATAGCAAACAATCCCAGTGCAAAGCCAAGTTGCAGATCAACACTTTCAAGTAAAATGCAAAGAAGAAATACCGAAATGCCTATTAGAATGTAGGTAAATAAGTAGTCTTTCCGCTTATTTTTAGGATAGTATATCAATCTGACTATCACCAAAGTAACAAACAGATCAAATGCAAAACGTAAAATAAAGGCTAAAAAACTATCAACATCAATGAAAGGTATGTTAAAAAAATTAAGCAGAGTAAATTTGTTGGTTATAAGATTCGCTATCATTTATTTTACTGATTGCCAGAAGTTTTGATTTAAATTTATTCTTCTTAACATCTTTGTTAAGCAACGCTACACCAATGCAGTATTTGCTTAATGATGTTCTTTGCACATTGTGCTTGCGCAAACTTAGCATAAAATCAGAATATAACGAAAATTTCTCTTGTTTTACTTCTACAATTGCCACATAAGGAAGTTTAATCTTATTCTTCTTATTGGACAATTTTAGATTCAGGTCAATCGTAATTTTTTCCTTATTCTTCTTGTGAATCAAAACGATTCTATAAAACTTATTTTTAAGTGTTTTAGTTAAAGCCTCAGGGTCGAAAGGTGAGTTTTCCTGAACAAATTCACCAATATCAGTACTTTTTACTTTTTGTTTTACCTTACTAACTTCACCTTTGTTTGATTGGTATTTTATTTCGATAGATTGACCTTTAACTCCTTCAATCTCATTGTTTTTAATTAGATAACGAGTTCCGTTACCATTATGATAGGCCATATAAAGTTGATAATCCTGAGTATCGTAATATTCATTAGTATGCTTAAAAATTCGCTGGTTCTTTATTTGAAGAACATAGTAGGTGTCTTTGATTTCTTCAAGAACCTTTTTTAGTTTTTTTGCCCCTAAAATGAATTTTGATTCAGAAGAGTCACCGAAATCAATTTGTCCGTAATTAACTAAATTTATGGCTGAGAATTTATCTAATTTATCTACTAGTTTCATATTATATCTTGTTTTGCTGTTTAATGAATAACATGCTTTGTGCCAAACTTTGTAATTGTCTTTTATTCAGTTCTTTGGCATTGAAATTCCATTGTTTGTAATTTCTATTCTTGTACGTTTTTAAAACAATCGTGTTCAGAACCGAACAGTTTGAAACTCCACTTAATAAGTTTCTTTTTTCAAACTCTATGATAGTTTATTTATAGGTTATATTTATTGGGAGGTAATTGTTTGACTAGGTGTCATTTGTTTAAAGTCATGAAAAGGAGGTTTTCTTAAAATTATTAGACTATAAGGTTGTATTAAGTGAATAGAAAAACTTAATTTTACGGGTGTTAAGTAAAAATTTAATAGATTTTAGTATGAGTGAACCAGATAATCTACCCAAAAAAAATGAAGAAGAAAAAGAACACCTGACCAGGGTTGATTTAATGTATCATTTATTGAATAATGGTAGTGTTGCATATGTGGCAGAGCAAATAAAAATGGGGGTCTTGGCGGAAGGCCTGGCTACATGGCTGCAAAATAGCCTGAAATTAGAAGTAAACTATTCAAAGGGAGAAAATATTTATACCATAGAATACAAGAATAAAGGAGGTATAACAGATTCGCTGGGATTGAGCACAGGGTTTAAGTTGTTTTTTCTGGTCGATCAGCAAAAAATGTATTATGATATAAAAAATGATAAATGGTTTGACACTGGAGATAATAAATTTTCATTAGGGAAAATGTTGAGTGAGTCATATCAGTCTGATATACAAAGATATATCTATGATTTTTTATATAAGAACTCACCTGGAGCAACAACTGATTTTAAAATTGACACCCGAAATCATTTTATTGAAGACCTTGGTGAGCAAAAGAAAATCTGGTTTGTAAACCATTCTAAAGAAGATGAAGTTTTGCTCGCATTTCTGGCTTTTTCATCCATTAAAAAAAATGATGGGAGTTTAAATGATGATAAAAACCTAAGCTGGTATTTTGTTTTAACTACTGGAAACGCGTTTATTGTTGCATTTGATAAACGCGAAACAGAGGTTCAAAAAATTATGTGCAATGACGAAGCAGTTACTGTGAAAAAAGAAATAGGCCGAGTTCCCTTTAATTGTAAGGATATTGGTTTTTTAAGTACTCGCTCAAATGACGATTTACTTCATAAAATACAACATCTTAATCTGTTGCCAGAAAATGAAAAAATAAGGGAAATAGCAAGGTTAAACTGGATTTATAAAAAGAAAAACCAGGAAAGTAACCAGTTGGCCATTGACTACATTCATCACCTGATAGAAGAAGAACACAACCCGTTTGATGAATTATCCCTTCTTTACATGGAGTATACTGAAGGAGATCGGGAAAAAGTTTTTTCTGAGTTTGTTGAAGATAACAGTTTGCTGAATCTTTTACATAAGATTTTAAATTATGCCGGAACTAATGAATTTTTAACAAAATGGGTAGAGGATTGGGAGATTTCATATATTGATTCTGTTGCAATTAATAATTTGTTCTTAAAAGCAATTGATGATGCTGTTCAGGCAAATAATATACTGCCTTTCCATCGGTTAGTCAGGGATAATTTTCAAAAAAAGAATACTGATGAAATAAACCAGGTATTGTTTGATATTTCATTTAGCCGACATTTAATAAAATGCGGATTAGGAAATGAAGCAAAAAAAGTCCTGAAAAAATGTTTAAGTCAGTTGCCAGATGAGACCATTTTAGATTTACTTCCGGCAAAAGATATTGATTTGACAGACATTGCAGCCGGACAAATATTAAAAGTAACAATTTTAGAGATTCTGGCGGAGTTAGAAACAGAAAAAAGTGCCATTGAATACAAGTGTCAAATAGCACGTCTTCAACCGCTTGTTGAAGAAAGAGTCGATAAATTAATTGAAGTTTCAGAAGAAAAGGTCGCTGCCAAAGGTGGTGAATTAAAGATGGTTATGAAGCCTGAAGGTTTGATGGCTAAAGATGAAGCGCATCATTCATTCAAATACAAAATGCTTGATTCCAAGATTTTAGAGAAGCATGTTCGTCATCCTGCGACCAGGAAAGGAGGAAGTTTTTCAAACTTTCAAAAATGGCTGGCTTCGGTTAAAATACCTGACTATTCGATGCTAAAATCCTATTCAGAAAAGTTATCACCTCAAAAGTACAAGGAATTGAATGATATTATTGCTGATATTAAATATGCATTGAATATCGAAAAGCTGGATGTTTATGTTTCAAGGGGAGAGAAATCTGTTGGTATAAATGGTTTTGAAAGTGACCCATTATTTTTGATAATTGGAGGTGATCATTTAGAAAAAGATTCACCACATTATTTAAACCCTTTGGAGCTGCGTTTTGCTATTGGGGTTGAATTGGCCCATTTATATTTTAAGCATGCCCATATCACCTCAAGCGATGTTTGGAAAGGAGCTGTGGAAAAAGGATACTTTGTACTTGATACTGTCTTATCTTTTATTCCGGCAATTGGGTTGTTTGGCAAATCTATTCAGGGAATTGGAAAATTAAACTCTGTTTCATCTTTTCTTCAAAAAACGGCAAAGTTAGGAAAGGTTTCTTCGCAAAGTAAGGAAGTCTTGAATACTTCCGAACAGATTGTAAATATCTACAAATCTAAAGTATCAAAGGATAAAAAGGATAATGATAAAGAAATGGAGTTCCTGGCAACTTCCAGAATCATACAACTTACAGCCGACAGGTGTGCCCTGATTTTTACGAAAGATATAAAAGCAGCCATCAGGGCAATGTTTTTGGTATCACCAAATTATTATTCTGAGCTTCCGGTAATTGAAAAGTATGGTTTAAGAGAGTTTCTTATGAAAAAGAACGAGGACGGAAATTTCAGGCATCAGGAATTAGCAATTAGATTGGCAAGTTTGTTCTCATTTTACCTTTCGGAGGATTATGAAATAGCTATTTCAAAGTTAGAAGCTTAATTTTTTCATTTTTTTTAGAAAATTATTTTATTGATATACAGATTCTTGAATCAAAATTGTAAAAATAATGCAAAAATTTTCAAAAATATTTTGGGCGAATTTAAAAATAGTCTTACATTTGCACACCCAAAGTTGAGATGACACTTTGATTTGGTCCGTTCGTCTAGCGGTTAGGACGCCGGGTTTTCATCCCGGTAACAGGGGTTCGATTCCCCTACGGACTGCTTTTTTATTTAATAAGTTTAGTATATACATATGGCTAATCATCAATCAGCAAAAAAAAGAATAAGACAAGCAGAAAAGAGGAGAGTTGAAAACAGATATTATGCTGTTTCAATGAGGAACGCTGTAAGAAAACTTCGCGGTTTAGAAAGCAAAGAGGAAGCTGAAACTCTTTACCCAAAAGTAAGTTCAATGCTTGATAAATTAGCAAAGAAGAATATTATTCATAAGAGAAAAGCTTCGAATCTAAAATCGAAGTTGCAAAAACATGTAAGTAGTTTATAAGTGATTATATATAAGAGTTTTAAGAGGCTTCTCAATATTGAGAAGCCTTTTTTATTTTTGACCTTTTAATAAACGATAAATCAAAATAAAGTAGAGTTCTCACAAACTTAAAATTGTATATTTGGGCACAAATTATTTTTGCCCGAATGGAATTATATGCAATAGAAACCGGAATTATTAAATTTGATGGTGGTTCCATGTTTGGGATCATCCCCAGAGTGATTTGGCAGGAGCTTTACCCACCTGATAAAAGACACTATTGTCACTTTTCCATGCGTAGTTTGTTGGTTATTGATGGGAACAAGAAAATTTTGATTGATACTGGAATCGGAACAAAGCAATCCAAAAACTTCCTAAGATATTATACTGAAAAGTCGGAAAATACCCTGGAGAATTCATTGATAAAAATTGGCATTGAAGCTGCTGAAATAACAGATATAGTTCTAACTCATTTGCATTTTGATCATTGTGGCGGGTGTATTAAGCTTGATGAACATAAACAACCTGTACTGGCTTTCCCAAATGCAGCTATTCATACAAGTAAGCAGCAATGGGAATGGGCCCAGAAACCAAATGAAAGAGAAATGCCTTCTTTTTTAATGGAAAATATTATACCGATTGAGAAAAGTGGTAAATTACAACTATTCGATAAGGAACATGAACTATTTCCTAATTTTCATGTAAAACTTTTTAATGGACATACTGATGGCCAGGTAATTCCGCATATTAAGGTGAACGGGAAAACGCTTGTTTTTTGTGCAGATTTGTTTCCAACCACCGTGCATTTGCCTTTGCCTTATATTATGGCCTATGATACCCGGCCCCTTTTGACTGTTGAAGACAAAAGGCGTTTTTTCAAAGAAGCACTCATAAACGATTATATCCTCTTTTTTGAGCATGATTTACACACAGAATGCTGTACTGTAATGAAAACAGAAAAGGGAATTGGTGTGAGAGACACTTTTTCCTTGAAAGAATTTATGAATAATTAACTTATTTAAATATTGATTGCAATGGAATTATACACAATAGAAACAGGAAATTTAAAATTGGATGGTGGGGCTATGTTCGGAGTAGTTCCGAAAGTGATGTGGAGCAAAGTCTATCCTTCTGATGAAAATAACCTTTGTAATTGGTCAATGCGTTGTTTGTTGGTGATAGATGGAGATAGAAAAATTCTGATTGACAATGGAATAGGTGAAAAGCAAGATCATAAATTTCTGAAACATTACTACTTAAATGGGGATGACACCCTGGAAAAATCACTGGCAAAACATGGTGTTTCTTTTGAAGATATTACAGATGTTGTTTTGACCCATCTTCATTTTGACCACTGTGGCGGAAGCATCAAATACAATGAAAATCATGAGCTTGTGCCAGCTTTTCCAAATGCAACCTATCATACAAGTAAACAGCAGTGGGAATGGGCGAATCATCCTAACAGGCGCGAAAGAGCTTCTTTCTTGAAAGAAAATATTCAGCCAATTATGGAGAGTGGAAAACTGAATTTGTTTGAAACTGATACTGACTTGTTACCAAACTTTAAAGTAAGACTTTACAATGGACATACAGATGGACAAGTGATTCCATTTATTAATGTAAATGGGCGAACCATTGTTTACTGTGCTGATTTATTTCCTTCCGTAGCTCATATACCAATGCCTTATGTAATGGCTTATGATACAAGACCGTTGCTTACTTTAAAGGAAAGAGAGGAGTTTTTTAAGGAGGCTATTGAGAGCGACTATATTTTATTTTTCGAACACGATTTGTATCATGAGTGTTGCAGTCTGCAAGAAACTGAGAAAGGGGTTCGGGAAAAGGAAACTTTTACATTAGCAGAGTTCATGGCAAACTAAGATGTAAATTTTTGTTAATTAAGTAGTTGGACATTGTTATATTGCTTTGGTTTTCTTAATTTTGCACACAAATCCCAGTGTTGGAATGAATTACGAAATACATCAGTTAAAGAACGGGATACGGCTTGTGCATAGTTACACAAACAGCCCCATAGCCTATTGTGGCTTAATAGTAAATACAGGATCAAGAGACGAATCTGAAAATGAGCATGGTCTTGCTCATTTTATCGAGCATGCTATTTTTAAGGGTACAGAGAAACGTCGTTCTTATCATATCCTAAACCGACTTGAATCGGTAGGTGGAGATGTTAATGCATATACAACCAAAGAAGAGACCTGTGTGTACACTGCCTTTTTGAGTGAGCATTATGCTCGTGCTTTGGAACTTCTTTCTGATATGCTGTTTCACTCTAATTTTCCTGAAAATGAGATAGAAAAGGAGAAAGATGTCATTATAGATGAGATAAATTCCTATAAAGATAGCCCTGCAGAGTTAATATTTGATGAGTTTGAGGATTTTGTTTTCAGCAATCTTTCGTTAGGAAAAAATATATTGGGTGAGCCCGATGAAATAAAGGCATATTCAAGGCAAAACCTGATTGATTTTAAGAAAAAAAATTATCCAACGGATCAAATGGTTATCTTTTCAGTTGGCAATATTAATTTCAGGAAAATCAGTAACCTTACAGAGAAATATTTTGCTGATGTTCCTGAAAAAAAGCTAAAGTCCAGAGGACAAGAATCACTGATTTATCAGCCTTTTTCGAAAAGGGAGGGAAAAAGCACTCATCAGGTGCATTGCATTATTGGTAATGTGGCCTATGATTTCCACCATGAAAAAAGAAATGCCTTGAGTTTGTTAAATAACCTTTTGGGAGGTACAAGTATGAACTCCAGGTTAAGCATGGCCCTGAGGGAGAAAAGCGGTTATGTTTACGATATAGAATCAAGTTACACCGGGTACTCCGATAATGGCATATTCAATCTTTATTTTGGAACCGAAAAAGATAAATTTGATAAGAGCTTAAAGCTAATAAATAAAGAATTTAATAAGCTGAAAAATAATAAGCTGGGAGTTTTGCAATTGCAAAGAGCAAAGCAGCAATTAATTGGGCATATTGCAATTAGTTCCGAAAACAGAGACAATGCAGCGTTGGCGATGGGAAAAAGCTTAATGCTGTTTAATAAAATTGAAAGTCTTGATGAAGTTAACCAAAAAATTAATGCAATAACAGCCGAAGAAATACTTGAAGTTGCAAACGAAATATTAGACAGTACGCAGCTATCAATGCTCATCTATGAATAGAGCTTATTGAACATTGAACTATGAATGATAAACTTGAACAATATATTTTAGATCATACCGAAGCAGAAAGTGAATTACTTGCTGAATTAAATCGTGAAACTCAGCATAAAGTATTATTGCCCAGGATGTTGTCGGGGCATTTGCAGGGCAGGGTGTTGGAGATGATTAGCAAAATGATTCGACCCTCCTATATTCTTGAGCTTGGTACTTACACAGGATATTCTGCAATTTGTCTTGCACAGGGCTTGCAAGACAATGGCATATTGCATACTATTGAAATTAACGATGAGTTAGAGAGTTTTACAAAGGCATTTATTCAAAAATCCGGACTTGGAGATAAAATAAAGTTTCATATTGGAGATGCTACTGAAATTATCCAACAACTGCCTGATAATATTGATCTTGTATTCATTGATGCCGATAAAAGACAGTACCTTGATTATTACAAATTGGTGATTGAAAAAACACGATCAGGCGGATTCATTCTGGCTGATAATGTTTTATGGAGTGGAAAAGTTATTGAACCCAATAACCCTAATGATGAATATACAAAAGGGATACTAGAGTTTAATGATTTTGTACATCAGGATGAAAGAGTGGAGAACGTGATTTTACCAATCAGGGATGGGATTATGATGCTACGGATAAAGTAATTCACATTACTTTTTTTTCTTAATTACTTCTTCCAGCTCTTCTTTAGTTAGGCAATTATAAACTTCTCCTTTATACTGGATTGCAAAACCCTTTTTACAACTGCCAAGGCATTTGGATTTTTTAACTTTTTTAAGTTTTCCTTCCTCAATTAATTCCTTTCCCCATGATTTAAGTTGTTTATGGGAGTTCATTTTCTTGCACTTTTTGCCGGTGCATATTTCTATTTTTTTAGCCATTAACTGTTGTCATTTTATAAAGTGGGGCAAATGTAAATTTTTGAAAAAAACTGAAAGCCTGAATTATTTTGAACCAACTTAGAAAATAATCCTCAAGAATTAACCTACTTTACTTTTCAAGTTCAGCAATAATTATAGCATAGTTACCATCTGTTTGCACCCAGTTTTTTGATGGGAGATAAGTTCTTGAAACAAAGCCATCTAGATATAATGCATTTTTACAGCTTTTGGACTTAAAGAAAGTAGCAAAATCGTAAAAATTGATTTTTCCCTTTGACATTGCAAACAGTAAATTTCCATTTGGCAAGATACCAACTCCATTTCTAATATGAATATTCTTTGACCCAAACGTAAATTTTGAATGGATTTTCCCATCTATTAGGAGCATAGGACCTGATTGGGTCGCAAATTTTATATTCTTTTTGTATTTAAAATCTTTTGTCTTGCAGATGGTGGGTTGGTCAACCGAGTCCAAATAAAAGATACCATTTGGCTGCATGTAAAAATTTCCGTATCCTTTTTTAATGGAATTAAGTTGTGCCAGTACTTTTCCATTTTCAATGTAAAGTCCTTGAGGCGTGTAGTTTGTAAGATACATCCCTCCATTCATGGCAAAAAGCAATTTTTCGCCTTTGGATTTTAGATTTTCTTTTAACTTTTCAATGTTTTTAAAAACTTCTCCATTTTCATTTTTCCAGAAAAACTGAAGATCCTGTTTTTGAGGATTTAATTCGTAGAAGATTATTTCTTGTTCATTGTCTTTTTCTTTGCCTAAACCTGTCAAAATTATCAGGAATACTGCAAAAACTATTGAAATAGAAGTTTTCATTGAATCTTTTTCTTTGAGACTATTGAAAACTATGTTTTCATTTTTTTCTTTTTTGCAGCAGGGAATAGAATATTGTTCAATATCAAACGATATCCGGGAGAATTCGGATGTAAATCAAGGTCCGTTTTCGGATCTCCTACAAAGTGTTGGTAGTCAGCCGGATCATGGCCGCCATAAAAGGTCCAGGTGCCCTTTCCAAGCTCACCATGAATGTAGCGAGCCTCATTGTAAGCCTTGTTTTCGCCCATTATCAGTACATTTGATTTAATCAAATCTTTGTTAAATGAGGTTGTTTGTCCCATGAAGCCTTTGATTATTTTTTCGTGATTTTGACACAACATGGTCGGGACAGGATCCCATTTTGCTGAAAAATCGAACAAATAGAAATAATCTTTATTTTGGGGAACTCTCCGATAATTTGTTGCATCGATATTTGAAAACTCGTATTCAAATGGGTTTTGACTTAAAGTAAAGTCTTTAAAAGCAAAAGTTTTTGAATAGTCTAGTTTAGATTGCATGGCAGGATCTGCGGCATCGCCATCGAACATAGGCATGCAAATGTCAGTTTCTCCTGCTGCAAGAGCAATGTCATAAGTATCAGTTGCTGAACACATTGCAAATAGGAATCCTCCAAGCGAAACAAATTCTTTAATTGATTTTACAACATACTTTTTTAGTTCCGAAACCTTTTTAAAACCAAGTTCTGAAGCTAAGGATTCCAACTCTTGCTTACTTTCCTGGTACCAGGCAGTGTTACGATAATTTCCATAAAATTTTCCGTATTGTCCAGTAAAATCTTCATGATGAAGATGCAGCCAGTCATATTTTGACAAATCACCCTCCAATATTTCTTTATCATAAATTACATCGTAAGGAATTTCAGCATAACTAAGTACCAAAGTCACAGCATCGTCCCATGGAAGCTTGCTTTTAGGAGAGTAAACAGCAATTTTAGGGGCTTTCTCAAGCTTTACCCTGTCCATGTTGATATCCGGCCTGGCTATTTCTGTAAATATTTGATTGGCTTGAAAATCAGCGGTTGTTTCATAGCTTACCCCTCGGATTTTGCATTCATCTTCAATTTCCTGGTGATATTCCATAATAAAACTACCACCTCTGTAATTAAGTAACCAGCTTACCTCAATATCATTCTGCAGGGTCCAAAAAGCAATCCCATAAGCTTTTAAGTGATTTTTCTGCACATCATCCATAGGAATTAGGATGTAGGTTGCATTTGCTATTTGGCTGATTAATAATACTATAACCAGAATTGTGAATCTTACTTTCGTAACCATTTTATATTATTTTTAGTTGTTGAAACCTTCGAATCAAGAGTATTGGTACACCTAAAAAACGATATTCCATCTTAATTAATTGCAAGTTACAACAACTAAAGCAAAAAAAAGCTGTCTTTTTTAAAATGGGGACTCTGAATCAAAAGGTGAAAAATCTGGAAAACTATCTGAAGAATTATTTTTGATGTCATCGTTCATCTTTGATCCAAATGTCATTCCCATTGGCATGCCACCTTCGTCTATCGGAACCAGTTCGTCAACCTCAAACTCTTCGAATTTAGCAAGTTCATTTCTGAATTTAAGTTGAACATCAGTAACCGCACCATTTCTGTGCTTGGCAATAATAATTTCAGCAAGACCTAAGGTTGAATTTCCTTCTGCATCTTCAGTAATTCCATATTTTTCAGGACGGTGGATAAAACACACAATATCAGCATCTTGCTCAATAGCACCCGATTCACGCAAGTCGGAAAGTTGTGGGCGTTTATCTCCTGAACGCATCTCAACAGAACGGTTTAACTGTGAAAGTGCAATAATTGGAACATCCAATTCTTTAGCAATTGCTTTTAATCCCCTTGAAATGGTACTTACTTCCTGTTCGCGATTACCTCTGGTTTCTGGTGTACCTGACATAAGCTGAAGGTAATCAATTATTACCATTCTCAAGCCGTGCTGTGTTTTTAGCCTTCGGCATTTTGCTCTCAGCTCGAAAATGGTAATAGCGGGGGTGTCATCAACAAATATCGGAGCATCGTTTAGATTTTTAGTTTTAATGTCTAATTGCTCCCACTCATAATCTTCTAATTTTCCACTACGAAGTTTTTCACTCGAAAGCTCTGTTTCTGCTGCAATCAGCCTGTTAACTAATTGTAGTACAGACATTTCCAGTGAAAATATACCTATTGGCACCTTGTGATTTACGGCCATATTACGGGCCATTGAAAGTATAAATGCGGTTTTACCCATCGAAGGACGGGCAGCAATTATTATTAAGTCGGATGGCTGCCATCCTGAAGTGATTCGATCCAAGCTTACAAAACCTGAAGGTACTCCACTTAAATTATCTTCTCTTTTTGAGGCTTCTTCAATTCTATCAATTGCCTCACTAATTACCTCTGAAATTTTTACCGTATCACTTTTGATATTTCCTTCAGCCAACTGAAAAATAGCAGCTTCAGAGGAGTTTAACAAGTCTAAAACATCTACCGATTCATCATAAGCTTCTCGCTGAATATCTACAGCAACCTTAATTAATTGCCGTTGAATATGTTTTTGTGCAATAATTCTTGCATGATGCTCAATATGTGCTGCCGAACCAACCTTGCTTGTCAGCTTTGAAACATAATAGGCTCCACCAACTTCATCCAGCTCTTTTGTTTTTCGCAGTTCTTCTGTAACTGTTAGAATGTCAATTGGTTGATATGTTTTTGACAAGTCAACAATGACTCCAAAAATCTTTTGATGGGCCGGTGAATAAAAGCTTTCGGGTGTAAGAATATCTAAAACTTCCAAAGCTGCATTCTTTTCAAGCATGATTGCACCAAGAACAGCTTCTTCTAGCTCAATGGCCTGAGGTGGAATTTTCCCCAATTCATTGTCTTCTATTTTATCCGGATATGTTTTTTTTCTTTTCGGAGGCTCTGGAAGTTTCACTTTCTAAATTTATTTTAAGTTTTGTAATATGTTGAGCACGCTTTTTCGTGAATTTTTCTTCAAAATTGCTTGACCTATACAACAATTTTATATTAAATGCCTAAAAAAGAGGAGTTGCCCCCTCTTACTGTAATTGCTTGATATTTAATATATTAATCTTCGACATACTTGCCCATGGCAACATATTTATCAATTCTCTGGTTGATTAAATCTGTTGCATCAATTTTTTTCAATTCATCAAGGTCTTTTAATATTACCTGTTTCACTGATTCAAATATTTCTTCATGATTTGTATGAGCTCCACCAAGAGGTTCGTTAATGATGCCATCAATTAATTTTTGCTCATACATATCAGTTGCAGTAAGTTTCAATGCCCTCGCTGCATCTTCTTTATAATCCCATGTTCTCCATAAAATTTGAGAACAGGATTCTGGTGAAATGACTGAATACCAGGTGTTTTCAAGCATGTACACCTTATCACCAACACCAATCCCAATTGCTCCGCCTGAAGCACCTTCACCTATAATTATAGTAATGATAGGCACTTTAACATTGAACATTTCATAAAGGTTTCTTGCAATAGCCTCACCTTGTCCTCTTTCTTCAGCTTCAAGGCCTGGGTAAGCACCCATTGTATCAACCAGCGTAACAATTGGCTTGTTAAATTTCTCTGCTAAGCGCATCATTCTTAATGCTTTACGATACCCTTCGGGATTTGCCATACCAAAGTTCCTGTACTGACGCATTTTTGTGGTAACTCCTTTTTGATGTCCGATAAACATAACTGTTTGCCCATCAATAGAGCCAAAACCACCAACCATTGCTTTATCGTCTTTTACATGCCTGTCGCCATGTAATTCAATAAATTCACCTTTTGTAAAATAATTTATATAAGCTAAGGTATAAGGTCTTTCAGGATGTCTTGAAACCTGAACGCGTTGCCAGGGAGTTAAATTACTGTAAATTTCCCTACGGGTTTTTTCAAGTTTTGCGTTTAACTCCTTAATTGTGGTACTCACGTCGACATTACTCTGTTCACCTATTTCCTTTGCCTTTTCTAACTGCTCCAGCAGCTCTCCAATTTTTTCTTCAAAGTCAAGTAATACCATGTTAGTATAGGTTAAATTTCTTCTGTTAACATCAAATGTAAATACTAATTAACAAAAGTGGACGACAAAAGTAAGAATTTATCAAATACTATGCTTTATTTGTTTATAATTTGAGCAGGGTAAATAAATTTTTGGCTTTGTAAGGGATTGAATTAAAGGTGTTTATTTTTTTGACAAAAATTAATTATCAACAGCTTATTAACATGGGAGATGAGTAGGGTAGATAAAAAAACCGGAAACCATTAAATTAATAAATTATAACCAATTAAAGTCATCCAACGTACTGGTTTCCGGCTAATGTAAAGGTACAAAAAAAAGTTTTAGGGTGTACAAAAAAAGGCTATGTTTTTTGCCATCTTAAATTAGATCTTTGCTATCTTCTTTAAAACCTTTATTTTAGGTCGCAAAATTTCTGAACAAAAAAAATTAGGGTGTATGACTAAAGAAAAAAAAGTACCGATTTTTAAGAGGTTTCCACGCACATTTTGGGTTGCAAATTATATGGAGCTATTTGAGCGGTGGGCTTATTATGGTTTTTTTATGCTGTTTGCAAATTACCTAACAGGCTCTTCAGATGTAGGGGGATTGGAACTCGAATCGTGGCAGAGAGGAGTTATAATGGGAGTTGGAACAGGAATACTCTATTTTTTGCCTGTAATTACTGGTTCTCTTTCTGATAGATATGGTTTTAAAAATGTTTTGATTATAGCCTTTGTTGTTTATATATCTGCATTTATTGCAATTCCTCATTTCAAGTCATTTTCAGGTGTGTTTTTTATTTATTTATACTTGGCTCTTGGAGCAGCGCTTTTTAAGCCAATAATTGCAGCCACGGTTGCAAAAGTTACAGATGAAAAAACAGCTTCTATAGGATTTGGTATCTATTATATGATGGTGAATATAGGCGCTTATGTTGGCCCAATGATAGCTCTGATATACAAAGATTTACCTCCAATTGTTTTTTATATTTCAGCTGGAGCCATTGCTGTTAATTTTATTTTTCTTTTCTTTTATAAAGAACCAGAATCTGAATATCCTATTGAAACGGGGATTCCTGTTTTATTGAAAATAGTTAAGACCTTATTTTCTTCAATAGTTGTTTTTATATCTCTGTTTTTGATATTTTTAGTTATTTGGATTCTTGAATTGTTATTATTTTTTGTTAGGCGTAAAAAAGATTTATCAAAAAAATGGACGGATTATGTCTTAAGCAAAAGAATTGGCGAATCAAATAAAAAGGTTTTTGAAAGTATCACCAACGTTTTTTTTGATAATAAATTTATTACATTCCTGGTAATTGTTGCCGGTTTTTGGGCAATGTATTACCAGCTGTTCTTTATGCTTCCTGTTTTTATTGCTCAATGGGTTGATACTTCTGTTGTTTATAATTTTTTAAATGATTTGGTACCTTTTATCACGAAGTATTATAGTGCTGGAGGAGGGCAAATTGAAGCTGAATTTATTACCAGCATGGATGCGCTGTATATTATTATGTTCCAGATAATTGTATCAACAATAGTAATGAAGCTTAAACCTCTGCAATCAATGACTATTGGCTTTTTGGTTTGTACGATAGGTATGTCACTTACACTTGTTACACAGAATGTTCTATTCACTTTAGTAGCAATCTTAATTTTTGGTATTGGAGAAATGGCTGGCTCACCAAAAATTACGGAATACATTGGCCGTATAGCTCCTGCTGATAAAAAAGGTGTTTACATGGGGTATTCGTTTATTCCTGTATTTATCGGAAGTATTTTTGCCGGGATTATAAGTGGTAATATTTACCAATCAATGTCTGACAAAACTTCGATTATGAAACTGGAAGCAGCAGAACAGGGTGTTGCAATGACTGGTAAATCAATAAATGATAACTTTCTGGCTCTGGCAGAAAAAATGAATATGACAACCAATGAATTAACCAATTATTTATGGGATAAATATGAGCCTTCTTCAATCTGGATGGTGATCTTTGGAGTTGGGTTGGTGGCTGTAATAGCACTATTCCTCTACGACAAACTTGCAATGAAAAAGGCGTGAGGTTATGATTAAAGAAGCAAAGGCAGATAAGATTAACTTATCCGCCTTTTTTGTTATTTTTTAAAAATATCACTCTTCTTTATA
The DNA here is from genome assembly GCA_050296515.1 of Bacteroidales bacterium. GTDB lineage: Bacteria > Bacteroidota > Bacteroidia > Bacteroidales > NBLH01 > NBLH01. The sequence goes on along the minus strand of JBNKRJ010000060.1, from coordinate 62,063 downwards.
ATCTTTAATTTACCATATTTTTTTAGTTTGTCTAAATCAATTCTTTTTGAATCACCAACTATTGTAATAACCCAAGGTTTACCTTTTAAATTATTGGTATAAAAATCGACAATTTCGTCGAACTCTATCTTTTCATAGTTACTGTATCGTTTGATTCTAGGATCTTCTTTATAACCTTGCTCCATCCATCTAGATACACTTGCTGATTTATATCTTAACATGGGCTGATTGGCATTTATTGAAAGTGTTAAGTCTTTTCTTACTTCGTCAATTCTTTCTGGTTTTTCAGGCATGTTTTTAAGAATATCCGTATATACTTCAATTGCTTCAATGGTTTTGTCTGCTTGTGTTGAGAGCCAGCCTTTGAAATAACCTGGTTTGTTTCTATAAAATGAAGCTCTGTAATTGCCTGAAGAGCCATATGCTAATGAGCGAAATTCCCTAATTTCCTGGAAGATAATTGAAGCCATTCCACCATCAAGATAATCGTTGAATGCTTCCATTTTTATTAGATTTTCCTCGTCATTTACTTCACCCTCAACCATAATATTTATGTGACTCTGAATTGCCTTTTTATCATCAAGAAAGAGGATAGTGTTTTCTGAATATTGTTTTCTTTCGAGTTCGATATAATCTTTTTTTGATTTTAGATTTTCAGGGATTTGCATGCATGATTTAAATAATTTGGAAAACTTATCTGCACTTTTTTTACCACAATAATGCACATCATATTTGTAACCAACAATTTCATTCATTTTATTTACAAGTTCGTCTACTTTCAACGCTTTTACTTCTTTTACTGAAAGTCGTGAAAGATATCTTGAATCATTTCCATAAAGGGCATATAAGCTAGCTGCTTGCCCTTTAGTGGACACATCTTTATTCTCGAATTTCAGATTGAACCGATAGTTTTGTGCCAGTTTTTTCAGGTGTTTTTCCTCTACGCTAATGTTTTTCAAAAACTGGTTAATTAATTTAAGTGATTCCTCAAGGTTGTTCTCCAAACCTGAAATATTCATGGTTGTTGAGTTTAAGCTGGCATATGTATAGAAACTACATCCCAATAACTGAAGTTTACTTTTGAACGTGTTGTAATCCATATCTTTGGGATTTGCATTTGCAAATAAACTTGCTGCCTGGTCTACAGTTGGATCTTTATAATTTCCTTTACCAAACTCCAATCTGATCGAAAAAATATTATTAATGGGATTTGGAGTAATGAAAGCCTTAACACCTTTGCTTATTTCCCGGCAAACCACATCTTTTTCAAAATCGATAAAACGAGGAGCCATTTCAACTACAGGCATATCTTCTAACTTTTTGGCATAATCCGATTTTTTCTCTGCGTTTTTGGGAAGAACTGGTTTAAAAGGAGGTTTATCAATTTTATCTTTTTTGGGAAATCCCATTTTTGAATAAAAGGCAAGGTAATTATCTCCAAAATATTTATTAGTAAGTCTTTTAACATCCTCTTTGGTGAACTTATCAATTTTACTAGGGGCATCCAAATAGTCTTTCCACTTAACTCCATACAAAAAAGCATCTGCAATGGCATAAGTCCTCCAACGCATATCTTCAAGCCATCTTTCATACTGTTTCTTCATTTCAGTTTTTACTCCCTCAAGAAGTTTATCATCAAAGTCCCCTTTCCTTAGTTTTTCTAATTGAGCTTCAACTTCTTTTTCCGCTTTTTTCAAGGGGTGGCCAATGATCTTAGGTACAAAAAACAAGTAGGCGCCACCGACCTCAGCGTGAATATCATTCATCAAACCTGCCATCATCAATTTATTATCTATGTATAATTTGTCAAGCAGCCCTGTTGATGAATTGTTGCTTAATAAATTGGAGCATAACTCTAAACCTAATTCATCAGGATGGTTTTTAGGGACTGTTCTGTAACCTCTGACTCCCACTTTTATGGGAGTTAAGCGTTTTTTTACTAATTCCCGACCTATGAATGGAGCTTCGCTGATAACCAGATCTTTTGGTTTCTCTCCACTTTGCCACTTGCCAAATTTTTCTGTAATAATTGGCTTTACTTTTTCAGGATCAAAGTCGCCAGAAAGAACCAGGGCCATATTTTTAGCTATATAATAAGTTTCAAAATACTGCTGCATTTTGCTTAAAGATGGATTTTTTAAATGCTCTATCGTTCCTAAAATTGTTTGTTGGCCATAAGGTGATTTCCTATAAAATTCTTTATTAAACTTTTCGAAAAATGAGTCCATAAGATTGTCAGCATAAAGGTTTTTTTCTTCGTAAACAGTTTCCAACTCCGATTGAAAAAGCCTAAAAACAGGGTTAATAAAACGATGACTATAAACTTCAAGCCATTTTTCAATTTGGTTAGAAGGGAAACTATTGTAATAAAATATTCCTTCATATCCTGTACTAGCATTTATACCTTTTCCGCCCATTCCATTCAATATTTTATCAAGTTCATTAGGGATGGCATAATCTGCAGCTTTTACCGAAATCCGATTGATCTCTTTTTGAATCTCAAGTCGTATATTTTTATCTTTAGTTTTACTAAGATCGTCATAAAGATTTTTTATACTATCAAGATATATTTTTTCATTTTCGTAATCAATCGTTCCAATTTCATTAGTCCCTTTAAAAAGAATGTGTTCAAAATAGTGTGCGATACCTGTTGCATCTTTAGGATCTCTTTTTGCACCTCCCTTTACTACCACCATCCCATTTACCATGGGCATGGTTTTGTCTACATTTAGATAGACAGTTAATCCATTTTCAAGTTGATAACTTTCTACTTTTAATGGATATTCCTGGGCAAGTAAACTGTTGATAATTAGGCAAAAAAGGCCAGTGATGATTAGGCTTTTCATAAAATTAAGTTTAAAATTTGATATTTAGTTTACAATGATTCTATTTAATGATTGTCAGCTAGTTTATACCAGCCGCAAATTGCTTTTCTCCATTTACCCCGACCCTAAAAGGGCTTGAAGAACGTTTACCTTCACGAGCTTGCGAGTAAAATCAATTTGCTCCCATTTGGGTTGGGGTAAACAAATTGATTTTCAAACGGAAGAACCCATTTAGGTGTAAACTAGCTGATAATCGTATTCTATTTTTGACGTTTTAAATATAATGGTTTGAACCAAGGAATAGTTACACAGGGAGTGTTAAAAAATGTTAACACTGACTTTTAAGTAATTATGATTTATGGATAATACAATGAATGATGAGCGTTGTTATTTAATTGCTAAAAATCAGCTAGATCCATTGTTTTTAGAAGAAGTTCCGTTCCAATACAGCTGGTAAGTAATCTTTCCTTTTTATCGGACAATATTTTTCTCGTCCAATTGGTATACCCTCCATCAACAAGATGAAAAGTTTGATTTTGGCTGTTGGTAACATTAATCATTATTCGCAACTCCTCATAATAGTTGATTCCATTTACGTCTTTTTGATCAACCATAAAATGGAATTTTTCATATTCTTGTTTTGCAAAATATTTCAAAATGCCGCCTTTCAAAAGTTCATTTCCCTTATTAAAATTCAATAACCTTATAGTAATTTGTCTGATTTTTTTTAGATCAAGTACTTTGCAGAAAAGAGAAATATAGTATTCAATGTGAAGTATAGCAGCCTTAATTTCAAACACTTTATCTCCTTTATCCCTACCTGCACTGCACAAATTAAAAAGCTTAAAGTGGGGGGTAAATTTCTCATTTTCAAATAGCTGTGTTCTAATAACCCGATGACTTGCAGCTAGATGAATATCATCAGAGATATTTTGTGCTTCGACAATAATATTTTTTCGCTGAAGTGCAGCTTCTAGTGCCAATATATTTGTCGCATCAGAAGTTACTTCAACGTTTCTGCTTGCAGATATTACTTTATCCTGATTCACTGTTGCGATGGAAGAGCATGAACCTAAGGGGCTTACAGGTGATAGTTCAATTCTCTTAAACTCATCTGGTAGTAATTCAAATGCTATAACATCAAATTTTGCAATGAGTAAAGGATCTAATGGTGAATGACTAACAAATCGATTGGTCTTATAATTCCCAAATAATATAGAAGGGCTTATTTGAGACGCCTTTTTCTGGAAAACATCTAGTAAAAGAGATTGAAGTTCGCTTCTGTCCAGATCTTCAGTCAAAGAACGAACTACCTCTTTATATTTGATTTTCTTCTTTAAGCCTTTTATGACTTCCTCTTCCATTGATTATTTTTGGCAAAATTTGTTGCAATTTAGTTCACTTTATTTTGTTTTCAAAGTCTAATTATTTATAAAAATGTTATTTATTGAAATTCACTATAATTAATTATATCACAAATCAGTTTGTTGTGAGCTATTTTGCATATGCTTTAATATAAAAAAGAAAGCAGCTTGTAACTTTTTAGTTATCAAACTACTTTCTCTTTCATTTTGAAAACTACATTTATTATTAAAATAATAGTTTACAAAATACCCCCTATTGAAACTTTCTGTACTAAATGTACGACTTTTTTTACTATTAGTCAAGTATCTTGTTTTCTGATTGTTTATTAATGGTGAATTAAATACTTTTAGTTTTCCCTAAAATTTGTACTTTTAGGGAAAATTAGTATTTCTATTTTTTTGATTATCAATATATTATTTAATCAAATCATATGGTTTGTTTCCCTAATGCCAAAATAAATATCGGTTTAAATATTACTTCTAAGCGAAAAGATGGTTTTCACAATATTGAAAGTGTGTTTTACCCAATTCCTTTAAGCGATGTGCTTGAATTTGTTCCATCGAAAAACACAGAAATAACCATAAAAACTACTGGTATTGCTTTAAATATATCAGGAAAAGAAAATATTTGCTACAAAGCTTATCAATTACTTGCCAAAGATTATAAGTTGCCATCTCTTGAGATTCATTTGCATAAAATAATTCCTTCTGGAGCAGGATTGGGTGGCGGTTCATCGGATGCTTCATTTTTGCTGAAAGAGTTGAATGACTTCTATCAATTAGGTTTAACCAATGAAAAACTTGAAACTCTCGCTGCTGAACTTGGTAGCGATTGTGCTTTTTTTATTGAAAACAAGCCTGTTTTTGCACATGGGAGAGGTGAGAAGTTTCAATCTATTGACTTGGATCTCAGCAAATATTATATTTATTTAGTTAAACCAGAGATTTTTGTGAGTACTGTAGATGCTTACTCCGGAGTTACGCCATCGGAATCTAAAAATTCTTTAAAAGAGTTAATTAAAAATCCGTTAAATAGCTGGAGGGCCACTATTGTTAATGACTTTGAACCAAGTATCTTTAAAAAGCACCCCCTGTTAAATGAAATAAAAGAGGAACTTTATTCTCAAGGTGCTATTTATGCTGCAATGTCAGGCAGTGGATCTTCGATTTATGGTATATTTGAGAAGGAACCTAAAGAAAATACAAGATTTGATAATTATTTTACCTGGATTTCAAAACTTTAGTTTCTCAGCTATTTTGGAGCCAATCGATATAAGAAAACTCCGATAGCAAAGAAAATTATATTTGGAATCCAAACTGCTAATAATGAAGGCATTGAGTTGGCTTTAGCCAGTTCATTAAATACCTGCATAAACAATATGTAAATAAAACTAAGAGCAATACCTGCAGCAATATTTAACCCTGTGCCACCTCTTTTTTTTCTTGTTGATAAACTTACTCCAATTAATGTGAGGATAAATGTTGAAAATGGGAAAGCAAGCCTCCTGTATTTCTCAACTTTATATGCCTCAATGTTATCGTCCCCTTTCATTTGCTGTTCAGCAATAAATTCTTTTAGTTTTGGAGTATTTAAGGTTTCAATTGATTTTAGTCTCATTTTAAAATCCTTCGGTGACATATTTAAAGTCGTATCAAGCATCTTTCCTTCAATAATTTCTTGTTGGCCTGATTTGTTATAATTTCGAATGTAATAGTTTTGAACCTGCCATTTTTGAACCGTTGAATCCCAATTCACTCTTGAAGCTATCATTTTTGAAATAAGCTCTTCTCCTTCAAATCTTTCAAGTGAAAATTTGTAACCTATATCCCTATTATTATCGTAACTTTCCATATATGCGTAAAGCCCTGGTGCTACTTGCTTATGAACGTTTCGTTTGGTAAAACCTCTGGCACCATCAATATATTTAAGTTCAAAATCAATTCGGTGTTTATTAGCTGGTGGGATAATATAACCTGTTAGGAAGAATGATAGGATTGCCAGAACAAGAGCCGAATAAAAATAAGGGCGCATTAGGCGCTGATAACTCACACCGCTACTTAAAATTGCTACTATTTCAGAATTACTGGTTAGTTTAGAGGTGAAAAATATAACTGAGATAAAAATAAACAGGGGTGAAAACATATTTGCAAAATAAGGAAGGAAGTTCAAATAATAAGTAAATATTATTTCATTAAGAGCTACGTTGTTCTCTAAAAAATCCTCCATTTTTTCTGCAAGGTCAAAGACTATAACAATGGATAAAATAAGTGCGATGGAGAAAAAAAATGTTCCCAGAAACTTTTTAATAATGTATAAATCAATGGTTTTTATACCTATTAAACTTAGAATTTTCTTTAGCATAAATTAATTTTTTGCTATTTAGATTCGTTGCATTAACTTATTGACCATCATGTCTTTCCATGCACTGAACTCACCTGCTTCAATTTTATTACGAGCTTCGCCAACCAGCCAAAGATAAAATGCCAGATTATGAATACTGGCTATTTGAGCTGCAAGTCGTTCATTTGCAGTAACTAAGTGTCTTAAATAGGCCTTTGAATACTGTAAATCTACGAAGGAAGCTCCATCTTCTTCAATAGGGGAGAAGTCATTCTTCCACTTTTCGTTTTTTATATTGATAATGCCATTTTTTGTAAACAGCATGCCGTTCCGACCGTTTCTTGTAGGCATTACACAATCAAACATATCAGTACCAAGTGAAATACCTTCCAAAATATTTGCTGGTGTTCCTACACCCATTAAATATCTCGGTTTGTCTACAGGCAAAATTTGATTTACTACCTCAAGCATTTCATACATATCTTCAACCGGTTCTCCTACCGATAAACCGCCAATTGCATTTCCTTCGGCTCCATATGAAGCAATAATTTCTGCCGATTTTTTTCGTAAATCTTTATAAACACTTCCCTGCACTATTGGAAAAAATGTTTGTGAATAGCCATAAAGAGCTTCCGTATTTCTGAAATGCTCAATTCCTCTTTTCAACCAATGATGTGTTAATTCGAGTGAATTTTCGGCATATTTATAATCACACGGATAAGGTGTGCATTCATCAAATGCCATCGTAATGTCAGAGCCAATAATTCTTTGTATATCAACAACATATTCTGGAGTAAACAGGTGTTTCGAACCATCAATATGTGATTGAAATGCGGCTCCTTTTTCTGAAAGCTTTCGCTGATCTGCAAGTGAATAGACCTGAAACCCACCACTATCGGTAAGGATTGGTTTATTCCAGTTCATAAATTTATGAAGCCCGCCTGCTTTTTTCAAAGTATCTAATCCAGGTCTCAGGTAGAGGTGGTAGGTATTTCCAAGAATAATTTGGGCTTTTATGTCTTCGATTAATTCAGTCTGGTGTACACCTTTTACCGAACCTACAGTTCCTACAGGCATAAAAATAGGTGTTTTGATCTGTCCTCTGTCAGTCGTAATCAAGCCGGTTCTGGCATTTGATTTCGGATCTTTCTTCTCTACTTCAAAATTCATTTAAAAGCTTTACTTTTTCCAAAATGGCAAAAATAGCTAATTTAATTGCAAATTTGGTAACCCAACGTTTTTTTTAAGTATGCTTAACATTTTGAAAATTTAGGAACTAATGTTTTAATGCTATTGATTATAATAAAAATATAATTTTAGCTAATTTTATTTAAATTTGCGCCTATTGTTATTTACCTGTTTTTATTTAATTAGTCGAGTATATTTATCATTTATGAACTACTTATCTAACCTTGATTTTTTTTCACTTAGTGTTCTTATTGTCTTTTCTATAACTTTTCTCATTCAACTTTTTTACTATCTCTTCTTTTATCTTCGTATTGCCTTTTATAAAGAATCTGAAGTAGTGGTTAACGAGCAATTTCCTGTATCAATAATTATCTGTGCTAAGAATGAAGCAGCTCAACTTGAAGCTTTTTTACCTTCTGTTTTGGGACAAGATTACCCTGATTATGAGGTGATTGTTGTAAATGATGGTTCGGATGATGGAACTGAAGATATCCTTAAGTTGTATCAGAATAAGTACGAAAGGCTTTATGTAACTACCATTCCTTGCTCTAGAAACTTTGGTCATAATAAAAAGTTAGCTATTTCAATTGGTTTGAAAGCTGCAAAACACGATTGGGTTTTACTGACAGATGCAGACTGTAAACCTGTTAGTAATGAGTGGATTAAGTTGATGCAACAAAAGTTCGATGAAAAGTCAGATTTTGTAATTGGTTATGGTGGGTATAAAGCTGCAAAAGGATTTTTAAATAAAATCATTCGCTACGATACCCTGACTATTGCATTACAATATTTCACTTTTGCTATGGCAAAAATTCCATATATGGGAGTTGGGCGTAATTTGGCCTACCGGAAATCAGTTTTTTTTCAAAATAAAGGCTTTTCAAGCCATTTAAAATTGGCATCTGGCGATGATGATTTATTTGTAAATGAAAATGCTAATAACCAAAACCTTAAAATATCACTAAATCAAAAAACATTTACCGAAAGTATTCCAAAAAAAAGGTTTAAAGCCTGGTTCTATCAAAAAAAGCGGCATGTCACAACAGCAAAATATTATAAAGGCAAGCACAAATTCATTTTAGGATTAGAAGTTTTTAGTCGTATTTTTTTCTATGCAGCCTTTATGGCAGGTTTATTTTTTCCGAAACTATTAATCATTTTATTGCCGGGATTTTTAGTCCGATTAATTCTGCTAACCATTATATTATCTTCTGCATCTACAAAATTTAATGAAAAAGGAATTTATTATTTAGGTATAATATTTGATTTTTTAATGCCAATAATTAATTTTATAGTACTTTTAAGTAACCTAAAACTACGCAAACGTAAAAAATGAGTCCAGTATCTGATTTGTCAGAAAAAGCGCAGAGAGATTATAAACTGGTGACCAGTGCTATAAACGGCGATCAAAAAGCCTATACCAAGTTAATGGGCTTATACAGAGATTCTTTATTCTTTATGATGAAAAGGATGGTTCAAAACATTGATGACGCCGAAGATTTAACTATTGAAGTATTTGGGAAAGCATTTAAAATGCTTGAAAAATATACCCCAAAGTATGCCTTTAGTACATGGCTATTTAAAATCGCCAGTAATCATTGTATTGATTTTTTACGCAAGCAAAATAAGCACAAGATGCTTTCGATTGACGAAACTCTTGATGATGAGGAAGTTTATCCAAGCGATATAATAAAATCTGAAACCCTTGATCCTGAGGAGAAAATGATAAGGGAGCAGAAAGATACTATTTTGCAGGATTTTATTAAAAAACTGCATCCTGACTATCAGGAAATACTCAAATTAAAATATTTTTACGGACTTTCTTATCTTGAAATCTCAGAAGAGTTAGGTATTCCTCTCGGAACTGTTAAAGCTCGGCTTTTTCGCTCAAAAGAACTTTTACTGACTACTATTAAAAGTGGGGATATTAATTTTTAGAAACAATCAAATTGGAACTTATTCATAAATACTTTAAAAACCTCAGTGATGAGCAGGCAAAGCAATTTTCTATGCTGAAGGAACTCTATGCAGATTGGAATAGTAAAATCAATGTCATCTCAAGAAAAGACATGGATAACTTTTACGAACGACATGTTTTGCACTCCCTTGCTATTGCTAAGATTATACGCTTCAGGCCAGGCACAAAAGTATTAGATGTTGGAACCGGCGGAGGTTTCCCTGGAGTACCATTAGCTATTCTTTTTCCAGAAACTGAATTTCAATTGGTAGATTCAATCGGAAAGAAAATTAAGGTGGTAAATGGTGTCATTGAATCAATTGGGTTGAAAAATGCTGTTGGAATTCATAAAAACAGTAAGGAGGTAAAGGAGCAGTTCGATTTTGTAGTCAGCAGGGCAGTTACTTCTTTTGCTGACTTTTTGAAATTGATTGATGGCAGAATTAAATCGAAAAATAGTAATAGTCTCCAGAATGGTATTATCTATTTAAAAGGAGGTGATTTAAGTAAAGAACTTGAAAGTTTTAAGAAAAAAGTGGTTCTTTATCCTATTCCGAATTATTTCAACGAAGAGTTTTTTGAAACAAAGTTTATTGTTTATTCTCCTGTTTAATAAATAGTTAAGATTAATGAATTAATTCAGTGAAAATATCTTTCAGATAAACATTAAAAGTTTTTTGAATAAAGGAAAAATATGTTACTTTTGCAGTCCGAATTTGAGAATTAAAACATTTAGTCATGAAGAGGACATTTCAACCATCAAATAGAAAAAGAAGAAATAAGCACGGTTTTAGAGAAAGAATGGCTTCAGTAAGTGGCCGTAAGGTACTTGCTTCCCGTAGAGCAAAAGGCAGAAAAAGACTGACTGTTTCTGACGAAGGTCGTCATAAAAGATAGATACCGCTTGTGATAATATATACTAAGCCCTTCTTTGATAAAGAGAAGGGCTTTCGTTTTTGTACATACTTCAAATAATAATATTTTAAGTTTTATTATTGAAAGCCAATTTATTTAGATAGATTCTAAATAAATTCAAATAATCACCTAATTTAGAAGATCCATTTTAATATATTTGCAGGCATTAATTTAAACTTAATACTTATGCAATCAAATATTGAATCAGTTTTATTTGAAAATATTAATCCAGAACTTAAAACGGTAGGCGAAAAAATAATTGCAGGTAAGAGAATTTCAGAGGAAGAAGGAATTCTGCTGTATGAAAAAGCTGAGTTAGGTTTACTTGGGAGCCTTGCAAATATTATTCGCGAAAGGAAACATGGTGATAAAACCTATTTCAATCGGAATTTCCATATCGAACCAACAAATATATGCATTTATAATTGCAAGTTTTGTTCATATGTAAGAAAACAGGGAGATGAAGATGCCTGGGAATATTCACTTGATGATGTTTTAAAAATTACAGAATCTTACAAGGATAAGCAAATTACTGAAGTTCATATAGTTGGAGGAGTGCACCCAAGAAGAGATTTACATTACTACGGAGATATGATTTCAAAAATTAAGCAAATCATTCCATCAATTCATGTAAAGGCTTTTACAGCTATTGAGCTTGATTTTATGATAAAAAAGGCTAAGGTTTCTATTAAAGAGGGCATGCAGATGCTGAAAGAATATGGCTTGGATTCTATTCCTGGTGGAGGTGCTGAAATTTTTGATCCCGAAATCAGAAAACAAGTTTGCTTTGAGAAATCGGATGCAGATATGTGGCTGAATATTCACAAAACAGCGCATCGGGTAGGCATTCCTTCGAATGCTACAATATTATACGGCCATATTGAAAAATACAAGCATCGTATCGATCACATGAAACGATTGAGAGAGCTTCAGGATGAAACAGGCATGTTCAATACATTTATTCCACTAAAATTCAGAAAAGAAAATAATCATTTATCTCATATTGGTGAAGTTACAACCATTGAAGATTTGAAGAATTATGCTGTTTCAAGAATCTTTTTAGACAATTTTGATCATATAAAGGCTTATTGGCCAATGATTGGCAAACATACTACTCAGCTTTCGCTTTCTTTTGGTGTGGATGATGTTGATGGAACGATAGATGACACAACAAAAATTTATTCAATGGCTGGTGTTGAAGATCAAACTCCAACAATGAGTACACAAGAGCTTACAGATTTAATCTCAGAGGTTAACCGAGTGCCTATTGAACGCGATACTCTCTACAATGTTGTAAAAGATTATTCACAAGTTGAAAACACACTATAATTGATTTTCACTATTTGTAATCTACACTTTAAGGTAGTGTAAGTTACAGATAGTGAATGACTTATCTTCTTTTAATTATTTCCTTTTATCTTTTTCCGTTAATCTTTTATCTTTGCTCCCTAAAAAAGATAAAAATAAATTCATAATGAGCGAATTTCGAGGGAAAAAAGTTCTTGCAGGATTAAAAGATTTTGGAACTTTTTTAATAACAAAAGCTTTTCTTAAACATCTAGGATTATCAATTTTGGTGATTGTTGGATTACTTTTTGGAGTTTTTCAGTCACTTAATGTAATAACACATCATGGTGAAGGACTTTCAGTTCCTGATTTTACCGGAAAAACATTGAAACAGGCAATTGCAGATGCCAAAGCAATTGACTTAAAAATTGAGGTAAACGACTCGGTTTATAATGCTCCCGGGAAAAAAGGTACCATAATTAAGCAAAATCCATCTCCTGACTTTAAAGTTAAAAAAGGCAGGACAATTCATGTGCAGATTAAAGCTTTTAATCCTGAGCGAATTAAAATACCTGACTTTACCGGAGTTTCACTTATTCAGGCAAAAGCAGATATTGAAACCTATGGATTGAAAATTGGGAAATTGCAGTATGTGCCAGATATAGCAACAAATAATGTTTTGGAGCAAATGTATAATGGTAGGCCTATTGCCCCAGGAACTGTGATTGAAAAGGATTCAAGAATTGATTTGGTCTTAGGAATGGGAGAGTCAAATGAAGCAACTATTGTTCCTGATTTGCATGGATTAACAAGGGGAGATGCAATTCAAAAGGCAACTGATAATTCACTAAATATTGGCGCTCTGGTTTTTGATGAAACTGTTTTAACAACAGAAGATAGTACTCTGGCAAAGGTATGGAAGCAAACTCCAGTAAAGAATTATCAAACAACAATGGGAGCACTAATTGATTTGTGGTTGACACTTGATCCTGTGAAATTACATCCAAATATTGACGATAACCAACAATAAATTGAATAGTTTGTAAGTTTGAGTAATAGTTCTACTAATTTGATTGAAACCTAATTACTAAACTGAAATTTGCCTATTTATGAAAGTTAAGCAAACCATAACTTATTATTTACCATTTTCTGTTATTCTGTTTTTTTTCTTTTCTGAAATAAATGCTCAGGAAGCGATTAGTTATTTTGGATATCCTCTTTTAAAGGAAAAAAGCAGGGAGTATTCAAAGCAAAAAAAAGCACTGAAAGTTAGTTTAGAACTACCCTTTTTTGATGATTTTTCAGATTACTCTTTTTATCCAGATACGAATAAGTGGACTGATAATTATGCATTTATAAATGGAACTTATCCACTTGATCCTCCATCAATTGGTGTTGCAACATTGGATGCAATCAGCAATACTGGGGAATTTTATTCATCGGCAGGGTATGGAAATACCTTTTCTGCCGACACTTTAACTTCTCAGCCAATTAATTTAAACTATCCAGGCGACAACACCATTTATCTGAGTTTTTATATTCAGCCCCAAGGACTTGGTGACTTTCCTGAAACAGGTGATTCTCTCTTCCTGGAGTTTTACGCACCAGAAGAAGCTGTCTGGGAAAAAATCCAGAGTTTCAAAGGTGATGCAGTCAAGCCTTTTGAGCCTGTAATAAAACAAATAAGTGAAGATAAGTATTTGAAAGATGGCTTTCGTTTTAGATTCCGTAACTTAGCAAGTCTTTCTACGGATAAAGACCCAAGTATTGTAATTAATGCCGATCATTGGCACATCGATTATGTTTATTTGAACAATGGCAGAAATGCAAATGATTTAAATCCAGATGATATTGCTTTTGTTTACCCAATGGCTTCTCCTTTAAAAGATTATGAAGCTATGCCCTGGAAGCATTTTAAATCAGGTTTTTCTACTGAGACAGGTTTAACTTTAAAGTCTATTTATCAATACAACAGTTCAGGTTCTTCAGGTCGGCTAATTGATACCATTTATTACGTTTTTTATGATAATAGTGGAAATGAACCAAATGATACTTTATTTGGTGGAGGTTATAACGTGGCTCCAGGACAGCAAAGAACTTTTGAGCCTCCTTTTTCTTATCAATTCTTAACAAATTCTACAGACTCTGCAAGTTTTACAATTAAAGGCCGATTTGTTACTGATGCAGAAGATAATACTGTTAATAATGAGATTCTGTATGTTCAAAGATTTTATGATTATTATGCTTATGATGATGGTACAGCGGAGGCAAGTTATGGTTTGTATGGAGATGGAACCCAAAATGCCAGATTAGCGTATAAATTTGATTGCAGAAAGCAAGATACGCTTAAAGCAATTCAAATGTATTTTGCGAGAAGTTTGAATAATGCAAGCCGGAAATATTTTTATTTAACTATTTGGAAGGATACAATCAATGATAAAACGAAAAAACATGAGCCTGGTAAAGTAATTTACCAAAGAGAGGCTGTTAGACCAGAATACGAAGGTGAGTTAAATAAATTTCACGATTATTTTATTGATGATACAACATTGGTACTGGATGGTGTATTTTATGTAGGTTGGATACAAACTGTTCCGGAAATGTTAAATATTGGTTTGGACCTTAATCGAAACAAGAGCGATAAAATCTTCTATAATCTCGGTGGAGATTGGCAAAATTCAGACTACGAAGTTGCTTTGATGATACGTCCTTTTTTTGGTAAAGAGTTAACTCTGCCTGTAGAACCCATTGTTAAGAAAAAAAGTACGAATGAAATGAAAGTTTACCCGAACCCTACTAGTGGTAACCTTCGAATTAGTGTTGGCAATGTTTCTGATTATGAGGAGTTTGATGCTTGGATATATACTCTTAATGGACGTTTGGTACGTAAATTACCAGTTAGGAATAATTCCTTGATTGAATTATCCGGTTTAGGAGAGGGTGTTTATGTTCTTCGTGTATCAGATAGGAAGGGAATATTTAATCACACTCAAAAAATAATCAAAACAAAATAAAAAGGAAGCAGTTTGAAAGAGCGGGAAGAGGAACAGTTATTTGAGCATTTCAGATATGTTGTTGATAGAGGTCAGACAGCCTTAAGGATCGATAAGTGGCTTTTCAACAAATTGGAAAATATTTCTAGAAATAAAATTCAGGAAGCAGCTACTGCTGGAAATATTTTGGTTAATGATAAAGAAGTGAAGGCCAATTACAAAGTTAGGCCTGAAGATGTTGTTACCATTGTTTTTGATTACCCCCCACGCGAAATTGAAATTATTGCTGAAGATATTCCTCTGGATATTCAATACGAAGACGATGATATTATTATCATTAATAAAAAGCCAGGAATGGTTGTGCACCCAAGTTACGGTCATTATTCAGGTACATTGGTAAATGCATTGGCTTTTCATTTGAAAAACCTGCCCCTGTTTAATACTGATGATCCACGTCCTGGACTTGTTCATCGAATTGACAAAAACACCTCAGGCATTTTGGTTATTGCAAAAACAGAGGAGGCTAAAACGCATCTTTCCAGGCAGTTCTTTGATAGAACGATTAATAGAAAATACATAGCTTTGGTTTGGGGGAGTTTTGATGAGAAGGAAGGTTCAATTACAGGACATATTGGGCGTAATTTAAAGAATCGAAAAATCATGCATGTATTTCCTGAAGGAGACTATGGAAAACATGCCGTAACTCATTATAAGGTATTAGAACACTTTGATTACGTTAGCCTTTTGGAATGCAAACTAGAAACTGGAAGAACACATCAGATACGGGCACATATGAGTTATATTAAGCACCCATTGTTTAATGATGAAGAATATGGTGGTGAGCAAATTTTGAAAGGAACAACATTTACAAAATACAAGCAATTTGTCCAAAACTGTTTTAGTATTTTGCCAAGACAAGCTTTGCACGCAAAATCCCTTGAATTTGTGCATCCAAGAACAGGTAAAACCATGTTTTTTGATTCTGAATTACCCGAAGATATGGCTACAGCAATTGAAAAATGGAGAAATTATATAGCATACCGGAAAGAGGAATAGTTCGTTTTATTTTCGCCCCAAAACCATGGTCCAGTAATTGCCACTTCTGCCAACTCCAATATCTGTAAAGCTTCCGTTCATCATATTTTTACAATGACCTTTGCTATTTCTCCATCCGTTAAAAACGGCTTCTTCACTAGTATAGTCAGAAGCAATATTTTCTCCACCTGGACTTCCTGTATAATCAGTTCTGTTAACACGATCCACAAAGGTGGAGCCATCTTGGCTGGTATGATCAAAATAATTATTCGTATTCATATCAGTGCTATGTGCTAAAGCAGCTTCTTCCAATTCGTAATCCCATTCCAGCTTTTCTACAGGTGGCATGACAGTTCCTCCACAATTACATCCTTCGGCTCTCAAGTCATTTACTAATTCAAATATTTTTTGTAAGCTGATAGTTTTTTCTAATGAACCATCTTTCTCTGATTTGCATGAAGAAAGGATGACTAAAATTGTTATAAAAAAGATTATTGTTTGCTTCATAATCTGAAATTTTGTTCGATTTGAAATTGAATTTATTACTTAGTAATTTTTTACTCCTGATTATAAGCATTATAACTTCATTCACCCATCATATACCATTCAGAATATTTTACCTTATTGTCTTCATAAACAAAGTATAAAAAATCGTGATATCCTCGCCAAAAGTAGACCAGTGCCTTCTCATCTCCAGCCAGCTCAATTCCAACATTCAGCAATTCAACATCTGTCCCATTTGGCATTCCCATGTATTTGATTATCTGGCTTATTTCAGTTCCCTCTTTACCAAATTTCTTTTCAAGCCAGATCATTATTTGCTGTAAATCACTGTTCCAAACATCGCAGCATAAATTTCCCTGTGCAGATAACCTTTTAAAGTCTTTGGTAAGTTCATAAATTTCAACTTTATCAAAATCTTTTCCTCTAAATCTACTTAAGCAACATGAATCACCTTCAAAGTAAACTTGTGAAAAGATTACCTGATTAAAAAAGATAAAAAGTGCTAGTGCAAATAATCTCATAAATTAATAAACGCAGAAAATTGCAATTTATTAAAACATTTGTAAATCATGAAGCTTTTTATAGACCCCGTTTTTATTTAGAAGTTCATCGTGGTTTCCTCTTTCAACAATTTCTCCTTCATGTAAAACACAAATTTCATCAGCATGTTTGATTGTGGATAAACGGTGTGCAATGACAATAGAGGTGCGATTTTTCATGAGGTTCGTTAAAGCATCCTGCACAAGTCTTTCAGATTCTGTATCGAGTGCCGAAGTTGCTTCATCTAAAATTAATATTGGTGGATTTTTAAGTACAGCTCGTGCAATGCTAAGGCGTTGTCTTTGTCCTCCTGATAATTTACCTCCTCTGTCACCAATATTTGTTTGATATCCATTTTCTGTTTCTAAAATAAATTCGTGTGCATTGGCAACTTTTGCTGCTGCAATTACCTCTTCTTCAGTGGCTGTTTCAACCCCAAAAGCAATGTTGTTAAAAATAGTATCATTAAAAAGGATTGATTCCTGATTTACGTTCCCCATTAATGAACGTAAATCTTTGATATTTATATTTTTAATATCTTCATCGTCGATTAAAATGGCTCCTCTTTCAACATCATAAAACCTGGGTATTAAATCTACCATTGTTGATTTTCCCGAGCCCGATTGACCAACCAATGCAATGGTTTGTCCTTTTTCAACAGTAAGATTAACCTCCTTTAAAACATCAACTTCTGCATACTTAAAACTAACATCTTTGAATTCAATTTTTGAATCAAAACTGCTTTTCGAAATTGGATTTGGAGAATTTATGATAGCTTCTTTGGCATCTATCACAGTATTAATTCGATCAATTGCAGCCATTCCCTTTTGCACACTATAGTATGCTTTTGTAACAGTTTTAGAGGGGTTAATTATTTGAGAGAAAACTGCAATAAAGCCCATGAATACTTCAGGTGACATTTCTGTTTTTTCTCCTAATACAAGCGTAGCACCATAGTACATAACAATCATTAGAGTTAAAACGCCTAAAAACTCACTCATGGGCGAAGCCAGGTAGTCTCTTCTGTATATTTTATTGGCCAGTTTTGTATAATTGTTATTTTCTTTGCTAAACCTGTCCCCAATTCTTTTTTCGGCCACAAATGCTTTAATAATTCTTAATCCGCCAATGGTTTCCTCCATCATTGATAGCAAAACACCCATTCTGGATCGTAGGTCAACCGAAGATTTACGAAGACTTTTTCCAATTTTTCCAATAATAACGCCACTTATAGGTAATAAAACCAATATAAACAATGTTAACATTGGACTCATGAGAAATAATGAGGTTAGGAAAATGATTATTAGTATTGGATCACGAAATATCATTTCAATTGACGACATGGCTGCCCACTCAAATTCTTGCACATCAGTAGTCATTTTTGAAATAACATCCCCTTTTTTTTCTTCAGAGAAGTAGCCAATATGCAGATTTAGCACCTTTTTGTATATTCTGTTCCTTATGTCTCTTACAATTCCATTGCGGATTGGGGCCATAAAAAAAGTTGCAAAATAAACAAAGATATTTTTGAGCAAAATTGCAGACAATATGAAAATACACACAAAAATCAGCGCATTTATTTTTCCACTGGTAAGAATAATGTCACTCATGTAATAACTGAAGTAGTTGTTTGCGTAATCAGCTGAAAACTCAAAAACAGGCTTTGTTGTAACAAGTTCCTCCGGGTTAAACAAAATGCGTAAAAAAGGGACAAGAAGAAGAAGAGAAAATAACGAAAAAATGGCCCCAAGCAAATTGAATAATATATTCAATAGTGCCTGAAATTTATAAGGTTTTATATAGTATAAGACAGTTCTTAAAAAATCTCTCATTTTTTTTTAAAATTATTAAATTACAGAGGCCAAAAGTAAAAAGATTCCTTGAATAAATTATAATCATTCTAAATTTCATTTACTGTTGGCTAAGCCCAATCATATGAATTATTTTTGTAATCTATATAAAAACATCTTTTTATGATTATTGAAAACAAAGCAACATATCTCAAGCGTGAAATTCTTACACGCCTTGCTAAATTGACATATGATAACGAGTTGGAATCAAAAATAGACAAGATTCCGCTACAAATGATAAACAGAAATAATGAATCGTTTCGTTGTTGTTTGTATAAAGACAGGGCAATGGTAAAGTTCAGAACAATTGCTTCGCTTGGTTTTGATCTTTCGGATGAAGAAAAGGTTGATTCACATTTGATTTCGGAGTTTGTAAAAGAAGTTCCGGAACGTGAAAAGCCTGAGTTTCCAATCCTGACTTTTATTGATGATGCCTGCAAGGCTTGCGTGCAGGTAAACTACTTTATTACAAATGTTTGTAAAAACTGTGTGGCAAGGCCTTGTATGGTTAACTGCCCTAAAGATGCCATCTATTTAGGTGATAAACAGGCACATATTAAGCCAAAAGATTGTATCAACTGTGGAATTTGTCAAAAAGTTTGTCCTTATCATGCTATTGTTTATGTACCAGTGCCCTGTGAGGAATCATGCCCGGTTGGTGCGCTCTACAAAGATGAGGATGGAAAAGAACACATTGACTATACCAAATGTATTTACTGCGGAAAATGTACCAAGGCTTGTCCTTTTGGCGCAATTATGGAAAAATCGCAAATAGTCGATATTATCATAAGGATGAATCAGGGAAAAGAAGTTGTTGCAATGATTGCCCCTTCTGTTATTGGTCAGTACAATGCTTCTATTTTTCAGATAGCCGCAGCTTTAAAAAAGGCTGGCTTCGCAAAGGTAGTTGAGGTGGCTATTGGTGCTGAAATTACAGCAAAAGTTGAAAGTGAGGAGTTTATTGAAAGAATGGAAAGGGGGGACAAACTGTTGGGTACTTCCTGTTGCCCTGCTTATACTGCTGCTGTGAGAAAGCATGCTGAAGATTTTATACCTTACGTTTCTGATGCAAAAACTCCCATGGTCTATACTGCAGAAATGGTTAAAAAAGATTTTAAGGATGCAGTCAGCGTATTTATCGGACCTTGTGTGGCCAAAAAGCACGAAGGTCGAAAAAATGAGTTTGTTGATTATGTGTTGACCTATGAAGAAATGCATTCAATGTTTCAGGCTAAGAAAATAAAACCTGAAGAAATAGAGTTGGATGAAGAGGATAAAAAAGGTTTATTAGAATACAGAGATGCCAATAATCCTGCAAGAGGGTTTCCTGTTACGGGCGGTGTTGCAAATGCTGTAAAAGAGGCTCTTAAAGGCAAATTTGACAATTTGCAACCAGTTTATATTGATGGGCTTACAAAGAAAAATGTCAAATTGTTAAATACCTATGCAAAAAAGAGCTGTCCTGGTAATTTGGTAGAAGTAATGTCTTGTGAAGGTGGCTGTATGTGTGGGCCAGGTGTAATTGAAAAACAGGCAAAAGCCAATAAGAGATTGAATGACTTTATGCAGCAAAAATAATAGAAATTTGAACCTGGAACTTAGTAATTAGCAGTTACTAAGTTCTAAGTTCAATTTACTATACCCAGGACTTAAATTCCCGTATAATTTGATGGACTAAAATTCTTTAATTCTGCTTTTATTTTCTCTGAAACATCAAGTGTATCAATAAATTTATGAATGGATTCTTTTGTAATAGCCTCGTTCGTTCTTGTTAAATTAAGCAAAGCTTCGTAAGGGTTTGGATAGTTTTCTCTTCTCAAAATAGTTTGAATAGCCTCTGCAACAACTGACCAGTTTGCCTCTAAGTCGGCAGCTAATGCTTTTTCATTTAAAACTAGTTTTCCTAACCCTTTTAATAAGGATTCAAGAGCAATAATTGTATGTGCAAAAGGAACTCCAACATTTCTTAGCACAGTCGAATCGGTTAAATCACGTTGCAAACGAGAAATTGGAAGCTTGGTTGATAAATGATCAAATATGGCATTTGCAATACCTAAATTTCCTTCGGCATTTTCAAAATCAATAGGGTTTACTTTGTGCGGCATTGCAGATGAACCTATTTCGCCCTTTTTTATCTTTTGCTTAAAGTAATCCATTGAAATATAGGTCCAAATGTCACGACTTAAATCAAGTAGTATAGTGTTGATTCTCTTTAAGTTATCGAATAATGCAGCCAGATTATCATAATGTTCAATCTGTGTGGTTGTTTGCGACCTGTCCAGATTCAAAACATGATTTACAAATGAATTTGCGAATTCAGCCCAATTAACATCAGGATAGGCCACGTGGTGGGCGTTGAAATTACCTGTTGCACCGCCAAATTTAGCCGAATACGGCACAAAATTTAACATGGCTTTTTGTTTTTGGATCCGCTCAATAAAAACATCCAGTTCTTTTCCCAATCGGGTAGGAGTGGCTGGTTGTCCATGGGTTCTTGCCAGCATAGGGATTTCTGCCCATTGCTCTGCAAGTTCACTTAATTTTGTAATTAATCTTTCAAGAATAGGAGAATAGGCATAGTTCATTGCATCCTGCAAAGAATACGGAACTGCAGTGTTGTTTATGTCCTGAGACGTTAAACCAAAATGAATGAATTCTTTGTGTTTTGAAAGACCCAATAAGTCAAACTTTTCTTTTATAAAATATTCAACTGCTTTTACATCATGATTTGTGGTTTTCTCAATTTCCTTAATTTTTGCAGCATCCTCCAGCGAGAAATCAAGATATACATGACGAAGCTGTTTATACGTCTTTTTGTCAACATTTTTTAACTGCTCAAGAGGAAGTTCACAAAGAGCTATAAAGTACTCTATTTCAACTAGTACCCTGTATTTTATTAATGCGTATTCTGAGAAATATTTCGAAAAAACCTCAGTTTTGCTTCTGTAACGACCATCAACTGGTGAAATAGCAGTTAAAATATTCAAATCCATTGTCTTGTTATTAAAATTTATCGGGACTGCAAAGATAAAATAAAATACGGATTTTATGGTGGACGTTGAAGTCTGAGCTAAGCTTTTAATTCGTTTACAGAAAACGATTAATTACTGTTTCTTATTCTTCCAAACCCTTTTAGCATTTTTTTCTTCCTTATTTCTAAATGCTGTTTCAAGGTCAATGTTAAACTGGTTGGCCAGGTCCAAAAGATAACTGAAAACATCGGCAAATTCGTCTTCCAGTTCATCTTCCTTTAATTCTTTGCCTTTTTCATGATAAAGTTTCATGCGGTTGCGGATGGCTTTGGCCAGTTCACCAATTTCTTCGCTAAAAAGCAGGAAAATTTCAAGAGGGTTGTTTTTATCCCAGCCCCTTTCTTCGCAAAGAAGTTGAATGTATTCCTGATAATCTTTAAGCGTAGGATTGGGTTTCAAATTTTCCATTTTTTTTATGTTAGATTTGAGTACACAGACTTTAGATGCAAATATCAATTTATCAGCAACTTAAGCTATTTAATTTTGTGATTGGTTTTTAGAAGATATACATTTATCGTTTGGGTAAAAATAGCAACGATACTTCAATCCTCCGTCTTCAATCTTCTGCTTATTTCATAAAATCCAACAAAGTTGGCCAATAATCAAGCGCCACTTTAAGACCAATTCCAAGAACAGCGATCAGGGTTAAAGAAGCAATAATCATTGTTGTAGTTGTTCTTCTTCTGGTTTTCTTTGTGTTTTTTAGTATAAGGTCAGTTTTTTCTTCAAACGAAACAAAATCATCTTTTAACTGCACTTGTACCTGGTTTAACTGTTTTGCAGCATTTTCGAGGTTTCCAAGTCTTTTTGGGAAGTTAATTTTCTGAACTTCTTCGGTAAGTGTTGCAGTTGATTGGGCCAGGTCAAGGTAATTGGCAAGCAAGCCATGAACTTCTTCAATTTGTTTGTTGTGTGATGAACTAATCTGATAAATCTGTGAATCTGTTTTTTCCAGTGTACGTTTAATCAAATCATTGTTTTGATTTTGAGTGGTCACTGTTTTTTTATGGTAATCTTCGAAAATACCGCTAACTTCTTCAAGTTGTTGCGTATACTTATCTGATAAATCTTCAATTAGAGTGTTTGCTTTAGTAGAGGTTTGATCTAAAATACCCCCAACTTGCTTTTGAATGAACTCCAGATGATTACTGTATTTCCCTTGCAATTCATTAATTGTTTTAATTACACTGCTGGCAACTGCTTCAGCTTTTTCAATTTGTTTAACTGCATTATCAAGTGCCAATAATTCATCCTGAATTTTAACTAGTTCGTTGTTTATCTTCTCGTTCATCACCTTTTATTTTAATGCCAATTGCTTGTATTTTTTGTCTTATGTATTGCTTTTTGAATAAATCCTAGTATTCAAACTTCTAAGTTTTAATTACTGATTTTTGATTTCAGTCCTCTGTTAAAGTCTTGCAACCAAATATAATGCATTCTAAGCCAGATAATTTGTTCTATTGTTTCCTTTAAATCAGGTCTTGTTTCATTTATATATCCTAAAAATGTTTGAATATCTTTTTGGTAATTCTCTAATTGATAACCATTTTGTTTTCTCATTTTAATCAGTCCTCTTGCAATCTGATCAACGGATTTATCAATAATCATTTCATCTTTTTCACCAAATGCAAGATTTGTATATGCTCCAAGTAGATAAGGCACAAAATTATCCGGCATTTGTTTTGAAACTATTTCAGTTGATTTCTTTAGTTGAGACCAGTTTTCCTTCAATAATCCCATGTTATCCAGATAATCTTTAATCACTTTAAAGTTTTGTTCTGTACTATTTAATGGGCTGGTTCCTTTTTTGGCTCCAAAATATGCATTGGTATATTTGGCCTGAAAATAATTATCAAAATAGTCTTTAATATGTTGATTCACTTCCTTTGAAAGTGCTTTGTTTTCAGGTATTTGAGATATAATCTCATGCAATGCATCAACAGAGTTAAATCGTTCTTTAACAATAAAGTTGTAGCAAAAATCAATGTATGATTCTAATGCGACTTTTATTTTGTCATCTTCGGTTTTCGATAAAAGCATTTTGTACTCAACCGCTTTTTCGGGTACCAGGGAATCATCTAAAATATCGTAGAGTCTAAGCAAATGAGCTTCAATATTTTGCTTCTTTACTTTAAGAATAAACTGGTAATTTAATTCATCAACGAGGTAATCCTCAATAAATCCAAGCTTAGCAAGTCTGTAGACGGCTAAATGCGTATCTTCCTTCAGTCTTACTTTTTTGTAAAGGTCTTGTACTTTTTCAATTAACTTCTTTTTACTCGAAATTAATTTGATTTTTTCAATTTGCTCAACAAATGAAATATAAGAATCTGATACCAGATACAAGTCTCTGATTTTCTTCTGATTAAAGCTATTTGATACTTCTTTCGTTAGAATCTCAGAAATTTCCGCCAAAGCATTATTTTCAAAAGGAATAATAAATTCTTTAACCGAACCAGCTGCTAACTTCTCTATACCTTTTGTAATGCTTTCTATTGGTTGAGTATAAGGATTGCTTTGTAATATTTTGGAGTATTCATTTGTACCAAAGCTCCTTTTTCTTACTTCATTTACAACAAATTGTAATAATTCCTGGCTATATTGTTGCTCAAAAGAACTCCCTTCAGAGTTGATTTTTAAACTAATTAAATCTACATAGCCATATGTTTTATCATCCTGATTCAGATAAAGCCGGTTAGGGTTGTTTGTTGGCTGTAACTCCAAAACTACGTCAACCAGGTATTCGTTTTTTAATTCTTGGTTAATAATTGCTCTGTAAGTTGTTGAATAGCTTGCTAAATCATAAAGCAATTCATTAATCATGCAAAGCTCTTTTTCTTTGCCTTTATATTTTTTTGTAATCTCTTTGTATGACACATATTTATCAAAGTTCGATTTATTATCAGGTAAATATTGTCCAACAGGATCTGTTTCAGAAACAATAAACTCCTGCTTATCGATTACCACCGAACAATTGGTTATTTCACCATCCCTGCCTGCCCGGTAACTTTGTTGGATAAACCCTTCAACCGATGTTGGCGGGCTGAAATAAATAATATTTCTGATATCAGGTTTATTTGTACCAATTCCAAATGCACTGGTACTTACCAGTATATCTAATTGATTACTAATAAATTTCGTGTAGTCTTTTTCAGATTTTTGAGCATCAAATAAAGGTACATTATCTGAACCATCATCTGTGGTTCCCCAGAAGCATCCTATTTTAAGATTTTCAAAATTGTTTTTCAGTTTATCTGCCAGACCATCACCAAATTTGTCAGAAACACCAGTTTTTCCATAAGCCGTTGGGCAAAAGATTACAGTGTCTTTTCTTTCACTTTTATCTCTGTTTTCAGGGAAAAGATCCTTGACTAAAAAGGAAAAATGAACTTGTTTTCTACCCCCAACCAAATTTTCGATCTGGCTAATATTCATATCAGCCTTTATTTGGTTGCTGGTGGTATCAATCACTTTAAAATTCAACTTTGCTTCGTTAACAGGTGCATTTATCACACTGTCATCGCTGACTTGAAGTTCTTTTTTTATTTCATTAATACAAGAGTAGCTGGCTGTAGCGGTTAATGCAACAGCAGGAATACTTTGTTTAGTCTTATTCTTCAAAAGCTGAAGTTTTAAATCTCCAAGTTTGCTATAAAAAGGGCGGAAATCGTGGCTCCATTCTGAAATACAATGAGCTTCGTCAATTACAAACTGATTGATATAAATCTTATTGTATTCCATTGCATAGCAGGCATTTCTCAATTCCTTTTTGCGCAAATAATCAGGCGACACAAATGCAAACTGGCAATTTCCATTCTCAAGCTGTTTTATCTGCTTTTCAAGTACTTCAGGAATTTTTAGCGAGGCATTAATGGAAAGAATGCTATCAATACCTGTTTTTTTTAATCCTACAGATTGATCTATCATTACTGACATAATCGGATTCACAATAATATTGACTCCCGGTTGCAACAACCCTGCTAATTGATAGGCAATTGTTTTGCCTCCTCCGGTTGGCAATAAAGCCAAAGTATTATTTTTCTGAAGAATTTCATTAATCAGTTCAACCTGTTCTGGTAAAAAAAGATCCTTCCGGAAAATATTTCTCAGGAAGTATTTCAATGCAGAATGCGCTTTATCTTTTTTAGCCTCATCAAGTTTCTTTGAGTGAAGATCTAAATATCGAATTGATTTATCAGTCAGTAAGTTATGCTCTAATTTTATGCTTTTTACAGACTTAATGCTAACCTTGTTTTTAGCCTGTGTTTCAAAAGGTTCATTAATTACTCCAATCCTTTGCAAAACCGACACATCAATCAAAAGATCATAAGGTGCTTCAATATCAAAATTTTCAACAAATTTTATATTGCCAGGGTAGATAACATTCAGCTTTGCATTTTTAAACTCCTGGGTTCTATAAATGCTTAGTTTAACATCAGGAAATGTTACTTTTTCCCCTTTCAAAGCAAAAAGGTTCTCAAAGTGTAATTTAAGATCCTGAAAAGCAAGATGTGCACATGGTACATCCCTCTCAATTACAGCAATATTCCATGTAGCATCTTTTAGGCTAAGTTTTCCTGATAAAAGGTATTCAATTACAACCTTTTCTATTCTGGCAATAGCAATTGGGGTTAATGCATACTGCATGGCCTGCAACCCTTCAGTTGACTTATAAAGCGGGCTTCGATAGTTTTTACCAATAGTATCGAAATACTCATTGTAGGTGAAATCAATTAAAGGACGCATTTGCTGATTACTTTCAGCCATTCTGTGTGTATCAATTATCAATGGCTCAGAAAGACCAAGTTTTTTGCAATATGCCTTTTTTAACTGCTCTATTTCATGATCATATTTTGTTTCAGTCGGAGTATCATCCAGTTCAATTGGCATTCCCAAAGAATCCTGATACTGGTAGGGCATCTCTAAAACAAAATCGCACTTTTTATCAAAAATTTCAGAAAAATCTGCTTCTATTTCTGAATTCAAGCCTGCGTAACCGGTTGATTTAATTAATGAATTGTAGGTTCTTTCTTCTTCAACTAATTGAATAAAAGCTTGTCCAAGGTATTCAGGAATGTATGAATATTTGAAATTCAGTTTTAAGCCCTTTTTCTTATTTTTCCACTCCTCCTCAAAATAAATAGACTGATTTTCTTTATTTATTCTTGGGTCAATAATATGTAAAGCCCTGAAAATCTCATCTGCTAAAGAATCATTTTTAAAAGGATAACTTATATGGTTTAATTTCGAGATATCCTTTTTAGTAACCCCAAATGTTGTTGCTAAGATATCTTCTATATAAGATGAAGGTAGAGTAGGAGTCCCTCTACTAATAATGTTGTTGACTGTTTTAATTTCAGATATATAATCAATATTCTGATGAGCTAATTCATCACTGGTTTCCAATTGAAAATGGCTTAGCTGATTTACTATTTTTTCAGCTTTTTCCTTTTCTGATTGGTTGATAAACAGGTCAAAAATACTAGTTAAAAAGTACCCGGCCTTATACTGCATTATCTATAGGGTTTTAAATCAATTTTACAAATGTAAATAATAATTTACATTTCTTCAAATCTGGATTTTTATTTTGTCTTCTGGGATAGAAATTTATCCGCGTAGACATTATAAAATGTCCTTTTTCTTTAAAAAATCGTACACCAAAATGTAAAAATAGACAATTTAATTTAAAGTTTCTAGTATACAAAGGATTTTTGTTTCGGTGTTATCAGTGATTTACAGTTGTGTATGACAAGTTTAAGTGACTTTTTTTAAATTCTTTACTGTGTTTTTTTAATAATTAGCAACGAATTAATTATATTGCAATAACCCAGTATTTAATCATTGAATAATAAGCTGATGAATAATAAGAAGAAGGAGACATCTTACGAAGATGATGGTATTTTAAAAGTTGATTTGCCCAAAGCTGATTTAGTGTTGATTTTAGGAATTATTTCGATACTAACATGCTTTGTGTTAGGTTTGATAGGAATAGTATTAGGTATTGTGGCTAAAAACCTTTCAAAAAAATCCATTGAATTATATGAATTGGCTCCCGAACTTTATACCAAATCTTCCTACAAGAACTTGAAGGCAGGAAGAATTTGTGCAATTATTGGAATTATTTTATCTTCTGTATTTTTAGGTTTTGTTCTAATTTATTATACCTTAAAAGGAGCTGTACTAACTATATTCTAAATCAATCATGAAGCAACGAGTAATCTCAGCAATAGTATTAGTTTTTTTTCTAATCCCGGCTCAGAGCCAGGGACAAGGTGTATCAAAAGGCTTTCAATTGTTGAAACAGGGAGAGCATAGCAACGCAATTGAGATTTTTAACAAGGCTATAAGCAAAAAGAAGGATATTCTGGCTTCAAAATTTGGATTGGCCCTGATTTATTCAGATACAACTTACAAAAGATACAGATATGACAGGGCTTATAAACACATTGAGTATATTGAAAAAAGATATGTTAAATTACCTGACAATGAAAAATCAGAGCTTAAGAACAACTACAGTATTGATGACATAAGTATTGGAAAGTTGCGCTTGAAGATACTTAATGATGCCTTAGTTGAGGCTAAAAAAACCGGAACAATTGAAAGCTTGAATGCTTACAGGCTCGATTTTCCGAATACTGAGCAATCAATGGAAGCAATTTTATTGGAGAATAAGTTGGCTTTTGATATTGCAAAGAAAGAAAATAACCCGGATGCTTTGCTTGACTTTATTCGAAAATACCCGAATGCAACAGAAATTGATTCAGCAAAACTGCTTCTTGAGAGTTTTGAAGATGAGGCATTTGAATATTATACAAGTGAAGGGGAACTGGAATCAATTTCCGAGTTTGAAAAGCAATATCCAGGGTATAAGGATAAAGGACGTTTGTTGAAAGCAAAATCTTTAGCAGAGGAGGCCTTCAAATTAGATATGGATGATACTTATAATCCAAATATGGAAATGTATTATCTTGACTATGCGAAAAAAGCAGCTCCATCCGAGCTTGCCTATGTTGCTTTACTTAGAACATTAACTCCATTTATTGAAAAAAAGAACTGGCCTGCAATAATTGATAAACTAACCGAGTTTAAACAATATTTTCCAAAGAATGACCGTATTGATACACTAATTAAAGTGCTGCAAGCTCCTGAACAGGCAATTGTTACAGAAAGTATTTCAGATATCATTAATACAGTTGGGCATGAATATGCTCCTGTTGTAACTGCAGATGGTAAAACCATTTATTTTTGTGGAAGAAGCAGGGAAGGTAATATTGGCGGAGAAGACATTTTTGTTTCTAAATTTGTTGACAGTGCATGGCAAAAACCACAACTTCTACGTTCAATCAACTCTCCCTATGCGCACGAAGCTCCATTAGCTATTTCAGCAGATGGTAACAGAATGTTACTCTATGCAAATACAGATGTTTATTATAGTGATAAAGTAGCAACAGGTTGGTCTATTCCAAGACCATTCCCATCCATTAATGGAGTTAACTCGTGGGAAGCTGATGCAATGATTACTGCTGATGGTAACGCCATTCTGTTTATTTCTGATAGAAAAGGCAATGTTGGCAGACAGCATAAGTTTGGAGAATTGTTTCATGGAAGTCACAGTGGAAATAGTGATATTTATGTAGCTTACAGAACCGAATCGGGCTGGTCAAAACCCATTAATTTGGGGAAAACCATAAATACACCTTATAGTGAACGCAGCCCTTTCCTGCATCCTGATATGAAAACACTCTATTTTAGTTCCGAAGGACATGCCGGATTGGGCAGGCTGGATGTTTTTAAATCTGAGCGGTTAAATGATAGTTCGTGGACAGAATGGTCAGAACCTGTTAACCTGGGAAAAGAAATCAATTCCTTTGGGGATGAGTATGATTACAAAATATCCACAGATGGGAAATATGCCTTTTTATCTTCCTTAAAATCAAGTAATTATGATATTTATAAAATGAAGTTGCCTGAAACTGTTCGCCCTGAATATGTGGCGATAGTTTCCGGATTTATTACCAATAAAAAAGGAGAACCAGTGCAGGCAGATATTAAATGGGAAAATCTAAAAACTGGTGAAGTAATAGGTTATTCGCAAAGTGATTTGAATGATGGCAGCTATCTGATTATTTTGCCGTTGGGTAAGAATTACGGCTATTTTATTGAGCATAAAAACTATTACCCTTTGTCAGGTAACATTGATTTAACTGAGCAAAAGGGCCAAATTGAAATAAGAAAAGATTTTGTATTGTTGTCCTATGTTGAAATTGTGAACGAAAAAATTCCTATTCCATTAGAAAATGTCTTTTTTGAATTTAATAAATATGAGTTAAAACCTGAATCTTTCTCCGAATTAAACCGGTTGGTAAAATTTATAAAGAATAATGACGGAATAAGAATTGAAATTGGTGGACATACCGATAATGTTGGGTCGGAGGAATATAATAAGAAACTATCTCAACAAAGAGCGCAAGCGGTTGTTAATTACCTGATAGCAAAGGGAATAGCTAAAACCAGTATTGTTGCTGTAGGCTACGGTGAAACCAAGCCAGTAACTACAAATGATACAGAAGAAGGAAAAGCAAAGAACCGAAGAGTTGAATTCAGGGTTTTGGAAAAATAGTAACTAAAAAGGCTGCCTCGAAAGACAGCCTTTTATTATCTTATGCTTCAGCAGTAGGACCACCAAAATTTAGTGGAAGATTTGCTCCTCCCGAAGCTTCTACATTTTTTATTTGTCCGTGAATAGATTCAAATTTTTTAATGTTGTCACCCAATGCCATCATCAGCCTTTTTGCGTGTTCTGGAGTCATTACAACTCTCGAAACCACCTGAGCTTTTGGTACACCAGGCATTACTCCAACAAAATCAATCACAAATTCACTTGTTGAATGAGTTATTATAGCAAGGTTCGCATATTTTCCCTGTGCAATATCTTCTTTTAACTCAATATTTAATTGATTCTTATTTTTATTCTTATTATCATCCATTACAAGCCAATTTAAAATAACTTATAAATACTTATAAGTACTCAAGGCACTTATAAGTATTTTCCTAAATCTATTCTTCTTCTTTTGCTCCAACTAAAGTCTGGTACTCATCCATTGAACCTACAATAATATCTTTATAAGCTCTTCTACCAGTTCCTGCTGGAATTAAGTGACCAACAATAACGTTCTCCTTCAAACCTTCTAAGTAATCAACTTTTCCACTAATTGCGGCCTCGTTAAGAACTTTTGTAGTTTCCTGGAATGACGCAGCTGAAATGAAACTCTTAGTTTGAAGTGACGCTTTAGTAATACCTTGCAATACCTGGCTAGAAGTTGCAGGAATTGCATCTCTTGCATCAACTGGTTTAAGGTCTTTTCTCTTCAATAATGAATTTTCATCACGAAGCTTTCTGGCTGTTACTACCTGACCTGGATGAAGACTAACAGAATCACCCGCATCAGTAACTACCTTCATGCCAAATATTTCATCGTTCTCTCCCATGAATTCCCATTTGTCAACTACTTGTTTTTCAAGGAAGTTAGTGTCACCAGCATCAGCAATAACCACTTTTTTCATCATTTGTCTAACGATTACTTCAAAGTGTTTATCATTGATTTTTACACCTTGCAAACGGTAAACTTCCTGAACTTCATTAACAATATATTCCTGAACCTTTGTTGGACCCTGAATTGCAAGAATATCAGCAGGTGTTACCGCACCGTCAGATAATGAAGTTCCGGCTCTTACATAGTCGTTTGCCTGGATAAGGATTTGTTTCGACAATGGCACAAGGTATTTTTTCTCGTTACCAGATTTTGCTGTAACAATTATCTCCCTGTTACCTCTTTTTATCTTACCAAACGAAATTACACCATCAATCTCGGAAACTACAGCAGGATTAGATGGGTTTCTTGCCTCAAATAACTCTGTTACTCGTGGAAGACCACCAGTGATATCACCAGCTTTACCAATATTTCTTGGTATTTTAGCAATAGTTTCACCTGAAGCAACTGCATCTCCTTCTTTTACAACTATATGAGCACCAGTTGGAAGGTTGTAATTATGTAAAACCTCGCCACTTTCAGAAACAATATTAATTTCAGGGTTTTTGGTTTTATCTTTTGTTTCAATAATTACAATTTCCATCAAACCTGTTTGTTCATCAGATTCTTTTTTGTAAGTAACACCATCAATAAGATGTTTGTATTCAATCTTACCTTTCGATTCTGAAACAATCAAAGCATTATATGGATCCCATTCACAAATCTTGGTTCCTTTTTCTACTATTTTCTTATCTTCAATATATAGCTTTGAACCATAAGGAATCGAGTGAGTTGATAGAACAATTTGGGTGTTCGGATCAACAACCTTCAATTCTGCCATACGGCCGATAACAATCTGAATTGTTTTTCCATTATCCTCAAAAGGAACTGTACGTAATTCTTCAAATTCTGCAATACCTTTGTATTTAGCAATTACGCTGGATTCTGAAGCAATGTTAGAAGCAGTACCCCCAACGTGGAAAGTTCTCAGTGTCAGCTGTGTACCAGGCTCACCAATTGATTGAGCAGCAATAACACCTACAGCTTCTCCCATTTGAACCATTCGTCCTGTGGCAAGGTTTCTACCATAGCACTTTGCACAGACACCTTTTTTAGATTCACAGGTTAATACCGATCTAATCTCAACTTGCTCAATTGGAGAATCTTCAATTACTCTAGAAATTTCTTCAGTAAGCTCTTCTCCGTTAGCGATAATCAATTCACCAGTGAGAGGATGATAGATATCATGAACAGTTGTTCTACCAAGAATTCTTTCATATAGTGTTTCAACAACTTCTTCATTTTTCTTTAATGATGTAGCTACAAGACCTCTTAATGTACCACAGTCATCCTGTGTGATGATAACATCCTGTGCAACATCAACCAAACGACGTGTAAGATAACCAGCATCAGCAGTTTTCAAAGCCGTATCGGCAAGACCTTTACGAGCACCGTGAGTTGAAATAAAGTACTCTAGTACCGAAAGTCCTTCTTTAAAGTTCGAAAGAATTGGGTTTTCAATAATTTCAGAACCAGTAGAACCAGATTTTTGTGGTTTTGCCATCAAACCCCTCATTCCTGATAACTGACGAATCTGCTCTTTAGAACCCCTCGCACCAGAATCAAGCATCATGTATACAGAGTTGAATCCCTGATTATCAGAAGATAACTGCGTCATAACTGTTTGGGTTAAACGAGCATTGGTATGCGTCCAAACGTCAATGATCTGGTTGTAACGTTCGTTGTTCGTAATGAATCCCATGTTATAGTTATTCAATACTTCATCAACTTGCTCATAGCCCTCTGCAACCATTTCTACTTTTTCATCAGGAATGATAACATCATTAAGGTTGAAGGACAGACCTCCTTTAAAGGCCATGGTATAACCTAATTCTTTAATATCATCCAAGAACTGTGCTGTTGCAGCAGTACCCATTTCCTTAAGAATAGAACCGATAATATCTCGTAACGCTTTTTTTGTAAGGATCTCATTGATATAGCCATAACCCTTGGGTACGGTTTGATTGAAAATGATTTTTCCTAACGAAGTTTCAATCATTTTGCTGACAATCTTACCGTCTTCCTTAACGTCAGCTTTCACTTTAACCAATGCATGTAACTCAACAGCTTTCTCATTATAAGCAATAATCGCTTCTTCAGGAGAGTAAAAAACAAGTCCTTCACCTTTAACCTGTCTTTCAGGGGTGCTTTTTCTTGATTTTGTGATATAATATAAGCCCAAAACCATATCCTGTGATGGAACTGAAATTGGAGCACCATTTGCAGGGTTTAGGATATTATGTGAAGCAAGCATTAAAAGCTGCGCCTCCAAAACTGCAGCATTTCCAAGTGGCAAGTGAACAGCCATCTGGTCACCATCAAAGTCGGCGTTGAACGCAGTACAAACTAATGGGTGCAACTGAATTGCTTTTCCTTCAATTAATTTTGGTTGGAATGCCTGAATACCTAATCTGTGTAGGGTAGGAGCACGGTTTAATAATACCGGGTGTCCTTTCAAAACATTCTCTAAAATATCCCAAACTACAGGGTCTTTTCTGTCAACAATTTTCTTAGCTGATTTTACTGTCTTTACAATACCTCGCTCAATCAACTTTCTGATAATAAATGGCTTGTAAAGCTCTGCCGCCATATCCTTTGGAATACCACACTCATGTAGTTTTAATTCGGGACCAACAACAATTACCGAACGAGCTGAATAATCAACCCTTTTACCAAGTAAGTTTTGTCTAAATCGTCCTTGTTTACCTTTTAAGCTATCACTTAATGATTTTAATGGACGGTTAGCTTCCGTTTTAACTGCGCTCGATTTTCTTGAGTTATCAAATAATGAATCAACCGCTTCCTGAAGCATCCTTTTTTCATTTCTTAAAATGATTTCAGGCGCTTTAATTTCAATAAGTCTTTTCAGACGGTTGTTTCTGATAATTACTCTTCGGTATAAATCATTTAAATCGGATGTTGCAAATCTACCTCCATCCAATGGAACCAATGGTCTTAGTTCGGGTGGAATAACTGGTACAACTTTTACAATCATCCATTCTGGTTTGTTTACGGTCTTAGAACCTCTAAATGCATTTACAACTTGCAAACGCTTTAACGCTTCGTTCTTTCTTTGTTGAGATGTTTCTTTACTTGCTTTATCTCTTAATTCGTAAACCAAACTGTCTAAATCAATTCTTGCCAACAAATCATATAATGCTTCTGCACCCATTCTGGCAATGAATTTATTAGGATCTGTATCATCAAGTAATTGATTTTCTTTTGGAAGGGTATCCAAAATTTCAATGTACTCCTCTTCAGTCAGAAAATCAAGGTGTTTTACTCCGTCTTCAGCCTTAATTCCTGGTTGAATAACTACATAGCGTTCATAATAAATAATTGAATCAAGCTTTTTGGTAGGAAGACCTAATAAATACCCAATTTTGTTAGGCAATGATCTAAAATACCAAATATGAGCAACAGGAACTACTAATGAGATATGTCCCATTCTTTCGCGACGCACTTTCTTTTCAGTTACTTCTACACCGCAACGGTCGCAAACAATTCCTTTATACCTGATTCTTTTATATTTTCCGCAATGACATTCGTAGTCTTTTACTGGCCCAAAGATACGTTCACAGAATAAACCGTCTCTCTCAGGCTTGTAGGTTCTATAGTTGATAGTTTCTGGTTTTAAAACTTCGCCACTAGAGTGTTCTAAAATTACCTCAGGCGAGGATAAACCAATAGAGATTTTTGTAAAATCGCTTTTTACTTTGTTATCTCTTCTGAAAGCCATAGTTGAATCTTTAACAATTTAAGAATGTAGAAAACTCAGCAGGAAAATACCCACTGAGTTAAAATATATAGTATTACTCTAGCTTAATATTTAAGCCCAGACCTCTAAGTTCGTGGAGCAATACATTTAATGACTCAGGAATACCTGGTGTTGGCAATGCTTCGCCTTTAACAATTGCTTCGTAAGTTTTGGCTCTACCAATTACGTCATCTGATTTTACTGTCAGAATTTCTTGTAATATATTGGCGGCACCAAAGGCTTCAAGTGCCCAAACTTCCATTTCACCAAATCGCTGACCACCAAACTGAGCTTTACCTCCCAGTGGTTGCTGAGTAATTAATGAGTAAGGTCCAATTGACCTAGCGTGCATCTTGTCATCAACCATGTGGCCTAGTTTCAACATATAGATGATACCTACTGTTGCTGGCTGGTCAAATCTTTCACCAGTACCACCATCGTACAAGTAAGTTCTACCATATCTTGGAACACCTGCTTTATCAGTGTATGCATTGATTTCGTCAAGGCTTGCTCCATCAAAGATTGGTGTTGCAAATGTCATCCCAAGTTTTTCACCTGCCCATCCAAGTACAGTTTCATAAATCTGTCCAAGGTTCATCCTCGAAGGTACACCAAGAGGATTCAATACAATGTCAACAGGGGTGCCATCTTCAAGGAAAGGCATATCTTCCTGGCGAACAATTCTTGCAACAATACCTTTGTTACCGTGTCTACCAGCCATTTTATCACCAACCTTTACTTTACGTTTTTGTACAATGTAAACTTTTGCTAACTGAACGATTCCGATTGGAAGTTCATCACCAATAGAGATATTGTATTTTTTACGTCTGAATTTACCTTCAATTTCTTTGTGCTTAACAATGTAATTGTAAAGTAAATCTTTGATGGTATCATTCTTTGATTTATCAGTAGTCCATTTGTTTGCATTAACATGAACATAATCAATGTCTTGCAGCATTTTAAGACTAAACTTCGTACCTTTAGGAATGATTTCTGTTCCGTAATAATCTTTTACTCCTTGAGAAGTTTTTCCATTCACCAAAATGAATAACTTGTCAATCAATCTAGAACGTAGTTCTTCAATTGAACTATCCTGCTCTCTGTCAAGTTTATCTAATAATGGTTTTTCAGCATTTTTTGATTTTCTGTCTTTAATCGCTCTAGAGAACAGCTTTTTGTCAATTACTGTTCCGAATAACGATGGAGACGCCTTTAATGATGCATCTTTAACATCACCTGCTTTGTCACCAAAAATCGCTCTTAATAGTTTCTCTTCTGGTGAAGGATCTGATTCACCTTTTGGAGTAATTTTACCAATTAAGATGTCTCCTGGTTTAACATCAGCACCAATCCTGATCATACCATTCTCATCAAGATTTTTAGTTGCTTCTTCACTGACGTTAGGAATATCTGACGTTAGTTCTTCAAGACCTCTTTTGGTATCACGAACTTCAAGAATGTATTCGTCAATGTGGATAGATGTAAATACATCATCTTTTACAACATTTTCAGAGATAACAATCGCATCCTCAAAGTTATATCCTTTCCATGGCATAAATGCCACTTTAAGGTTTCTACCTAATGCAAGTTCACCACCTTTAGTTCCATAACCTTCAGTCAAAATCTGGTTTTTAACTACTTTTTGACCTTTATAAACAACAGGACGCAAGTTTACGCTTGTGTTTTGGTTAGTTTTCTTGAATTTAGGTAACTTATATCTTTTAATATCCTCATCAAAGCTTACGAATTGCTCTTCCTCGGTTCTTGAATATCTGATTACAATTTCCTCAGCATCAACGTATTCAACAACACCTTCTCCTTCAGCAACAATAAGAACCCTGGAGTCTTTCACAACAGTTTCTTCAAGACCAGTTCCTACTATTGGAGCCTGTGGTCTAAGCAATGGAACTGCCTGACGCATCATGTTTGAACCCATCAAAGCACGGTTCGCATCATCATGCTCTAAAAATGGAATAAGTGAGGCTGCAATAGACGCAATCTGGTTTGGGGCAACATCCATCAAGTGCAATTCTTCAGGAGATGATAATGGGTAATCAGCTTCAAGCCTTGATTTAATTTTATCATTGATAAAATTTCCACTATCGTCAACTTTGGCATTTGCCTGTGCAATGATTTTTTCTTCCTCTTCCTCTGCGCTTAAATAAACAACGCCTTCTTCACTTAAATCAACAATACCTTCTGTTACTTTACGGTATGGAGTTTCAATAAATCCAAGATTGTTAATTTTTGCATAAACGCATAAAGAAGAAATCAAACCGATGTTCGGTCCTTCAGGTGTTTCAATTGGGCAAAGTCTTCCGTAGTGAGTGTAGTGTACGTCACGCACCTCAAAACCAGCTCTTTCTCTAGATAAACCACCAGGTCCAAGGGCAGACATTCTTCGCTTGTGTGTCATTTCAGCCAATGGATTTGTTTGATCCATAAACTGAGATAACTGGTTGGTTCCAAAGAAAGAATTAATTACAGAAGATAAGGTTTTTGAGTTGATCAAATCTATAGGTGTAAACACCTCATTGTCACGAACATTCATTCTTTCACGAATAGTTCTTGACATACGTGCAAGTCCAACACCAAATTGGTTAAATAATTGCTCTCCAACAGTTCTTACCCTTCTGTTACTCAAGTGGTCAATATCATCAACATCTGTTTTTGAATTAATCAGCTTGATAAGATATTTGATAATTTCTGTAATGTCTTCTTTTGTTAGGACTTTTGTGTCCATATCTGTGTTCAGAAGAAGCTTCTTGTTAATTCTGTAACGACCAACTTCTCCTAAATCATATCGTTTATCAGAGAAGAATAGTTTATCAATTACATCACGTGCGGTAGCCTCGTCTGGCGGCTCCGAGTTACGCAATTGACGATAAATATGAAGAACTGCTTCTTTTTCAGAGTTACAGGGGTCTCGTTGAAGAGTATTATAAATAATTGAGTAATCAGACTGATTTTGGCTTTCTTTATGAACCAAAATTGTATCGGCTCCGGAATCAATTATTTCATGAACATGTTCGTCTTCGATAACAGTTTCCCTGTCAATAATAATTTCGTTACGTTCAATTGATACAACTTCGCCTGTATCTTCATCCACAAAATCTTCGACCCATGTTTTCAATACACGGGCGGCTAATTTTTTACCAACTACTTCTTTTAAAGCAGTTTTGGTCACTTTAACTTCATCTGCAAGATCAAAGATCTCCAATATATCTTTATCTCCTTCGTACCCGATTGCACGTAAAAGAGTTGTTACTGGCAATTTCTTTTTCCGATCGATGTATGCATACATCACATTATTTATGTCTGTAGCAAACTCAATCCACGAACCTTTGAATGGGATTATTCTGGCAGAATATAGCTTGGTTCCATTTGCATGTAAACTTTGTCCAAAAAACACACCAGGAGAACGGTGAAGCTGAGATACAACTACACGTTCAGCACCATTAATTACAAAAGTACCTCTTGGAGTCATGTAAGGCACTGTTCCTAAATATACATCTTGAACAATAGTTTCAAAGTCCTCGTGTTCAGGATCAGTACAATAGAGTTTTAATTTAGCTTTTAATGGTACACTAAATGTAAGTCCTCTTTCCAAACATTCCTCAATGGTATATCTTGGAGGATCGATATAATAATCGATAAATTCGAGTACAAAATTGTTTCTTGTATCAGTAATTGGAAAATTCTCAGCAAATACTTGAAAAAGACCTTCTTGTTTTCTTTTTTCAGGTGTTGTATCTAATTGAAAAAAATCCTGAAAAGATTTCAACTGAATTTCCAAAAAATCAGGGTACTCTAACTGATTTTTTGTTTTTGCAAAACTTATTCTTGTTGACATTTATTTTATGGATTAATTGAACCTAAGAATAACGACAAAAAGGCTTAGCATACCTTTCAGTGAAGGATGCTAAACCCATAACCTTTTAATAAGGAAGTTTATTATTTAAGTTCAACTTCTGCTCCAGCTTCTTCTAGTTGAGATTTTAATGAATCAGCTTCTTCTTTTGAAACACCTTCTTTAATAGCTTTAGGTGCAGCATCAACTACTTCTTTAGCTTCTTTCAATGAAACCCCTGAAAGTTCTTTCACCAATTTAACAATTGCTAATTTAGCTTGTCCTGGTGATTTAAGAATAACATCAAATGATGTTTTTTCTTCAGCAGCACCACCAGCTTCTCCACCTCCTGCAGGTGCAGCAACTGCAACAGCAGCGGCAGCTGGCTCAATACCATACTCGTCCTTAAGTATTTGTGCTAATTCATTTACTTCTTTAACAGTAAGATTAACTAATTGTTCCGCAAACGCTTTTAAATCTGCCATTTTTCTTTCTTGTTTAATTAGATTTATAAATTTTATTCTTTGTTAGAAAGAGTTTCTAAAACTCCGGTCAGCTTTTGACCAGCTGACTGTAATGAAGAAATAACATTCTTCGCTGGTGATTGTAATAATGCAACTAGATCTGCAATTAATTCATTCTTAGACTTAATGCTTGTTAAGTAATCTAATTGATCATCACCAATGTAACATGCTTCTTCAACATACGCAGCCTTTAAAATAGGCTTCTTGTGATCTTTTCTGAACTTTTTAATCAACTTAGCAGGACCATTACCTACTTCAGTAAACATAATTGAAGTATTTTCAGCTAAAGCGCTGTACAACTCTGAGGCATCTTTTTCAGATTTTTCAAGAGCTTTCTTCAATAATGTATTCTTTACAACCTGTATTTTAATATCTTCTTTGAAACATTCCCTTCTTAATGCACTAGTATCTACTGCATCTAAACCAGCAATGTCTGCAAGATAAAAATGACTTGATGTGTTGATTTGTTCTGTAAGACTGTCAATTAATGCTGTTTTATCTTCCCGTTTCATACTTTACTAGTCTTTTAATTGTTAATCATTAATTGATTTCACATCAATTTGAATACCTGGGCTCATAGTACTAGAAATGTAAACACTTTTCATGTAAGTACCTTTTGCAGCTGTAGGTTTCAATTTGTTGATGGTTTGTAAAAACTCACGGGCATTATCAACGATTTTATCCGCTGAGAATGATACTTTCCCGATTGAAGTATGAACGATACCGTATTTATCAACTTTAAAATCAATCTTTCCCTGCTTAACTTCTTTCACAGCATTACCAATTTCCATGGTAACTGTACCACTTTTTGGGTTAGGCATTAATCCTCTAGGACCTAAAATACGTCCTAAAGCACCTACTTTAGCCATTACTGATGGCATTGTAATTACAACGTCAACATCAGTCCAGCCTCCCTTGATTTTGTCGATATACTCGTCAAGTCCAACATAATCGGCACCAGCACTTTTGGCTTCTTCTTCCTTATCTGGAGTACATAATACAAGTACTCTTGTTTCTTTTCCAGTTCCGTGTGGTAAAGAAACAACACCTCTAACCATTTGGTTCGCTTTTCTTGGGTCTACTCCAAGGCGAACGTTTAGGTCAACAGAAGCATCAAACTTAGTTTTAGTAATCTCTTTTACTAAACTCGCAGCTTCTGAAAGAGCGTACTGTTTTGTAGTGTCCAGTTTTTCGAGAGCCAGTTTCTTATTTTTAGTAAGCTTAGCCATTTTTTTTAATTAGTCTATTAATTAATATCTTCAGGAAAACTACCTTTAATGGTAATTCCCATACTCCTAGCTGTTCCTGCAACCATCCTCATTGCTGATGAAACTTTAAATGCATTTAAATCAGGCATTTTATCTTCAGCAATTTGTTTTACTTGATCCCAAGTAATTGATGCCACTTTTGCTCTGTTAGGTTCTGCTGAACCTGACTTCAATTTAGCAGCTTCTAATAGTTGTACAGCAACAGGAGGGGTTTTGGTTACAAAATCAAACGACTTGTCTGCGTAAACAGTGATAACCACTGGTATTACTTTTCCTGCTCT
This sequence comes from Bacteroidales bacterium, assembly GCA_050296515.1. Classification (GTDB taxonomy): domain Bacteria; phylum Bacteroidota; class Bacteroidia; order Bacteroidales; family NBLH01; genus NBLH01. The sequence continues at coordinate 20,962 of JBNKRJ010000060.1, read as the reverse complement.
ATCTTGAGTTCTAGCATTAAACTGCTTACAGAACTCCATGATATTGACACCTTTAGCACCTAATGCCGGTCCTACTGGTGGAGAAGGATTTGCAGCACCACCTTTAATTTGTAACTTAATTAAACCTGCAACTTCTTTTGCCATTTTTTTACGTAATTTTCAAGTTTATCTGATAGTTATATAGGAAGCATTAATTATAAATCAGATTCATAACTACCATGGATTTATAATTAGATTTTTGTTATTCTTTTGATACTTGTAAAAATCCAAGTTCAAGCGGAGTTTTTCTTCCGAAAATCTTCACCATTACTTTAAGCTTTTTCTTTTCGTTATTCACTTCATCAATAATGCCATTGAATCCGTTGAAAGGTCCATCAATTACTTTTACAGATTCACCAACAAAATATGGAGCATTCAATTCTTCTTCGCTCTCAGCTAATTCATCAACTTTTCCTAAAATTCTGTTGACTTCATTCTGACGAAGAGGAACTGGATCTCCACCTTTTTCGGCTCCAAGAAACCCAATAACATTTGTAATATTCTTAAGAATATGTGGAATTTCACCTTCAAGGCAAGCTTCAATCAATACATATCCAGGATAAAAACTCCTTTCTTTACTGATTTTTTTACCATTTCTAATTTGGTAAACTTTTTCAGTCGGAATTAATACCTGACTAACGTAATCTTGTAGGTTTAAACTTGCAATTTCGCTTTCGATAGATTCTTTTACTTTCTTCTCTTTCCCACCAATGGCTCTAACCACATACCATTTTCTATTAATTTCAGCCATTATTAAATACTATAAATCAATTTCATAATTTGGCTAAAAGATGCGTCCATCAAATAAATAAGCAACGCAATAATTACAGATGCGACCATAACAATGATTGCACTGCTTTGTAATTCTTGCCATGTTGGCCATGTTACTTTTTGCGTTAATTCTTTATATGATTCAGCAAAATAAGCTTTCAGTTTCATACCTAATATATATTTGCACGGGAGGAGCGACTCGAACGCCCGACACCTGGTTTTGGAGACCAGTGCTCTACCAACTGAGCTACACCCGTATGGCCTTATTAAAAGCAGATTCGATAATATATAATACTACCGAATCCCTTTTTTATTATGTATCAATAATTTACCTTTCTATTCAAGGATTTCAGTAACCTGACCAGCACCAACTGTCCTACCACCTTCTCGGATAGCAAAACGTAAACCTTGGCTCATTGCTACTGGGTAAATCAAATTAACTTCAATTGTGATGTTATCACCTGGCATAACCATTTCAACACCTTCTGGAAGAATGATTTCACCTGTAATATCAAGAGTTCTTAAGTAGAACTGTGGACGATATTTATTGTGGAATGGTGTATGACGACCGCCTTCATCCTTTTTCAACACATAAATCTCAGCTTTGAATTTAGTGTGAGGAGTAATTGATTCAGGTTTAGCAATAACCATACCTCTCTTAATCTTATCTTTGTCCACACCTCTTAACAATAGACCTACGTTATCACCAGCTTGTCCATCATCAAGAATTTTTCTGAACATTTCAACTCCGGTTACAACAGATTTCATTTTATCAGCACCTAGACCAATAATTTGAACTGGATCACCAGTGTGGATTTGTCCTGTTTCAATTCTACCAGTTGCTACAGTACCTCTACCAGTAATAGAGAATACATCCTCAACAGGCATTAAGAAATCTTTATCTATATCACGTGGAGGAATTGGAATCCAAGTATCAACTGCATTCATTAATTCCATCACTTTTTCTTCCCACTCAGGTTCTCCGTTAAGAGCTCCTAATGCAGAACCTAAAATAACAGGAGTATCATCACCTTCAAACTCATAGAAAGATAGAAGATCTCTTACTTCCATTTCAACAAGTTCTAATAATTCAGGATCGTCAACCATATCAACTTTGTTGATGAAAACAACAAGTTTAGGAACGTTTACCTGTCTTGCTAAAAGAATGTGCTCTCTTGTTTGAGGCATTGGTCCGTCAGTACCAGCAACAACGATAATAGCACCGTCCATTTGAGCAGCACCAGTTACCATGTTCTTAACATAGTCAGCGTGACCAGGACAGTCAACGTGTGCATAGTGACGAGATTCAGTTTGATATTCAACGTGTGCTGTGTTAATAGTAATACCCCTTTCTTTTTCTTCTGGAGCATTATCAATAGAATCGAAAGATTTAATTTCGCTCAACCCTCTTTTTGCTAAAACTGTAGTGATAGCAGCAGTAAGAGTAGTTTTACCGTGGTCAACGTGACCAATGGTACCGATATTAACGTGAGGTTTCGACCTGTCAAATTTTTCCTTAGCCATGATTTCTAAAATATTTGTAGTTTACTTAAGTGTTAAAGAAATATCCGTTTCTATAATTTCACTATTACTGGAGCCAATGATGGGAATTGAACCCATGACCTCTTCCTTACCAAGGAAACGCTCTACCCCTGAGCTACATCGGCCAAAAAAATAGAGCGGGAAACGAGGCTCGAACCCGCGACCTTCAGCTTGGAAGGCTGACGCTCTACCAACTGAGCTATTCCCGCTTTAATTTTTTTTGGTGGGGGGAGGAGGATTCGAACCTCCGAAGGCTTAGCCAACAGATTTACAGTCTGCCCCATTTGACCGCTCTGGAATCCCCCCAGACCACACACACAACGTTTACCTTACTGAGCCGATGGACGGATTCGAACCGCCGACCGGCTGATTACAAATCAGCTGCTCTGGCCAACTGAGCTACATCGGCAACACAGTGTTTAAGAACCTTTTTTCAAAGATTTACCTTTGAAAATCGGTTTGCAAATGTAGGATATTTTAGCAATATCCCAAAAATATTTTCACTTTTTTTTGATTTTTTTATTGTCTTTGTTTTTCCTTGAACTTTTTTAATTGTCTGCGAAGTGCTTCAACAGTAGAGTCTGTCGACTTTTCAAAGGAGTTGCTTTGCTTTTTTGCAAATAGTTCTGTTCCTGGAATATCTAGTTTAATTTCTGTGATTTTATTCTCTAATTCCTGATTTTTTTCTAATCTCAGGTAAACATTTGCCCCAATTATTGAGTCATGAAACTGTGCCAGTTTTATTATTTTGCTTTGAATTAACTCTTCTAATTTTCTGTCTGCTGAAAAATGTATTGATTTAATTGAGATGTTCATATACTTACCTCCTCTAATTTTATGCCCTTGGATGGGCTTGTTTATAAATCTGATTTAACTTTTTAAATGTGTTGTGAGTGTATATTTGTGTTGCCGACAAATTTGCATGTCCTAATAGCTCCTTTACTGCGTTTAAATCTGCTCCATTGTTTAATAAATGGGTTGCAAATGTGTGCCGTAAAACGTGGGGGCTCTTTTTTTCATTAGTAGTAATAAGGCTCAAATATTTTTTTACTATCCTGTAAATTAATTTAGGATATGCTTTTTCGCCTTTATTGGTGACTATTAAATAGGGTATATTAAGGTTATTGTTCGATTTTTCTTGCATATAATCAGTTACAACTGGTTTTAGACTCGCTGGAAAAGGTATTATTCTTTCTTTATTTCTTTTTCCAAGAACTTTTATTGTACCTGAATCAATATCAATATCAGCCTCTCTCAAATTTACTAATTCAGATAATCTCATTCCTGTACAATATAATATTTCAAGTACAAGATGATCTCTTTTTCCTGTCAAACCTTTCTTAAATTCAAATACTTCGCCTATTTTACATATTTCGCTCGTATTTATAAATGTAGGTAATTTTTTTTGAGTTTTTGGAACAATTAGTTTGCCAAAAGGATTTTGTTCTATAAGGTTATTACTGAGAAGGTATTTGCAGTACTTTTTTAGACTAGATATTTTCCGGTTGATTGTTCTTGAGGATGTCCCATTATTTTTTAACTCAACAATCCAATTACGTATTAATTGGTGATTGATGTCTTTGATAAAAATAAAGCCGGAAGATGATTTTTTTTGATATGTTTCAAATTGATTTAAGTCATCAATGTATGCACGCAAAGTATGGCTAGAGTATCTTTTTTCGTATTTTAGGTATTTAAAAAACGAGTTTTTGTGCATATGCAACAATCTGAAACAAACTTAAATCCTGATTATTAGTCAGGTATGATGGTCAAAAAATAAAATTACAGAGCAATTTTATACCTCTAAAAGTATAAAATAACTCTGTAAAAAGCAATATTTTTTGAGTAAATTTTAAGCCTGGTCAGATTCCTGCTGTAGCTGTTGAATGTAAACAGCTTTTTGGTGGATTTCTCTTTTTTTAACAGAAGGTTTCTTATATGCTTGTCTTTCACGAAGTTCTCTGATTACACCAGTTTTTTCAAATTTTCTTTTGAATTTTTTTAGTGCTCTTTCTACGTTATCACCTTCTTTAATAGGAACAATAATCATGTCTTTATTTATTTAACTATTAATTATTCAATTTTTAATGGCTTGCAAAATTAGAAATTATGATTTATAAAATCAAATAATTTGATGCCATTTTTAATAATTTTTACAACTTCCTCATATTTAGTTGATTAATTTTTTTAACTCTGTTGGATTACCAGATCAGTTGAGTTCAAGGTATGGTTTTATTTTTTGATAGCTTATTTTCATAAGGATTTTACTATCCAATAGTTGCTCTATATTTTGATATGGTCCATTTTGACTTCTGAATTTTACAATTTCTTTAGCTTGTTGGTAATTTAAATAGGGATGTGCTACGAAATCTTCTACTTCGGAAAAGTTTAAACTAAGCTTCTTCACACTTGAGGGATTTATCTTAAGCTGAGATTTAAATGCGTTAAAATGCTCCTTATTTATTGATTTTATTTCAGCAAGTTGGTCAATATGAGTGAAACCTCCCAATTTATTTCTATAGTTGATGATAGCTTTTGCAGTATATTCCCCAATCCCTTTTAATTTTGCTAATTCTTCTTCGGTTGATGAGTTTAATTCTACTACAATGATGCTTTCTTTTATTATTTTGTCCTTGGTTTCATCTTTTTCTATAAAAATATAGGGTTCAAGCTTATTATATTGTTCAGTTGATATTCCGTATATTTTTTTTAAATCTTCTTTCGTTTTGAAACTACCACCTTTGTCAAGGTAGTTTTTTATTGTTGCTGTTTGCTTCTTAGAAAAACCAAGCTTCTGAAGTTCTTGTAATGAAGCTGTATTGGGATTAAAAACGAATAAAGAATCTAAGCCAAATGCTTTTTCATTAGCCGTGAAATCCTTTTCTTCATAGTTATAGTATTCCTTATCAGGTAATAAAATATATGGTTTTAATATTTGATATTGTTGGTGTCTAATACCATAAATTTTCCTGAAATCATCCTTTACATAGAATTGACCTCCTTTCGACAGGTAATTATTAATAGTTTCTATTTGTTTTTCAGTTAATCCAAGTTTTTTATAGTTTTCTATGCTTGTATTGTTTGGATTAAAGTAAAATAACTTTAAACTGTCATATCTTTCTATGATAAATTGATTTAAGCGGTTGTTGTATGTTGGTTCTTCTACCTTTTGCAAAGAATGAGTGAAAAGTTCAATTTCTTTTTCAAATTCTTTATTTATAGTGGGTTCGTTATTTGTGAATAACTCGGCAATATAGGGCGCTGCCATAATTACCATTAATATGGCTAAAAGAACAATGATTCCATTTTTTTCACCTTTTGAAAAGTAGAAAAGATCTTTGAATTGCTCACGCATGGTTGCCGTTTTTTAATTAATACCCAATAGAGGCAATTATAATGAACCTGGATTGAAAAACTACTTGTATTGCTTTATTTCGCCTGACTTAACCCTTGAAAAATAGGAAATCATGTCTTTTCTTACCTCACCTGATAATATTAGAAGGCCTAAAATGTTCGGGAAAGCCATTGTTAAAATTGCCATGTCGGCAAAATCAAGCACCGCCCCTAAACTTGAGGATGAACCTATAATTATAAAAATAAGGAAGATTACAAAGTAAACTGTCTTTATGGTATTTTCCTTTTTGAAGAATTTGCCAAACAGATATTTGAACCCATTAAGGCCGTAATAAGACCAGGATATCATTGTGGAAAAAGCAAACAGGAAAATAGCAACAGTAAGCAATTTTGGAAACCATGTAAAAACAGTTGCAAAAGCTTTTGAGGTAAGTTCTGTTCCGTTTAAACCTACAGCAACAGAAGGATCATAATAGCCTGAGAAAATAATTACCAAAGCTGTCATGGTGCAAATTAGCACAGTATCTATAAATGGTTCCAGTAATGCTACAACTCCCTCACTTACAGGTTCTTCAGTTTTTACAGCTGAGTGTGCAATTGAGGCAGAACCAACACCTGCTTCATTAGAAAATGAGGCTCTTTGGAAACCTACTATCAATACACCAATGATACCTCCTTTTAATGCATCTGGTTCAAATGCTCCCTCAAATATCATTAAAAAGGCATTGTGGGCATTATGAATATTCATTAAAATAATAACGATAGCTGTTCCAACGTAAATAATGGCCATCAAAGGAACAATTTTTTCAGTTACCCTTGCTATGCTTTTGATACCGCCAATAATAACAACACCTACTAAAATTGCCAGAATTACTCCGAAATAGGCTCCGTATGGTTTAATCATAGGGATTTCTGAAGAAAGCTGTGCAAAGGCCTGATTTGATTGGAACATATTTCCACCTCCTAATGATCCACCAATTACTAAGACGGCAAAAATTGCGGCCATTATTTTACCAAACTTTCCCATGTTTCTTTTAGCAAAGGCTTTGCTTAAATAAAACATCGGTCCACCAGATACTGTACCGTTTTCATCAATATTCCGATACTTAACACCCAGGGTTACTTCAGTAAATTTTGATGCCATCCCTAATAATCCAGCAACGATCATCCAAAATGTTGCACCAGGACCACCAATGGTAATTGCAATGGCAACACCGGCAATGTTTCCAAGCCCAACAGTTGCAGATAATGCAGTAGCGAGGGCTTGAAAATGAGAAACTTCTCCTTTGTCGTTAGGGTTATCGTATTTACCTTTTATTAGATGGATTGCATGCTTGAATGCCCTGAAGTTGATAAACTTCATTCGTATGGTAAAGAAAAGGGCACCTAAAACCAGCCAAACAACTACAAATGGAATTCTCATGGTATAAGGATCGCCATTGGGTTGAAGTCTTGGATTTCCGTTGTCATCATAAATGACAGGATCGTAAAGGTTTAAGGCCGCAAAAACATCTGCCATTATAAAAGTTGCCATGAAGTTGACAACTGGAACAAAAAAAGCATTTATTTTCTCATCAGCAGATTTAGCCGGTACTTTAAATGCTATTTTGTTTTCTTCACCGTTTTTATCTGTTACTTTTACTGTATATTTACTTCCCTCTGTTAAACCTTCTGATTCAAAGCTTGTTAAAGGTGTGTTTGGATTTGACCATTTATAGGTATATGGTGCCTGACCTCCTTTTACAATTACTTTTGCATAACCATCTTGTATTTTTAAACTTTTGTTAGAGAACTTTATTTCCAACTGGAGCTCCTTCTGACTTGAAAACTCATGAGATACAGATGCTTTTATGGTATCCTGAGTGGTTGAAAATAATTTGACTGTTACTAATAAAAATACAATAAGAAGGTTTACAGTTTTTAGCATGAGAAATAATTTGAAAATGGTTTAGGTTAATTCGCGAATAATTTTAGTTGTCGCGATAATGTCTCTTTTAAGTTTTTGCGTTCTACAATATAATCCAAGAATCCATGCTCAAGCAAGAACTCTGCTCGCTGAAACCCCTCTGGCAAATCTCTTCCGATAGTTTCCCTGATTACACGTGGACCAGCAAAACCTATTAAAGCACCTGGCTCTGCAATGTTTATATCTCCTAACATAGCATAAGAGGCTGTTACTCCGCCTGTTGTAGGATCTAGTAACAAAGAAATAAAAGGAAGTTTTGCATTGGATAGTTGGTTAAGCTTAGCCGATGTTTTAGCCATTTGCATTAATGAATATGCAGCTTCCATCATTCGGGCCCCCCCTGATTTTGAAATAATCATAAAAGGAGAACCTTTTTCGATACTGAAATCAATAGCTCTTGCAATTTTTTCTCCAACAACAGAGCCCATCGAGCCTCCAATAAATTCAAAATTCATGGATGCTACAACAAGATCCTGTCCGTCTACTTTTCCGTAAACTGTTGTAATAGCATCCATTAAGCCTGTTTTTTTCTCCACTTCTGCTAATCTTTGAGTATATTTTTTTCTATCCTCAAAGTTAAGCGGATCGGCAGAGTGTAAATTGGCATTTATTTCAGTGTATTCATTATTGTCAAATATTATTTCAAAATATTTAACTGAGGATATTCTATCATGATAACCACATTCACAAACATTTATGTTTTTTATGTGATCTTCCATAGGAACAATTTTCTTGCATTCTGGACATTTATACCAAAGGCCCTCTTTGGTTGGTTTTTTATCCTTTGTTTCCGTCTGTATTCCTTTTTTTAACCTGTTAAACCAGCCCATTTTTTTTCAATTAGTTAGTTGTTTTTATAAGAAATTGGTGTTTCGACTCTGCTCAACAACCTAATATTAGAACTTCGAAATTAACTAAAATTCGATCTTAGCGTAGCTAATTATTTGTTACTAATTCAATTTCAGATGTATGGTTATTAATATCAAATATTGACATGCAAACATAAAAAAAATAGTTTTACTGAAAAGTAAAACTATCAATAAAACTATTTTTTAGAAATATAATTAATTTTTATTCAATGCATTAAGATCATCATAAGCTTGCTTTAATCTTTCTACCAATGATTTTTCAGCTTCGCGCAACCAAACTCTTGGATCGTATTTCTTTTTGTTTGGCTTGTCGTCACCTTCAGGGTTTCCAATTTGTCCTTGAAGATAATCGCGATTTTTTGCTTCATAAGCACGAATTCCATCCCAGAATGCCCATTGAGTATCTGTATCGATATTCATTTTAATTACTCCGTAAGAAATAGCTTCACGAATTTCTTCCTGAGAAGAACCAGAACCACCATGGAATACAAAATCAACAGGATGTTCTTCTGTTCCATGCTTTTCCTTGATGTAATCCTGAGAGTTTTTAAGAATTCTAGGAGTAAGTTTCACATTTCCTGGCTTGTAAACTCCATGAACATTACCAAAAGAAGCAGCAATAGTAAAGTTTGGACTAACTTTGCTTAATCTTTCGTAAGCTTCACAAACTTCTTCAGGTTGAGTGTATAGTTTCGAGCTGTCAATATCTGTATTGTCAACACCATCTTCTTCACCACCTGTTACACCTAATTCAATTTCAAGGGTCATGCCCATTTTGCTCATTCTTGCAAGGTATTTTTCGCAAGTTGCCAGGTTTTCATCAAGTGGTTCTTCAGAAAGATCCAACATGTGTGAACTGAACAAGGGTTTACCAGTTTCTGCAAAGTTTTTTTCACTGGCATCTAAAAGACCATCAATCCATGGAAGTAGTTTGCGGGCAGCATGGTCCGTATGTAAAATTACAGGAACACCGTAAGCTTCTGCAACAGTATTCACATGTTTTGCAGCAGAAATGGCTCCCAGAACAGCAGCTTCTAAATTATCATTTGGCAAGCTTTTTCCTGCAAAAAATTGAGCTCCACCATTTGATAACTGTATGATAACCGGTGATTTAACAGTAGCAGCTGCTTCTAAAACTGCATTAGCAGAGTTGGTTCCTACAATATTTACTGCAGGAATCGCAAAGTGGTTGTCTTTAGCAATCTTGAATAGTTTTTGGACATCAGATCCTGTAACAACACCTGGTTTAATTTCGTTTAATACCATAATTAATTGTGATTTATAGTTAATAGCTTGCGCAGACTTTAACTTTTTGATAATCAAATATTATCTTAAAGTTTTTCAGCTGCTTTGTTAAATTGTCTACAAAATTAATAAAAAATAAGAAAAATATGATATCTGTCAGAGTTTGAAATGTCTTTAAAAATTGAAAAACCAAAGATTTATGAAAATGATATAAATAGGTTAAAATGCTTACTTTTGCGCAAAAAGGACGCAAATGTTAAGCAAAGGGCTGATTAAACAAGTTAATTCTTTAAATCTTAAAAAATACAGGCAAAAACATGGCCTTTTTGTAGCCGAAGGCTCAAAAATGGTAGGCGATATACTGAAAACCAATGCAATAATAAAAACAATCATCACCACACAAAGTGATTTTTCAAATGATAAGGCAGAGGTTATTTTTTGCAAAGCTTCTGAATTAGATAAAATCAGTTTTCTTAAAACAAGTCAGGAAATAATTGCACTTGTCGAAATCCCAAAATATAGATTTAACGAAAGAGAAATTGTAAACGATTTATCTATTGCTCTTGACGGAGTGCAAGATCCTGGGAACATGGGCACAATTATCAGGCTTGCAAACTGGTTTGGCATAAAAAATATTTTGTGTTCAAACGATTGTGTAGATATCTACAATCCAAAGGTTGTTCAGGCTACAATGGGGGCTTTATTTGGTGTAAAAGTTCATTATCTTGATTTAGTTGAGCGACTTTCTTCATTGTTGAAGTTATCTGAATATCAGGTTTATGGCACTTTTATGGAAGGACAGAACATTTATACCAAAGAATTATCTTCGAAAGGAATTATTGTGATGGGAAATGAAGGAAATGGGATTTCGGCAGAAGTAGAAGAATTAATAGCAGAAAAACTTGCTATTCCTTCATTTTCGAACGCAAATAGTGGCGTGGAATCACTTAATGTTGGAGTTGCAACGGGAATAATCGTTTCGGAATTTGTAAGGCAGAGGTTGTAAATATAAAAAAGCACGCGATGATTCGCGCGCTATAGTGGATATTAGAAATTTGTTGTGTTTTCAAATCTTCTAAGTTCCAATTTCCAAGTTTTATATTCTAAAACGAATCATGCATTAAATCAGATCCACCAGACATATTTGAGTCTATATGTGTAGGTTTTCCACTGTATGAAACATCACTTCCGCCACTGCCTTTGACATATAATTTTCCACTAACATTGACCTTGGCATCGGAGCCACCTGTAACTTCAATTTCGCAATCGCCTGCTGCTAAATTAGATGCATGAATATCGCTTCCACCGCTTGCTTTTGCTTGTAGGCTTTTTGCAGAGCCTTTTATGTAACCATCTGAACCTCCTGAGGCTTTAAATTTAAGATCGCTTACTTCAACTTCAATTTTAGCATCACTGCCACCACTGCAAATTACTGAGAGTGAATTTGATTCTAACTTTGTTTCGGTATATAAATCGCTACCACCGCTTACTCCAATTCCTTTTATCTGTTTTACAGTAAGATAGACTCTAAGTTTTTTGGCTTTGCGTACCATTTTCGAAAGATATATTCTTAAATTATCACCATCCATTTCGGTTTTTATATATTGATGCAAGTTTTGATCTGCTTCAATTTTTAATGATTCACTATTTCCCTGTGAAATATAAAGATCAATGCCATCTTCAACCTCGACTGACATAATGCCTGAAACCGTTCTTGTCGATTCAGTTACATTTTCATCGCCTTTTATAAATTGTGCGTGTAAAACCTGATAAGTAAAAATATTGAATAATAAAAAGCTGATTAATAATGTTTTACTATTTCTTTTCATAGTATTTGAGTTTAATTGATATTTAAATTTTATGTAAAGACGAAGAGAAATTTTGATTGCTGCATCTTATTTACTGATGTTTCCCAAGTCAAATTTATGAATAAAAGATTAGCGTTATTGAAGGTAGAGCGATTGGCCTCATGGAAAACCTTTTCCAGCTTACAATCAAGCCTTAGTAAGACCGGGAAGCTGAGAACTTGTTCGAAGATCACCCGGCCGCACTTAGGCTTGATAAGAGATGGAGAAGGTTTTTCATGCAGCCTTGACCTTTTTACTCGCTCTTTCAGAGCTATGTGAGAACGGCTTCGCCTAAGTTGCTTCGTTTTGGGTCAACCGGAACAAAGTGGAGCTCATGAACGAAGTGAATAACCCAAAAATGAAGACCTAATTCAACTCTGAAGTTGAAAAACAAAGTTAAACGTTACATAATAGTAGTTGTAAACTGCTGATTATCAGGCTTTATTTTTAATGGTGATGATATAAGTAACTGTTGTTCTGAAATCTACAAAACATGGGAAATGTCAGTTATTTAGAAATTAACTGATTAAATTTTTAACGTTGAAATAATTTCGGCGCTGTTTTCTCCATCCATTGCAGATGATACTATTCCACCTGCATAACCTGCTCCTTCTCCAACCGGGTAAAGATTGGTAATTTGCACGTGGTGCAGTTTTTCTTTATCGCGTGGAATTCGGACAGGGGAGGAGCTTCTTGATTCAACGCCCAAAATTACCGCTTCGTTGGTTAAATATCCGTGCATTTTTTTTCCAAATTGCTTAAAGCCAATTCGTAATCTGGAGCTGATGTTTTCGGGCATCCAAAAATGCATTGGGGATGAATTAATTCCTGGATGGTAAGATGTTTTTGGCAGAGTTCCTGATATTTTTTTGTTCACAAAATCGTGAAGCCGTTGGGCTGGTGCTACCTGACCATGACCTCCATTCTGAAATGCCATTTTTTCCAGATTTTCCTGATACATCATGCCAGCCAAAGGACCAAACTCTTTGAAGTCAATGGTGTCATCTTCTTTGATTTCAACCACAATGCCTGAATTGGCAAATTTAGAATTCCGACTAGATGGTGACATTCCGTTTACTACCACTTGTCCGGGTTCTGTTGCCGAGGGAACAATGAAACCACCAGGACACATACAAAAGGAATAAACACCTCTGTCATCGGCCTGACTAACAAGACTATATGCTGCTGCTGGCAAGAATTCACTGCGGACATCACAATGATACTGAATGGAATCAATTAAAGCCTGTGGATGTTCAACGCGCACTCCCATGGCAAAAGGTTTCTGTTCAATATAAATTCCTTTTTCGTGTAGTAATTTAAAAATATCCCTGGCAGAATGACCTGTTGCTAAAATGACCGCATTTGTTTCTATTTTGCCTCCTTTGGAGGTGATAATGTGGGAAATTTTATTCTCTTTTATGATTAGATCTGCCAATTTGGTTTCAAAATGAATTTCTCCCCCTGCATCTAAAATAGTTTGCCTGATATTTTTAATAATTCCCGGCAACTTATTTGTACCAATATGAGGATGAGCATCATAGGCTATTTTTTCATCAGCGCCATGATATTTCAAAACTTCAAGTATGCGTTTTACATTACCCCGTTTTTTTGATCGTGTGTAAAGCTTTCCATCCGAAAAAGTACCAGCACCTCCTTCGCCAAAACAATAGTTCGATTCTGGGTTTACAATATGTTTTCGGTTAATGTCCGCAATATCTCTTCTTCGTCCACGAATTTCTTTACCACGTTCTAAAATAACGGGTTTTATCCCTCTTTCGATTAAGCGTAGGGCAGCGAAAAGACCAGCGGGGCCAGCTCCAACAATTACCACTTCAGTTTTATTGTGCACATCTTGATAATCAGGCTTAAAATCTTCTTTATGTTTAGTTTGTTCATCCAAATAAGCCTCAAACTCCATAATTATTTTTACGTTTCTGGAGCGTGCATCAATTGATTTTTTAAGTGGAGCGAAAAAAGAAATTCTTTCAGTATCAACTTTTAGCTCTTTGGCTATTAGTTTTTTATGTTCTTCAGTATTGGCTGCTTGTTCCGGAGTCAGCACCAATCGTACAATGTTTTGCATAATTATTTATTTGCCACAAAGGTGATAAAAGAATTGCAATGTATACGCTTTTTTTCCAAATGTATATACATTCTTTCCTGTTGTCAATTATAATTTCCCATTATTTAACTGTCATCTAATTTGCAAACAAAAAAAGTGATTAAAGCCCCATAGAGGGATTTAATTGGGTGTATTTGAACATCAATTAGAGGGAGCCACTATTTTTTTAAAATGTAATTAAAATATAGACACATGAAAGAACGCTATTATTTTATTGATTGGTTAAGGATTATTGCAATAATCCTTGTTTTATTTTTCCATGTTGGAATGATCTTTTGTAAAGAATGGGGATGGCATATAAAAAATAATCAAACAAGTTATTTGGTTTTAGAGTTTAATTTTTGGCTCTCAAGATTCCGAATGCCTTTACTGTTTTTTATTTCAGGTGCAGGTAGCTATTGGGCTCTCAGAAAACGAACTCCCTGGCAATTTATTAAAGAAAGGCACAATCGGTTAATTATTCCACTTATTTTTTCGATGCTTTTTATTGTGCCACCACAAGTTTTTTTTGAAAGAATTTTGAATGGTGAATTTTCTGGCAACTTCTTTCAGTTTTTTCCTACTATTTTTTCAACAGGACCTTATCCTGAAGGCAACGGGAGCTGGCATCATATGTGGTTTGTTCTGTACCTGTTTATCTATTCTGCGGTGTTATTGCCATTGTTTATTCTATTAAGAAAGAAGAGCATTCAGTTAAAACTTTCTAAAATCAGCTGGCTTAATGGTAAAATAGGGATCTTTGCTCTCATTCTGCCTACTATTTTATTGTATGTTTTTTTGAGCGTTGATTTTTTAAGAACCAATGATTTAATAAATGATTGGGGCTATTTGCCTTATTGGATGAGTTTCTTTTTGGTTGGTTATTTCATGTCGACCAACAATAATTATTGGAATGTTTTGGAAAATAATCGCAAGTTGATGTTAAAATTAGCAGTACTGAGTATTGTGTTGGTAAACTACTTCAGATGGAATAAATTGGAACCCGGAATATTATATGGTAATGAATGGAACGAACACTTTTTTTCGTATTTTTATTTGATGCTAATTCCAGCAAATGCCTGGTTTTGGTTACTTGCAGCAGTTGGGTATGGAAAAAAATATTTAAATAAAAATCATAGAGTCTTAGCTTATGCCAACAGGGGAATTTATCCATTCTATATTTTGCACCAGACTATTATTGTTTGCATTGGGTATTATATTGTAAATCTGGAAGATAGTGTCTTTGCAAAATATCTATTTGTTAGTTTGATTTCATTTGTTTTAACTGTTGCCATATATGATTTTTTAATAAGGCCTTTTAGAGTGACAAGATTTTTATTTGGTGTAAAGGAGACAAGAAAGAAATCTAAAAAGATAGAAAAGGAAAAGGTTTTTGAAGTTTCTTTATTAAAAAAGGCTGCAGGATAAAACCATTGCATTTTATAAACAGTTTAAGAAACCAATTGTTTTGAAAATAGTACTAAAAATATTCCAAACAATAATTCCGGGACTCCTGGGGCTCTTGATTTATTTAACAATAAGATTAATAACTGATTCTGCATTTCAGGATAATCATTTTAAAGTTCATTGGTCTATTTTGGCCTGGGAGTTCTCAGGCTCATTTGCAATCGGCTATCTCTACGTTTACATTATTAAAAGATTTAACAAGAAAAGTAGTGTTTTAACAATTGGTCATTACAAGATAAGAGAGGTTATAAAAGAGTTTGCTTTGTTCAATTTCTATATTCTGCTTGCCTCAAACGCAACTTTTACAGTAGGAGTTGCGTTAACAGATGATGGTTTGGACTGGCACGACTTTATAATGATAAATACTATTCCTGGGTTTTATTGTTTTATAATTTTTTTGGTTCTGAGGGTAAATGTTTTTATTAAAGCATATGTTGATAATAAAGTGCAGTTGGAACGCTTGGCGAGGGATAAAGCCGAAGAAGAGCTTAAGTTTTTAAAAGGACAATATCAACCCCATTTTTTGTTTAATGCGCTCAATACTATTTATTTTCAGATGGACGAAAGTGTTAATGCGGCTAAGCAATCCATTGAAAAGCTGTCAGATTTGTTGCGCTACCGGCTTTACGATGATGATTCGGTGAAAGTTTTATTAGCGAAAGAAATAGAGTATTTGAAAAAGTATATACAGTTTCAGGCCATTCGGTCTTCTGAAACCCTGAAAATTACAACCAAATTTGATCAACCAAATAATGGTGAGCAGGTTTATCCTTTTTTATTTTTGCCATGCATTGAAAATGCCTTTAAATATGTTTCAGGTGAAATGTGGATTGATATAACTTTATCTATTAAAAATTCGAATATTGAGTTTGTTGTTAGCAATTCGATTGATTATAAAGTGCTTGAAATGAGTAATAACAGAGGCATTGGTTTGCAAAATTTAGAAAAAAGACTGGCATTGCTTTATAAAAACAAGTTTAGTTTTAAAGTAAAGAATGATGAAAAGAAATATCTTGCGATGCTTCAGATTAGTTTAACATAAAGTTATGGAAAAAAAGAGCACCCAACTAAAACTTTCATGTGTAGTAACTGATGATGAGCCTTTTGCAAGAAAAGGAATAATTAGTTATGTAAATAAGATTCCATTTTTGGAATTGGCTGGTGATTTTGAGAATGCACTAACCCTTAACGGTTTTATTCGATCAAATAAAGTGGATTTGCTCTTTTTAGATGTACAAATGCCATTTATCTCAGGTCTTGATTTTTTAAAAACGATTAAAGAACCTCCAATGGTTATTCTTACCACCGCTTTTGAAAAATATGCAATTGAAGGGTATGAGCTTGAAATTCTGGATTATTTATTAAAACCAATTTCTTTTGAACGTTTCTTAAAATCAGCAAACAAAGCCTTGAATTTTTATGAAATGAAATATGGTCAGCCTGAAGTGGTAGATCATTTTTTTATCAAATGTGGCCATAAAATTGAAAAAATTATAAAAGAAGATATACTATTTATTGAAAGCATGCAGAATTATATTCATATTCAGTGTGTTGATAAAAAATACACAGCCCACCAGAGCTTAAAATCTATAAAAGAGCATTTGGAAAATGATGGATTTATTCAACCTCATAAATCTTACCTTGTTCCGGTAAGAAAGATAAAATCAATAGATGGCAACATGGTTGTTATTGAAAATCACACCATTCCTATTAGTAAATACCTAAAAGAAGAAGTTTTAAAAGCGGTGGTTGATCCATATTATGTTAATAAAAAGAAATAGATTGTTATTAATTAGATGGTGGGAGAACTTCTGTATAATAGATTTAAGTTTTAATTAATGATTTTTTTAATTCATAGGTTTAATTAAACTTTGAATAGGTGGATAAGAAAAAGAATATATTAGGAATTAATGGAAGTGCAAGTAAAAACTCTTCTAACTTGTTAATTTTGAGAAGGATTGCTGAATTAGGAAAACTTGATTTTGATGTAGAGATTATTGATGATTTATCGGTGCTACCTCATTTTAAAACTGTGTTAACTGATGAATATACCCCAAATGAAATAGTTGAGTTTAGAAACAAAATTGCAAATGCCAATGGTGTTATCATTTGTACACCGGAATATGTTTTTAGTATCCCCAGCGGTTTGAAAAATGCCATTGAATGGTGCGTTTCAACAGTTGTTTTCTCTGATAAACCGGTTGGGTTGATTACCGCTTCGGCAAATGGTGAGAAAGGGCATGAAGAGCTAAAACTAATTATGAAAACCATTCAGGCTAAATTTATTGATAGAACTGCACTGTTGATTCGTGGAGTAAAAGGAAAAGTAAATAAGAACAAACAAATTATTGAAGATAAAACTGATAATGAGCTAAGAGAATTTACTCGGTGTTTTAAAGAATTGATTGATAAATAGGTTGAATATTAGTGCTTTACGTGTTTTAGAGTGTTCTTGAGAGTTTCGTTTCTGGATAGTCTATTTAAAAGTATGTTGCAAAATTGCGGCGAATTCCATCATCCATGCCAATCCAATATGCACAATGATTCCTCCTTTTATGTTTTGATGATTGTAGGAAAGAACCCCCAAAATATATCCACCAAAAAATGAGCTGATGGTTTCACCAATGGGTTTTCCGAAATGAAAGACCATGTAAACCAGGGCCATCGGTAAAACAGCTTCGCGACCTAATAATTTTACCATTCCAATTACCAAAGCTCCTCTAAACATTAGTTCAACGCTTATAAAATCCATGGAATAGCAAGACAGAAAAATCAGGTTCATTTCAAGTTTGTTTAGTCCAAACAAATTAAAATTTGCCCAGTATTTAAATCTTGGATAAAAGGATTGAAAATCAGGGAGAAAGGATGCCGTGGCAACTAATGGTAAAACCAATAGGAGCATTGCAAAAAAAGGTCTGTAACTGAGGTGGTTTTCAGCAAAACCATAGAAATTTTTGTTATTTCTATCATAAATTAAATAAACAATGTACAGTGAAATAGCATATGGGATTACTTTTTTCAAATTGCTGAATAATAAAGTCAGGTAATCAACTTCAAAAGGGGTGTTCCCAAAATATTCTGCAATATTGGTGTGTAGAGAAAGAGCTGAAAAAATTCCAATGATTGAAATAAACAAAAAACTTTTGATCCAAAGCTGTGGATTTTTGAGTTTGCAGTATTGCTTTTTTATGAATAAAATTGTAGTTATGCCAGCACTGTAAGGAATTAGATAGTAGAGAATGTAGACAAAAACTCCGATAGGTTTTCCATAGAAACTGTGTATAATATCTCGTTCAAAGTTAAAGCTGTAGTTGATAGTTACTAAAAATGCAGCAAGTAAAAAAACTGTTGAATATGCCCATGGATGAAAATTTTTTTGAATGTGCTCTTTGAGTTCTAATGCAAGATCCTTTATTTTCATATTTTACATTCTGAGATATTTCTCACAGAGGGCGCAAATTACGCAGATTTATTTTGAGCAAGCAAATTCTTTTATTGTATTCTAATTTGAGTTTTCTTGACAGAGTGTATTCTATTGTAGTAAAGTTGTTTATAAAATCACTTCCAAATTCAATAGATAAATCTGCAAAACCTGATGAATTCGCGAGTAAATGCTTTTTTTGTACCTCAAGGTATATTTATTCAAAAAGGAGAGATATTGTCCAGATGTTAGAATTCATTTTTTTTATGGCGCTAGTGAATTGGGTTCCATCAGGAACTACCATGTTTCTTAGGCCTCCACTGTATTTAAGTTCGGTAGAAAATTTAAAATAGGGAAGATAGAAATCAATTCCGGCACCTACTTCCCATGCAACATCTAAATTGTTTAATCTTATTTTGGGCATTTCTTCCTGCTTAATTTTTTTCTGAGCAGCTAAATCTACTTTCGGGTTTACTCCGGCAATCAGATACGGTCGGTAGTTGTTTATCCGCATTGCCTTGTATTTTAAAAGCAGAGGGAATTCCAGATAAGTTGATGCAATTTTCATCTTATGCTCGGTTAAAACAGGATTGGCTACTGTTGTGTCTTCAACTATTAAATAGTTAAGGTTTCTTTGACCAAAAGATAAATTGATAAGCAGGCGAAGATCCCAATATTCACCTAAGCGAAGGTTTGAGACCGGACCTAACATGAAACCCACACTGGGCTCATTTTCAATTGCATAAACCTGATTGAATTCAGAAGTACTGAAAAAATTATCTGCTTTAACAATGCTAAAATCCATTACGTTGGTTCCAACAGTAAATCCAAAATGTAAACGTTTATAATCGTATTCTGGCAGATTTTTTTGCTGTTGCTGCCTATACTGAGCAAATGCTGAAAAGCTGATGAAAATTAATAATATGCTTAAAAGTGGTCTCACAGTTTAGTATGTTTTTTCGCTTAAATGGTGAAAATATATTTTTTTATTAAAAGTGTATGTTATTTCAAATACTATAACACGATTTTTGTGAAAAAAGTATACCAGCTTATAAATTTCAGGCCCGATTTTGATCAATATCAAATATCAAAAGATAATTTTGTCCAAATTTTTAATAAGTAATCTTGTCTAATCGGTTGTTAATGAGTATCTAATGTTAGTTCTAAGTTCATTGGTTTGCTTAAGACTTTTGTATAATCTTTCAGCCTCTTTGAAATGTAAGGTCTGCTGCCCGTCTGAAAAAGCTTTCTCCGGATTCTCATGTACTTCGAGCAATATGCCATCTGCACCAGCCATTACTGAGGCCAAAGCCATTTGAGCCACATACATTCTAATGCCAATTGCATGAGATGGATCTGCAACAACCGGTAAATGTGATTTTTCTTTAAGAATTGGTATGGCATTTAGGTCAAAAGTGTTTCTGTAGGCTTTTTCAAAAGTTCTGATGCCACGTTCGCAAAGGATGATTTTTTCATTTCCATTGGAAAAAATATATTCAGCAGATTGTAATAGTTCTTCAATGGTTCCTGAAATACCACGTTTTAAAAGTACTGGCTTATTGACCTCACCAAGAGCATCTAATAAGTTGAAATTCTGAGTGTTTCGTGCTCCAACCTGGAAAATGTCCACATAATCAACCATTTCTTCAATTTGAGAAACCTGCATAACCTCTGAAATGATTTTTATTCCTTTTGCCTTGCAAAGTTCAGACACTTCCTTTAAGCCTTCAATGCCAATTCCCCTGAAAGAATAGGGTGAGCTACGTGGTTTAAAAACCATGGTTCGCATTATTTTAATGTTGTTTTTCACTAAATGCCCGATGGTTTTTTCTGCGTTTTCAATTCCTTCAATGGAACATGGGCCAGCTAAAATGGCCAATTCATCACGTTTTATTTGCACTCCATCACCCAGATCAATGGCGGTGTTTTCAACTTTCCATTGTCTTGAAACCAATTTGTACTGTGAGCTCACTCGATGAACATCACATACTCCGGGCATAAATCCTATCTTACGAATGTCAAATTCCTTTGTTCCAGTGCATACCAGGTAATTGCCAAACTGGGTTTTTACTTCAGCGGGTTTGTACTTGATTTTTAGAATGGCTTCAATTAAGTTGTCCTTTTCTTGCTGTTGGATATTTTTCTTTAGCTGGATAATCATAGTTGTGTTTTTTAAGTGCCTAAAGTATTTATGATTACTTATGCGAATTAAGTGTTAAATATATTATGTAAAATCAATATAAATTACTGATTATCAATAATTTAATCGATTAAAAATTTTATTATGTGCCTGATTATCAGTATATTAATAGGTTATTTTCGATAATTTATTAATACAAA